>NZ_JBSFJE010000009.1:0-257282 GCF_053597895.1 Streptomyces sp. NPDC001220
CTCGCCCCAGCCGTGATGGCCGGAGACGGGGTATCAACATATCTGGCGTTGACTTTTGGCACGCTGTTGAGTTCTCAAGGAACGGTCGCTTCCTTTGTACTCACCCTCTCGGGCTTTCCTCCGGGCTTCCCTTCGTTCTTGCGTTTCCGACTCTATCAGATCTTTTTCCGATCCGATTTCCTCGGTGCTTTCCAGGTTCTCGCTCTCGCGTTTCCCTTTCCGGCGGTTCCGACTCTATCAGATCCTTTCGGCGTCTGATTCCCAGTCAGCGGGGGTTGTCTTCGCGGCTGTTGGGCCGTTCCGACGAGTGAGACTTTAGCGGATTCCCGGCCTCCGAGCTAATCGGGGGCCGCGTCCTTTCGAACGTGGATTCCTTCATTTCGCACATACGCATGCCGAAGCAAAACGACGACGAGTCGCCGACTGCTGGTAGGTACTTGCGGAATGGCTGTCCGGGGACCGACCGGAGTCGGCGCTCACGTCGGACAACTCGGAGAACATTACGTAACCGGTTGGGGTGTGTCAACTCGCGGCGGGACGGCACCCCGGAGCGTATGGTGGACGACATGACTACGCGTACGTGCACCCAGCAGTGGTGGGCCGCCTGACGGCGGCCGCGTTCACGTACGCATTCAACGGCCGCCGCTTCGGCGGCCGTTCGTGTATCTCCCTCCAGAACCTCTGAGGGTCGGCCGCTCGGGACGGCGGCTCCGACCAGGAGGTGGAGAAGGAATGACACGGGTCTTCAGCGGGATCAAGCCGACCGGGCACCTGACGCTGGGGAACTACCTGGGGGCCATGCGGCAGTGGGCTGCCGTGGATCAGCACCAGGCCGACTCCCTGTTCTGCATCGTCGATCTGCACGGGATGACCGTGGACCACGATCCGGCGCGGCTGCGCCGGCTCACCCGGCAGGCGGCGACCCTGCTGCTGGCGGCCGGTCTGGATCCGCAGCTGTGCACCGTGTTCGTGCAGAGTCATGTCGACGAGCACACCCGGCTGTCGTACCTCATGGAGTGCGTGGCGACCGACGGGGAGATGCGGCGCATGATCCAGTACAAGGAGAAGGTCGCGAGCGAGGCGGTGCGCGGGCGGAGTGTGCGGCTGTCCCTGCTGACGTATCCGGCGCTGATGGCGGCGGACATCTTGGCGTACGGGGCGGACGAGGTGCCGGTCGGGGACGACCAGGCGCAGCACGTGGAGCTGGCGCGGGATCTCGCGGTGCGGTTCAACCAGCGGTACGGGCATACGTTCGTGGTGCCGAAGGCGACCGTGCCGAAGGTGGCGGCACGGGTGATGAACCTGCAGGATCCGACGTCGAAGATGGGTAAGAGCGACGACTCCGGGGCGGGCATCGTCTATCTGCTCGACGAACCCGAGGTGATCCGGAAGAAGATCATGCGGGCCGTGACGGACAGCGGGCAGGAAGTCGTCTACGACCGGGAGGAGCAGCCCGGGGTCGCGAATCTGCTGGAGATTCTCGCTGCGTGCACGGGCGGGAACCCTGAGTCACTGGCAACCGTTCACGATTCGTACGGCGCTCTGAAGCAGGCCACCGCGGAGGCGGTGTTGGACGTGCTCGGTCCCGTGCAGGCCAGGCACAAGGAGTTGTGCGTCGATCCGGGATATGTGGAGGAGGTGCTGCGGCATGGAGCGGAGAAGGCTCGGGCGATCGCCCGGCCGATCGTCGATACCGCCTATCGGGGGATCGGGCTGTTGCCACCGGGCGCCTTCTCGGGGGCTGCCGCGGCCCAGCCCGCGTTGAACGCGGCGCGCTAGGCGCACGGCAGTCCCTCGTGGCCCAACTCGATCCTGCTCGCCTCGGTCCTCGGTGTCCTGGGCCTTGTTGCCCCGGTCTTTCTTGCCTCAGTCCTTCTTGCCTCAGTCCTTCTTGCCGGTGGCGAGTGCACGGCTGCGGTCGCGGGCGGCTTCGAGGGCGGCGATGAGGGCGGCTCGTACGCCGTGGTTCTCCAGTTCGCGGATGGCGTTGATGGTGGTGCCGGCGGGCGAGGTGACGTTCTCACGGAGCTTGACGGGGTGTTCACCGCTGTCGCGGAGCATCACGGCGGCGCCGATCGCGGACTGGACGATGAGTTCGTGGGCCTTGTCCCGGGGCAGGCCGAGCAGGATGCCGGCGTCGGTCATGGCCTCGACCAGGTAGAAGAAGTACGCCGGGCCCGAGCCCGACAGGGCGGTGCAGGCGTCCTGCTGGGACTCGGGGACCTGGAGGGTCTTGCCGACGGCACCGAAGATCTCCTCGGCGGTGGCGAGGTGGGCGGCGGTGGCGTGGCTGCCGGCGGAGATGACGGACATCGCCTCGTCGACGAGGGCGGGAGTGTTCGTCATGACACGGACGACCGGGGTGCCGGTGACGAGGCGCTCCTCGAAGAAGGAGGTGGGGATGCCCGCCGCGCCGCTGATGACGAGGCGGTCGGCGGGGATGTGCGGGGCGAGTTCGTCGAGGAGGGTGCCCATGTCCTGCGGCTTGACCGTGAGGATCAGGGTGTCGGCCGTCTTCGCGGCCTCGGCGTTGGTCACCGGGGTGACTCCGTGACGGGCGCGGAGTTCTTCGGCCCGTTCGGGGCGGCGGGCGGTGACCAGGAGGTCGGCGGGTGCCCAGCCTGCCCGGATCATTCCGCTGAGCAGGGCTTCGCCGATCTTGCCGGTGCCGAGGACTGCGACTTTCTGACTCATACGGTTCAGTCTGGCACCGGGAGTGGCGGGCGAGGGGCGGTTGTCCGCTGGGCGGACGTCGGCGGCGGCTATGCCGTCCGTCGCCTGAGGGTGGCCGCGCCCAGGGTCAGCACCAGCAGGGCGCAGCCGGCGACGATCAGGACGTCCCTGAGGAAGGTGGCGGTCATGTCGGTGTGGTTGAGGACCTGGTTCATGCCGTCGACCGCGTAGGACATGGGGAGGACGTCGGAGAGCGCTTCGAGGGCGGGGTGCATCTCGGAGCGGGGTGTGAAGAGGCCGCAGAGGAGGAGCTGGGGAAAGATCACCGCGGGCATGAACTGGACCGCCTGGAATTCCGAGGCCGCGAAGGCCGAGACGAAAAGACCGAGGGCCGTGCCGAGCAGGGCGTCGAGCAGGGCGACCAGGAGCAGGAGCCAGGGGGAGCCGGTGACGTCGAGGCCCAGGAACCAGACGGCCAGGCCGGTGGCCAGGGCAGACTGGATGATCGCGAGGATGCCGAAGGCGAGCGCGTAGCCGGCGATCAGGTCGGCTTTGCCCAGGGGCATGGCGAGGAGGCGTTCGAGGGTGCCGGAGGTGCGTTCGCGGAGGGTGGCGATGGAGGTCACCAGGAACATCGTGATGAGCGGGAAGATGCCGAGGAGTGAGGCGCCGATGTTGTCGAAGGTGTGCGGGCTGCCGTCGAAGACGTAGCGGAGCAGGACCAGCATCAGGCAGGGGATGAGGAGCAGCAGCGCGATCGTGCGGGGGTCGTGGCGGAGCTGGCGCAGGACGCGGGCCGCGGTGGCCGTGGTGCGGGAGAGGTTCAGGGCGCTGACGGGTGCGGTGGCGGTGGTCGCCGTCCGGGTGGTGGCCGTCTGAGTGGTCATCGTGCGCTTTCCTTCGTGCGGGACTGGGAAGTCGCGGCCGCTTCGTCGACGAGGTGGAGGAAGGCCGCCTCGACCGTGTCGGAGCCGGTGCGGGTGCGGAGGGCCTCGGGGGTGTCGTCGGCGAGGATCTCGCCCTCGCGCATGAGGAGGAGGCGGTGGCAGCGCTCGGCCTCGTCCATGACGTGGGAGGAGATGAGGAGGGTGGCGCCGCGGGTGGCGGTGATGGAGTGGAAGAGCTGCCACAGGTCGCGGCGCAGCACGGGGTCCAGGCCGACGGTGGGTTCGTCGAGGACGAGGAGTTCGGGGGTGCCGAGCAGGGCGACGGCGAGCGAGACGCGGCTGCGCTGGCCGCCGGAGAGGTTGCCGGCGAGGGAGTCGGCGTGGCTGGTGAGGTCGACTTCGCCGAGGACGCGTTCGACGTCGGCTCGACGGTCGGGGGCGGGGCGGGTGGGGTCGAGGATCGCGCCGAAGTAGTCGAGGTTCTGGCGGATGGTCAGGTCGTCGTAGACGGAGGGGGCTTGGGTCACGTAGCCGATGCGGGTCCGGAGGGTGGGGTGGCCCGCGGGCCGGCCGAGGACGTTCAGGGTTCCGGTGACCTTGGCCTGGCTGCCGACGATGGAACGCATCAGGGTCGACTTGCCGCATCCGGAGGGCCCGAGCAGGCCGGTGATCTGGCCGCGGGGGACGGTGAAGTCGAGGCCGCGCAGGACGGTACGGGGGCCGCGGACTGCGGTGAGTCCGGCGGCTTGGACGGCTGGGGGCAGGGCGGAGTTGCCGGGGGCCTCGGTCGGCTCCGGCGAGTAATTCACCATGTGATGAATAATCCTCGGCGCGGCAGGGGTCGTCAAGGGGAGCATGCGAGGGGCAGCACCGCTGGAACTGTCGTGCCGGGGCGCCGGGAGTCGGGCGTCTGGCGTCTGGCGTTCGCTGCGACGACCGGAGGGCAAGTCGCCCTCGCCGGTGTCCCGCTGACCGGGCGGGATCCCGGCAGGTGGGCGGGGTACGCCTGTCACGTCCGCTGATCGTGATCGAGGGGTACGTCCGAGGCGGGTCCGCCCGCTGAGTCCGGCCGGGTCCGCCGGGGGGACATGGCTGAGCCGCCACCGGCCCCCGCGGCTGCATCGGGTCGGCGGGCCGGTGTGGGCGTATGGCTCAGGTGTTGAGGGCGACGAGGAGGAGGACGTCGTACGTCTCCTCGACGATCCCTTCCGGGAAGACCTTCAGAAGGTGGGCACGCTCGTCCGCGAAGAAGGCGGTGCGGCGGTCCTCGGGGGTGACCAGGAATGCCGAGTGGCTGCCGATGTTGGCGAGGTGGGTGTCGAGGGGGACGCGGCGACTCCAGCGGACCTCGCGGCGGGTGAAGCGGAGGCGGCCGCTGGGGTCCGCGAGATCCGTGCGGTCGGCCGCCTTGCGCTTCTCTGCGGCCGTGTCCAGGCCGAGGAAGCGGCTTGTCCGGTCGCTCTGCCCGACGATCCAGTCGATGTCCTGGGCGTCGGTGTTCCACCACAGCGCCAGCGCGCCGCCGGGGCGCAGTACGCGGAGTGCCTCCGGTACGGAGCGGGCCGGGTCGGTCCAGTGCCAGGCCTGGGCGTAGGTGAGGAAGTCGGCGGTGCCGTCGGCGAGCGGGAGGGCGTTGCCGTTGCCGCGGACGACCGGGACGCCGGGGAGTGTGGCCTGGAACTGCGCCGCCATGCCCTCGCCCGGCTCCACCGCGACCACGTCGGCGCCGCGCGCGTGCAGGAGGGCGGTCGCGATGCCGGTGCCCGCGCCGACGTCGACCACCCGGGCGCCGGCGAGGGAGCGGCCGGCCTCCTCTTCGACGGCGTCGAGGAGAGCCGGCGGGTAGGAGGGGCGGTTCGCGGCGTACTGGGCCGCGGCGGCGTTGAAGGAGTGGGCGCGGGTCGCGTGGGAGGAAGGGGCGGGGTTCGAGGGGTGCGACTGGCTTGTGGTCATACGGCCATGGTCCCGGGGGCGGGGTGGGGGACGACAGGGGATATCGGCAGGCGGGCATGGACGCCCGGTGCCGTACCGGACGGTCTCAGCGCTTCCGCTTCTTCTTCGACGGATTGCCCGTGCGACGCGTGGTGCGGCGTTCGTGTTCCTGGACGGCGGTCTCGTACTCGGCGCGGTGGAGTCGTTCGCCGGGGGCCTCCGTCAGGGCGCGGAAGAAGTAGGCGAGGAGGGAGCCGACGAAACCGATGGCGAGGAGGCCGCGCAGGGAGGCCTGCCGTTCGGGGTCGGGGCGCTTGCCGAAGGACTCCCAGGTGTTCCGGAAGGCCAGGGCGCTGCAGATGGCGAACATCGCGACGACCAGGACCGTGACGAAAGCCCCGGTGTCGGCGAGTTGCACGCCCTGGTAGGCGAGGCGGAGGACCAGGCAGGAGGCGACGGCCGCGGCCAGCGAGCCCACGGCCACGCCGACGCGGCGGACGGTGTATCCGTCGTCATGGTTGACCCAGGACGTGCCGAAGAAACGGAGGGGCTCGGGGCGGGGGCCGCTCGAGGCCTCGCCGGTGGAGCCCGCGGGGGTGTCCGGGGTGCCTGGTTCGTCGCTCACGGGACGATTATGGCGCCGGGGGCCGCGGGCTCCGGGTCGGGGTGACCGGTCAGGCGCAGCGGTCGGCCACGTAGCCGTCGCTGCCTGTGTGGACGTTGGTGTCCGAGACGTATTCGCCGTTGTCGATGTTGTCCCAGATGTTCGACGTGCCGTAATACCCGGACACAGTCGTACCCGGCGTCTGGCAGAAGATCGGGACCTTGGTGCCCTCGGGGAGGGTGCGGGTGATGTTGTAGTTGGTGCCCGGGCCGCTGCGGACGTTCAGACGGACGCCCGGGGCGACGGAGTATGTGTTCACGGTGGCGGCCGCGCTGGCGACGGAGGCCGACCCCATGATCATGAGAAAGGCTCCGGCGGAGCCTGCGAGAAGGAGGGAAGCGCGTCTTCTGGATGTCATCCCAGTCCTCCTGGACCGGTCAGGAGCAGCGGTCGGTCACGTAACCGTCGCTGCCCGTGTTGACGTAGGCGTCTGACACGAACTCGCCGTTGCTGATGTTGTCCCAGATCTTGGACGTGCCGTAGTACCCGGAGACCGTCGTACCGGGCGTCTGGCAGTAGATCGGGACCTTGGCGCCCTCGGGGAGGACGCGGGTGATGTCGTAACTGGTGCCGGGACCGCTGCGGACGTTAAGGCGGAGGCCTGGGGCGACCGAGTAGTAGCGCACGGACGCCGTCAGCGTCGTGACGGCCTCCTCCTCGCCGCTGCTCTCGGCTTCCTGCGCGTGATCGACAGACATGTAGAGCTCCCCCCACCAGACCCATGAGTGCCATGGAGTCCCGTTGATTCCCCTGAATCGAGCCACGAAACACATGTGCGCAACTCGCACGCGGAGGCTAGCAAGCCGCCTCTGTATCGCACGCGTCATCGACTAGGCTCCGTGCGTCGCGCGCCGCGAGGAACAGCACGGGGGTGATCCCATGACGCCACAGCGCAACACCGGAGCGGGCGCGGAAGCGGAACTTCCCGAGTACGCCGGGCACTACCGCCTGGAATCCTGCCTGGGTTCGGGCGGCATGGGCGTGGTGCACCTCGCCCGCAGCACCTCGGGGCTGAAACTCGCCGTGAAGGTCGTGCACGCCGAGTTCGCCAAGGACCGCGAGTTCAGGGGCCGTTTCCGGCAGGAGGTGGCTGCGGCACGGAAGGTCAGCGGGGCCTTCACCGCGCCCGTCGTGGACGCCGATCCAGAGGCCGCACGGCCCTGGATGGCCACCCTCTTCATCCCTGGCCCGACCCTCTCCGAGCAGGTGAAGCGGAACGGGCCCATGTCCCCTGCCCAGCTGCGCCGGCTGATGGCCGGGCTCGCCGAGGCGCTGCGCGACATTCACCGGGTCGGGGTGGTGCACCGGGATCTCAAGCCGAGCAACGTGCTGCTCGCCGAGGACGGTCCGAAGGTCATCGACTTCGGCATCTCCCGGCCGAAGGACAGCGAACTGCGGACCGAGACGGGGAAGTTGATCGGTACGCCGCCGTTCATGGCGCCGGAGCAGTTCCGGCGGCCGCGTGAGGTGGGGCCGGCCGCCGACATCTTCGCGCTCGGGTCGGTGCTGGTGCACGCGGCGACCGGGCGGGGGCCGTTCGACTCCGACAGCCCTTATGTCGTCGCCTACCAGGTCGTCCATGACGAGCCCGACCTCACCGGCATGCCGGAGGAGTTGGCTCCGCTGGTGCTGCGCTGTCTCGCCAAGGAGCCCGAGGACCGGCCGACGCCCGACGAAATGATGCGGGAACTGCGGTCGTTGTCAGCGTCGTACGACACGCAGGCGTTCATACCGGCACAGCGGACCAATGGCATCGGTGACAGCAGTGACATGCCGGAGCCGCCGAAGGCGAAGGAGCCGGAGCGGCGGCGGCCACGCCTCAGCAGGCACGTCGCCTTGGCCACGGGTGCCGTCGTGCTCGCGCTGGGCGGGGCCGCGGCCTTCGTCCAGTGGGGGGCCGGGAGCAGCGGCCCGGAGCAGCGGGAGAGCAATCCGAGAACCACTGCCGCCGCTTTCGCCGCCTGGCAGGCGAAAGCGGTCACCAAGGGCGCGGCCACGCCCCAATGTGCCACCGGTGAGGGAAAGTTGTTCTGCACCGAGTCGTCTGCGGCCTTCGCCCTGGACCCGGTGACGGGCGCCGTGCTCTGGCGCCACTCCGTCACCGACGCCCACTGGAGCAGGCCCCCGGTCCTCTCCGGCGGGCTCGTTCAACTCGTCACGGACGGGGCCCGGCATGTGACGGCGCTCGATCCGGACTCGGGCAGGAGCCGATGGCAGCGGGACCTGCCCGAGAACAGGGGGATGAAATTCGCCGGCGACATGCTTCTGCTCGCGCGCGCGGACGGCACGGTCAACGGGGTGGACAGCGCGACCGGCACCAGCAAGTGGAGCCGACCCACAGGGGGGCACGGCACACCGCGGATAGACTTCTTCCCCTCGGATCCGTCGTCGGCGTATGTGACCAGTTCGTCCGCGGATGGGGCCGGCACCCGGGTGACCGCCGTGGACCCGGCCACCGGAGACGTACGGTGGGACGCGCCTTTGCAGGGTCTGCTGCGGCCGGTCGGCGCGCAGGACGGGGCGGTCTTCCTGCTGGCCGCTGATCCGGTGTACGGCGACACCGATGCGGTGGTCCGCTACACGCCGGGGTCCGGAACCACCCGCCGGGTCAAACTGCCCGTACCGCGTGCGGACGCGCAGGCCGGGGTGTACGACGGCGTGGTCTACCTGCTGGCCGCCACCGGGGCCCTGGACGCCGTCGACCTGGACTCAGGCAAGCGGACATGGCACCTGGAGACTTCGGTGAGCCGGGGCTCGGCGCCCGTCGCCGACGACCGGCACGTGTACTTCTCGGCCGCCGACGGACGGCTCATGGCTGTGGACACGCACGACGGGAAGGTGGCGGGACAGACCTCGCCCCGCTTCGGAACGGCCTCGGGCGGGGTCGCCACCTCGGTGCCCGCCCCCCTGATCCTCACCACCCACATCTACGCCACCGCCCCCGACGGCACCGTCTTCGCCGTGGACGCGGAGGATCCCGCCGCCTGGTGATGACACACGGCGGAAGGGGGCGCCCCCCTTGTGGGAGGCGCCCCCTGTCGCAGGTGTCACGTGCCCGGTGTCAGCCGAGCTTGCTCACGTCGCGCACCGCGCCGCGGTCCGCGCTGGTGGCCATCGCCGCGTAGGCCCGCAGGGCCGCCGAGACCTTGCGGTCGCGGTTCTTAGGGGCGTACACGCCGTCCAGGGCCTGCTCGCGACGGGCCAGCTCGGCGTCGTCGACGAGGAGCTCGATCGTGCGGTTCGGGATGTCGATGCGGATCCGGTCGCCGTTCTCGACGAGGGCGATGGTGCCGCCCGAGGCCGCCTCCGGGGAGGCGTGGCCGATCGACAGGCCCGACGTGCCGCCGGAGAAGCGGCCGTCCGTGATCAGCGCACAGGTCTTGCCGAGGCCGCGGCCCTTGAGGAAGGACGTCGGGTACAGCATCTCCTGCATGCCGGGGCCGCCCTTGGGGCCCTCGTAGCGGATGACGACCACGTCGCCGTGGGTGACCTGCTTGTTGAGGATCTTCTCGACGGCCTCTTCCTGCGACTCGCAGACGACCGCCGGGCCCTCGAAGGTCCAGATCGACTCGTCGACGCCGGCCGTCTTCACCACGCAGCCGTCGACGGCGAGGTTGCCCTTGAGGACGGCGAGGCCGCCGTCCTTGGAGTACGCGTGCTCGACGCTGCGGATGCAGCCCTCCGCCGCGTCCTCGTCCAGGGCCTCCCAGCGCTCGGACTGGGAGAAGGCCTCGGAGGAGCGGACGCAGCCGGGGGCCGCGTGCCACAGTTCCACCGCCTCGGGGGACGGGGAGCCGCCGCGCACGTCCCAGGTCTTCAGCCAGTCCGACAGGGACGGGCTGTGCACGGAGTGGACGTCCTCGTTGAGGAGACCGCCGCGGTGCAGTTCACCGAGGAGGGCGGGGATGCCGCCGGCCCGGTGCACGTCCTCCATGTAGTACGTGCGGGTCTTCGCGACGTTCGGCGCCACCTTGGCCAGGCAGGGCACCCGGCGCGAGACCTCGTTGATCTCCTCCAGGCCGAACGGGACACCCGCCTCCTGGGCGGCGGCCAGCAGGTGCAGGATCGTATTGGTGGAGCCGCCCATGGCGATGTCCAGGGCCATCGCGTTCTCGAACGCCTCGAAGGTCGCGACGTTGCGGGGCAGGACCGTGTCGTCGTCCTGCTCGTAGTAGCGGCGGGTGATGTCCATGACCGTGCGGGCCGCGGCGACGTACAGCTGTTTACGGGCCGTGTGGGTGGCCAGGACCGAGCCGTTGCCGGGGAGGGAGAGACCGATGGCCTCGGTCAGGCAGTTCATCGAGTTGGCGGTGAACATGCCGGAGCAGGAGCCACAGGTCGGACAGGCGTTCTCCTCGATACGGAGGATGTCCTCGTCCGAGATCTTGTCATTCACGGCGTCGGAGATCGCGTCGACCAGGTCGAGGGTGCGGACCGTGCCGTCGACGAGGGTGGCGCGGCCGGCCTCCATCGGGCCGCCGGAGACGAAGACCGTGGGGATGTTGAGCCGCAGCGCGGCCATCAGCATGCCCGGCGTGATCTTGTCGCAGTTGGAGATGCAGACCAGGGCGTCGGCGCAGTGCGCCTCGACCATGTACTCGACCGAGTCGGCGATCAGGTCGCGGGACGGGAGGGAGTACAGCATGCCGCCGTGGCCCATCGCGATGCCGTCGTCCACGGCGATCGTGTTGAACTCGCGCGGGATGCCGCCCGCCTCCTTGATCGCCTCGGAGACGATCCGGCCGACCGGCTGGAGGTGGGTGTGGCCCGGCACGAACTCGGTGAAGCTGTTGGCGACCGCGATGATCGGCTTGCGGCCGATGTCCGCGCCCGGTACACCGGAGGCGCGCATAAGGGCGCGGGCGCCCGCCATGTTGCGGCCGTGGGTGACTGTGCGGGACCTCAGCTCGGGCATCGTGGCTCGCTCCTTCAGACAGATAGGGCTGCTAACGAGCGTACGCCCGTTGCCCAGGCCTCGGGACGAGGTGTCCGGAATGCGGGACGGGTGTCTCGTGATGCCGGCCTCAGGGCCCGGTCAGATGCCCCTGCACCACCGGCGCCACCCGCGCCACGATCTGCTCCAGGTCGGCCGACGCCAACGGCTCCAGCTTGATCACGTACCGCAGCATCGCGCACCCGACCAGCTGCGCGGCCGCCAGCTCGGCGCGCAGATGCGCGTCCGGGAGGTCCAGCTGTTCGGCGAGACGGCGCAGCAGCTGGGCGGCGATCAGCCGGCGGAAGACGGCGGCGGCTGTCTCGTTGTTCACGGCCGAGCGGAGGATCGCCAGCAGGGGTGTACGGGTGGTGGGGTTCTCCCAGATGCCGAATATGAAGCGGGTCAGGCGCTCGCCGACGCCGTCCACCGGGCCGTCGGCGATCGCCACGGGCGCGTTCAGCGCGGGGGCGAAGGCGACCGAGATGGCGGCCTCGAAGACCTGCTCCTTGGTGCCGAAGTAGTGGTGCACGAGGGCCGAGTCCACGCCGGCGGCCTTGGCGATCCCGCGGACGGACGTCTTGTCGTACCCGAGTTCGGAGAACTCCTCGCGCGCGGCGGCGAGGATACGGTCCCGGGTGTCCGCCGACTCGGTACGCGGGGGGCGGCCGCGGCGACGGGTACCGGTACCGGTACCGGTACCGGTACCGGTACCGGTACCGGCGTCACCGTTTCCGGTCTCGGCGCCGGTCACCGGCGGGGCACCTTCAGCGCCGAGGCCAGGTGCAGGCGGGTGAAGGCCAGCGCCTCCGCGAGGTCGGCCTCGCGCTCGGCGCCGGACATCGCGCGCCGGGTGTTGACCTCGATGACGACATGCCCGTCGAAACCGGTGAACGCGAGGCGCTCCAGGAGCTCGGCACAGGGCTGGGTGCCGCGGCCGGGCACCAGGTGCTCGTCCTTGGCGGAGCCGCGGCCGTCGGCGAGGTGGACATGGCCGAGCCGGCCGCCCATCCGGTCGAGCATGGCGAGCGCGTCCGTGCGCGAGGTCGCGGCATGGCTGAGGTCGATCGTGAAGTGCCGGTAGTCGTCCTTGGTGACGTCCCAGTCGGGGGCGTACGCCAGCATCTCGCGGTCGCGATAGCGCCAGGGGTACATGTTCTCCACCGCGAACCGGACGTCCGTCTCGTTCGCCATGCGCCAGATCCCCTCGACGAAGTCGCGGGCGTACTGACGCTGCCAGCGGAACGGCGGATGCACCACGACCGTGCTCGCGCCCAGCTTCTCGGCGGCGGCCCGGGCCCGCTGGAGCTTGACCCAGGGGTCGGTGGACCAGACCCGCTGGGTGATCAGCAGACAGGGCGCGTGGACGGCGAGGATCGGGATGCGGTGGTAGTCGCTCAGCCTGCGCAGGGCCTCGATGTCCTGGCTGACCGGGTCGGTCCACACCATGACCTCGACACCGTCGTAGCCGAGGCGCGCGGCGATCTCGAAGGCCGTCGCCGTCGACTCCGGATAGACGGAGGCCGTGGAGAGCGCGACCTTCGCATCCGGGATGCGGACGACGTCCCTTGGTTTTGCCACGAGGGACAGGTTACGGGGTGGGGTTGGGTGGAGGCGGGGCACGTCTTCGCCGGTGTGACGATCGTCGCGTCGGCGGTGGGGCCCGGCGCCTGCCCGCCGTTGCGGGTCGCCCGCGCCCCCTGCGGGGGTGCCTACGCCGAACCCATGTGATCAAGTCGCCGCAGGATCACGCCCTCCCGGAGCGCCCACGGGCACACCTCCACCGTCTCCACCCCGAACAGGTCCATCGCGGCCTCCGCCACCAGCGCGCCCGCCACCAGCTGGCCCGAGCGGCCCTCGGAGACTCCCGGGAGCGCGCTGCGCTGGGCCGTGTCCATGGCCGCCAGCCGCGGGACCCAGGTCTCCAGGGAACTGCGCTTGAGCTCGCGCTGGACGTAGAGGCCGTCGGCGGAGCGGGCCGCGCCGGCGATACGGGCCAGCTGCTTGAAGGTCTTGGAAGTGGCGACCACGTGGTCGGGGGCGCCGAAGCGGCTGAACTCGCCGACCGTTCGCGCGATCTCGGCCCGTACATGGCGGCGCAGTGCCCGTATGTCCGCCGGGGCCGGCGGGTCGCCGGGGAGCCAGCCGGCGGTGAGCCGGCCGGCGCCGAGCGGCAGCGAGACGGCCGTGTCCGGCTCCTCGTCGATGCCGTACGCGATCTCCAGGGAGCCGCCGCCGATGTCCAGGACCAGCAGTTTTCCGGCGGACCAGCCGAACCACCGGCGTACCGCGAGGAAGGTCAGCCGGGCCTCCTCGGCGCCGGTGAGGACCTGGAGCTCGACGCCGGTCTCGGCCTTCACGCGCGCGAGGACGTCATCGGCGTTGCTGGCCTCGCGCACGGCGGAGGTGGCGAACGGCAGCAGATCCTCGACGCCCTTGTCCTCGGCGGCCTGCAGGGCCTCATGGACGACACGGACCAGTTTCTCGACCCCGTCGGGACCGATCGCGGCGTCGCCGTCGAGGAGTTGGGCAAGGCGCAGTTCCGCCTTGTGCGAGTGCGCGGGCAGCGGGCGTGCACCGGGGTGCGCATCCACCACCAGCAGATGCACCGTGTTGGATCCCACGTCGAGGACACCGAGTCTCATGTACGGAACGCTACTGCCAGGTGGCCGGTATCCCCTCGTCGGAGCCGTCCCCGAAGCCGGGCCGGGCGACATACCCTGTACAGGTGCCAAAGACGAAAAAGACGAAGGACCACAAGGGCGCCAAATCCGCCGACGGTTCTTCTCGGGCGAAGCCACCGAAGAAGTCGAAGACGTCACAGCGGCCTCCGGCAGGGGACGAGAAGGGCCTCGACTTCGCGCGCGCATGGGTGGAATTCCCGGATCCGGCGGACGACGAGCAGGTGTTCCGCTGTGATCTGACATGGCTGACCTCTCGCTGGAACTGCATCTTCGGCAGCGGCTGCCAGGGCATCCAGGCGGGCCGCGCGGACGACGGCTGCTGCACGCTGGGCGCGCACTTCTCCGACGAGGACGACGAGAAGCGGGTCGCCGATCATGTGTCGAGGCTCACTCCGGACATCTGGCAGCACCACGACGAGGGCACACGGAACGGCTGGATCTCGGAGGACGACGAGGGCTCCCGCCAGACCCGCCCGTTCAACGGCTCGTGCATCTTCCAGAACCGTCCCGGGTTCGAGGGCGGCGCGGGCTGCTCGCTGCACATCCTGGCGCTGCGGGAGGGCCGCGAGCCGCTGGAGACCAAGCCGGACGTCTGCTGGCAGCTGCCGATCCGCCGCACGTACGACTGGATCGACCGCCCCGACGACACGCGCGTCCTCCAGGTCTCGATCGGCGAGTACGACCGCAGGGGCTGGGGCCCGGGCGGCCACGACCTGCACTGGTGGTGCACGTCGGCGACCTCGGCACACGGCGCGGGCGACCCGGTCTACGTCTCCTACCGCCCGGAGCTGACCGAACTGATGGGCAAGGCCGGCTACGACCGCCTGGCAGAACTCTGCGAGCAGCGCCTGGCCTCCCAGCTCCCACTCGTGGCCCCGCATCCGGCGGACCCGGCGAGCTGAGGCACTCGTTTCGGGAACGCCCCGAAGGGGCGCGGGGAACTGCGCGACCAGCCACGATGCGGCCACACCTGCCCACACACCGCAACCCACCCGTCACGGACTCGCCGACGCCCCCGCACTCTCGCTCTCCGTCGGCGAAGCCGACCCCGTCGGGCTGGGCGTCTCCGATCCGGTCGGCGTAGGCGAGGCCGACGTCGGCGGCTCGCTGACCGGCGGTGTCGGTCGGGGAGACGCCGACTCGGTCACCGTCGGCGTCGGCCGCCCCGGAGGGGTCGGCCCCCTTCGCACCGGCGGAGCCATCCCGTACCCGTCGATCGACACCACCGCCCCCGCCGGCGCCACCGCCACCCGCGCGCTCCAGTGCCCGGCCGGCTCCCGCAGATGATCGACGTACACCTTGATCGTGAACGACTCGCCCGGCCGGAGCGTTCCCGAGGACCGCGAGAAGTACAGCCACCCCGCCGAGGTGGACACCGACCACCGCGTCGGCGCGTCCCCCGCGGCCGCGAGCGTGATCAGCGTCGTGTCACCGTCGTTCGCGGCCGTCACCGCGAGGTGCCCCGCACCGGCCTTCGTCCGGTCGCCGCCCACGACGCCGACCACCTCCACCGAGACGTCGGCCTTGCCGTCCTTCCCGATGCGCGGCCCGGGTCTGGTGCTGGCGTTTCCGGCGTTCTCGTAGCCCCCCGCCTCGTCGCCCCCCAGCGCGTCGGGCCCGGAGGCCTCGCGCGCGGTCGCGGAGGGACCCTCGTGGCTCTCCCCCGCCGGCGAGCCCCGGTACGCGGCCCACAGGGCCAGCACCGGCGCCGCCACCACCGTGGCGACGACGGTCGTCGTGACGGCACGCGCGCGTAGCCGGTCGCGGCGGGCCGCGCGGTCCTTGGGGTCCATCGGGAATCCGCGCCGGTCGAAGCGCGGCACGGCGGCGCCACGCACGCGCGTGGGGTGCGCCATCGCCATGTGCAGGGCCGCGCGGGGCGCCTCCAGGACGGGCAGCTCGGCGGGCGTGGTGATCGCGCCGGGCCACCGCCCGGGGGCCGCGCGTTCCGCGGTACGGCGGCAGCGCGGGCAGTCGTCGACGTGCCGGACCAGCTCGCGGCGCAGGGCGCTGCTGAGCACCAGCTGGCTGTCGCCGGTGAGGTGGGACACGCTGGGGCAGCCGCCGGTCTCGACGACGGCGAGCGCCGCGCGGGTGCGTTCCACCTCACAGGCGGCGGAGGCGAGCAGCTCACGGGCGCCGGGCAGGTCCATGCCGAGGACGGCGGCGACCTCGTGGGCGGTCAGGTGGTGGCGTACGGCGAGTTCCAGCGCCTCGCGCTGCTCCGGGGTGGTGCCGGCGGCCTCGGGCCAGGCGAGCTGGGCGAGTTCGCGGCGCCGCTGCTCCTCGGTCTCGCCGGCGGCCGGCGGTTCGGGGGCGCTGCGCCGTCCCGCCGCGTGGGTGGCCTGACGTTTCTGCTTGGCCTCGGCCAGCCCGCGCAGACAGGCCCAGCGGGCCAGCGCGTACAGCCAGGCCCTGCGGTCCCCGGCTGCCTCCAGGACGCGCTGGCCACGCCGCTCGGCGAGGGCGAGGACGTCCCCGAGGGCGGTGGTGGCCGCCTCGTGGTCGCACAGCACCGAGAGGCAGTACGTGAACAGCCCGTCCAGGTACGGCTCGTAACGCGCCGCCGGCGACTGCGCCAGCGCGCGAGCCGCCGTACGATCGCGCGCCGCGCGCGCCCCCCGGTGTGCCCGGTGCGCGCCAGTCATGCGGGTCGAGGTTTCCGGGCTGCTGCTCATCACCCGTGCGACCGTAGGCGGCGGCGTAACGTCCCTTCTGGCGCCTTGAGCTCTTTTAATCCGTACGGGTGAAACGATCCCTCATAAGGGGACCCGGACCCGATATTCGGTGGCTTGTTCCAGATGAGGCATGGCCAGGACCCGTCCACCCACATCCGTCACGGGCGTCACCGTGGCCCCGCTGTCAGTGGCGGGGGCTACGGTTTCCGCATGGCTGCCCGTACCAAGACCGCGAAAGACCGTCCGTCGTACCGCTGCACCGAGTGCGGCTGGCAGACGGCCAAGTGGCTCGGCCGCTGCCCCGAGTGCCAGGCCTGGGGGACGGTCGAGGAGTACGGCACGCCCGCGGTCCGCACGACGTCGCCGGGCCGGGTCACCACCTCCGCGGTGCCCATCGGAGAGGTCGACGGCCGCCAGGCCACCGCGCGGACGACCGGCGTGCCCGAGCTGGACCGGGTGCTGGGCGGCGGCCTGGTCCCCGGCGCGGTCGTCCTGGTGGCCGGCGAGCCGGGCGTCGGCAAGTCCACCCTCCTGCTCGACGTGGCGGCCAAGTCGGCCAGTGACCAGCACCGCACGCTCTACGTCACCGGCGAGGAGTCCGCGAGCCAGGTCCGGTTGCGCGCCGACCGCATCGGCGCCATCGACGACCACCTCTATCTCGCCGCCGAGACCGATCTGGCCGCCGTCCTCGGCCACTTGGACGCGGTCAAGCCGTCGCTGCTGATCCTGGACTCCGTACAGACGGTCGCGTCGCCCGAGATCGACGGCGCACCCGGCGGCATGGCCCAGGTGCGGGAGGTGGCCGGCGCGCTCATCCGCGCCTCCAAGGACCGGGGCATGTCGACGCTCCTGGTGGGCCATGTCACCAAGGACGGCGCGATCGCGGGCCCCCGTCTGCTCGAACACCTCGTGGACGTCGTGCTGCACTTCGAGGGCGACCGGCACGCCCGCCTGCGGCTCGTCCGGGGCGTCAAGAACCGCTACGGCACCACGGACGAGGTCGGCTGCTTCGAACTGCACGACGAGGGCATCACGGGCCTCGCCGACCCGAGCGGACTTTTCCTGACACGTCGTGACGAACCGGTCCCGGGTACCTGTCTGACGGTGACCCTGGAGGGTCGCCGCCCGCTGGTCGCCGAGGTGCAGGCGCTGACCGTGGAGTCCCAGATCCCCTCCCCGCGCCGCACCACCTCCGGCCTGGAGACCTCCCGGGTCTCGATGATGCTGGCGGTGCTGGAGCAGCGCGGGCGGATCAGCGCGCTCGGCAAGCGGGACATCTACTCCGCGACCGTGGGCGGCGTGAAGCTCTCCGAGCCCGCGGCCGACCTGGCGATCGCCCTCGCCCTGGCCTCCGCCGCGAGCGACACCCCGCTCCCCAAGAACCTGGTGGCCATCGGCGAGGTCGGCCTCGCGGGCGAGGTCAGACGGGTCACCGGCGTCCAGCGCAGGCTCGCGGAAGCGCACCGCCTGGGCTTCACGCACGCGCTCGTACCGAGCGATCCCGGCAAGATCCCCACGGGCATGAAGGTCCTGGAAGTCGCGGACATGGGGGACGCGCTGCGGGTGCTGCCGCGCTCCCGTCGCCGAGAGGCCCCACGGGAGGCGGAGGAGCGCCGGTAGACTTTGCCCTGGTCTCGCCCGTCCGTACGAACCGCGTGCGGGTGCGGGAGCGCCTCAGAATCTGCGACCGGAGGAGTGCAGTGGCAGCCAACGACCGGGCAACGGCTCCCGGAAAGTCCGGTGGGAGTGCCGGTTCCGATGGCCTGATGCGCGCCTCGCTGAGCGCTGTGGCTCCGGGCACGTCGATGCGCGACGGCCTGGAGCGGGTCCTCCGCGGCAACACCGGCGGGCTCATCGTCCTCGGCTTCGACAAGACGGTCGAGACGATGTGCACGGGCGGTTTCGTCCTCGATGTCGAGTTCACGGCGACCCGGCTGCGCGAGCTGTGCAAGCTCGACGGCGGCATCGTGATCTCCTCCGACCTGTCGAAGATCCTCCGGGCCGGCGTCCAGTTCGTGCCGGACGCGACGATCCCCACGGAGGAGACCGGCACGCGGCACCGCACGGCGGACCGGGTCTCCAAGCAGGTCGGCTTCCCGGTGGTCTCGGTCTCCCAGTCGATGCGGCTGATCGCGCTCTACGTCGACGGGCAGCGCCGCGTCCTGGAGGACTCGGCGGCGATCCTCTCCCGTGCGAACCAGGCGCTCGCGACCCTGGAGCGGTACAAGCTCCGCCTGGACGAGGTCGCGGGAACGTTGTCAGCGCTGGAGATCGAGGACCTGGTGACGGTCCGCGACGTCTCGGCCGTCGCCCAGCGGCTGGAGATGGTCCGCCGTATCGCCACGGAGATCGCCGAGTACGTCGTCGAACTGGGCACCGACGGGCGGCTGCTCGCGCTCCAGCTGGACGAGCTGATCGCGGGTGTCGAGCCCGAGCGCGAACTGGTGGTCCGGGACTACGTCCCCGAGCCCACGGCCAAACGCTCCCGCACGGTCGACGAGGCGCTCTCCGAGCTGGACGCGCTGAGCCACGCGGAGCTGCTGGAACTGCCGACGGTGGCGCGGGCGCTCGGTTACACGGGTTCCCCGGAGACGCTGGACTCGGCGGTGTCGCCGCGCGGCTTCCGGTTGCTGGCGAAGGTTCCGCGGCTGCCCGGGGCGATCATCGACCGGCTGGTGGAGCATTTCGGCGGCCTGCAGAAGCTGCTCGCCGCGAGCGTCGACGATCTCCAGACCGTCGACGGGGTCGGCGAGGCGCGCGCCCGCAGCGTCCGGGAGGGCCTGTCGAGGCTGGCGGAGTCGTCGATCCTCGAACGCTACGTGTAGCTCCGCGGGGGGCCGGTATTTCGGCTGCCTGCCGGTGGGGGCCGGCCACGCAGTTCCCCGCGCCCCTTACGGGGCCCGTCGTAACTGCGGGCAGTCGTGCCTCCCCCAGTGCCTCGAGGGCCTGGGAGGTGCCCCCAGGTGGCACGGGTGGGCGCAGGCGGCACCCTGCAAGCGCCGGTGAGGGAAACCCCCCGGCCTCGGCTAATCCGCCGCCAGGACGAAGGAGGCCTGGGCCTTTGTGAAGCCCGGGGTGGCGGCTTCCAGCAGGTACGTGCCGGAGCCGGCCGATCCCGCCGAAGGCGTCGCGCACTGGGGAGCGCTCGGCTTGCGGTCCCACTTCAGGGTGTACGTGATGCTGCTGCCCGCCGGCACGCGGTACCACAGGGTCCCCGCCGACCTCGGGCAGTCCGCCGACGACCAGTAGCTGTCGTCCGCACTGGCCGGCGTGATCGTCAACACCGCGTTCTTCGGCCCGAGATCGACCTTGCAGTCACTGGACGACGTGTTCTTCGCCGTGAGTTCGAAGGTCGGCGTCTGCTCCGGCGAGTAGGAGTTGTGCAGGCTCTTCAGGCTCAACGACACCGCAGCGGCCGTGCAGTTGGGAAGGGTGGAGGCCCCCGGCAGCGAGGCGACCGTACCGCCGGAGCCCGAGGTGACGTCCCCCGAGCCCGACGAGGCTCCCGAGGATCCGCCGGAACCGGACGACGAGCCGTCACCCGACCCGTCCGAACTCCCGCCGCCGGAACCGGAACTGGCACCGGAACCGGCACCGGTGCCCGTGCCGGACGACGCGCCGCCGCCCCCGCTCGACTCGTCCCGCCCGCCCGGCGCCTGGCTGATCGCCGGCCCGCTGCCGGACGGCCCCGGCGTGATCGTGGACGCGGGATTCTTGCCGTCCGCCCCGTCGGCGCCCTTCTTGCCGCCCCCGCCACTCGACGTGACGATCCAGGTGATCAGCAGCGCCAGCACGGCGACCACGGACACCATGACGACCCTCCGTCGCCAGTAGATGGAGGAGGGAAGCGGCCCGACCGGATTGCGCAGAGATCCCACGGCGCAAACTGTACGAGAGATCCGTGCACTTCCTCGCCCCACCCGCCGCTCAAACCTCAACTTTTCCGGATCATCATTTCGGCAACTTCCGTCGGCACGACCCCTCTTCGCGTGACAGGCGCGCGGGGCGGGTCCGAAGGGCGGGTCCGGGGACAGTCACCGGAAGGGCACGCCCCGGCCCGGCCGCCGCCCGGCCCCGCCGCGAACCACGTCCAACCCAGCCGTGGCCGGACGTGGCAGGATCGGAAGGGCCATGACTGAGAAGCTCCACGCCCCCGTGATCGCCTGGTTCGACGCCCATGCCCGTGACCTCCCCTGGCGCCGCCCGGAGGCGGGCCCGTGGGGTGTGATGGTCAGCGAGTTCATGTTGCAGCAGACCCCGGTCAGCCGGGTGCTGCCCGTCTACGAGCAGTGGCTGGCCCGCTGGCCGCGCCCCGCCGACCTCGCCGCCGAGGCGCCCGGCGAGGCGGTACGCGCCTGGGGCCGGCTCGGCTACCCGCGCCGCGCCCTGCGGCTGCACGGCGCCGCCGTCGCCATAGCGGAACGGCACGGCGGCGACGTACCGACGGATCACGCGCAGCTGCTCGCGCTGCCGGGCATCGGCGAGTACACCGCCGCGGCCGTCGCCTCCTTCGCGTACGGGCAGCGGCACGCCGTGCTCGACACCAATGTGCGGCGGGTGTTCGCACGGGCCGTGACCGGTGTGCAGTACCCGCCGAACGCCACCACCGCCGCCGAGCGCAGGCTCGCACGTGAGCTGCTGCCCGAGGACGAGCGGACCGCCGCCCGTTGGGCCGCCGCCTCCATGGAGCTCGGCGCGCTGGTGTGCACGGCGAAGAACGAGACGTGCCTGCGCTGCCCGATCGCCGGGGAGTGCGCCTGGCGGCTGGCCGGCAAGCCGGAGCACGAGGGGCCGCCCCGGCGCGGGCAGACGTACGCCGGTACCGACCGGCAGGTGCGCGGCAAGCTGCTGGCCGTGCTGCGCGAGGCGTACGCCCCCGTGCCGCAGGCGGCGCTCGACCGGGTGTGGCACGAGCCGGTGCAGCGGGCCCGCGCGCTGGACGGGCTGGTCTCGGACGGGCTGGTGGAGCCGCTCGCGGGCGGCCTGTACCGGCTCCCGCTGGGCTGACGTACAGCCACATCACAGGAGAAGGGGCTGTGTTACGGCCTCACCCGCACGGCAAATCAGCACATAACACGCCATAAGGTTGCGCTCGCTTACCCCGCACCTACATCCGTTACACAACCGACGGACAGCCGATTGCTACCCGAAGGCTGCTCCGCACAGCCCCGTGACAACAGGTCCGTAGCTTCGTTTCTGTGCCCGCCAGGACCGCGGGACGGCAGTAACTCAGGCACAGGGCCGGGGAAAACGGGGATCGGGAGGCGGTTGATCATGGCGCAGGGCGAGGTGCTCGGATTCGAGGAGTACGTCCGCACTCGGCAGGACGCGCTGCTGCGCAGTGCCCGCCGCCTGGTCCCGGACCCGACGGACGCCCAGGACCTGCTCCAGACCGCGCTGGTACGGACGTACGGCCGCTGGGAGACCATCGAGGACAAGCGGCTCGCGGACGCCTACCTGCGCCGGGTCATGATCAACACGCGCACCGAGTGGTGGCGGGCCAGGAAGCTGGAGGAGGTCCCGACCGAGCAGCTGCCCGACGCCTGCGTGGAGGACTCCACCGAGCAGCACGCGGACCGCGCGCTGCTCATGGACATCATGAAGGTTCTGGCACCGAAGCAGCGCAGTGTCGTGGTGCTGCGACACTGGGAGCAGATGTCCACGGAGGAGACGGCCGCCGCCCTCGGCATGTCGGCCGGAACGGTCAAGAGCACGCTGCACCGGGCGCTCGCCCGGCTCCGCGAGGAGCTGGAGTCACGCGACCTCGACGCACGCGCGCTGGAGCGTGAGGAGCAGGAGCGTTGCGCGGCCTGACCGGCACGGGGCCCAGCCGGGGCCCGGCGAGTGCACAGGCGGTGACCACGGCGGCGGCCGTGCTCGCCGCCCTCGCCCTTTTCGCCGCCGCCTGCGGCACCGGCGGCACCGGCGCCCGGGACGAGGGGCCGGCGCACGCCGACTCGGCGGAGAAGGCTCCGGCCGCCGCCGCCCCCTCACCCAACCCGTCCCAGACGTATGCCAAGGTCGACGCGGTCGCCCTGGTGAAGGCCGATCCGGCGGTCTCGGCCACCGTGAAACGAGACCTGAAGCCGTGCGCGGGCGACGAGTACCCGGTCGACGTCACCTACGGCGACCTGACCGGCGGCCCGGCCGAGGACATCGTCGTGAACGTGCTGACCTGCGGAGACGCGGTCGGGGTGGGGGCGTACGTGTACCGCGAGCAGAGCGGCGCGTACAAGAATGTGTTCAAGGCAGAGGAATCCCCGGTCTACGCGGAGATCGACCGGGGCGACCTGAGCGTGACCAAACAGGTGTACGAGAAGGGCGACCCGGTGTCGAGCCCGTCCGGTGAGAACGTGATCACCTACAGCTGGGCCGCGGGACGCTTCGTCCAGGAGGACTTCCACCACACCGACTACGGCAACGCGACCGGCAGCGGCGGCGCCACGCCGGTCCCCTCCCCCGCCGGCTGACCCCACACGAGCACACGACCACACGAGAGAGCAGGGATGGCAGACCAGACCCACGTCCTGTTCGTCGAGGACGACGACGTCATCCGCGAGGCCACCCAGCTCGCCCTGGAGCGCGACGGCTTCGCGGTCACCGCCATGCCCGACGGGCTGTCCGGCCTGGAGGCGTTCCGCGCCGACCGGCCCGACATCGCCCTGCTGGACGTGATGGTGCCGGGCCTGGACGGGGTGAGCCTGTGCCGGCGCATCCGCGACGAGTCCACGGTGCCGGTGATCATGCTGTCGGCGCGCGCCGACTCCATCGACGTGGTGCTGGGACTGGAGGCGGGCGCCGACGACTACGTCACCAAGCCGTTCGACGGCGCGGTGCTGGTCGCCCGGATCCGCGCCGTGCTGCGGCGCTTCGGGCACGCCAGCGGCGGCGACCGGCCGCACGAGGACGCTTCTCCGGTGACCGGCCTCCCGCTCACCTTCGGCGAGCTGGAGATCGACACCGAGGGCATGGAGGTGCGCCGGGCCGGCCAGCCGGTCGCGCTCACCCCGACCGAGATGCGGCTGCTCCTGGAGTTCTCCTCGGCACCGGGGACCGTACTCTCCCGGGACAAGCTGCTGGAACGCGTCTGGGACTACGGCTGGGGCGGGGACACCCGGGTCGTCGACGTCCATGTGCAGCGGCTGCGTACGAAGATCGGCCAGGACCGGATCGAGACGGTCCGTGGTTTCGGTTACAAGCTGAAGGCCTGAGCGGGGCGGTCATGCGGGGGCTCATCAGATCCATCCGGAGATCCATTCGGCACCGAGGTCCGAGTTTGCGCACCGGGCTCCGGTGGAAGCTGAGCGCGGCGATCGCGCTGGTCGGCGCGCTCGTCGCGATCGCGCTGAGCCTGGTGGTGCACAACGCCGCCCGGGTCTCGATGCTGGACAACGCGCGCGACCTGGCCAACGAACGGCTGCAGATCGCGCAGCGCAACTACGAGCTGTACGGGCGGGCGAACTTCCCGGACGTCAAGGTCAACGACCCCGAGCTGCCGCCGGCGCTGCGCGAGCGGGTCGACGCGGGCCGCCGGGCGACCGACGTCATCGACCCGGGCGGCGGCGCGCCGGACATCTGGGCGGCGGTACAGGCCAAGGACGGGCGGGTGCTGTCCCTGCACGGCACCTTCCCGAACCGGAGCAGCGATGTGCTCAAGGACCTCGACCAGGCCCTCGTCATCGGCTCCATCGCGGTCGTGCTCGGCGGCAGCGCGCTCGGCGTGCTGATCGGCGGGCAGCTCTCGCGGCGGCTGCGCAAGGCCGCGACCGCGGCCAACCAGGTCGCCCAGGGCGAGCCGGACGTGCGGGTGCGGGAGGCGATCGGCGGGGTCGTACGGGACGAGACCGACGACCTGGCGCGCGCGGTGGACGCCATGGCGGACGCGTTGCAGCAACGCCTGGAGGCCGAGCGGCGGGTGACGGCCGACATCGCGCACGAGCTGCGGACGCCGGTGACCGGACTGCTCACGGCGGCCGAACTGCTGCCGCCCGGCCGCCCGACCGAGCTGGTCCTGGACCGGGCGAAGGCGATGCGCACCCTCGTCGAGGACGTGCTGGAGGTGGCCCGGCTCGACAGCGCCTCCGAGCGGGCCGAGCTGCAGGACATCATGCTGGGCGAGTTCGTCTCCCGGCGGGTGGCCGCGAAGGACCCGGCGATCGAGGTGCGGGTGGTGCACGAGTCGGAGGTCACCACCGATCCGCGGCGCCTCGAGCGGGTGCTGTTCAACCTGCTCGCCAACGCGGCCCGGCACGGCAGGCCGCCCATCGAGGTGACCGTCGAGGGCCGGGTCATCCGGGTCCGCGACCACGGCCCCGGCTTCCCCGAGAAGCTGCTCGCGGAGGGCCCGAGCCGCTTCCGTACCGGCAGCGAGGACCGCGCGGGGCAGGGCCACGGCCTGGGCCTGACCATCGCGGCCGGCCAGGCCCGCGTTCTGGGCGCCCGCCTGACCTTCCGCAACATCCGCCCGGCGGGCGCGCCCGAGCACATCCCGGCGGAGGGCGCGGTGGCCGTGCTGTGGCTGCCGGAGCACGCCCCGACAGCCACGGGGAGCTACCCGATGCTCCCGGGGCCGACACAGGCGAGCCGTGGAGCCACTGAAGGACTGCGCTGAGCCACTGAGCGGCTGAGCGGCCGGGGGCTGGGGGCTGAGCGGCTGTCGGGGGCGCGGCGGGCTCATCCCGCTGTCCGGCTCGACGTCCTCGATCGGCCGTAGGAACGTCGTGACCAGCGTCGATCCAGGGGCCGGCCCGGCGATACGGCGGAGGGTGGCGGCCACGGCGTCCTCGGTGAGGTACATGGCGACCCCGAGAAGACAGCCGCGCACGCCCGTACCGCGAAGACGACCCTGCGCCCGTACCGAGAAGACAGCCGTGCGCCGGTCCTGAGACGGCAACCGAAAGCGGGTGGCCCCGGAGACGCTCGGTCCCCGGAACCACCCGCCGGCGTCTGTCAGACGGCCTCGACCACGGGCAGCGGCGCCGCCTCGTCGGAACCCGCCTTCTGCGCGCCGCCCCGCAGCGGCACCTCCTTGACGAACACCGCCGCCACCACGACCGCCACCGCGATCACGGCACCGAGCAGGAACGCCGAGTGCGTGCCGGCCGCCACCGCGTGCTGGTACGCCTCGCGCACCGCGGCCGGCAGCTTCGCCAGGCTGGCCGCGTCCAGCGAGGCCGACTGCTCGGTGACCTTCGAGCCCAGCCCGCCGGCCCGCGCCGCCATCTCGTTCTTGACCCGGTCGTTGAAGATCGCGCCCATGATGGCGACGCCGAAGGAGGAGCCGAGCGTACGGAACAGGGTGGTGGACGAGGACGCGACGCCCATGTCCTTCATCTCCACGCTGTTCTGCGCGACCAGCATGGTGATCTGCATCAGGCAGCCCATGCCGAGGCCGACCACGGCCATGTACACGCCGGAGATGAACCGGGTGGTGTCGGTGTCCATCGTGGACAGCAGGTACAGCCCGACTGCCAGCAGCACCCCGCCCGCGACGGGGAAGACCTTGTAGCGGCCGGTGCTGGTGGTGACCCGCCCGGCGACCAGCGAGGTCACCAGCATCGCGCCGAGCATCGGAAGCAGCAGCAGCCCGGAGTTGGTGGCGGACGCGCCCTGCACGGCCTGCTGGTACAGCGGCAGGAACAGCGTGGCGCCGAACATCACGAAGCCCACGATGAAGCCGATGATCGACATCAGGGTGAAGTTGCCGCTGCGGAAGATGTGCAGCGGCAGGACCGGCTCGGCGGCCTTGGTCTGCCAGAAGACGAACCCGATCAGCGAGACGACGCCGATGGCGATCAGTTCCATGATCCGCGCGGACGTCCAGGCGTACTCGGAGCCGCCCCAGGTGGTGACCAGCACGATCGAGGTGATGCCGAGGGTCAGCAGACCGGCGCCGAGGTAGTCGATGCGCGCCTTGCTCCGCTTCTTCGGCAGGTGCAGTACGGCGGTGACGGCGGCCAGCGCGACCACGCCGAGCGGCAGGTTGATGTAGAAGGCCCAGCGCCAGCCCCAGTTGTCGGTGATGGTGCCGCCGACCAGCGGGCCGCCGATCATCGCGAGCGCCATGACGCCGGCCATCATGCCCTGGTACTTGCCGCGCTCACGGGGCGGCACGAGGTCCCCGATGATCGCCATGACGCCGACCATCAGACCACCGGCACCGAGCCCCTGAACGGCCCGGAACCCGATCAGCTCGCCCATGTTCTGGGCCATGCCGCTGAGCGCGGAGCCGATCAGGAAGATGACTATGGAGGTCAGGAAGGCGCCCTTGCGCCCGTACATGTCACCGAGCTTGCCCCAGAGCGGGGTGGCCGCCGCGGTGGCGAGGGTGTACGCGGTCACGACCCACGACAGATGTTCGAGGCCGCCCAGGTCACCCACGATCGTCGGCATCGCCGTACCGACGATCATGTTGTCGAGCATCGCGAGCATCATCGCGATCATGAGCGCGAGGATCACGACCCGCACGCTCCTGGGCTGTTTCGCCGACGCATCCGCCGCGACCGGTGCCCCCGGTGACTCCTGGCCGGTGCCGGCCGCCTGGGTGTCCGCCATCTCTCCCACTCCCCCTGGCGGCAGCTACTTACTTGCCGCCCGGCTAGTTCAGTACACTGGAAAGGTAAACCTGTCACTAGCCGGTCGTCAAGTAAGTTACCGGGCCGGCCGCCGGTATCCGACAGGGCGAGTTTTCGCGGGAGTGCGAGGAGTAAGAGGATGGGCGTCATCATGGACGGCACCAAGCAGCAGCGCCGGGGCAACACCCGCCAGCGCATCCAGGACGTTGCCCTCGAACTCTTCGCCGAGCAGGGCTACGAGAAGACCTCCCTGCGGGAGATCGCCGAGCGCCTCGACGTGACCAAGGCGGCCCTGTACTACCACTTCAAGACCAAGGAAGAGATCCTGGTCAGCGTCTTCGAGGACCTGACGCAGCCGATCCAGGACCTGATCGAGTGGGGCGAGGGCCAGCCGCACACCCTGGAGATCAAGCTGGAGATCGTACGGCGCTACAGCCGGGCGCTCGCCGAGGCCGGACCGCTGTTCCGCTTCATGCAGGAGAACCAGGCGACCGTGCGGGAACTGCGCATCGGCGACACCTTCAAGGACCGGATGCGCGGCCTGCGGAGCATCTTCGTCGACCCGGACGCGCCCCTGACCGACCAGGTCCGCTGCATCAGCGCGATGTTCACGCTGCACGCGGGCATGTTCGTCATGCAGGACCTGGAAGGCGACCCCCAGAAGAAGCAGGAAGCCGTTCTGGAGGTCGCCCTGGACCTGGTGACCCAGGCCCACCAGGGCTCGGATCGCTCCGCTTAGAGGATCACGCGCCTCAGACGGTCACGCCCTTGGCACGGAGGAAGGCGACCGGGTTCACCGCGGAGCCGTAGTTCGGCGTCGTACGGATCTCGAAGTGCAGGTGCGGCCCGGTGGAGTTGCCGGTGCTGCCGGAGAGCGCGATGTGCTGGCCGGTCCTGACGACCTGGCCGACCTTGACGTCGACGCGGGACAGGTGCGCGTACTGCGAGTACTGACCGCCGGCGTGCTTGATGACGACGGCGTTGCCGTAGGCGGGACCGTCACCGGCCCCGTTGCCGCCGGCCTTGACGACGGTGCCGCCGTGCGCGGCGAGGACTTCGGTGCCGGTCGGCACCGCGAAGTCCTGGCCACTGTGCTTGGCGGTCCACATGCCGCCGGCCTGGGCGAAGCTCGCGGAGAGGGTGTACCTCTTCACCGGGTCGATCCAGGCGGCGGCACTGGAGGTGGCGGCCGACGCGACCCCCGAACCCACCACGGCCGTGACTCCGACACCGGCGGCCAGAACGGCGGCCCGCTTGCGGAGCGAGGACGTACGGGGAGCACGGAGAGTGGCGCGCAGGGACATCGGAACCTCGTGGAGTAGGCAACGGGGATCCCCCTCCGGCACCGGCTGACACTGACAGCCGCCGAACGGGGCATCTCTTGGTAACCCGAAAGCCGCGCACCGCTCAAATGCCACCATCTACGGCATGCCCTAGTACCTATACGTAAAGTTGACTCTTTCTTGACAGAGCCCTCGGCCGGACAGCCGGGGCCCGGCTGTGTCCGTTCGAGGGGCGAGATGGGGTAAAAACCCACTGCCCCACCACCCGGGCCCCACTATCCCGGCTAGTAACGGGCATTTCGCCCGTGCGCTATGTCACCGGCGACCGGGACCCGAAACCGTCCGGATGTGACCCGCACCTCGCCCGTTCTACCCGCAAGTAACCTCACGGTCCCCTCCGCGCCATATCCTCCACTCATCATGCCCCTGACACAGCCGTGGACGTGAGAGGACACCCCAACCGATGACCACAGGCACCTGGACCCGCCGCATGTCCGTCACCGCCGTCTCCGTGGCCGCGCTCGCCGGGATGGCCGCGCCGGCCCAGGCCGCGACGGAGAGCAGCTCCACCACGGTCGACTACGCCACCTGGCAGAGCGACTGCCAGTCCGTGATGGACCAGGCCCTGCCCTACCTGAAGCAGCGCATCGCCGCCGCCAAGCCGGGCGAGCGGCAGGCGATCGTCTTCGACATCGACAACACCACCCTGGAGACCGACTTCGGCTTCAGCTTCCCCCAGGCGGCCAACAAGCCGGTCCTGAACGTCGCCCGGTACGCCCAGGAGCACGGCGTCGCCCTGTTCTTCGTCACGGCCCGCCCGGGCATCATCTACCTGCCGACCGAGTACAACCTCGAACACGACGGCTACGACGTCTCCGGCCTGTACGTCCGCGGCCTCTTCGACCTCTTCAAGGACGTCGCCGCCTACAAGACCGCCCAGCGGGTCGACATCGAGAACAACGGCTACACGATCATCGCGAACATCGGCAACAGCGCCACCGACCTCTCGGGCGGGCACGCGGAGAAGACGTACAAGCTGCCGGACTACAACGGCCAGCTGTCGTAGTCGCACGACGCCCCACATGGCGACCCGCACCGCGTCCCACGCGGCGGTGGGCAGCCCGCGCGGCGGCATGCGAAAGGGGCCGGTGCTTCGGAAAAGCACCGGCCCCTTTCTTCGGCGAACCCCGAGGGGTTACGCCTCCTTGCTCAGGTTCGGACCGGCTCCGCCGGCCGCCTGCTCGATCGGCGGGACGTCGGGGAGCGCCGACTTCTCCTCACCCCGGAAGGTGAAGGTCTTGGCGTCGCCCTCGCCCTCGGTGTCCACGACCACGATGTGACCGGGGCGCAGCTCGCCGAAGAGGATCTTCTCGGAGAGCGTGTCCTCGATCTCGCGCTGGATCGTGCGACGCAGCGGACGCGCGCCCAGCACCGGGTCGTAGCCCTTCTTGGACAGCAGCTCCTTGGCGGACTGGGAGAGCTCGATGCCCATGTCCCGGTCCTTGAGGCGCTCGTCCACCTTGCCGACCATCAGGTCGACGATCCGCAGGATGTCCTCCTGCGTGAGCTGCGGGAAGACGACCACGTCGTCGACACGGTTGAGGAACTCGGGACGGAAGTGCTGCTTGAGCTCGTCCGACACCTTGTTCTTCATGCGCTCGTAGTTGGACTTCGTGTCGCCCGTGGCCGCGAAGCCCAGGTTGAAGCCCTTGGAGATGTCCCGGGTGCCGAGGTTGGTCGTCATGATGATGACCGTGTTCTTGAAGTCCACGACCCGGCCCTGGGAGTCGGTCAGACGACCGTCCTCCAGGATCTGCAGCAGGCTGTTGAAGATGTCCGGGTGGGCCTTCTCGACCTCGTCGAAGAGGACGACGGAGAACGGCTTGCGACGGACCTTCTCGGTCAGCTGGCCGCCCTCTTCGTAGCCCACGTAACCGGGGGGCGAACCGAAGAGACGCGACACCGTGTGCTTCTCACTGAACTCCGACATGTCGAGGGAGATCAGCGCGTCCTCGTCACCGAAGAGGAACTCGGCGAGGGCCTTGGACAGCTCGGTCTTACCGACACCGGACGGGCCCGCGAAGATGAACGAGCCACCGGGGCGCTTCGGGTCCTTCAGACCGGCACGCGTACGGCGGATCGCCTTCGACAGCGCCTTGACGGCGTCGACCTGGCCGATGACCCGCTTGTGGAGCTCGTCCTCCATGCGCAGCAGACGCGAGGACTCCTCCTCGGTGAGCTTGAAGACCGGGATGCCCGTGGCCGTGGCCAGCACCTCGGCGATCAGCTCGCCGTCGACCTCGGCGACGACGTCCATGTCGCCGGCCTTCCACTCCTTCTCCCGCTTGGCCTTGGCGGCCAGGAGCTGCTTCTCCTTGTCGCGGAGGGAGGCGGCCTTCTCGAAGTCCTGCGAGTCGATCGCGGACTCCTTGTCCCGGCGGACGGCGGCGATCTTCTCGTCGAACTCGCGCAGGTCCGGCGGAGCGGTCATCCGGCGGATGCGCATCCGGGAGCCGGCCTCGTCGATCAGGTCGATCGCCTTGTCCGGCAGGAAGCGGTCCGAGATGTAGCGGTCGGCCAGGGTGGCCGCCTGGACCAGCGCCTCGTCCGTGATGGAGACCCGGTGGTGGGCCTCGTACCGGTCACGCAGACCCTTGAGGATCTCGATCGTGTGCGGCAGGGACGGCTCGGCGACCTGGATGGGCTGGAAACGGCGCTCCAGGGCCGCGTCCTTCTCCAGGTGCTTGCGGTACTCGTCCAGGGTGGTGGCGCCGATGGTCTGCAGCTCACCGCGGGCCAGCATCGGCTTCAGGATCGAAGCCGCGTCGATGGCGCCCTCGGCGGCACCCGCACCGACCAGCGTGTGCAGCTCGTCGATGAACAGGATGATGTCACCGCGGGTGCGGATCTCCTTGAGCACCTTCTTCAGGCGCTCCTCGAAGTCACCGCGGTAGCGGGAGCCGGCGACCAGGGCGCCGAGGTCCAGGGTGTAGAGGTGCTTGTCCTTGAGGGTCTCGGGCACCTCGCCCTTGACGATGGCCTGGGCGAGGCCCTCCACGACGGCGGTCTTGCCGACGCCGGGCTCACCGATCAGGACCGGGTTGTTCTTGGTACGGCGGGACAGCACCTGCATGACCCGCTCGATCTCCTTCTCGCGCCCGATGACCGGGTCGAGCTTGGACTCACGAGCGGCCTGGGTGAGGTTCCGGCCGAACTGGTCGAGGACCAGGGACGTCGAGGGGGTGCCCTCGGCAGGCCCGCCGGCGGTGGCGGTCTCCTTGCCCTGGTAACCGGAGAGCAGCTGGATGACCTGCTGCCGCACCCGGTTGAGATCTGCGCCCAGCTTGACCAGGACCTGGGCGGCGACGCCCTCGCCCTCACGGATCAGGCCGAGCAGGATGTGCTCCGTGCCGATGTAGTTGTGGCCCAGCTGAAGGGCCTCGCGGAGCGACAGCTCCAGGACCTTCTTGGCACGGGGGGTGAAGGGGATGTGCCCGGACGGGGCCTGCTGGCCCTGGCCGATGATCTCCTCCACCTGCTGGCGGACCGCCTCGAGCGAAATCCCGAGGCTCTCAAGGGCCTTGGCGGCGACACCCTCACCCTCGTGGATCAGGCCCAGGAGGATGTGCTCGGTGCCGATGTAGTTGTGGTTGAGCATCCGGGCTTCTTCCTGAGCCAGGACGACAACCCGCCGCGCGCGGTCGGTGAACCTCTCGAACATCGTTAATCGCTCCTCAGAGCGGTCAGGCAGTGGGGGGAACTTCCCCTCTCTGTCCTTCCGCAGCTTAGTCCCGCAAGCGGGGACCGCTCATTCCAACTGCCGACACCGTCGATGGCCTCCTGACCCCGAACGCCGACATATGCTCCAACCCGATGGTGCGAGACGATGTTCCCGCAGGCCAGGCAGTTACCCCTTCCTCCAGTACGCCGATGGCGAACGTGAGACGGCCTCGCCTGCGTGTCGCCCCCTCCCACTAGGGATGTCTTACCCGCCCGGACTGACAGTCCATGCCGTATGCCCCCGGTCCCTCCGCTATGGGCGAACAACCTTGCGTCTCTCCGGACCCCGAAGGCCCCCTCTTCCGGCACTCGGCGCATTCACCCGCACACCCAGCGTAACTTGGGCGGGTTCGCGACGGTTGCACCGGGCATGGCTGGCACGGTCCCTCTGTCCGCTTCAACGGTCCCTCACCCCCGTCGTCCGCTCGGTTCCGGTGTCGATTGCGCCGTCGCGCCCGGTTCCGGTTGCGCCCTCGCACCGGGTTCCGGCCGCGCCGTCGGGCCGGACGGGCGGGCGGCCCGGCTCCGGCACTGGTACGAGAACGATCTGGGCTGGGCGACAGTGCCCGAAGCGCCCGGAAAGCCGCTGCGGCTGGTCACGGGCGTGCGTTTCGACGTGCTGGACGTGCCGGCCCCGGCGGGCGCGAGGGCGCTCAGGCATCTGGGGCCGGGCTCTCCGGTGGCACTCCGGGGCGACCGGATGCTGCTGCTGGTGGCCGCGGGCAGCGCGGAGGAGCTGCCGGGGCTGCTGGACTGGCTGGAGTGGGGCGCGCTGGCCCTGGATCTGCGGGCACTGGGCGCGCACGGCCGGATGGACGCTCCGGTACGGCGCGAGCCGGTCTCCACCGGGACCCGATCAATTCCCGAAGCCGCTCAGGCCGCCGAAGGCCCCGATGAACCGTCGGACCCTCCGGAACGTTCGGAACTTCCGGAATCCGTGCAGGGGGCCGCCTTCTGGTTGCGGCCCCCCGAGTCGGGGTGCGAGGTCGAGGCCTCGCTGCCGAGCATGTCGACGCTGTCGACGAGGTCGGCCATGGGGGGCGTCACAGGCGCCCCCGATCTCGTACGGCTGGTGGACACGGTGGCCACCGAATGCCACCGGGTCCGGTTGTGGCGCGCGAGCCATGGGCCAAAGGACCGTCAGGCGTTGGCGTCCTCGTAGGCCTGGCGAATCGTCGCCGGAACACGGCCGCGGTCGTTGACCTCGTAGCCGTTCTCCTTCGCCCACGCGCGAATCTGCGCGGTGTCCTGGCTGCCGCCGGCAGCCGCACGGGCCTTTCCACGTCCGCCCGACGCACGGCCACCGGTACGACGACCGCCCTTGACATAGGGGTCGAGAAGGCCGCGCAGCTTGTCCGCATTGGCAGTCGTGAGATCGATCTCGTACGTCTTGCCGTCCAGCGCGAACGTCACGGTCTCGTCCGCCTCGCCGCCGTCGAGGTCGTCGACAAGAAGGACCTGAACCTTCTGTGCCACCGGATTTCCTTTCATCGATAACTTCAGGGCCGGGGGTCTGCGGCGCCCGCCGTTTCGCCGCCCCCTGTTATATGCAGTACTGCAGTACGTCGGAAAGCAAACCGCTTTTGCGGGAAAAACACAAACCCCTGGGAGAGACCGAGGGGCCTGCTCCCGCCCAGAAACATGCGCGTTTCGGACATAGGGCACCGGGGCAAGGCGAGGTGCCCGGAATTGGGGCCCGATCTCCCGCCCAACTCCGCCGCGATGCCTCTTGTCCGCCCCGATCCCTCCGGGCGATCACAGATGCAGAAGCATCCGGCTGTTGCCCAAGGTGTTCGGTTTCACTCGTTCGAGTCCGAGGAACTCAGCGACACCCTCGTCATAGGAGCGCAACAGCTCGGCGTAGACATCGGTGTCCACGGGTGTCTCGCCGATCTCCACGAAGCCGTGCTTCCCGAAGAACTCGACTTCGAAGGTCAGACAGAAAACCCGGCGAACACCAAGCCAACGCGCGGTCTCCAGCAACTTCTCCAGCAACTGATGACCGACACCGGCGCCCTTGAGGCCCGGCTTCACCGCGAGAGTACGCACTTCGGCGAGGTCTTCCCACATCACGTGCAGTGCGCCGCAGCCGACCACCTCGGCGTTGTCGTCGCGTTCCGCGACCCAGAACTCCTGGATGTCCTCGTAAAGCATCACGGTGGCTTTGTCGAGGAGGATGCGGTCACGGACGTACGCGTCAAGGAGTCGGCGCACCGCCGGGACATCGCCGGTCCGGGCCCGCCGGACGGTGATGGCTTTTGCGGTGACTTCGGGGCGCATCGCTGACATGAGCGGACGCTATCGCCCGCCGTGGTCCGCCATGGAGCCGGGGTTCTCCTCTTGCGGGGCTTCCCGCTCTTCGCGTTCTTCCCGCTGTTCCGGCGTATCCGGACCCTGCACCATCCGTACGGCGTCCCGCAGGGCCTGGCGCTGTTCGTCGCTCATCATCCCGAAGAAGGCGACGAGAGCGGCGGCCGGGTTGTCGCTCTGGGACCACGCGTCGTTCATGAGGGCGGCGGCGTAGGCGGCCCGTGTGGAGACGGCCTCATATCGATAGGCACGTCCTTCGGCCTCCCGCCGCACCCAGCCCTTCTGATGGAGATTGTCCAAAACGGTCATCACCGTGGTGTACGCGATGGACCGTTCCTGCTGGAGGTCTTCCAGGACTTCTCGAACGGTCACCGGGCGGTTCCACTTCCACACCCGCGTCATGACCGCGTCTTCGAGTTCTCCCAATGGGCGAGGCACAGCTCAGACAATAGTGGCAGATCCCACCAATGGCGTGCCGGACGTGCACTTTCACCAACAAAGGCGAACAAAAAGGGCGTACGACCCGGAAGGCACAGCTGTGACCGTGAGGCGAGTCGTACGCCGGGGAGGGGAGGCCCGCGGTCAGGCGTCGCCGCTGGGGGCGGCGGTCTTCGGGCCGCTCTCCCCACGTGCCGCGCGCGCGAGGGCGGCGTCCACGGCGGCGTCCTCCTTGGCCTTGGCGGCGCCGCCCTGGGTCTTCACGATCACCCGGACCAGACCGATGAAGAAGACGGCCATGACGACCGGGGGCAGGAGCGCGGAGACGTATTCCATGCGTCCAGGGTAGCCACGGGGAACCGGGCGAAAGGTGCGGGGTGGGCGCAGTGTCGCGCAACGCGCGCGAGCTGCCGTTTTCCGCGCCGCTTCCGCGCCGCTTCCGCGCTGTGCCGCCGGGCGTCCGGTCAGCCGGCGGCGAGCTGCTGCGGCGGCGGGGTGGGCCGGCGCCGGGGGAAGACCTCGCCCGGGGTCGGAATGGGCCGCTTCGGCGCCACGGGCTCGGGGGCCGCGGGCTGCGGGGCGGGCCGCTCGGCGGGCCTCTCCTTCGGCTTCTTCTCCGGCTCCTTGGCCACACCTCCCGGCAGGGCCGTCAGGCGGACCCTGGACGCCGGAACGGCCGGTGCGGGCACCTTGCGGGCGCCCTGTGCGAGCCGGGCCCGCACATCGCGCTCCGCGAGCCCCTGGCAACGGTCGAGCAGCGCGGCGGCGCCGGGGTTGCCGCGCAGCGCCCGCAGCGCTGCGAGGTCGTCCGGGGTGGGCCGGTGTCCGGCACTCAGCGCCTCCTCCAGGAGGGTGAGATAACCGGCGACGGTCCCGGGCAGGGCCGCGCGGTACCGGACCAGATCGGCCACCAGGAAGGCACGCAACCGGGCCCCCTCACGCATCGCCTCGTCGAACGACTCGGCGAGCCGATGACAGTCCTTGATGTCCTCGGCGGAGGCGGGACCGGGGTGAAGGGCGAGGGCGAGAGCGCGGCGGAGCACACGCAGCTCCTCCGCACCGAACGCCATGCCGCCGCGGGATCCGTAGGGCGTGGGCATGGACCGAAGATACGCGTAAATCAGACAAACTCGACATAGGGGGCGGGGTGTGGCGCATCAGGGCCACCCACCTGGCCGCCGGGGGACCATGTCCCCGCCCCGCCACCTCACATCCGCGAGACGTTCCGCTCGTACACCAGGCGCAGCCCGACCAGCGTCAGCCACGGCTCGTGCTCGTCGATCACCGAGGACTCCCCCAGCACCATCGGTGCCAGCCCGCCCGTCGCGATCACCGTCACGTCGTCCGGATCGTCCGCCAGCTCCCGCGCCATCCGGCCGACCACCCCGTCGACCTGCCCGGCGAAGCCGTACACGATGCCCGCCTGCATGGCCTCCACGGTGTTCTTGCCGATCACACTCCGCGGCCGGGCCACCTCGATCTTCCGCAGCTGCGCGCCCCTGACACCCAGCGCCTCCACGGAGATCTCGATGCCGGGCGCGATCACGCCGCCGACGTACTCCCCGCGCGCGGAGACCGCGTCGAAGGTCGTCGCCGTACCGAAGTCGACGACGATCGCCGGGCCGCCGAACAGCTCGACGGCGGCGACCGCGTTGATGATCCGGTCCGCGCCGACCTCCTTGGGGTTGTCGGTGAGGATCGGCACCCCGGTCTTCACCCCCGGTTCCACCAGCACCGCCGGCACATCGCCGTAGTACCGCCGGGTGACCTCGCGCAGCTCGTGCAGCACGGACGGCACGGTCGCGCAGATCGCGATGCCGTCGATACCGTCACCGAGTTCGTCGCCGAGCAGCGGGTGCATGCCCATCAGGCCCTGGAGGAGCACCGCCAGCTCGTCGGCGGTACGGCGCGCGTCCGTGGAGATGCGCCAGTGCTCGACGATGTCCTCGCCGTCGAAGAGCCCGAGGACGGTGTGCGTGTTGCCGACATCGATGGTGAGCAGCATGGGGTCACTCCGCCTCGCGCAGATCCAGGCCGATGTCCAGGATCGGCGAGGAGTGGGTCAGGGCACCGACGGCCAGGAAGTCCACGCCGGTGTCGGCGTACGCCCGCGCGTTCTCCAGGGTGAGCCGCCCGGAGGCCTCCAGGAGCGCGCGGCCGTGCACGATCGCCACGGCCTCCTCGCACTCCCCCGGCGTGAAGTTGTCCAGCAGGATCAGGTCGGCGCCCGCGTCGACGGCCTCGCGCAGCTGGTGCAGGGTGTCGACCTCGACCTCGATCGCCAGGTCCGGGAAGGCCTCGCGGACGGCCTTGAAGGCCTGCTCGACGCCGCCGGCGGCGACCACGTGGTTGTCCTTGACCAGGGCCGCGTCGGAGAGCGACATCCGGTGGTTGACGCCGCCGCCGCAGCGCACCGCGAACTTCTCCAGGGAGCGCAGCCCCGGGGTGGTCTTCCGGGTGTCCCGCACGCGCGTGGTGGTGCCCTCCAACGCGTCCGCCCACGCGCGCGTGGCGGTCGCGATGCCGGAGAGGCGGTTCAGGATGTTGAGCGCGCTGCGCTCGGCGGTGAGCAGGTCGCGGGTGCGGGTGGTGATCGACAGCAGCGGCTGTCCGGCCTCGACCCGGTCGCCGTCCTCGACGTGCCGCTCGACCTCGAACTCGTCCGTGCAGACCACCGAGACCACGGCCTCGGCGACCCGCAGCCCGGCGACGACGCCCGCCTCGCGCGCGACGAAGTCGGCGGTCGCCACGGCCTCCTCGGGGATCGTCGCGACGGTCGTCACGTCCACGCCGTTGTCCAGGTCCTCCTGGATGGCCACGTTGGCGATGTCCTCGACCTCCACGGGGTCGAGTCCGGCGGCGGCGAGGAGTTCGGCGAGCGCGGGGTCGAGCCCGCACTCCAGGTACTCCTCGTCGCCCTCGGCGCCGCAGGCACAGCCGTCGCCGCAGCCGCCGCCGTTGGCGAGGGGAAGGTCGTTGGTGCTCACGTCTGTCACTGCTCCTGGGATGGCTGGTGCGGCCGGGTCGGGGGGAAGTCTGCGGTGTCGGTGGTGCCCACGGCCAGCGAGCGGTCCGGATTCAGCCGTACGACGATGTGGCGGCGCCACGCGGTGTCGTCGCGGTCGGCGTGGTCCTCGCGCCAGTGGCAGCCGCGGGTCTCCTGGCGGCGCCGGGCCGCCTCGACGAGCACCCGCGCGACGCACAGGAGGTTGGTGGCCTCCCAGGTGTCGACGCCGGGCTCGGCGGTCTTGCCGTTCTCGGCGAGGGCGTCACGGGCCTCGGTGTGCAGGCGCTGGAGCTGCTCGGCGGCCCTGGCCAGGGATTCCTCGGAGCGCAGGACGCCGGCGCCCTCGGTCATGATCCGCTGGATCGCGAACCGGGCCTCGGGGGCCTGCAGCGGGTGCGCGGGCTTGTCGGGGTGCGGGACCGGGACGGGCACGCGCGCGTGCAGGCGGTTCTCCGCGTGCCGCGCCGTGATGTCGGCGGCGATGCGCTCGGCGTAGACCAGGCCCTCCAGGAGGGAGTTGGAGGCGAGCCGGTTCGCGCCGTGCACGCCGGTGCACGCGACCTCGCCGCACGCGTAGAGCCCGCGCACGGTCGTGCGCCCGCGCGCGTCGGTGCGCACGCCCCCGGACGCGTAGTGCGCGGCCGGCGCTATCGGGATGGGCTCGGTGACCGGGTCGATGCCGTGCGCCCGGCAGGCGGCCAGGATCGTCGGGAAGCGGTGTTCCCACATGTCGGCGCCGAAGTGCCGGGCGTCCAGGAACATGTGCTCGGCGTCCTGCTCCTGCATGCGCCGCATGATGCCCTTGGCGACGATGTCCCGGGGCGCCAGCTCGGCCAGCTCGTGCTGCCCGACCATGAAGCGCACGCCGTCCGCGTCGACCAGGTGCGCGCCCTCCCCGCGCACCGCCTCGGAGACCAGCGGCTGCTGACCCTCCGCGTCGGCGCCGAGGAACAGCACGGTCGGGTGGAACTGGACGAATTCGAGGTCGGAGACCTCCGCGCCGGCCCGCAGCGCGAGCGCCACGCCGTCGCCGGTGGACACCGACGGGTTGGTGGTGGCGGAGAAGACCTGGCCCATGCCGCCGGTGGCGAGGACGACCGCGGGGGCGTGCACGGCGCCCACGCCGTCGTGCTGGCCCTCGCCCATCACGTGCAGGGTCACGCCCGCCGTGCGCCCCTCGGCATCGGTCAGCAGGTCGAGCACCAGCGCGTTCTCGATCATCCGCACGCCCCGCGCGCGAGCCGCTTCCACCAGGGCGCGCGAGACCTCCGCGCCGGTCGCGTCCCCGCCCGCGTGCACGATCCGGCGCCGGTGGTGGCCGCCCTCGCGCGTGAGCTCGATGTCGCCGTCCGCGTCGGTGTCGAAGTGGGCCCCGGTCGAGATCAGCCGCCGTACCGCGTCGGGGCCCTCGGTGACGAGGATCCGTACGGCACCCTCGTCGCACATGCCCGCGCCGGCGACCAGGGTGTCGTCCAGGTGCTGTTCGGGGGTGTCGCCCTCGCCCAGGGCGGCCGCGATGCCGCCCTGGGCCCAGCGGGTGGAGCCGTCGTCGAGGAGCGCCTTGGTGACGACGACCGTGGTCAGTCCGGCGGCCTCGCAGCGCAGGGCGGCGGTCAGGCCGGCGACGCCGGACCCCACGACCACCACGTCCGCGTCGATGGACCACCCGGGGGCGGGTGCGTGCAGTCGTATGCCTGTGCTGGTCACGAGGCGGCTCCGGGAGCGGCGAAGGTGAGCGGGATGTTGTCGATCAGCCGGGTCGTCCCGACCCGGGCGGCGACGGCGAGGACGGCTTCTCCGGTGAAGTCGTCGTCGATCTCGGTGAAGTCGGAGGGGTCGACCAGGGCGAGGTAGTCCAGTTCGAGCGGCGGGTCGTAGTGGACGGCCTCGTCCAGGACCGTCCGCGCGGCGGCGCGCACGGCGGCCGCGGCGTTCGGCACGGCCTTGGCGACGGCGTGCGCGTCGGCCGCCGCGCGGGACTCCCCTATGGCGCTGAGCGCCTCGGCACGCGCCCGCGTGGACGGCACCTCGCGCGCCCGCGCACGCAACGCCTCCTGCGCGGCGTGCCGGTCGGCTCCGGCGAACAGCGCGCGCGACAGCGTGAGCGCCGTGCGGCGCTCGTCGGCCGACAGGTAGCGGTTGCGGCTGGAGAGCGCGAGCCCGTCGGTCTCGCGCACCGTGGGTACACCGACGATCTCGATGCCGAAGTTCAGGTCCCGCACCATGCGCCGGATCACGGCCAGCTGCTGGGCGTCCTTCTGCCCGAACAGGGCCGCGTCGGGGCGGGTGAGGTGCAGCAGCTTGGCGACGACGGTGAGGACGCCGTCGAAGTGCCCGGGGCGCGAGGCGCCCTCCAGGAGCGTGCCCATCGGACCCGCGGTGATCCGCACCTGGGGCTGCCCGCCCGGGTAGACCTCCTCGACCGACGGGGCGAACACGGCGTCCGCGCCCGCCTGTTCCGCGATCTTCAGGTCGGCGTCCAGGGTGCGCGGGTAGCGGTCGAGATCCTCGCCGGCCCCGAACTGCAGCGGGTTGACGAAGACCGTGACGACGACCTCGCCGTCCGGGCCGGCGATCTCGCGGGCGCTCCGGATCAGCGTGGCATGGCCCTCGTGCAGGGCACCCATGGTCATCACGACGGCCCGGCGACCGTGTCGCACGCGCGCGTGCAGTTCGTCGGCGGTGCGCAGCAGGGTGGTGCTCATCGGGGGTTCCCCTCGGTGCCGTGGGTGCCGTTCGTGCCGCCGGCGAGGACGCCGAGGAGGTCCTCGGCGAGTTCCGGCTTCAGCAGGCCCTGGGCGAGCGCCCGGTCGGCCGTGGCACGGGCCATCGCCAGATAGCCGTCGACGGTCTGCGGGGCGTGCCGGCGCAGCTCCGTGACGTGCGCGGCGACGGTGCCCGCGTCCCCGCGCGCTACCGGCCCGGTCAGTGCCGCGTCGCCGGAGCGCAGGGCGTTGTCCAGGGCGGCACCGAGCAGCGGGCCTAGCATCCGGTCCGGGGCCTCGACACCGGCCGTGCGGAGCAGCTCCATGGACTGGGCGACCAGGGTGACCAGGTGGTTGGCGCCGAGGGCGAGGGCCGCGTGGTAGAGCGGGCGGTTCTCCTCGGAGATCCACTCCGGCTCGCCGCCCATCTCGATGACGAGGGCCTCGGCGGCCAGCCGCAGCTCCTCGGGCGCGGTCACCCCGAACGAGCAGCCCGCGAGCCGCTGCACGTCCACCGGTGTCCCGGTGAAGGTCATCACCGGGTGCAGGGCCAGCGGCAGCGCGCCCGCGCGCAGGGCCGGATCGAGGACCTTGGCGCCGTATCGCCCGGAGGTGTGCACGAGCAGCTGGCCCGGCCGTACCGCGCCGGTCTCGGCGAGGCCGGCGACCAGGCCGGGCAGGGCGTCGTCGGGGACGGTCAGGAGCACCAGGTCGGCGCGCTGGAGGACCTCGGCGGGGGGTACCAGCGGGATGTCGGGCAGCATCGCCTCGGCGCGCCGCCGGGAGGCGTCGGAGACCCCGGAGACGGCCACCGGACGGTGCCCGGCGAGCTGCAGGGACGCGGCGAGCGCGGGACCCACCCGGCCGGCGCCGACGACGCCGACGGTGAGCCGCGCGGGGCGGTCACTGGGGTCTGGCTGTTGGACTGTACTCACGCGACGGTGGCCTTCCCGTTCCAGTCCGCTCTGGGTACCGGACGATTTCTCGTCATGTTAACGCTATCGGGTTCGGGCCCAGTTGGCTGTCCACAGGCTGTGGGTGACCGGTCACACCGCCCGGGACGGCCCCCCCCGGGCGGAAAATGCGAGGACCTCCGTCCCGGCGCCACGGCATCATCCACGGCATGAGCGATACGGCGACGACGCCCCAGGACGAACAGCCGAACGAACCCCGGTCGGCGGAACAGCGGATGCGAGAGCGGCGCGCGGCCGCCTACCGGAAGGCCGATCGCGTCCTCGCGCGCGTGGGCCCGCGTGCCTCCCTGCGTGAACGGCTCGCGCTGCTCCACGAGGCGGCCCCCGACGTGTACGACCTGGACGAGCCGGGGGACGTCTACGGCAATGGGATCGTCGCGGCCCTGGAGGAGCGGGTCGCGGCCCTGCTGGGCACGGAGTCCGCCGCGTTCTTCCCGACCGGCACGATGGCCCAGCAGGTGGCCCTGCGCTGCTGGGCGGCCCGGACCGGCAACCCCACGGTCGCCCTGCACGCCCTCGCCCACCCCGAGGTCCACGAACGCGACGCCTTCCGCGAGGTCGCCGGCCTGCGCACGGTCCGCGTCACGGGCGAGCCCAGACTCCCCACCGCCGAGGAGATACGCGACTTCGAGGAGCCCTTCGGGGAGCTGATGCTGGAACTGCCCCTCCGGGACGCCGGATACGTGCTGCCCACCTGGGAGGAGCTCACCGAGGTCGTGGAGGCGGCGCGGGAGCGCGACGCGGTGGTGCACTTCGACGGCGCGCGCCTGTGGGAGTGCACCGTCCGCTTCGGGCGCCCCCTGCACGAGATCGCGGACCTCGCGGACAGCGTCTACGTGTCGTTCTACAAGTCCCTCGGCGGCATCGGCGGCGCCGCCCTGGCCGGCCCGAAGGCTCTGGTCGAGGAGGCGAAGACCTGGCGCCACCGCTACGGCGGCATGATCTTCCAGCAGTTCCCGACGGCGCTCGCGGCCCTGATCGGCCTGGAGCGCGAACTGCCCCGCCTCCCGGACTACGTCCGCCACGCGCGCGTGGTCGCCGCCGCCCTGCGCGAGGGCTTCGCCGAGGCGGGGCTCGCGTGGACGCGCGTGCACCCCGAGGAGCCGCACACCCACGAGTTCCAGGTCTGGCTGCCGTACGACGCCGACGTGCTGCTGGAGGCGGCGGCACGGCAGGCCGAGGAGACCGGCACGTACCTCTTCGCCGGCTTCTGGGAGACGAAGGGCCCGGGTCTGTCCATGACCGAGGTGACGGTGTCGGAGGCCGGCCTGGGCTGGACGGCGGAGGAGGTGCGGGCGGCGGTCGCGGAATTCGTGCGCCGGTTGCCCACAGCGCCGCGCTAGGGGCGCGGGGAACCGTCAGTGCACCCCCCACCGGCGCGCACGCTCCGCCGAGCGCTGCCCGGCACCCCCGGTGGGCGACCGGCGCACGCCTCCTACGAGGCGCGCGGGCGCGCCCACCGCACCACGGCGCCCCGGATCCGCCCGCGCGCCGGCCGTCCCGCGACAACCGCACGGAACCGCCGGTAATCGCGCGCCGCACGCGCCACGCGCGCATCGTGCGCGCCGGGCGCGGGCGGCGCGGGCTCCCCGTGCTGCTGAGCGCGGTACGTGTCGAGGAAGTGCTGCTGGACGATGCTCATGAGTCCCCAGCCTTGCGCGCCCACCGCGCCGCCGTCGTGTCGATTGACGGCGCCCGTCAATCGGGGGAGGCGTTGTCGGTGGCGGGGTGCACGATGGGGACATGAGCGTACGTATCGACATCGCGGGGCTGCGGCCGGAGAGGGTCGCCGTGGTGCCCTCGCCCCTGGCCGAGCTCGGCATGGCGCTGCACGCGCTGTCTGAGCCGGGGCACCATCCCGGCCTCCAGGGCTGGGTGACCGGCGTGACCGCCCGGATGGAGCCGCATCTGGCCGACCGCATGTGCGAGGCGGACTTTCTGTGGCGGTCGACGTTCTCGGACCTGTTCCTGCCGTACGCGGCCGTTCCCGGCGCCGTCCCGGGCGGGACGCTGGCCGAGGAGCTCGGCCAGCTGGACAAGCTGACGGACGAACAGTTCGTCGACGCGGCCCTGGAGTTCACCTGCGTGCTCTCCTACGACACGCAGGCGCCGGCCCTTCTGTCGGATCCGGTCGGGCGCCGCAGGGCACTGGAGGTGGCCGCCTCGCGCGGTCCGCAGCAGGTCCGGTTCGCGCAGCGGCTGCTCGACGATCCGCCGAGTGTGCGCGCGTGGCTGCGCCGGTTCCTGGAGGACTGCGCCGAGGCGTTCTTCGACGAGGCCTGGTCGCGGCTGCGTCACCAGCTGGCGGCCGACGCCCGGCACAAGACGGAGCTGCTGCGCCGCAAGGGGCTGGCCGAGGCGCTGGCCGCGGTCTCGCCGGTCGTGACGCTCGACGAGGCGGGCGCGCGGATCACCGTGGACAAGCTCACCGACGGCCATGCCGTGGTCGACGCCGACGGCCTCCTGCTGGTGCCCACGAGCCTCGGCTGGCCCCATCTGATGGTCCTGCACCGCTACGGCTGGCAGCCGGTGCTGCACTACCCGGTCGGCTCGCCGGAGCTGGCCTCCCCCGCGTCGGTGGAGGCGCTCACGCTGCGGATGGCGGCGCTGTCCCATCCCGTCCGGATGCGGCTGTGCCGGTACCTGGCGCGCAGTGCGTACACCACCAGCGAACTGGCGCAGGTGCACGGTCTTTCGGCACCCGAGGTCTCCCGGCACCTGGGCGTCCTCAAGAAGGCGGGCCTGGTCACCACGCGCCGCCGCGGCCGGTACGTGCTGCACCAGCTGGACGTCACGGTGGTGGCCCGCCTCGGCAGCGACTTCCTGGAAGGGATACTCCGCTAGCCGCGCGGGCCGTACGTCGGCCGCGCGGGAGTGGGTCAGCCGTGGCCGCCGCCCGCGCGGACCAGCCCGGTCTCGTAGGCGAGCACGACCACCTGGACCCGGTCGCGCAGGCCGAGCTTGGTCAGGATGCGGCCCACATGGGTCTTCACGGTCGCCTCGGAGAGCACCAGCCGGCTCGCGATCTCGCCGTTCGACAGACCCTGCGCGACCAGCACCATGACCTCGCGCTCGCGGTCGGTGAGCCGGTTCAGCTCCTGGTGCTGGGACTCCTTGCCTGCGGAGGGCAGCATCGGTGCGAACCGGTCGAGGAGCCGCCGGGTGGTGGACGGCGCGACGACGGCGTCGCCGCTGTGCACCGAGCGAATCGCGGCCAGCAGCTCGCCCGGCGGCACGTCCTTGAGCATGAAGCCGGAGGCGCCCGCCTTCAGCCCCGAGAAGGCGTACTCGTCGAGGTCGAAGGTGGTCAGGATGAGCACCTTGGGCGGCTCGGGCTCCGAGCAGATGCGGCGGGTGGTCTCCACCCCGTCCAGCTTGGGCATGCGCACGTCCATCAGGACGACGTCGACATCGGCGGACTTCAGCACCTGGAGGGCCTCGACGCCGTCTCCCGCCTCCGCGACGACCTCCATGTCCGGCTGGGCCGCGAGCACCATCCGGAACCCGGTGCGCAGCAGCACCTGGTCGTCGACGAGCATCACGCGGATCGTCATCGGGTCCTCTTCCGTTTCCGTTCGTCGGTCTGTTGCGGGGATTTCCCCGGGGGGCGTGACAGGTGTCAACCGGGGGCGCGCGTCTGTGTCAATGCGCCGGTTTGAGCGGCAGCAGAGCACTGATGCGGAATCCTCCGCCGGGACGGGGCCCCGCGTCGAGCGTGCCGCCGACCATACCGACCCGCTCGCGCATGCCGATCAGGCCGTGCCCCTGCCCGTCGGCGCCGCCCTCCTCGTACATCTCGTGCGGGGCGCCCTTGCCGTCGTCCTCGACCAGCAGGCCGAGTCCGTCGTCGAAGTAGACCAGCCGCACGCTGGCGCCCGTGTTGGGCCCGCCGTGCTTGCGGGTGTTGGTGAGCGCCTCCTGCACGATCCGGTACGCCGTGAGCTCGACGCCGCTGGGCAGCGGGCGCGGGGTGCCCTCGACCTTGAAGTCGACGGGCAGGCCGGAGCTGCGGCACTGCTCGATGAGCTCGTCGATCTGCTCGACGTCGGGCTGCGGAACGTACTCGCCGACCTCCTTGTGCTCGCCCGTGCGCAGCACGCCCAGCAGGCGGCGCATCTCGGCGAGGGCCTGGCGGCCGGTGGAGGAGATCGTCTCCAGGGCCTTCTTGGCCTGGTCGGGGGCGGCGTCGAGGACATAGGCGGCGCCGTCTGCCTGGACCACCATCACCGACACGTTGTGCGCGACCACGTCGTGCAGTTCGCGCGCGATCCGGGCGCGCTCGGCAGCGACCGCGACCTTGGCCTGCGCCTCGCGCTCCTTCTCGAGCCGGGCGGCACGCTCCTCCAGCTGTGCGAAGTAGGCGCGGCGGGTGCGCATGGAGTCGCCGAGCACCCAGGCGAGCACGAACGGCACCGTCTGGAACACCACGATGGCCAGGTGCCCGACGAGACTCGTCCTGTCCTGCGGCCACCGGATCTGCGCCAGCGGCGCCGCGCACAGCCCCGCGTAGAGGGCGAACCGGGACGCCCAGCGCTCGCCGACCGCGGCGACCGTGCAGACGATCACCAGCATCGCGAAGTCGGCGACCGTCGTCTCGATGTCGAGGATCAGCTGGGCCAGGCCGGTCGCCGCGGTCAGCAGCAGCATCGGCTCCGGAAACCGGCGGCGCAGTGCGACCACCACTCCCATGACGACGGACACGGCCAGCATGGCGGCGGTCGAACCGTGATGGCCGGGCGCCCCGCTGAGGTTCACGACACTCACGCAGGAAACCCCGAGCAGGACGACGGCCCAGAAGCTGTCGACCCATGTCGGGTTCCTGCGGAGGAAGTCATAGAGGCGCTGCACGTAACCCAGAGTAGGGAAGCGTGATAGGTGCAGGGGTCAACCGGAGGGCCGATCCCTGTTCCGCACACGTACTCCGCAAGGTGGAGAAGGTGATCACCTGTGCGCCTAGTCTGGCCCGGTGACGGATGAGGCGACGCGGGAGACGGCAGACGACTTCCGTGGCTGGCGTGCGGCCACCGAGGCGGCCCTGTACGGCCCTGGCGGCTTCTACCGCCGCCCGGAGGGACCGGCCGGCCACTTCCGTACGTCGGTCCACGCGTCGCGGCTGTTCGCCGAGGCAGTGGCCGAGCTGCTGTGCCGGGTCGACGAGGCGCTGGGGCGCCCCGGGACGCTGGACTTCGTCGACATGGGCGCCGGCCGGGGCGAGCTGGTCACCGGCGTGCTCGCCGCGCTGCCCGCCGACGTGGCGGCACGCACGCGTGCCCGTGCCGTCGAGGTCGCCGACCGGCCGCACGGCCTGCCCGACCGCATCACCTGGCTGACCGAACTGCCGCGCACGATCACCGGCCTGCTCTTCGCCAACGAATGGCTCGACAACGTCCCGGTCGACGTCGCCGAGGTGGACTCGGCCGGTACGCCCCGGTTGGTGCACGTCCGGCGCGACGGCACCGAACTGCTCGGAGAGCGTGTCTCGGGCGCGGACGCGGAGTGGCTCACGCGGTGGTGGCCGCTGGGCACCGAGCCGGGGCTGCGCGCGGAGATCGGGCTGCCCCGGGACCGGGCGTGGGCGGACGCCGTCACCTGCGTGCGGGAGGGGCTCGCGGTGGCCGTGGACTACGCGCACACCGTGGAAACCCGCCCCCCGTTCGGCACGCTCACCGGCTTCCGCGAGGGGCGCGCGACGACGCCCGTCCCGGACGGGTCGTGCGACATCACCGCGCACGTCGCGCTGGACGCGTGCACGGCGCTCGACCCGGCGTACGCCCTCCCCGAAGCGCTCTTCCTCACCCAACGCGCCGCCCTGCGCGCTCTGGGTCTCCTCGGCGCACGCCCCCCGCTCACGCTCGCCTCCACCCACCCCGCCGCCTACGTACGCGCCCTCGCGAGCGCCGGCGAGGCCGCCGAGCTCACCGCCTCCGGCGGCCTCGGCGACTTCGGGTGGCTGCTGCAGCCGGTGAGCATCGAGAACCCGCTGCGGTGACCGCGCGTCCGGCGCGCGGGCCCCAGCACCACATGCAGCGCACGCCACACGCCACACGCCCCCGCCCGACGCGCACCACCCCATGCCACACGCCCCCGCCCGGCGCGCACCACCCCATGCCTCACGCCCCGCGCGCCCGCGCCCTACTTGTCGATGTCCCCCACCACGAAGAACATCGACCCCAGAATCGCGACCATGTCCGCCACCAGCGTCCCCGGCAGCAGCTCCATCAGCGCCTGGATGTTGTTGAACGACGCCGAGCGCAGCTTCAGCCGGTACGGGGTCTTCTCGCCCTTGCTGACGAGGTAGTAGCCGTTGATGCCGAGGGGGTTCTCGGTCCAGGCGTAGGTGTGGCCCTCGGGTGCCTTGAGGACCTTGGGGAGCCGCTGGTTGATCGGTCCCGGCGGCAGCTCGGCGACCCGGTCCAGGCAGGCGTCGGCCAGGTCCAGGGCGTTGTGGGTCTGCTCCAGGAGGCACTCGAAGCGGGCCAGGCAGTCGCCCTCGGCCCGGGTGACCACGCGGAGCGTGTCCTGGAGTTCTCCGTAGGCCAGGTAGGGCTCGTCGCGGCGCAGGTCGAAGTCGACGCCCGAGGCACGCGCGATGGGCCCGCTCACGCCGTAGGCGTGCACGGCCTCCGGCGCGAGGACGCCCACGCCCCGGGTGCGCCCGCGGAAGATCTCGTTGCCGAGGACCAGGCCGTCGAAGACGTCCATACGGGAGCGCACGGCGGAAACGGCGGCACGCGCGCGTGCGGTCCAGTCGGCCGGGAGGTCCTCCTTGAGGCCGCCGACACGGTTGAACATGTAGTGCATGCGTCCGCCGGAGACCTCCTCCATGACGTTCTGGAGCTCCTCGCGCTCGCGGAAAGCGTGGAAGACCGGGGTGATCCCGCCCAGCTCCAGCGGGTAGGAGCCGAGGAACATCAGATGGTTGAGCACCCGGTTCAGCTCGGCGAGCAGGGTGCGTGTCCACACCGCGCGGACCGGCACCTCCATGCCGAGCATGCGCTCGACGGCGAGGACCACGCCCAGCTCGTTCGAGAAGGCCGACAGCCAGTCGTGGCGGTTGGCGAGCATGATGATCTGCCGGTAGTCGCGCGCCTCGAAGAGCTTCTCCGCGCCGCGGTGCATATAGCCGATCACCGGCTCGGCGGAGACGATCCGCTCGCCGTCCAGCACGAGCTTCAGCCGCAGCACGCCGTGCGTGGAGGGGTGCTGGGGGCCGATGTTGAGCACCATGTCGGTGCTCTCCGCGGCGCCGCCGATACCGACCGTGGTCTCCGTCGTAGGAGTCATGAACCCAGTCTCTCGTACGTACGCTGACCTCATGGAGACGGGGAGCCCGGCCGGTGCCGGGGCGATGGAGACCGAGCGGGTGTGGACGGGGCTGCCGCCCGGCCTGCTGCGGATGCGGCGGCTGCTGCTGGTGGTGTGGCTGGGGCTGCTCACGCTCGCCGTGGGCCTGCTGCCGGGTCTGCTCGCGGGGCCGGTGTGGGCGGCCTTCGCGCTGCTGCCGCTGGCCGTGATGGCCTGGGGCTGGGTGCTGATCGGCCGCAACTGGCGTTCCTGGCGGTACGCCGAGCGCGCGGACGACCTGTTGATCAGCCGCGGCGTGCTGTGGCGCGAGGAGACCGTGGTGCCGTACGGGCGCATGCAGCTGGTGGAGGTGACCTCGGGGCCCGTCGAGCGGTACTTCGGCCTGGCGAGCGTGCAGCTGCACACGGCGGCCGCCGCTACCGACGCGGCCATCCCCGGCCTCGACCCGGCCGAGGCGGAACGGCTGCGCGACCGGCTCACCGAGCTCGGCGAAGCCCGATCGGCGGGCCTGTGACCGCGCCCGGCGTCGACGGCGCCATACGCGCCGGCAAGGCCGTGGGCGAGCGGCGGCTGCATCCCGTGACGCCGTTCCGGCGGGCGTGGGCGCCGGTCGCGGTGCTCACCGGCTGGGCGGTGCACGACCCGAACCAGGCCCAGGAACAGCTGACGAAGCTGACCACGACCATGCTCCTGGCCGGACTCGCCGTCCTGGTCACGGCGGGCGCACTGTACGGCTTCCTGAGCTGGTGGTTCACCTACTTCGCGGTGACCGACAGCGAACTGCGCATACGCACGGGGCTGTTGTTCCGGCGCACCGCGCACATCCGGCTGGAGCGGATCCAGGCCGTCGACGTGACCCAGCCGCTGCTCGCGCGCGTGGCGGGTGTCGCCAAGCTGCGCATCGACGTCGTCGGCACCGACAAGAAGGACGAGCTGGCCTTCCTGGGGCAGGGTGAGGCGCGTGCGCTCCGCGCGGAGCTGCTGGCGCGCGCCGCCGGATTCGCGCCCGAGACGGCGCGCGAAGTCGGCGAGGCGCCGGCGCACGAGCTGATGCGTGTGCCCCCGGGCAAGCTCGCGCTCTCCCTCGTGCTGACGGGCGCCACCTGGGGCTCCCTGGCCGCCGCCCTCGTCGTACCGCCGGTGCTGTGGCTGGCCACCCACAGCGTGTGGACGGTCCTCGCCACCGCCCTGCCGCTGCTCGGCGCGGCGGCCACGACCAGTGTGGGGAGGTTCGTCGGGGAGTACGACTGGACGGTCGGGGAGTCCCCCGACGGGCTGCGCATCGACCACGGGCTGCTCGACCGCACGCACGAGACGGTGCCGCCGGGGCGGGTGCAGACCGTGCGGATCGTGGAGCCGCTGCTGTGGCGGCCGCTGCGTTGGGTGCGGGTGGAGCTGGACGTGGCCGGGTCGGCGAACTCGGTGCTGGTGCCGGTCGCGCCGCGCGCGGTCGCCGAGTCGGTCGTCGCGCGCGTGCTGCCCGGTGTGACGGTGCCCGATGAGCTGCCCCGGCCGCCCCGGCGGGCCCGCTGGTGCGTTCCGTTGTGGTGGCGCGGCTACGGGCTCGCGGTCACGGAGACGGTGTTCGCCGCGCGGCACGGGTTGCTGCGCCGGCGCCTGGCGCTGGTCCCGCACGCCAAGGTCCAGAGCGTACGGCTGACGCAGGGGCCCTGGGAGCGGCTGTGGCGGCTCGCGGACGTTCATGTGGACACGGGGGCGGACAAGACCGTGACGGCCCGTCTGCGAGACGCGGGGGCGGCCGCGTCGCTGTTGCGGGAGCAGGCCGAGCGGTCCCGGACGGGCCGCCGCTCGGCGCGTCCGGACCGCTGGATGGCCTGAGCACGGTGCCCGAAGGGCGCCGGGGAGCCCGCGGACGGCCAAGGGAACGCCTGAGCCGGGGCACCCGTCGGGTGCCCCGGCTCAGGACCTGCTCAGGACCGGCTCAGGACCGGCTCAGGACCGGCTCAGGACCGGCTCAGGACCGAATCGGTATCGGCGCGGCTTCCGCGAAGGTGCCGCGGTGGTCAGGAGGCGGCGCTGCGCAGGCCGCCGAGGTTGATCTGCTCGGTCTCGTCGTGCGCGGTCAGGTCGATGATCTGGCCGACGCCCCGGGTCTCCGGGTCGGCGGGCTTGAACTCGGCCTCGGACTCGGCCTTGTGGAGCGCGAGCGCCTCCTGGCCGACGACGTCCGCGAGGTCCTCGTTGTGCATGGAGTCCAGCCCGCCGGCGGCCGAGCCCTTCTGGGTGCCGAAGAAGTCGAACCCGCCGGTGACCAGCGGACGCGGGATGGGCGCGGCCGGCAGCACGGCCACCGCGGTCGGCACGGTGAAGTGCCCGGTGGGCTTAACGGAGTTGACGGACGGTGCCGACGTGGTGCGGGCGTCCTCCTCCGTCGGGGCCGGGGTGGTGTCCGCCGGCTCGGCAGTGGTGACGGCGGCCGCGCGCGTATGCCCGTCGACCGCCTCGGGCTTCCCCTGTTCCTCGTCCTCCGGTGCGGACTCGCCCTTCGGCGCGTCGGGTGCGGCGGTCGTCTCCGTCGCGCCCTCGGTGTCGATGTCGGCGTCGGACTCGACCGCCGGTGCGTCGCCCTCGTCGAAGCGGGCCAATGCCACCTTGGCCCGCAGGAACAGCTTGGAGCCCTCCGGCGAGAAGACCGCCGGGGCCGTCTCCTCGACCTCCAGCTCCTCGACGCCCGCCGCCTCCGCGGGCTCTTCCGCCTCTTCGGCGGTCCGGGCGGCCGGCAGGGCGTTCGACGGCACGGTGGCCTCGATCTCCAGCAGGCGGCGGCCCTCCAGGGCGCTCGCGCGCTCGGTCTCGGCCGTGGCGTAGCGGCGCAGCAGGGACGCGTGCTCGTTGCGCAGTCCCGCCAGCTCCGACCGCTTCGCGCGCAGTCGCTGCTCCAGCTTGGCGCGCAGCTCCCGCGACTCCTCGAGGTCGGTCTCCAGCTCGGCGATCCGCTCCTCGTGGCGCCACTCGTCACTCGCACGCGCGCGTGACAGGTCGGCCACCTGCTTGCCCGCCTCGCTGTCCCAGCGGCGCATGACGGCGGCACCGACGGCCGCGGTCGCCGCGGCTATCGCGGCCAGCATGCGCAGCACCGTCGGTTGGGAGAACAACCAGGGGCCCAGAGCGCAGACGAGGGAGACACCGGCGATCGCCGAAGGAGGCAACAGCCTGTGCAAAGGCGGGGAATGACGGTGACGTCCACGTGGCATGGCCAGAAACTTACCGCGCGTAGGCGAATCGTGGTGCCCCGGGCCGTAAAAACACGGCGACAACGAAGTCTTCGCATTGCGTCGCCGGGGGCCGCCCTCAGCGGTCGCTCAGCCGGCTGCTGATCCACTGGAGCGTCGCGGGGATCTCGCGGCGCCAGGTGTTGAAGTTGTGGCCGCCGCTGTCGAGGATGATCGACGAGATCCGGGTCAGGTTCGTGGCCTGCACGCGCGCGATGAATTTCACCGTGTCCTTGTAATTGGTCTCTCCGATTCTGCTGCTGGTGACCAGCAAGGACGTGTCCGGAGCGGGTTCGTGCCCGAGGAGCCACCACAGGTTCGCGCGGTCGCGGAGTTTCCCGTCGCCCTGGAAGAGATCACCGGTCGTGGGGTCGACGGGCGCCTTGTAGTACGGGGACAGGCCCGCGCCGACCGCGTACACGCGGGGGTGGTGCATCGCCAGCTTGAGCGCGCAGTAGCCGCCGGTCGAGTCGCCGACGATCCCCCAGCTTCCCGGCTTCCCGCCGACCCTGTAGTGCGCGGCCACGGCGTCGGGCAGGTCCTTGGCGAAGAAGCTCTCGCTCCGCGGGCCCCCCGGGACGTCCACGCACTCGGTGTCCCGGGGCGGTGCGACCGTGGGCCGCAGCATCACCAGGATCATCGGCCGCATCCGCCCGTCCTTGGCCAGCTGCTGTGCCGTACGCGGGTAGTGCAGCTTGTCGACGAGCGACCGCGCGGTGCCCGGGTAGCCGGTGAGGACGACCGTCACCGGGAACGTACGGGTGCGGTACTGCGGCTGGAAGTACTCCGGCGGCAGGTACACGTAGGCGGGCGTGGCGATGTGGGTCGTACGGCCGACGATGTCGACCTGCTGGATCTGACCGGCCGACTGTGGCTGCACACCGGGGGCGCCGTGCACGTGGGAGGTGGCGATCACGTGGAGCGGGCCGCGGCCCGCGCCGCCCACCGCGTGGTCGACGACGACACCCTGGTCCGTCTCCCTGCCGAACAGGTCCGCCCAGCTGGCGTAGAAACCGAAGGACTGGTTGGCCGCTATCCCGAGGCATGCGAAGAGCAGCGTCTGAGTGGCCAGCAGAAGGCCGACGCGACCACTGACGGCCCGCCAGTTCCGGCGGGCCAGCCGGGGCCACAACCACACCGTGCCGACGAACAGCAGTACGGCGAACAGGATCGCCAATGCCAGCGTTTTATCGCTCGTGAGTCCCATGAGGTGCTCCCTGCCTGCGCTTTCCCCCGTGACGACCGCCGCTTTCAGCGAGGCTTGCCCCGGACTTTCCTTGGCCTTTGACCCGGCTTTCCGATGGGGAGTGAACCTCTCCCCCCGAGACACCGTCCTAGAGGGCGCAATGTCGCCGGATGCCCGAATCGGGCCCGGATTCAAGGTCTCTCGCAGAACTACGGGATGCGATGTCTGTCAGGATAGATGGGGAAATGTCGGGCGGGGTTCCGGGCCGATCAAGCCGGGCGCGGCGCATAGTCCGTAGTCCGCGCCCTGAGGCGGTCCCCGCTCTGGTCGGCAGGGCGTGCGCGGTCGTAGGCGTCCTGGACATCGCCGCGGGTGTGTTCCCGCGCTTCAGGCACAGCCGTATGCACGCCATGGCCGAGGTGCTGCCCGGGTCGCTGGGGCCGTTCGCCGCCGCGCTCTCGCTCAGTGTCGGTGTGTTGCTGCTGCTGCTCGCGCACGGGCTCAAGCGGCGCAAGCGCCGGGCGTGGCGGGCCGCGGTCGCGCTCCTGCCGGCCGGCGCCGTGTCGCAGTTCGTGTACCGGCACTCGGTCATCGGGGCCCTGATCTCACTGGCGCTGTTCGTGCCCCTGGTGATCCACCGGAGCGAGTTCAAGGCGCTGCCCGACCCGCGCAGCCGGTGGCGGGCGCTCGCCAACTTCGTGCTCATGAGCGCCGGTTCGCTGGCGCTCGGGCTCGTCATCGTCAGCGCCCACCCGAAGCGCACGATCGGCGACCCGAGCCTGGCCGACCGCATCACCCACGTCCTGTACGGCCTGTTCGGCTTCGAGGGCCCCGTCGACTACGAGGGGTCCACCTCCTGGACGGTCGCCTTCTCGCTCGGCGCCCTCGGCCTGATCACCGCGGTCACCACCATCTACCTCGCCTTCCGCCCCGAACACCCCGCCGCCCACCTCACCGAGGAGGACGAGGCCGGGCTGCGCGCCCTCCTGGAGAAGCACGGCGCCCGTGACTCCCTCGGCCACTTCGCGCTCCGCCGCGACAAGGCGGTCGTCTTCTCTCCCAGCGGCAAGGCGGCGGTGACGTACCGCGTCGTCTCCGGCGTGATGCTCGCCAGCGGCGACCCGATCGGCGACGTCGAGGCCTGGCCCGGCGCCATCGAACGCTTCATGGACGAGGCCAAGGCCCACTCCTGGACCCCCGCCGTGATGGGCTGCTCGGAGACGGGCGGCGAGGTGTGGACCCGGGAGACCGGCCTGGACGCCCTCGAACTGGGCGACGAGGCGGTGGTGGACGTAGCGGATTTCTCGCTCGCCGGACGCGCGATGCGCAACGTGCGCCAGATGGTCAAGCGCATCGAGCGGGCCGGCTACGAAACCCGGGTGCGGCGCATCCGTGACCTCGGCGAGGCCGAACTGGACCGCATCCGCCGGGCGGCGGAGGACTGGCGCGGCACCGACACCGAACGCGGCTTCTCGATGGCCCTGGGCCGCATCGGCGACGCCGCCGACGGTGACTGCCTGATCGCCACCGCCCACAAGGCCGACGAGACACCCGGTCCCTACGGCGACCTCAAGGCGATCCTGCACTTCGTGCCCTGGGGCACCGACGGCGTCTCCCTGGACCTGATGCGCCGCGACCGGGCGGCCGACCCCGGGATGAACGAACTGCTCATCGTGGCCGCCCTCCAGGCCGCCCCGAAGCTGGGCATCGCCCGGATCTCGCTCAACTTCGCGATGTTCCGCTCGGCGCTCGCGCGGGGCGAGAAGATCGGCGCGGGCCCGGTGCTGCGTGCCTGGCGCGGGCTGCTGGTCTTCCTGTCCCGCTGGTTCCAGATCGAGTCGCTCTACAAGTTCAACGCGAAGTTCCAGCCGCGCTGGGAGCCGCGCTTCGTGGTCTACCGGGCCTCCGGCGACCTGCCGCGGATCGGCCTCGCCGCCATGCAGGCCGAGGGCTTCGTCAGCCTCGCCCTTCCGCTGCCGCGCTTCCTGCGCCGCAGCAGCCCGGCCGCCCGCCCCTGCCCCCACGGCGTCGCCGAGCAGGGCATACGAGCGGCCTGACCCCACGACCGGCCCGAGCGGGCGCCCCTCCCCCTCCAGCCCGGGGCCCCGCTCGGGCCTGCCCGAAGGCCACCCGGGAGGCCCGCCGTTTCCTGGGCCTACGCTGAACGTATGAGCAACCACAGCGGACGTGGCCAGGTGGCAGGGCTTCCGGCATGGGACCGGTGCGCGGTCATGGGGGTCGTGAACGTCACCCCCGACTCCTTCTCCGACGGCGGCCGCTGGTTCGACACGACGATCGCCGTCAAGCACGGCCTCGACCTCGTCACCGCGGGCGCCGACCTCGTCGACGTCGGCGGTGAGTCCACCCGCCCCGGCGCCACCCGCGTCGACGAGGACGAGGAACTGCGCCGTGTCATCCCCGTGGTCCGCGGCCTCGCCGCCGAAGGCGTCGTCGTCTCCGTCGACACCATGCGGGCCTCCGTCGCCCAGCAGGCCCTCGCGGCCGGCGCGGCGCTCGTCAACGACGTCAGCGGCGGCCTCGCCGACCCTGACATGATCCCGGTCGTCGCCGAGTCGGGCGCCCCCTTCGTCGTCATGCACTGGCGGGGCTTCCTGGACGGCGGCAACGTCAGGGGCGTGTACGACGACGTCGTCGCCGAGGTCCTCGACGAGCTGCACGCGCGCGTGGACGCGGTCCTGGCCGGCGGCATCTCCCCCGACCGCATCGTCGTCGACCCCGGCCTCGGCTTCTCCAAGGACTCCGAGCACGACCTGACCCTGCTCGCCCACCTCGACCGGCTGCACGCCCTGGGGCATCCGGTGCTCGTCGCCGCCTCCCGCAAGCGGTTCCTCGGCCGGGTCCTGGCCGGACCCGAGGGAGCGCCTCCGCCGGCCCGGGAGCGCGACGCGGCGACGGCCGCCGTCTCCGCGCTCGCGGCGCACGCCGGCGCGTGGGCGGTGCGCGTGCACGAGGTGCGCGCCACGGCGGACGCGGTACGGGTCGCGCGCGCGATAGAGGGGGCGCGCACGGGAGTGGACGCGCCGGGCGCGCACGCCTCGCAAGCCCTGCAGGCGCCCCCGGCCCCCCAGGCCTCGCAAGCTCCCCAGGCCCCGCACGCCTCACACGCCTCACACGCCCCGCAGAACCCTCCCCACCGCACAGAGGGAGCCCGGTGAGCGCCCCCCATACCGACGTCGAGCAGGTCGAGGCCGCCAACACCGCCTTCTACGAGGCAGTGGAGCGGGCCGACTTCGAGGCGGTGTCCGGCCTCTGGCTCACCCCCGCCGACCTGGGCGTCGACGAGGAGTACCACGATCCGGCGGACACCGGCGTGGTCTCCTGCGTGCACCCGGGCTGGCCGGTGCTGAACGGCCGCGGTGAGGTCCTGCGGTCGTACGCGCTGATCATGGCGAACACCGACTACATCCAGTTCTTCCTGACCGACGTGCATGTCTCCGTCACCGGCGACACCGCCCTGGTGACCTGCACGGAGAACATCCTCAGCGGCGGCCCGGCCCCCACGGGCGGGCAGGAGCTGGGCCCGCTGGTGGGGCAGCTGGTCGTCGCCACGAACGTGTTCCGGCGTACCCCGGACGGCTGGAAGCTCTGGTCCCACCACGCCTCCCCGGTGCTGTCGGAGACCGACGAGGACGAGGACGACGACACGCCCTCCTGAGACCCGCCCTCGTGAGACCCGCCCCCCAGAGACCCGCGCCCCCCGAGCCGTCCGGCCGGTCCGCCGCCGTCCGCCGAGGCCCGTGCGGTCCGCGTGGCCCAAGAAGTGGCTGGAATCACGAACTCACCAGTAGGTGCGGCTACCGGCCCGTGAGCCGCCGGGTTCTCCAGGGAAAACACACGATGAACCCTGTAACCCCCGGCGCGGGCCACCGCCGCGTGACCCGGCTATGTCAGTGCCCGCAGGTAGATTCGTCTGAGGCCGGTCGATCGCCCGCACGCGATACGACCTCGCCGTTACCGACGATTGCAGGAGTGATTCGCGTGGATCGTGTCGCGCTGCGCGGCCTGAAGGCCCGCGGGCACCACGGTGTCTTCCCCAAGGAGCGCGAGGAGGGCCAGACCTTCCTCGTGGACGTCGTCCTTGGCCTGGACACCCGGCCGGCGGCGGCCGACGACGACCTGACGAAGACCGTGCACTACGGCGTGGTGGCCGAAGAGGTCGTCGCCGTGGTCGAGGGGGAGCCGGTGAACCTGATCGAGACGCTCGCCGAGCGGATCGCCCAGGTCTGCCTCAAGCACGAGGGGGTAAGAGAGGTCGAGGTCCAGGTCCACAAGCCGGACGCGCCCATCACCGTCCCCTTCGACGACGTCACCGTCACCATCACCCGGAGCCGAGTATGACCGCATCCTCTCTGCGGGGTCCCAGCGACCCGACCGTCCAGCCGGTGCCCGCCTCCGTCGTCGAGCAGGTCGACGCCGCCGACACCACCCTCTCCAACCCCAAACGCGCCGTGGTCGCCCTCGGCTCCAATCTCGGCAACCGCCTGGAGACCCTGCAGGGCGCGATCGACGCCCTGGAGGACACCCCGGGCGTCCGCATCAAGGCCGTGTCGCCGGTGTACGAGACGGAGCCGTGGGGCGTCGACCCCGGCAGCCAGCCGACGTACTACAACGCGATCGTGGTGCTGAAGACCACCCTCCCGCCGTCCTCGCTGCTGGAGCGGGCGCACGCGGTGGAGGAGGCGTTCAACCGGGTGCGGGACGAGCACTGGGGCCCGCGCACCCTGGACGTCGACATCGTCGCCTACGCGGACGTCGTCTCCGACGATCCGCAGCTCACCCTGCCGCATCCGCGCGCCCACGAGCGTGCCTTCGTGCTGGCGCCCTGGTACGACGTCGACCCCGAGGCCCGGGTGCCCGGCCGCGGCACGGTCGCCGAGTTGCTGGCGACCGTCACCCGGCACGGTGTGGAACCACGTGCGGACCTGGAACTCCGACTGCCCGAGTAGTCGTTAAGGTCGACACGACCACATCGCTGCGGGGGAGCTGAAGGAAGACAGTGAAAGAGCTGCGGATCAGGGTGCTGGCCGGCGTGTTCGTCGTGGCCGGGGTGCTGTCCTGGGCGGGGGCCCGCCTGTGGAACGCGGTGGGGACCCTGCCCAGCGTGCCGGTGGCCGCCCCGATCGTCCTCGCCCTGATCGCCGTGGTGCTGCTCGCCACGGCGCTCTCGCTGCGCGCCCGTCTCCGGGCCCAGCGCGAGCGTCGCCCGGGTGCCAAGGGCGTCGATCCCCTGATGGCCGCCCGCGCGGTCGTCTTCGGCCAGGCCAGCGCCCTGGTCGCGGCCCTGGTCGCCGGCATGTACGGCGGCACGGGCGCCTTCCTGCTGGAGCTCCTCGACCTCCCGGCCCGCCGCGACCAGGCGCTCTACGCGGCCTTCTCGGTGGTCGCCGGCATCGGTGTCATAGCGGCGGCGATGTTCCTGGAGCGGGTGTGCAAGCTCCCGGAGGACGACGACAACCACCACAGCGGGGCCGAGCCGGCCGCCTGAGCCCCGTCCGGGCGGTCAGCGGGCCAGTATCAGGCTCATCGCCTCGGCGCGCGTCGTGGCGTCCCGGAGCTGGCCGCGAACCGCCGACGTCGTCGTCTTGGCACCCGGCTTGCGGATCCCCCGGACCGACATGCACATGTGCTCCGCCTCGATGACGACGATCACGCCCCGGGCCTCCAGGATGCGCATCAGGGAGTCGGCGACCTGCGTGGTGAGCCGCTCCTGCACCTGGAGACGGCGTGCGAACACCTCGACCAGGCGGGCCAGCTTCGACAGTCCCGTGATCTTGCCGGTCTCCGCCGGGATGTAGCCGACGTGGGCGACGCCGTGGAACGGCAGCATGTGGTGCTCGCACAGGCTGACGATCTCGATGTCCTTGACCAGGACCATCTCGTCGTGCCCGAGATCGAAGGTCGTCGTCAGGACCTCTTCGGGCTGCTGGTGGTTCCCCGCCAGCAGCTCGCGGTACGCCCGCGCCACCCGCGCCGGAGTCTCCCGGAGCCCCTCACGGTCGGGGTCCTCGCCGACCGCGATCAGGAGTTCGCGTACGGCGTTCTCGGCACGTTTCTCATCGAATTCGCCGATGGTGCCCTCGCCGTCCAGCGTCACGGGGTCGGTCATCTGAGGTGCCTCGTTCCTTGGAGGGGGCGCCTGTGGGTCACGCGCCTCATATGCGGGCATACCGAAAAGCCGCGCCCCCCAGGCTAGATCCTGGGGGGCGCGGCATCCATTCCGAGCCGGGTGATACCGGTGTGACTCAGCTCTCGGGACGGTCCTCCGGGGCCTTCTCGACCGCCGGGGCGGACTCGGCCGCCGTGGACTTCGCGGTGCTGATAGCCGGCGTCGAGCCGTTCGCCCCGTTGGTCAGTGCGAGCTCCCTCGGGGAGAGCACCGGCGGGCGCGTGGACGGCGTACGGCGGGAGGAGCCGGTCCACGCGGGCCGCGCGGGCCGCTTGTGGAGCGCGGCGAAGATCTCGGCGATCTCCTCCTTGCCCAGGGTCTCCTTCTCCAGCAGCTGGAGAACGAGGTTGTCGAGGACGTCACGGTTCTCGACCAGGATCTCCCAGGCCTCGTTGTGCGCGTTCTCGATGAGCTTCTTGACTTCCTCGTCCACCAGGGCGGCGACCTCTTCCGAGTAGTCGCGCTGGTGGGACATCTCACGGCCGAGGAAGGGCTCGGTGTTGTCGCCGCCGAACTTGATCGCGCCGAGACGCTCGGTCATGCCGTACTGCGTGACCATCGCGCGAGCGGTGGCCGTGGCCTTCTCGATGTCGTTGGCGGCGCCGGTGGTCGGGTCGTGGAAGACCAGTTCCTCGGCCGCGCGGCCGCCCAGCATGTAGGCGAGCTGGTCGAGCATCTCGTTGCGCGTGGTCGAGTACTTGTCCTCGTCCGGCAGGACCATCGTGTAACCGAGGGCACGGCCACGGGACAAGATCGTGATCTTGTGGACCGGGTCGGAGTTGGGGGAAGCCGCCGCGACCAGGGCGTGGCCGCCCTCGTGGTACGCGGTGATCTTCTTCTCCTTGTCCGACATGATCCGGGTCCGCTTCTGCGGGCCCGCGACCACACGGTCGATCGCCTCGTCGAGCATCTGGTTGTCGATGAGCTTGCGGTCGCTGCGGGCCGTGAGCAGCGCCGCCTCGTTCAGCACGTTCGACAGGTCCGCGCCGGTGAAGCCCGGCGTGCGGCGGGCGACCGCCGCGAGGTCGACGTCGGGCGCGACCGGCTTGCCCTTCTGGTGAACCTTGAGGATCTCCAGACGGCCCTGCAGGTCCGGCGGGTCGACCGCGATCTGACGGTCGAAACGGCCGGGGCGCAGCAGCGCCGGGTCGAGGATGTCGGGCCGGTTCGTCGCGGCGATGAGGATCACGCCGCCCTTGACGTCGAAGCCGTCCATCTCGACGAGCAGCTGGTTCAGGGTCTGCTCGCGCTCGTCGTGACCGCCGCCGAGGCCGGCGCCGCGATGACGGCCGACCGCGTCGATCTCGTCGACGAAGACGATCGCCGGGGCGTTCGCCTTGGCCTGCTCGAAGAGGTCGCGGACCCGGGAGGCACCGACACCGACGAACATCTCGACGAAGTCGGAACCGGAGATCGAGTAGAAGGGCACCCCCGCCTCGCCGGCGACGGCACGCGCGAGCAGCGTCTTGCCGGTACCGGGACGGCCGTAGAGGAGCACGCCCTTGGGGATCTTGGCGCCGACCGCCTGGAACTTGGCCGGCTCCTGGAGGAATTCCTTGATCTCGTGGAGCTCCTCGACGGCCTCGTCACAGCCCGCGACGTCCGAGAACGTCGTCTTCGGGGTGTCCTTGGTGATGAGCTTCGCCTTGGACTTGCCGAAGTTCATGACCCGGGAGCCGCCGCCCTGCATCTGATTCATCAGGAACAGGAAGACGACCACGATGAGGACGAAGGGGAGCAGGGAGAGCAGGACACCGACGAAAGCGTTCTGCTTGGTCGGCGAGACGGTGTAACCGTCGGGGATCTGCTTGTCCTGGTACTTGGTCTGCAGCGTGTTGGCGATGGTCACGCCCTGGTCGCCGATGTAGCTCGCCTGGATCTTCGAGCTGCCGTCGACCTTCTGACCGTCCTTGAGCGTGACCTTGATGGTCTGCTCGTCACCGGTGGTCAGCTTCGCCGATTCCACCTTGTTGTCGTTGATCGCCGCCACGACCTGGCCGGTGTCCACCGTCTTGTAGCCGCCGGACGAGCCGACGACCTGCATCAACACGACCACGGCAAGGACGGCCAGCACGATCCACATGACCGGCCCACGGAAGTATCGCTTCACGTCCATCCATACGGAGCGGTGTCGCCCCGTCCCTCCTGCCATAGTGAGTTTGATAAGACAGTTCTTCTGACGGTACCCCAGCATGACTACCCGAAGCCGCACGGAGCGGCTCGGACGGCTGGCAAACCCGTCTCTGCATGCTCCAACGGCGCGAAACCCGCTGGGGTTCCCGATCGTCTTACGTAAGTGGACCCTCCGGCGTATCAGCCGGGGTTCAGCCGCCGTAGACGTGGGGCGCGAGCGTACCGACGAACGGGAGATTGCGGTACTTCTCGGCGTAGTCGAGGCCGTAACCGACGACGAACTCGTTGGGGATGTCGAACCCGACCCACTCGACGTCGATGGCGACCTTGGCCGCGTCCGGCTTGCGCAGCAGGGTGCAGATCTTCAGGGTCTCGGGCTCGCGGGAGCCGAGGTTGTTGATCAGCCAGGACAGGGTCAGTCCGGAGTCGATGATGTCCTCGACGATCAGGACGTGCTTGCCCTTGATGTCGGTGTCGAGGTCCTTGAGGATCCGCACCACACCGGAGGACTGGGTGCCCGCGCCGTAGGAGGACACGGCCATCCAGTCCATGGTGACGGGGGTGGACAGCGCCCGGGCGAGGTCGGCCATGACCATCACCGCGCCCTTGAGGACGCCGACGATGAGCAGGTCCTTGCCCGCGTACTCCGCGTCGATCTTCGCGGCCAGGTCGACCAGCTTCGCGTCGATCTCTTCCTTGGTGATGAGTACCCGCTGAAGGTCGGCACCCATGTCTTTCGCGTCCACCCGCATCACTTTCGGTCGTCCCACCGGCGGAGCCCGGACCCCGGGGGGGTGCGGATTCAGCCTTGCCGGATCACCAGTCTGCCACCCTGACGCTGGGCGACGACCTTGCCAGGGAGATTGATCACTCCCTGACCGCGCCAGCCGGTGATCAGCCGGTCGACTTCCTCGATGTGCCGGGCGAAGAGCGAACCGGCCGGTGCGCCCGCCTCGATGGCCGCGCGGCGCAGGATCCGGCGGCGGACGGCGGGTGGCAGGGCGTAGAGCTTGGCGCACTCCAGCTGACCCGCCGCGTCCCGTACGGAGGCCTCGGCCTGGCTGGCCCAGGTGTCGAGGGCGTCGGCGTCGTCGCGGGAGAGCTGGGCGGTGCGGGCGAGGGCCTCGACGACGCCCTTGCCCAGGGCTTTCTCCAGGGCGGGCAGGCCTTCGTGGCGGAGCCGGGAGCGGGTGTAGGCCGGGTCCGCGTTGTGCGGGTCGTCCCAGACCGGCAGGGACTGGACCATGCAGGCCTTGCGGGCGGTCTGCCGGTCCAGCTGGAGGAACGGGCGACGGTAACGGCCGCCGGCCCCCGAGACCGCGGCCATTCCGGACAGGGAGCGGATGCCCGAGCCGCGGGCGAGCCCGAGCAGGACTGTTTCGGCCTGGTCGTCCCGAGTGTGGCCGAGCAGGACCGCGGTGGCGCCGTGCCGCTCGGCGGCGGCGTCCAGGGCGGCGTAGCGGGCGTCCCGGGCGGCGGCCTCGGGGCCGCCGTCGCGGCCGACGGTCACGGTGATCGACTCGGCCGGGTCCAGGCCCAGTTCGCGCAGTCTCAGGACGACTTCTTCGGCCCGCAGGTCGGAGCCGGGCTGCAGGCCGTGGTCGACGGTGATGCCGCCGGCACGGACGCCGAGTTTGGGGGCCTCGAAGGCGAGGGCGGAGGCGAGCGCCATCGAGTCGGCGCCGCCGGAGCATGCCACGAGGACGAGCGGGGAGGGGGGCCGCTCGTTCGGTGACTGTTCCGGGATGTCTCCGACGGGGCGCGTGAGGCGCGCGACGATGCGCCCACCGGCGCGTTCACCGGTGGTACGGCTGTAGGAACTGTTGTCGGTGAGGATGTCGTGGAGGACGCGGCGGACCGCCAGGCGTATCGCCGCGACCGCAGGATGGGGACCCATGTCCGGTTCCCTTCATGAAGTTTTCGGGGGGTGAACCCGAGATCGGTCACTCAGAGTGTGTAGATGGTGACAGAAACGGGCCGTTCCCCGAGCATCGCACGCCTACCCATCGCTCACGGTCCCTCGGACGGGTGATTGGAGGGGCGTTCGCCTGCCGTCGGCGGGATCCGATTCACCACACCCCCGTCGGTTCACGACTCGGCTTTGCGATGCACCCGCGCGACCCAGTCCGCCGGTTTGGCGATCTCGGCCTTCGTGGGCAGGGTGTTGGGGGAGGTCCACACCCGGTTGAAGCCGTCCATGCCGACCTGTTCGACGACGGCCCGCACGAACCGCTCGCCGTCCCGGTACTGCCGGAGCTTGGCGTCCAGGCCGAGCAGCTTGCGCAGGGTCGTGTCCAGGCGGGAGGCGCCCTTGGCCCGCCGCTGCTGGAACTTCTCGCGGATCTCGGCGACGGTCGGTACGACCGACGGTCCCACCCCGTCCATGACGAAGTCGGCGTGGCCCTCCAAGAGGGACATGACGGCGGTCAGCCGGCCGAGGATCTCGCGCTGGGCCGGGGTCTGGACCAGCTCGACGAACGACCGTCCGCCGTCGTCCTCCTCGGCGTCCGGACGGCCCCCGGCGAGCGACTGTGCGGCGTCCCGGACCCGTTCGAGGACGGTCATCGGGTCGACGTCGGTCTCCGACAGGAATCCCTGGATCTCGCCCTCCAGGTGGGCGCGCAGCCAGGGCACCGCCGTGAACTGGGTGCGGTGGGTCTCCTCGTGCAGGCACACCCACAGGCGGAAGTCGTGGGGCTGTACGTCGAGTTCGCGCTCCACGTGGACGATGTTCGGGGCGACCAGCAGCAGCCGTCCGCCGCCGTGCTCGTCCGCGGGGAGGTCGCGGGAGGCGGGGGCGAAGGTCTCGTACTGGCCGAGCACCCGGGAGGACAGGAACGACAGCAGCATGCCGAGTTCCACGCCGGTGACCTTGCCGCCGACCGCGCCGAGTACCGCGCCGCCCGGACTGCCGGCCCGCCGCTCCTGCATCTTGTCCAGCAGCGGCTTGAGGAGTTCACGGAACCCGGCGACGTTGGCCTTCACCCAGCCCGGGCGGTCGACCACCAGGACGGGGGTGTCGTGGATGTCGTCGTTCCCCATACGAGTGAAGCCCCGGACATGCTCCTCCGAGGCCTTCGCGTGCCGCCGCAGCTCCGCGACGATGGCCCGGGCCTCGTCACGGCTCACCTCGGGGCCCGGCCGCACGAGCCGGGTCGCGGTCGCCACCGCGAGATTCCAGTCGACCATCCCAGAAGAAGCAGCGCCACCGATGCTCGTCATGCGTCAACCGTACGTTAGCGCTCCCACTTGGGGCAGGCCGTGGAGGTTGGTGAAGGTGCGGCTGATTTGTGCGGTGGGCGGGGTTGGTGGTGCTTGCGCCGGCCGGTGTGGGCCTGTGTCGGCGCCGGCCGGGCGCCGCGGTTCACAGGCCTGCCAGCGCCGTCGCCGTCCGGTCCAGTGCCTCCTGGGCCTCCTGCGGACTCGTGGTGTCCGCCGCGAGAAAGGCGAACGCCAGCAGGCGGCCGTCCTTGTCCACGAGCGTGCCCGCCAGGGTGTTGACCCCGGTCAGGGTGCCGGTCTTCGCGCGTACGACGCCGGCCGCGCCGTCCGTGTAACGCGTGCTCAGGGTGCCCGTGAACCCGGCCACGGGCAGGCCGGTGAGGACCGGGCGCAGGCCCGGCCGGTCCGCGTCGGCGGCCTTGACGAGCAGGGCGGTGAGCAGGTTCGCCGTCAGCCGGTCGTCGCGGTTCAGGCCGCTGCCGTCGTGGAAGGAGGCGCCGGTCATCGGCAGGCCCAGCTGGGCCAGTTGGGCCTGGATGGCGGCCGCTCCCCCGGCGAAACTGGCCGGCCGGCCGCTCGCCAGTGCCGTCTGGCGGGCCAGGGCCTCGGCGATGTCGTTGTCGCTGTTGGTCAGCATGAGCTCGACGATCGCGGACAGCGGGGGCGAGGAGACGGCGGCGAGGGTGTCGGCCCGGCTGCTCGCCTTGGAGGTGCCGGGCGACGAGGTCTTGATGCCGGCGTCGGTCAGGAAGCCCGCGAACTTCCGTGCCGCGTCGGCCGCCGGGTCGCCCACCCGGATCGCAGGGCCGTTGGCGGAGCCGTCGGTGCGGGCCTCGTCGGCCATGAGGGGGCTCACGCGCGCGATGTTGTCGTTGACCCCGATGGGGTGCAGGTCGGGGCCGCTGTAGAGCGTGGTGTCGTACGAGAGCGTGATCTGTTTGATGCCCCGCGCGGTCAGCGATCTCGCCGTCTCGGTGGCGAGGGTGCGCAGGCCGGCCCAGCCGCCCGGGTCCTTGCGGGCGGTCAGGGTGGGGTCGCCGCCGCCGACCAGGACGACCTCCCTGGTGCCGGGTTCGAGGGCCACGCGCGTGGTGATGCGGTGGTCGGGACCGAGGGCGGAGAGGGCGGCGACGGCGGTGGCGATCTTGGTGGTGGAGGCGGGGGTGAGGGCCGTGTCGGCGCCGGCGCCGTAGAGGCGCCTGCCGGTGGACACGTCGACGACCACGGCGGTGCGGGTGGCGCCGAGCGCCGAGGAGTCCAGAAGGGGCCCCAGGAGGTCCGTGACGGCCGTTCCGGAGATTCCGGCGGGTTCTCCGCTCGGCGCCGACTTCACGGTGTTCATGGCGGCGCCAAGGCCCGTCAGGACGGATCCGGCGCTGGGCGCGGGACTCGGCTCTCCCGCTGCGGTGCCGGAACCGTGATCTGCGCCACCCGTCCGTCCCGGAGCGGCGGCCCGGTCCCGCTCGGCCGTACGCTGACCGTTGGCGTCCCAGGGGCCCGCCGCGGTCACCACACCGGCGGCCAGCGCGAGCCCCGCCGTGGCGGCGCCCGCCGTGTACTGCCAGGTCCTGAGGTTCCGGGGACGAGGGGGGCGGACCAGGGTGGCCGGCCGGGGTGCCCGTGCCCGCGTGATGCGTGCCAGCTGCGGTCCGACCGCTCGCCCCAACCGCTTGACCTGCGGTTTCGTGGCGGTCACCACGCGTGCCAGACCCGGTCGCACGGCACCCGCGATCTTCCGCACACGCGGTTTCGCGGACTGCCAAGGCCTCAGCTCTGGCACGACCACCAGCCCCTTTCGCGATCACACACCTGCGTGAGGGACACTTAACCACCAGAACTATGTGTTGATCATGGAGGAGCCACCGGTGGAGTTCGACGTCACGATCGAGATCCCGAAGGGTTCGCGGAACAAGTACGAGGTGGACCACGAGACCGGTCGGATCCGCCTGGACCGTCGTCTCTTCACCTCGACCGCCTACCCGACCGACTACGGATTCGTCGAGAACACCCTCGGCGAGGACGGCGACCCGCTGGACGCGCTGGTCATTCTTGACGAGCCGACGTTCCCGGGCTGCCTCATCAAGTGCCGCGCGATCGGCATGTTCCGGATGACGGACGAGGCGGGCGGCGACGACAAGCTGCTGTGCGTCCCGGCCACCGACCCGCGCGTGGAGCACCTGCGCGACATCCACCACGTGTCGGAGTTCGACCGCCTGGAGATCCAGCACTTCTTCGAGGTCTACAAGGACCTGGAGCCCGGCAAGTCCGTCGAGGGCGCCAACTGGGTGGGCCGCACCGACGCCGAGTTGGAGATCGAGCGGTCGTACAAGCGCTTCAAGGAGACGGGCGGCCACTGAGCCAGTCCGCGCACGGGAGACGGGCCGCACGCACGCGTGGGGCCCGTTTTTCGTGTCCGCCGGATGTTCGCCGGATCTCCACCGCCCCGCGCGGGCCGGTTTTTGGTGGCCGCTGAGTGGTCATGCGCATACTGAGGCGTACGTGAAATTGTCGTTCAGGGAGCGTTACGACGGTGACGGAGGAGGAGGACCGCAAGCCCCGGTCGGACGAGGCGCGGTACGACCCGGAGATCACGTCCGAGTTCGCCCTTCCGGCGGGCATCGCGGTTCCCGAGGCCGGCGTCGAGCCCGAGACCACGTCCGAGTTCGTGGTGCCGAAGGGGCTGGCGACGCCGCAGCCGACGGCCGGCGAGCCGGAGGGCTCGGCGTTCACCATGCCGAGCACCTACAGCGCCTACGACGCCCCGGCCGCCTTCACGCCCGCTTCCGGCTTCCCCACGGTCAGTCTCGTCAAGGACGCGCCCTGGCAGGACCGGATGCGCACCATGCTGCGCATGCCGGTGGCCGAGCGGCCGGCGCCGGAGCAGGTGCAGAAGGCCGAGGAGGGCGGCCCCGCCGTCCCGCGCGTGCTCGACCTGACGCTGCGTATCGGGGAGTTGCTGCTGGCCGGTGGGGAGGGCGCGGAGGACGTGGAGGCCGCGATGTTCGCGGTCTGCCGGTCGTACGGACTCGACCGCTGCGAGCCGGGCGTCACCTTCACGCTGCTGGCGATCTCGTACCAGCCCTCGCTGGTCGACGACCCGGTGACGGCGTCCCGGACGGTGCGGCGGCGCGGGACCGACTACACGCGGCTGTCCGCCGTCTTCCGGCTCGTGGACGACCTCACCGACCCCGAGACCCATGTCTCCCTGGAGGAGGCCTACCGGCGGCTCGCGGAGATCCGCCGCAACCGGCACCCGTACCCCGGCTGGGCGCTGACCGGCGCGAGCGGGCTGCTCGCCGGGGCCGCCTCGGTGCTCGTCGGCGGTGACTTCCTGGTGTTCGTGGCGGCCGCGATCGGCGCGATGCTCGGCGACCGGCTGGCGTGGCTGTGCGCGGGGCGCGGGCTGCCCGAGTTCTACCAGTTCATGATCGCCGCGATGCCGCCGGCCGCGATCGGAGTGGCCTTCTCGCTCGCCCACGTCGACGTCGCGGCCTCCGCCGTCGTCACCGGTGGACTCTTCGCGCTGCTGCCCGGGCGGGCGCTGGTCGCGGGCGTCCAGGACGGGCTCACCGGCTTCTACATCACCGCCTCCGCGCGGCTGCTGGAGGTCATGTACTTCTTCGTCGGCATCGTCATCGGGGTGCTGACGGTCCTGTACTTCGGCGTGAAGCTGGGCGGCCGGCTCAACCCCGACGCGGCGCTGATCGGCTCCGAGCGGCCGCTGCTGCAGATCGCCGCGTCGATGGTGCTGTCGCTGACCTTCGCCGTGCTGCTGCAGCAGGAACGGTCCACCGTGCTGGCCGTGACCCTCAACGGCGGTGTGGCCTGGTGCGTCTACGGCGCGATGCACTACGCCGGCGGGATCTCGCCGGTCGCCTCCACGGCCGCGGCGGCCGGGCTTGTGGGGCTGTTCGGGCAGCTGCTGTCGCGGTACCGGTTCGCTTCCGCGCTGCCGTACACGACCGCGGCGATCGGGCCCCTGCTGCCGGGGTCGGCGACCTACTTCGGGCTGCTGTCGATGGCGCAGAACGAGGTCGACAAGGGGCTGGTGTCGCTGGCCAAGGCGGCGTCGCTCGCCATGGCCATCGCCATCGGGGTCAACCTGGGGTCGGAGATCTCGCGGCTGGGGCTGCGGGTGGGTTCCGCCGGCAAGCGCAGGGCCGCGAAGCGGACGCGGGGGTTCTGAGCGCCTGAAGGGGCCGCCCAGGGGGAACATCGGTCCGTGCGCGACCGCAGGTCGTGGGGGTTGATCGCGCAGTTCCCCGCGCCCCCAAAAGCAGGGTGTCGCGCTTACGGCGCGCGGTAGTGGTCCTCACCGTACGGGTTGTCCTGCTGGCCGTAGCCGTTCTGGCCGTAGCCGTTCTGGTCGTAGCCGTTCTGGTCGTAGTACGGCTGCTGCTGGCCGTACTGAGGCTGGGGCTGCGGCTGGCCGTACTGCTGCTGCTGCGGCTGGCTGTACTGCGGCTGCTGCTGACCGTACTGCTGGTGGGGCTGGCCGTACTGCTGCTGCGGCTGCGGGTGGCCGTACTGCTGCTGGGGCTGCGGGTGGCCGTACTGCTGCTGGGGCTGCGGCTGGCCGTACTGCTGCTGGGGCTGCGGCTGCTGCGGGGTGTACGCCGGCTCGATCCTGCGGAGCTGGGTCGTCGCGTCGTCCGTCATCGGCGGGGCGGGGTGCTGCTGGAGCGGCTGCTCCGCCGGCGTCGCCTTCTTGCTCTTCGATCGGGCACGCAGGAACTCGATGGCGATCGGGATCACCGAGACGAGGACGATCAGGATCAGGATCGCCTCGATGTTGTTCTTGACGACGTCGATCTTGCCGAGCCAGGAGCCGAGCAGGGTGACACCGGCGCCCCAGAGGACACCGCCGATGACGTTGAACACCAGGAAGGAGCGGTAGGCCATGCCGCTGACGCCGGCGATGATCGGCGTGAACGTGCGGATCACCGGCACGAAGCGGGCCAGGATCAGGGACTTCGGGCCGTGCTTCTCGAAGAACTCGTGCGCCTTGGCGACGTTCTCCTGCTTGAAGAGGCGGGAGTTCGGGCGGTTGAAGAGCGTCGGGCCGACCTTCTTGCCGAACATGTAGCCCGCCTGGTCGCCGAGGATCGCGGCGGCGCAGATCAGGGCGATGGCACCCCACAGGGGGAAGTCCAGCTGGTTCGAGGTGATCAGCAGGCCGCAGGTGAACAGGAGGGAGTCACCCGGCAGGAAGAAACCGATCAGCAGGCCGGACTCGGCGAAGACCACCAGGAGCAGACCCCAGATGCCGAACGAGTCGAGAAGGTTGTTCGGATCCAGCCAGCTCGGGCCGAGGGCGAGCGTCATCACGGTTCCGGGCTCCTGTGGGGTGAAGGCACAGCGGGTTCCTTGTGCGGCCGCACAAAACTATCAACGCAATGTGTCCACCCCAGGTTCCACCGGTGGAACCTGGATGCACTGTGCCTGCCCTGGGGAATGGCTGTGGACATGGGTATCGAAGAATACGGCGGCGGTCAGGGACCCCGTCCCGATGTGCTGGTGGTCACCACGAACGACGTTCCCGGGTACCGGGTGCGGGAGGTCATCGGCGAGGTCTTCGGACTGACCGTGCGCTCCCGGCACCTGGGCAGTCAGATCGGCGCAGGTCTGAAGTCGATGATCGGCGGTGAGCTGAAGGGGCTGACGAAAACGCTCGTCCAGACCCGCACCCAGGCCATGGAGCGGCTGGTGGAGCAGGCACGCGCGCGTGGCGCCAACGCCGTGCTGGCCTTCCGGTTCGACGTGACGGAGGCGGCGGACGCGGGCACCGAGGTGTGCGCGTACGGCACGGCCGTCATCGTCGAGAAACTCGACCAGCCCGACAGGGCCTGACCCGACGAGGCCCGGCTCGACAGGGCACGACCCGGCCCGACGAGGCTCGGCCCGACAGGGCCTGACCCGACGAGGCCCGGCCGGACGCCGGGTCACGGCGTGTGCCGTGCCGCGTTCGCCTCGATCGCCGCCTTCAGGTGCTCGGCCATGCCCGGGGCCATCGAGTCGTAGAACGCCCTGAAGCGGTCGTCGGACACGTACATCCCGGCGAGGCAGCGGTGCATCTCGTACGGGCAGTCGTAGAACCAGGCCGAGATGTGCCGCCGGTGTTCCTCGGCCATGTCCATGGCCCGTGCGCCGGTCGGCGGCTCGGCCTCGTTCACCAGGGCGGCGTAACGCTCACCCCAGTCGTCGACCTCGGCCTTCATGCGCTGCCAGTCGGCCTTCGTGTAGCGGGCGGCCCGGCGCTGCGACTCGGCGTAGGCGTCGGTGCCGCCCCAGCGCTGCTCGGCCTCCTCGGCGTACTGCTCGGGGTCCTTGTCGCCGAAGACCTCGAAGCGTTCCTCGGGGGTGAGATTGATGCCCATCCTGCGTGCCTCCATGGCGTGTTCCACGGCCGCGGCCATCTTCCGCAGCTTCTCGATCCGGGCGGTCAGCAGTTCGTGCCGGCGGCGCAGATGCGCGCGCGGGTCCGCGTCCGGGTCGTCGAGCAGCGCCGCGACCTCGTCGAGCGGGAAGCCGAGCTCCCGGTAGAACAGGATCCGCTGCAGCCGGTCCAGGTCGGCGTCGCCGTACCGCCGGTGCCCGGCGGGGCTGCGCTCGCCCGGGACCAGCAGGCCGATCTCGTCGTAGTGGTGCAGGGTGCGCACGGTGACGCCGGCGAATCGGGCGACCTGTCCTACGGAGTAGCTCACTTCCGCTCCTTTCCGGGCTCCACCTTGGGTCCTCACGTCACGTGAGGTGCAAGTCGGCTGGGTCCGGAGCCTCCCGACGTCCGATTCCTCCGGGATGTTGTGTCTGTTTTGCCCGCTTATGGTGGGGCCGTGGCCCAGGACACCGCGCGGCAGGCGCTCCCCACCCCGCCCTCGGCCCCCGCGCGTGCCCTGCTGCCGCTGATCGTGCCCGCCCTGGTCGTCGGGGTCGGCAGCAGCCTGCTGTACCTGGTGGTGAGCTCGCTGGCGGAGCGGTTGCAGCACGTGCTCTGGAACAACCTGCCGGACGCGCTCGGCATCGGCCGCTACTCGGTGCTGTGGATGCTGGTGATGCTGACCGCGACCGGCGTGGCCGTCGGGCTGGTGGTGTGGAAGGTGCCCGGGCACGCGGGGCCCGATCCGGCCACCCTGGGCCTGGAGGCGGTGGCGCTGCCGCCCGTCGTTCTGCCGGGTCTGCTGCTGGCGACCGTGCTGATGCTGGCCGGCGGCCCGAGCCTCGGTCCCGAGAACCCGATCATCGCCGTGAACGTGGGGCTGGCGTTGTGGCTGGGGCGCCTCGCGATGCCCCGGATGCCGGGCTCGCTGTGGCCCGCGCTGGCCGACGCGGCGACCCTGGGCGCGCTGTTCGGTACGCCGGTGGCGGCGGCCCTGGTGATCTCCGAGGCGCTGGCCGGGAAGCCGCTGAAGGGGGCGCTGTGGGACAACCTCTTCGGGCCGCTGATGGCGGCGGGCGCGGGTGCGATGACGACCGCCCTGGTGGCCCGTCCGGCCCTGGACCTCGGGCTGCCCGCGGTCGGCAGGCTGCGCTGGCCGGACCTGCCGGCGGCTCTGGTGATCGCTCCCGTGGCCGCGCTGCTCGGCATGCTCGCCGTCTACGCCCTGCCGTACGTCCACGGGGCCTTCCGGCGCCTCGGACACCCGATGGTGGCCCTGCCTGCCGGCGGTCTGGTCCTCGGCCTGCTGGGCGCGCTGGGCGGCCATCTGACGCTCTTCAAGGGGCTGGCCGAGGTCGCGGAACTGGCCAAGAACCCGGCGGGCTGGTCGGCGGGACAGTACGCGGTGATGACGGTCGTCAAGCTGGCCGCGCTGCTGGTGGCCGCCGCCTGCGGTTTCCGCGGTGGCCGGATCTTTCCGTCGGTTTTCATCGGCGCGGCCCTCGGGCTGTGCGCCCACGCCCTGGTGCCCGCCGTCCAGCCCTCGGTGGGCGTGGCGGCAGGCGTGCTGGGCATGCTGTTGGCGATCACCAGGCAGGGCTGGGTGAGCCTGTTCACGGCCTCCGTACTCGTGGCCTCGCCGACGATCCTCGCCCTGCTGTGCATCGCGTCGCTGCCCGCCTGGCTGCTGGTGACCGGACGGCCGAAGATGCAACTGCGGGCGGACGGCACGGCCCTGCGCTGAACTCTCTGAAGCCGAACCTTGTGAAACTGCTCTAGGAGGCACCTGTCATGCCGCTCCACAAAGGATCCGGGAAGCACCGCGAGCGCTCCATGTCCGTCAACCCGTTCTTCGGTGAGGCGAACCCGGTCGCCGGCATGGCCGAGGCGCCTCCCACGCACCGGCTGCCGGACGGCCCGCTGCCGCCCTCGACCGCCTACCAGCTGGTTCACGACGAGCTGATGCTGGACGGCAACGCCCGGCTGAATCTGGCCACGTTCGTCACCACCTGGATGGAACCGCAGGCCGGTGTCCTGATGGCGGAGTGCGACGACAAGAACATGATCGACAAGGACGAGTACCCGCGCACCGCCGAGCTGGAGCAGCGCTGTGTGGCGATGCTCGCCGACCTGTGGAACGCGCCGGATCCGGCCGGCATCATCGGATGTTCGACGACGGGCTCCAGCGAGGCCTGCATGCTGGCCGGAATGGCGATGAAGCGCCGCTGGGCGCAGCGCAACGCCGACCGCTATCCGGGCGCCGCCCGGCCGAACCTGATCATGGGCATCAACGTCCAGGTCTGCTGGGAGAAGTTCTGCAACTTCTGGGAGGTGGAGGCCCGGTTCGTGCCCATGGACGGGGACCGCTACCACCTGGACCCGCAGGCCGCCGCCGAGCTGTGCGACGAGAACACCATCGGGGTGGTGGGCATCCTCGGCTCCACCTTCGACGGGTCGTACGAGCCGATCGCCGACCTCTGTGCCGCCCTGGACGCCCTCCAGGAGCGCACCGGCCTCGACATCCCGGTCCATGTCGACGGCGCGTCCGGCGCGATGATCGCGCCCTTCCTGGACGAGGACCTGGTGTGGGACTTCCGTCTGCCACGGGTGGCGTCGATCAACACCTCCGGGCACAAGTACGGGCTGGTCTACCCGGGCGTCGGCTGGGCGCTGTGGCGCGACAAGCAGGCGCTGCCCGAGGAACTGGTCTTCCGGGTCAACTACCTGGGCGGCGACATGCCCACCTTCGCCCTCAACTTCTCCCGCCCCGGCGCCCAGGTGGTCGCGCAGTACTACACGTTCCTGCGCCTCGGCCGGGACGGCTACCGCGCGGTGCAGCAGGCCTCCCGGGACGTGGCCACCGGGCTCGCCCAGCGGATCGAGGCGCTCGGCGACTTCCGGCTCCTCACCCGGGGCGACGAGCTGCCCGTGTTCGCCTTCACCACCGCCGACCACGTGACGTCGTACGACGTCTTCGACGTCTCCCGGCGGCTGCGGGAGAGCGGCTGGCTGGTGCCGGCGTACACCTTCCCGGCGAACCGGGAGGACCTGTCCGTGCTGCGGGTGGTGTGCCGCAACGGCTTCTCCGAGGACCTGGCCGAGCTGTTCCTGGAGGACCTGACCCGGCTACTGCCCGAACTGCGCCGGCAGCCGCATCCGTCGACCAGGGACAAGGACGCGGCCACCAGCTTCCACCACTAGAAGCGGCCCGGAGCGGCCAGGAGCGGCCCAAAGCGGCTGGGAGCTGCCCAGAACGGCTAGGAGGCCTGTTCCAGGGCCACCAGCTCGAAGGCCGTCTTCCCGTCCAGGGACTCGCGGATGATGTCGGCGTGGCCCGCGTGGCGGGCGGTCTCGCGGATCAGGTGGAGGCAGAGCCAGCGCATGGAGACCCGGCCCTCCGGCGGGAACCAGGGGTCCGGCGGGAGCGGGAAGGTGTCGTCGAGGCTGGGCACGGAGCGGACGAACTTCTCCGTCTCGGCGGCGACCTGCTCCCAGTGGGCGAGCTGCGAGGCCACCGTCTCGTCGCCGACCAGCTGGAAGGTCTCGTGCCAGTTCGACTGGTCGCGCCGGATCGCGGGCGGCTCCTGCTTGGCGCGGGCGATCCAGCTCTGCTCGACCTCGGCGACGTGCTTGAGCAGGCCCGCCAGGGTCAGCTCGCTCGCGCTCGGCCTGCTCGCCGCCTGCTCGTCGGTCAGACCGAGCAGTGCCCGGCGGATGCCACCGCGCTGTTCCTCGATGAAGGAGAGCAGTGCTCCGCGCTCGTCGCCCTGTTCTTCGGCGGAAACGTGAGTGACCATGACCGGCAGCCTTTCCTCGGATCGTGTTGCCCTGACACCGACGAAGCTACGGGCCCTTTAGGACAGATCGAGTCCTAAAGGGCCCGCCGCGGCCGGACGGATCCCAGAACACGGATCTCAGAACGGGAAGCCGCTCCGGCCGTGCTGGACCGAGATCCACTTCAGGGTGGTGAAGGAGTCCACCGTGGTCTCGCCGTTCAGGCGGCCGAGGCCGGAGTGCTTCTCGCCGCCGAAGGGGACGACCGGCTCGTCGTGGACCGTGCCGTCGTTGACGTGAAACATGCCGGTGTCGATCTGCTTGGCGAAGGAGACGCCCCGCTCGATGTCACCGGTGTGGACGGCGCCGCTGAGGCCGTACGGGGTGTCGTTGACGATGCGTACGGCCTCCTCCTCGCCGTCGAAGGGGATGAGGAAGGCGACCGGGCCGAAGACCTCCTGGCGGAGCAGTTCGGACTCGGCCGGGACGCCGGTGAGGACCGAGGGCTCGACCAGGTTGTCGGTGGTCGTGCCGTGCACCAGGGCCGTGGCGCCCTCGGCGATGGCCTGCTCGACCGTGGCCGAGACCGACTCCGCCTGCTGGGAGTTGATCAGCGGGCCGATGACGGTCCGGGGGTCCTGCGGGTCACCGGCCCTGAGGGTCTTCACCTTGGCGACGAACTTCTCGGTGAACTCGTCGGCGATCGACCGGTCGACGAGCACGCGGTTGGCGGCCATGCAGACCTGGCCCTGGTGGACGTAGCGGCTGAAGACCGCCGCGTCGACCGCGTAGTCGATGTCGGCGTCGTCGAGGACCACGATCGCGCTGTTGCCGCCCAGTTCGAGCACCGAGCGCTTGAAGAGCGAGGCGCAGACGGTGGCCACGTGCCGGCCGACCTTGTCGGAACCGGTGAAGGAGATGACCTTCGGGACGGGGTGCTCGATGAAGGCGTCGCCGATCTCCGCGATGTCGGTGACGACGACGTTGAGCAGGCCGCCCGGCAGGCCCGCGTCCTCGAAGAGCTTCGCCACCAGGGTGCCGCCGACGATCGGGGTGTTCTGGTGCGGCTTGAGGACCACGGCGTTGCCGAGCGCGAGCGCCGGCGCGACCGACTTGATCGACAGCAGGAAGGGGAAGTTGAAGGGGCTGATCACGCCCACCACACCGACCGGCACGCGGTAGACGCGGTTCTCCTTGCCGTCCACCGGGGAGGGCAGGATCCTGCCCTCGGGGCGCAGCGACCACTGGATCGACTCGCGCAGGAACTCCTTGGCGAGGTGCAGTTCGAAGCCGGCCTTCAGGTGCGTGCCGCCGAGCTCGGCGATGATCGCCTCGGTGATCTCGGCCTCGCGCTCCTCGATGAGGCGCAGGGCCTTCTCGAAGACGGCGCGGCGGGCATAGGGATTGGTGGCGGCCCACTGCTTCTGGGCGCGCGCGGCGGCCCGGTAGGCCTGATCTATCTCCTCGACCGCGGCTATGGTGATCGACGCCAGCTTCTCGCCGTCGTACGGGTTGAAGTCGATGATGTCCCAGGAACCGGTCCCCGGGCGCCACTCACCGTCGATGTACTGCTGGGCCAGGTCGGTGAAATAGGACGACATGTGATCCCTCGATCCCCTGCTGCGTCGGCAGTCGATGCAGACACCCGATCCACATCCACATCACGGTCTGATCACGCGTCATCGTACTTGCGTGACAGGGGAGTTGGGACATCAGTTCGGTGATCTACCGGCAGGGTCGAGGGTAATCCCCCGGTGCACCGATATATCTACGACAGCTGGAGCAGCCCGCGCAGCAGGTCCCGGCTCTCGTCCGGTCCGGGGCTGTCCTGCTGGAGCTCCTTCAGCGCCTGCTCGTACTGGGCGACGTCCTCACGCTTGTCGAGGTAGAGGGCGCTGGTGAGCTGCTCCAGGTAGACCACGTCGGACAGGTCGGACTCCGGGAAGCTCAGGACCGTGAAGGAGCCGCCCTCGCCGGAGTGGCCGCCGAAGCTGAACGGCATGATCTGCAGCCGCACGTTGGACCGCTCGGAGATCTCGACGAGATGCTGCAGCTGACCGCGCATCACCTCGCGGCTGCCGTAGGGCCGGCGCAGGGCGGCCTCGTCGAGGACGATGTGGAAGTCGGGGGCGTTTTCGGCCACCAGATACTTCTGCCGCTCCATGCGCAGGGTGACCCGGCGCTCGACATCCTCCTCGCTGGCCCCCTTCATGCCGCGCCGCACCACGGCGCGCGCGTACTCCTCGGTCTGCAGGAGGCCGTGCACGAACTGCACCTCGTACGCGCGGATCAGATGCGCCGCGCCCTCGAGGCCGACATAGGTGGGGAACCAGCTCGGCAGGACGTCCGAGTAGCTGTGCCACCACCCCGCCACGTTGGCCTCCCGGGCGAGGGAGACGAGCTGTTCGCGCTCGGCCTCGTCGGTGATGCCGTACAACGTCAGCAGGTCTTCCACGTCCCTCGTCTTGAAGCTCACCCGGCCGAGCTCCATGCGGCTGATCTTGGATTCGGACGCGCGGATCGAGTACCCCGCGGCCTCGCGGGTGATGCCCCGGGCCTCACGCAGCCGCCTGAGTTGCGAGCCGAGCAGCATTCGCCGCACCACCGATCCGGGCTCTCCCGCGCTCACGTTCGCCAGCCTCCCCAACCGTCTTCAGGGCCCGCAGTCTGCCACTAAAACACTTCGAGCAGTACTCGTCCGGTTACGGAAACGGAAAGCGGCCAAAGTTTAAGCACAGGAAGTTGCAAGCAGGTAGTGAGCCAACGGCTGCAAGTTGGCGGAAAAAATGGCCAACAAGCGGTACGGGAGGGTCCAATTCGGTCGCGTGCACGTGCATCTGCCCTTGCATCTGCTGTGCGCATCCGAAACCATGGTCCCGCGCCACCGCTGCATCGCAACGACCGCGAATTCCCGGGAGTGCCTCGCATGGGGACGAATGGATCGACCATGCTCAAGCCATTACGGCAGGGCCTTCCGCCGCTTGATCCCGCGGCCGTGTCCAACGCCGCCTCCTGCGCCCTGCCGGCCCGCTACGAAGCCGTGCGCGAGTCCCGGCAGTTCACCCGGAGAACGCTGGACCAGTGGGACGTCGGCGAGCGCTTCGACGACATCTGTCTCGTCGTCTCGGAACTCGTCACCAACGCCCTGCGGCACGCGGTGCCCGGTGAGTCCGAGCGCTCCGTCGCACCGCAGGCCCCGGCCGTCCGGCTGCACCTGATGCGGTGGACCGAGCGGCTGGTGTGCGCGGTGCGCGACCCGAGCCACGACACCCCCGCCCCCAGGGACTCCGACGACTTCTCGGCGGAGTCGGGCCGCGGGCTGTTCCTGGTCGACTCCTTCAGCGACAGCTGGGGCTGGCACCCGCTGGCGGGCACCCTCAGCGGCAAGGTGGTGTGGGCCCTGTTCCGGCTCCAGTCCGCCGAATAGGAAACCCGGCGCCTTCGGACGCCGGGTTTCTACGCGCGTCACCGCGCATCCCTCGGCGAATGCGCCGGGTTCCTCCTGATGCGCCCGGCGTCAGCTCACTATCAGGTGATCGAACTCCCCGTCCTTGACGCCGAGGAGCATCGCCTCGATCTCCGCCCGCGTGTAGACGAGCGCCGGCCCGTCCGGGAAGCGCGAGTTGCGGACCGCCACGTCGCCGCCCGGCAACCGCGCGAACTCGACGCAGGAACCCTGCGAGTTGCTGTGCCTGCTCTTCTGCCAGGCCACTCCGTCCAGCTGCGTCGCAGCCATGCCGTTGTACACGTCAAACCCCCCGTACACGCTGTCAACGTCGAGGTCCACAGGTCGCTCCCCGGTGGTGCACTAACTGGCTGATGTGGCCATTGATGCAGTGGTCAACTGACCCGGATCATAACCCTGTTCACGTGCAGATGCATGAGCAGATGCACGTGCACGGGGGGTGTTCCTGCGGTTACAGCTTTGACGACCGCTTTACCCAAGCCGTTCCAGCGTCTGCCCCGGAGCTGCCCAGACATGCGGCCACCGGCCCCCGTCCATGATCGTGCACGCCGTCATCCACGCCCGGCCGTCGAGATCGAACCCCTCATGTACTAGGAAGAGACGCGTACCGCGGCCCTCGTGTTCCAGCCTCCATGTGATGGTCCGGTGAGCGAGACCGGCCGGAAGGCTTTACGGGCGGATACGGAAGGAACCGGCCCGCGTGGACCCGGTCCGTTCCCGCCCGTTCCGGGCTCGTTCCCGGCTCGTTCCCGGCGGGGCGTCCTAGCGAGTGGCTCCGTACGGCAGCAGCGCCATCTCGCGCGCGTTCTTGATCGCCCGGGCCGGCAGTCGCTGCTGCTGGGCGGAGACCCGGGTGACGCGGCGGCCGCGGATCCTGCCCCGGTCGGAGACGAACTTCCGCAGCAGGTCGGTGTCCTTGTAGTCGATGTACGTCACGCCCGCCTGGTCCAGCGGGTTCGGCCGGTTCTGCACCGGCTTGCGGTCGGTCGTGCGGGGCATGGCGGGGTCAGACCTCCAGGAGGGTGTCGAAGTCGGGCGGCAGCCGTTTCCGGGCGGCGCGCCCGCCGGCGTACTCGGCATCGGTCAACAGGCAGGACTCCAGCAGCCGTTCGAGCCCGTCGCGGTCCAGGCCCGGTGACGTGAAGACCAGGTGCTGGCAGCAGTCGCCGTACTCCGGGTGCCAGTCCAGCGCGGCGGCGGCCCGGCGCACCGGCGGGAGCAGTTCCCAGGCCGCGTCCGGGAGAGAGGCGAGCCACGGCCCGTCGCCCTCCACGCAGAGGGCGCCGCCCGCCGCGTCCCAATGCAACAGCACGTCGGGCCTGTCGGCGAGCCAGAACCTCCCCGGCTGCGGGCGGCCGCGCAGGTCAGGTCCTCCAGGGCCGCGTACAGCCGCTCGGGGTGGAAGGGCCGCCTGCGGTGCCGGACCAGCGTGCTGACACCGTGGCCGTCGGCCTCGGCGGGCAGCAGGGCGCAGGCCGGATGCTGGGCGGCGGCCGCCTCCACGTCGAAACCGGCGAGGGACGGTCGACGCGATCGGCGTGACGGCGGCCGTGGCGCGCATCCGCGCGCGGGGCGTGAAGGTCTGACGGGGACGAGGCACCGATATGGCGAAGAAGAGCAAGATCGCGAAGAACGAGCGGCGGCGGACGACCGTCGCCCGTCACGCGGCCCGCCGGGCCGAACTGAAGGAGATCGTCCGGCGACCGGCCGGCACGGAGGCCGAGCGGCTCGCCGCCCAGCGTGAGCTGCGCGGGCAGCCGCGTGACGCGAGCGCCACGCGCGTACGCAACCGCGATCAGATGGACGGCCGGCCACGCGGCTACTTCCGCGCGTTCGGCCTGTCCCGCGTGAATCTGCGGGGGCAGGCTCACAGCGGATACCTGCCTGGCGTCCGCAAGTCCTCCTGGTGAGTCCTGGTAGCTTGCCGCTGTCGTTCGGGCGGCCTGGCGGCCGACCCCCCTAGAGCTTGGGAGCGTTGCGGTGACCACGGCTAAGGCGAGTACGACTACGACGCACGCGGAGACGGCTGGGGCCGCGACTTCGGCGCACGCGGGGACGGCTTCGGCTGTGACTGCGGCTGCGGCTTCGGCGCACGCGGGGCCGGCCGCGGCTGCGGCTGCGGCTGCGGCGCACGCGGGGCCCGCCGCGGCTTCGGCGCACGCGGGGCCCGCCGCGGCTTCGGCTTCGGCGCAGGCGGGGACGGCTGCGACTTCGGTGCGCACGGGGACGACTTCGGTCGTGGCGGGTGGTGCGTCGGCCGGGTGGCCGGGCGCGCGACCCGCCATGCGGATCGCGGCCGCCGCCGCGGCGGGGCTGGTGGGCGCGCTCGCGCTGGCCGCGTGCAGCAGCGGCGGCTCCGGCAGTTCCGGCGGTGACTCCTCGGCCACCTCGCCCGGCACCTCGTCCGCGGCCGCGACCGCCACGTCAGGATCGGACGGCACCACGGCCTCCTCCGACGCGCTGCAGGGCAGCTGGATCACCACGAGCAGTGGCAAGATCGTCGCCCTTGTGGTCACCGGCAAGAGCGCCGGGCTCTTCGAGACCGGCGGGTCGGTGTGCAGCGGAACCGCCGGCGAGGAGGCCGGGATGCGGATGATCCACCTCACCTGTACGGGCGGCAGCAAGGACCGGGTCACCGGAATGGTCGACTCGGTCAGCAAGAGCGGCATGAAGGTCACCTGGTCCGGAAAAACCGGCGAGGAGACCTATACCAGGGCCGAGGGCGGCAAGTTGCCGTCGGGGCTGCCGACGGCGGGCCTCGGACAGTAGGAGAAATAGGGGCAATAGGCGCGTATTCGGTGACCTAGACGTACTTTCACCGGTCCGCGCCGATCGGCCCGAGTGCGTCGTGAAGCGGTCAGGGGCAGGGGCGGGCGCGCGGGACCCGGGCGGGGGCGTGATGATGCTGGGACACCGCCACGACCTCGATGGGGATCTGCTCATGCGCGCCATTCCGCTCACCGTCACGGCCCTCGCCGCCGCCCTCGCCCTGACCGCCTGCGACAACGGCAACGCCGGCACCAGCGGCAAGAACAGCTCGGCCTGCGAGGTGGGCAAGGTCTCCGTCCAGGTCGGCTCCGCGAGCGTCGCGCCGGCCGCGGGCGACACCGGCGAGGTACCGGTGAGCCTCACGAACCAGAGCGCACCCTGCACACTGGACGGCTTTCCCGGCGTCAAGCTCAAGGCGGGTGGCACGTCGGCGACGGTGTCCGCCCTGTCGGGCGCGAAGGCCGACAAGCTCAAGCTCGCCAAGGGCGACTCCGCCACGTTCTCGATCAGTTATGTGCGCGCCAAGGACGGCGACCAGGCGGGCCTCGCGGCCACGTCGATGACGGTGTCCCTGCCGGGGAGCGACGCGACGCAGAGCTTCCCGTGGAAGTACGGGCCGGTGGCGGGCAAGGGTTCCGCGGACAAGCCGAACGCGACGGTGGGGGCGTTCCAGCAGGCGGGAGACTGAATTCCGGGGCGGCCGGGCCGAGCTTGGCCGCGCTTGGCCGGTCCGGGTCGTACGGCAGTCCGGACCGCACGCCGACTCGGGTCTACGCCTTGGCCCGGGCCGCGCGGTCGGCCCAGGCCCCGCGTCGGTCCGAGCCGCCCGTCGGTCCGGGCCGCCCGTCCGGCTAGGGCAGGGGGGAGCGGGAGTGGACCTGGGCCCGGTCCGCCGCTCTCGTGCCCTCCGTCCAGCCCGCCTCGTCGGTCACCCCGCGCAGCCGGGTCGTGGTGGTCTCCGGGAACATCCGCTCCATGTGATCGGTCACGGCCATCTCCCTGGTGGCCAGGACCGGGAGCAGGTCCTGGGGCGCCTCGGTCCCGGTGACGGCCGCCCGCGCGGCGGCCGCCAGCCGGTCGCCGACCCGGTGGGCGTACGCCGCCAGGAAGGACTGACGGAAGGTCTTCGTCCGCTTGCGGCCGCCCGCCCGCTGCGCCGCCTCCGCCTTCGTCATCGCGTGCGTGGCCTGCACCAGCAACGAGGTGTAGAGCAGCTCGACCGCCTCCAGGTCCGCCTCGAAGCCGACGACCGTGGAGAACGCCAGCGGCTCGTTCCACACCGCCCGGCAGTGGTTGGCCGTGGCGACCGCATCCAGCAGCACCGCCTTGGCCTGCTCGTACGGCGGCTCGACCCCGATCCGGCAGGCTCCGGGCGCATCCGGCGCGGGCGCCCCAACGGCGAGCAGCGCCTCGTCGACGCTGTGCCGGGCCATCAGCTCCTGGGCCTTGGCGCTGAGCGCCTCCGCCTCCTCGGGATAGCCGGTCGCCTCGGCCTTGGCGAGCAGCGCGCGGATCCGGGTGAGCATGCGGGACTCCGGCCGGTGCGCGTCCGCGCGGGGTCCGGACTCGTCGAGGGGCTCCAGGGAGGGCAGCCGCAGCAGCAGCCGGTACAGCTCCAGGACGGCGGTGGCCTGCGAGAAACGGTCGCCCGCGCGCGCGTGGCCGTCCGGCAGCGCGTCCAGCTGTGCCCGCCAACGGGGGCCGCGCGACCGGTCGTCCGGCGCCTGGGCCCGTATCAGCCCGGCGGCGAGCCGGACGTGTGGGTCGTCCAGCTCGCGCCGCACCAGTCGTACGACGTCGGCGGGCTGCCAGCCGCGCCGCCAGGCCGCGGCGACGAACTCCCGGCCGCGGCGCGCGAGTTCCGCGTCCGCGCCGGAATCGGCCGCGAGAAGGGACGCGCCCGTGTCGAGGCCGGAGTCGGTGCCGTCGTACAGGGCGGTCTGGAAGGCTCGGTCGACGGTGCTGGGTTCACTGCTGGTCACACGTCGATCGTGCCATGTGCCACGGACAGCGGTCGGCGGCCGTCCACACCCTGTGGACAACTGTCCGGCGCCCGGCCGTCACGATGGAACCGTGATGTCAACCGAGGGTTGACACTCCTGCACTGTCAACCTACGGTTGACACATGGCGACCAACCCGAACATCACGGCATCCGTACGCCTCGACGACCTCATCGCGGCGATCAAGACGGTTCACCCCGAACCCCTCGACCAGCTCCAGGACGCGGTGATCGCCGCCGACCACCTGGGCGACGTGGCCGACCATCTGATCGGCCACTTCGTCGACCAGGCCCGGCGCTCGGGCGCGTCCTGGACCGAGATCGGCAAGAGCATGGGCGTGACCCGGCAGGCGGCCCAGAAGCGCTTCGTGCCCAAGGAGTCGGCCGACCTCGACCCCAGCCAGGGCTTCAGCCGCTACACGCCACGGGCGAAGAACGTGGTCATGGCCGCCCACAACGAGGCGATCGCGGCACGCAACCCCGAGGGCCGACCCGAGCACCTGGTCCTCGGCCTCCTGTCCGAGCCGGACGGCATCGCGGCGAGGGCGATCGTCGCGCAGGGCGTCCTGCTGGACACCGTGCGCCAGGCGGCGACGGCCGCGCTCCCGCCGGCCGCCGAGAACGTCCCGGACCTCATCCCCTACGGCCCGGAGGCCAAGAAGGCCCTCGAGCTCACCTTCCGCGAGGCCCTGCGCCTCGGCCACAACTACATCGGCACCGAACACCTCCTGCTGGCCCTCCTGGAACACGAGAACGGCGACGGCGTCCTCAGCGGACTGGGCATCACCAAGCCCGCGTCCGAGGAGTACATGCACAAGGTGCTGGGGCTGCTGCTGGAACAGAAGAACGCGGCGGCGGAGGCCGCCGGCGCGGCGGCGGAGGCGGAGGACGGGCCGAAGGAGGGCGAGGCGGGCTGAGAAGTCCCTCGAGACGCTGAATTCCCAGGTCAGGGCCGTTGTCAGTGCCAGGTGCCACACTCGCAGCATGACCGACCGGTGGGCTCTCGCTCCGGCCGAGGACGGTGGCGTGGATGTCGCCCCCCTCGGCCCGGACGGGCTGCCCGCCGGTCCGGTGCGGCGGGAGTCCGATCTCGCCGGGGCGGTCAGGGGCCGCCCGGAGGTCACGCGCTGGGTGTGGCGGTCGACCGCCGAGGTCTACCCGCGTCTGCTCGCCACGGGGGTGCGAGTAGAGCGGTGCTACGACATCGAGGACGCCGAGACACTCCTGCTGGGCCACGAGGGACGGTCCGGTGAGCCGCACTCGGCCGCCGCCGCCCTGGCCCGCCTCCGCGGCGGCCCCGTACCACCCGATCCACCGCAGCGCTCGGCCGAACCGGGCGCGCAGTCCCCGCTGTTCGAGCCGCAGGGCACCGCCCGCCTGACGCTCGACGAACTCCTCGCGGTCTACGCCGAGCAGCAGCGCCGGCACGACCGGGCCGAGCGCCCGGACCGGATGCGGCTGCTGACGGCCGCGGAGTCCGCGGGGATGCTGATCGCCGCCGAGATGAACCGCGCGGGCCTGCCCTGGAGCGCCGAGGTGCACCGCGAGATGCTGCGCGAACTGCTCGGCGAGCGGTACGCGGGTGGCGGCGAACCCCGCCGGCTGGCCGAGCTGGCGGACGAGGTGTCGGCCGCGTTCGGCAGGCGGGTCCGCCCGGATCTGCCGGCTGATGTGATCAAGGCCTTCGCCCAGGCCGGGATCAAGGTGAAGTCCACCCGCCGCTGGGAGCTCTCCGGCATCGACCACCCGGCGGTGAAGCCGCTCCTCGAATACAAGAAGCTGTACCGGATCTGGGTGGCGCACGGCTGGACCTGGCTCCAGGACTGGGTGCGCGACGGCCGGTTCCGGCCCGAGTTCCACGCGGGCGGCACGGTCACCGGGCGCTGGGTGACGAACGGCGGGGGCGCGCTGCAGATCCCCAAGGTGATCCGGCGGGCCGCGGTCGCCGACCCCGGCTGGCGGCTGGTCGTCGCCGACGCCGACCAGATGGAGCCGCGGGTCCTCGCGGCGATCTCCCGGGACCCCGGGCTGATGGAGGTGGCCGGGCGGGAGACCGACCTCTACCAGTCCGTCTCCGACCGCGCCTTCTCCGGCGACCGCGGACAGGCCAAGCTCGCCGTCCTGGGCGCGGTCTACGGCCAGACCTCCGGTGACGGCCTGAAGAACCTGGCCGCGCTCAGACGCCGTTTCCCCAAGGCGGTGGCCTATGTCGACGACGCGGCACGGGCCGGCGAGGAGGGCCGGCTGGTGCGGACCTGGCTGGGCCGGACCTGTCCGCCGGCGGCCGGTGCGGGCGACGGCGCGGAGGAGGCGGGCATGCCCCAGCAGGAAGCGGAGGAGCAGACGGCCGACGGCTGGGTGCCGGGCTACGCGTCCACCAACTCCCGTGCCAGAGGCCGCTTCGCGCGCAACTTCGTCGTTCAGGGCAGCGCCGCCGACTGGGCTCTGCTGATGCTCGCGGCGCTGCGCCGGACCTGCGCGGACCTGGCGGCCGAGCTGGTCTTCTTCCAGCACGACGAGGTGATCGTGCACTGTCCCGAGGAGGAGACCGGGGCGGTCGTGGCGGCGATCCGGGAGGCGGCCGACCTGGCGGGACGGCTGACGTTCGGGGAGACGCCGGTCCGCTTTCCGTTCACGACTGCGGTGGTGGAGTGCTATGCCGACGCGAAGTGATCAGTCGGCGGCCGACAGCAGCTCGCGCAACTCCACGAGGACCTCGGGCTCGTCGGTGCCGTCCAGGGCTGCCAGGGCGGCGCGCCAGACGTCTTGCGCCTCGCTCGTGCGCCCCTGCTCTCGCAGGAGGAGACCGAGCTGGTGGCGGGCCAGACCGCCGCTGTAGCGGTCGGCGCGGGCGTCGGCGCGGTGCAGGAGTTCGACGCACTCGTGGTGGGCGCGGTCGGTGTGGCCGAGGCCGCGCAGGGCACGGACCAGACCGAGCCGGGTCTGGGACTCGCCGTGCCAGTCGCCGTGGTGGCCGAGGATGTGCAGACTCTCCTCGAAGTGCGGGGCGGCGGCCGCCGGTTCGCCCAGGGAGAGATGGGCGTAGCCGATGTTGCAGTGCGCCGAGTGCTGCACGATGACGGCGCCGATCGCGTCCCCGATCGCCAGCGAGCGCCGGTGCTGCTCGATGGCGGCGCGGGGGTCGGTGTGCTCGTAGAGGTTGCCGAGGTGGCTGTGGGTGACGGCCTCGCCGTAGGGGTCGTTGAGCTGCCGGGAGTACTTAAGGCTCTGCCGCAGCGCCTCGCCCGACTCGTCGTACCGTCCGAGCCCCTCGAGGAGCAGCCCCCGGTTGTTCAGGCAGCGCCGGATCCAGGACACCACGTCCAGCCGCCGCCAGATGACGAGGGCCCGGTCGGTCAGGGCGAGGGCCTCCCGCTGGCGGCCGGTCAGGAAGTGCAGCCCGGCGAGGTCGCCCAGGGCGTAGGCCTCGGCGGCCTCGTCGTCCAGACGCCGGGCGGCGGCCAGCCCGGCCGTGCCGAGCACCTCCATCTCGGCGACCCGGCCGCCGCGCAGGACATAGGGGAAGAGCAGCCGGACCAGCGTGGAGAGGTAGGCGCTGATGCGCGGATCGGCCGTGTCGGCGTACCGCTCCACCAGGGCGACGATGTTCTCCAGCTCCACATCGCCCCAGGCGAAGGCGTGCTCGGCGCACTCGAAGGGGGCCAAGGCGGCCGTGTACGGCTGGTGTTCGGCGGGCTGGGCGGCGGTGGGCCGGCGGCGGTCGCCCTGTTCGAGGCCGGGTTCGAGGATGGCGACGAGGGCGAGTTCGGCGACGGCGGCGAACCAGCGCAGGGCGGTGAGTGCGGCCTCGGTGCGGTCGGTTCCCTCGGCCAGTTCCCGAGCGAAGTCCCGCACCAGGTCGTGCGGGGTGTAGCGGCCGTAGGCGGTCTCCTCCAGGAGCGCCACCTCGACCAGCCGGTCCAGGGCGGCCTCGGCGCGGCGCGCGTCGAGGCCGGTGAGACGGGCGATCAGCAGGGCGCCGTAGGTGGGCAGGTCGAGGGCGCCGATATGGCGCAGGGCGAGGGCGGCGTCGCGGTCGGGTGCCCGGTCGGAGGCGGCGAGGGCGTCGTGGGCGACGGCGAGGGAGCGCCGGACGCTCAGGTCGTCGTACTCGAGGTGCTGCAACCTGCCCTCGGTGGCGGCGAGCTGACCGGCCAGCACCTCGGGGGTGAGGGCGCGGCGCGCGGCCAGCCGGGCGGCCACCACCCGCAGGGCGAGCGGCAGCCGGCCGGTGAGACCGACGAGCGGGTGACCGGCGTCGATCTCCGGCCGCCCGCTGACCGTGCGCAGCAGGGCGGCGCTGTCCTCGCCGGTCAGCGGCCCGAGCGGAAACCGGCGGGCGCCGTCGAGCGCGGTGAGGGGCGAACGGCTGGTGACGATCACCGCGCAGCCGGGGCCGCCGGGGAGCAGCGGTCGCACCTGGGCGGCGTTCGCGGCGTCGTCGAAGAGCAGCAGGGTGCGGGTAGGCGCGAGCAGGGAGCGCAGCAACGCGGCTGCCGCGTCCGGGTGTTCAGGGATGTGCCGGGGGTCGGCACCGAGGTCCCGCAACAGGGCGGCGAGCGCTTGGGCGGGGGCGAGCGGGGGTACGCCCGGGGTGGCGCCGTGCAGGTTGACGTAGAGCTGGCCGTCAGGGAAACGTTCCCGCAGGTGATGGGCGACATGCAGCGCGAGCGCGCTCTTGCCGACACCGGCCATACCGCTGACGACGGCGACGGCCGGACCGGCCGCGGCGGCGAGGGCACCGCCCAGCTCGTCACGGACGGCGGTGCGTCCGGTGAAGTAGGCCGGGGGCGCGGGAAGTTGGGCGGGCCGGGGCGCCGGGGAGTCGCCGCGCGTAGAACCGGGACCGGCGGGCCGCTCCTCATCCGGGTCGCACCCCGCTCCGGCGTCAGCGCCCTCGCCCGTCGGCCGACGGTCCGCCGACCCGCCTGTCAGGGACGCGGCGCCCGTCGGCCGACGGTCCACCGATCCGCCTGCCAGGGACGCGGGGCCTGTCGGCCGACGGTCCGCCGACCCGCCTGCCAGGGACGCGGGGCCTGTCGGCCGACGGTCCGCCGACCCGCCTGCCAGGGACGCGGGGAACTCCGCGACCGGCCAGGACGCCCCCGCACCCGCCTCACCACCCTCACGCACCCGCTCGCGCGCCGTGCCCGCGTCCGGCACCCCCTCGCGTGCCGTGCCCGCGTCCGGCACACCCTCGCCCGCCCCCCGCGCGTCCGGCCCACCCCTCTCGGCTACCCCGCTGCCCTGCACGCCCGGGTCGCTTACTCCGCGGCCCTGCGCCCCCGCATCGCCCACACCGCTGCCCTGCACACCCAGGTCGCTTACTCCGCGGCCCTGCACGCCCGCATCGGTCACGCCGCCGCCCTGCACACCCAGGTCGGCCACACCGCTGCCCTGCACGTCCGCGTCGGCTACCCAGCTGCCCGGCACCCCCGCATCGGCCACACCGCTGCCCTGCACGCCCGCGTATGACCCGCCGCCGGTCTCCCCGGACCCGCCGCTCCCCCGCAGCACCTGGACATGGGTCTCGCGTACCGCCGCTCCCGGCTCGACGCCGAGTTCCTCGATCAGGCGGTGGCGCAGGTCGCGGTGGACGGCGAGGGCCTCGGCCCGGCGGCCGGTGCGGTGCAGGGCGAGCATCAGCTGGCGGTGGTAGGCCTCACGGAACGGGTACTGCGCGACCAGCGCCGCCAACTCCGGCACGACACCGCCCAGTCGCGGCCCGCCGAGGGCGAGCTCCGCGTCGTAACGCCACTCCAGCAGGAGCAGCCGTGCCTCCTCCAGGCGCTGCACGAAGGCGTAGCCGCCGAACTCGGCGGGGAGTCCGCCGAGCGGGCTGCCGCGCCAGAGCGCGAGCGCCTCGGCGCACGCGCTCAGCACCGGCGCCCACTCTCCGCGCCCGTGCGCCGCGCGCGCCTGCGCCACCCGCGTGTCGAACACCTCGACGTCCAGCTCGCCGTCGTCGACGCGCAGCAGATAACCGGGCGGTACCGCGCGCAGCCGCTCCGGGTCGTCGAGGAGCCGGCGCAGCCGGGTGACGTGGTTGTGCAGCGAGGCCTGTGCGGACACCGGGGGCGCCCCGCCCCACAGCGCGTCCTTGACCGAGTCGACGGAGACGATTCGCCCGGCCTCCAGGAGCAGCGCGGCGAGCAGCGCGCGCACCTTGGGGCTGCCGATGGGCCGGACGTCGCCGCCGGGGAGATAAAGCACCGGAGCTCCCAGCAGTCCGAACCGCAGCTCGTCCCGCCGCATCACTCCGCCCATCGCCTTCCCGTACGGTCATGGCCGACCGCGCTGCATGGCGGGGATGCCCGCCGGTACCTGGCTCCTGGCGGAATTCGATCCCGTCGAGGACGAGTTCCCGCCACCTTCTCCGTGCCGTCGGAGCCGGAATCCGCAGGGCTTCCGGCCTGTTCCCGGAGTCGTACGACGCCTTCACGCCAACCGGTCGGCCACCTCCGGGAGAACCGCTGGCCATATGTTAGCGATCCGTTGGCGAGCCCTGATGTGATCTTCGCATCGGATCGGGCCCGACGGCGCGCGTGTACAACGCGCAACTCGGGGGAGTGTCGCCGCAGGCCTGGATCCGGGGACGCGAGAGGGTCCCGGTCGGCGGAGGTGAACGACCGGGATCCTCGTCCTGTTTCCGGCACGGTCGCCGGGCTCAGATGATGGGCTCAGATGACGGGCTCAGATGACGGGCGGGCGACCCAGCCGGGTGAGCCGCCAGACCGTGCGCCAGCGCATCGGCTGGCGCTCACCGGCAGGTTCGCGCATCCCCTCCACGAAGCCCCCGAACCAGGCCCGCAGCCCGCCGGTCGAACGGGTCCGCAGGAGGGTGATCAGCGTCCACACGGCCAGGTGCACCGGGATCAGCGGCATGGGCAGCCGACGCCGGGTCAGCCAGACCCGGTTGCGGGCGGTCACCCGGAAGTAGACGGCATGCCGGGCCGGCGAGGTCCGGGGGTGCTGGAGGAGCAGCTCGGGCGCGTAGAGGATCTTCCAGCCGGCGTCGGCGGCCCGCCAGGCCAGGTCGGTCTCCTCGTGCGCGAAGAAGAACTCGGCGGGCCAGTCGCCGGTCTCCGTGAGCATCGTCATGCGCAGGGCATGGCCGCCGCCGAGGAACCCGGTGACGTAACCCCCGCGCATCGGGTCGGCGTTGCCGACGCGGGGCACGTGCCGCTGCTGGGTCTCGCCCTGTTCGTCCGCGATGCGGAAGCCGACGATGCCGAGGCGGGGGTCGGTGGCGAACAGATCCCGGACCTGCCGGAACACCTCGACGTCGACGAGCACCCCGTCGTCGTCCAGTTCGACGACGACGTCCACGTCGCCGTACGCGCGCAGCCGGGCGAGGGCGATGTTGCGGCCGCCGGGGCAGCCGAGGTTGTCCTCGACCTCGATGGTGGTGACCTCGCCGGGCAGGTCGAGGCGGCGGGCGAACTCGGGGAGTCGGCAGCCGTTGCCGACGATCACGATGCGGTCGGGGGTGAGGTCCTGCTTGGCGACGGACCTGAGCAGGGCGTCGACTTCGTCGGGCCGGTTCCCCATGGTCACCACGGCAACCGCGAGCCTCGGCTGCGCCATGTCCTCACCCCATCCGGCCGACGGCGGTGCCCGCGCCTGACCGAGGGACACTCACCGTTCACCAGGATGTTGCCTCAGATACCCCAAAGCTCCGGGCATGGGTCCACTTTGTGTCGGCTTTGACAATGTTTTGATCGACTATTTTCGCCGACCATAAGTTCCCTCACCCGAAAGGCCTCTCCTTCGTTCGATTCGCCTGCCGGAACGAGGGGATCCGCGCTCCCACCGGGAAGGGAACATGACGACGGAACATGACGACATCACGCAAGCCATGACATCCCAGCACATGACGCCATGCCGACCTCGCACATGACGCCGTGTCGGCACATGCTGACGGCATGTCATCGCAGGACAGGGCCGCAGGACGTGAATGGGGACGGACCATGCGAAGACATCTGCACCGGTTACGCGGGCGGTGGTCCGAAGCGCCGAAAATGGCAAGACTGTCACTGATATCGATCCCCTGCGCGATCCTCCTGGTCGCCGAGCCGGAACGCCGGCTGACCACCGCGGTCGCACTGCTCAGCCTGGCGTACACGGTCTACGCGGTACTGGCACCGCAGGCCGGTCCCACCCCGGAACCGCCGGACTGGACGAGATCCTGGCCCACGAGCGCAAGGACACCCTGAGACTGATCTGGGTCCAGGAGGGAACCTGCCGAGCGCGCCGCGGGCCGCCTACCGTGCCGCCTGGCTGGCCGACCGGAGGGGCCACGGCGATCGGCTTCACGACCGTACTGACCATGGGCATGCTGCGTGACAGCGAGCCTCGCCCGTCCGGCTGGCCGCCGGCGGAGCTGCTGACCGGTGCCGCCGGGGCGGCTGGGGTGGCGGCCGTCGGCACCGCCCTGATCGACCTGCGCGGCGGGGTGATCGACGCGCTCGAACTGGGCTGAGCCTTCACAGCCGTACTCCTGCTGCTGCCGCGTCTCACCTGCGAGTCTGGCCGGGGTCTTCCTCACCCTCCAGTTCGGCTGGAGCTACGGCACCACACTGATCGTGGTCTTCGGTCTCTGCCTCGGCGTGCCGATGGGATCCTCGCCGGGCTGCTGCTCTGGTACAACCACCTCCACCACGGCGTCCTCTTCGGCCTGGCCATCGGCTGGATCCTGGCCTCCTGCCACACCGCTTCCATCCCGGTGACAGTCAGCCACACCTGGCACGCCCCGCACGGCCGCCTCCCCTGGCGCATCGGGACCCACCTGGACGCCCTCCACACCTGGGACGCCCTCATCCAACTGGGCCGCACCTACCAGTTCCGCCACGCGGCCCTCGGCACCCGCCTGGCCCAACGCCTCCCGGAACTCAGGAACTCCGCACCGACCGATCTCTGATCCGAGCTCCCCGGAACGGGAAAACCCCGGTTCGGAAGAGTCCGAACCGGGGTTCTGGGTGGAGCCGCCTTCGGGATTCGAACCCGAGACCTACGCATTACGAGTGCGTTGCTCTGGCCATCTGAGCTAAGGCGGCGCGTCGCCCGCACTATGGTGCGATCAGCGACGTCGGTAAGTCTACACAGTTTCCGGGGGTGCTCGGGACACGCCCCGGCAGCGGGGCTCCCGGGGCGTGCGCAGGGCTATGAGCAGCGCTTTCCGTTCGCCGGCGGGGTGCCCTTGAGGAGGTAGGCGTCGATCGCCGAGTCGATGCAGGTGCTGCCCCGGCCGTATGCGGTGTGGCCGTCGCCGACGTAGGTGAGGAGCCGGGCCGAGGTGAGCTGGCGGGCCAGGGACTGGGCCCAGGGGTACGGCGTCGCCGGGTCACGGGTGGTGCCGACCACGACGATCGGGGCCGCGCCCTTCGCCTCGATGCGGTGCGGCTCCCCCGCGGCCCTCACCGGCCAGTACGTGCAGTTCAGCGAGGCCCACGCCAGGTTGGCGCCGAACACCGGCGACGCCTTCTCGAACTGGGGCAGCGCCTTCTCGACCTGCTCGGGGCCCGTGAAGGCGGGCGGCAGGTCCAGGCAGTTCACCGCGGCGTTCGCGAACATCAGGTTCGAGTAACGGCCGTCGGCATCACGCTCGTAGTAGCTGTCGGAGAGCGCGAGCAGGCCCGCGCCGTCGTTCTCCTTCATCGCCGCGTGCAGCGCGTCACGCAGCTGTTCCCACTCCGCCTGGTCGTACATCGCCGCGATCACGCCCGTGGTGCCGAGGGACTCGGTGAGCTTGCGGCCGTCCGCGTCGCCGGTCGGGATCGGGTGTGCGTCGAGCTTCCGGAAGAACGTACTGAGGTTGTCCGCGATCTGCGCCGGTGAGCTGCCCTTCGGGCCCAGCGGGCAGTCCGTGCGCTTCGCGCAGTCCTTCGCGAACGACTGGAACGCCGTCTCGAACCCCGCCGTCTGCTCCAGATTCATCTGGCGCGCGGACAGGGAGGGGTCCATCGCGCCGTCCAGGACCATCCGTCCGACCCGCTCCGGGAACAGCCCCGCGTAGGTCGCGCCGAGGAACGTGCCGTACGACGCCCCCACGTAGTTCAGTTTCGGGTCGCCGAGCACCGCCCGCAGGATGTCCATGTCGCGCGCCGAGTCGGCGGTGGAGACATGGCGCAGCAGCTCCGCCGAGTGCGTCCCGCACGCCTCGGCGAACTTCTTGTACTCCCCGACCAGTTCGTCGGTCTCCTTCCGGTCGTCGGGCGTCACGTCGGTCTCGGTGTACGTGTCCATCTGCGGTCCGTCGAGGCACTCGACGGGCTCGCTGCGGGCGACTCCGCGCGGGTCCATCGCGACCATGTCGTAGCGCGCCCGCACCTCCGAGGGGTAGCCGATGCCGGCGTACTGCTGGAGGTAGTCCACCGCCGAGCCGCCCGGGCCGCCCGGGTTGACCAGCAGCGAACCGAGCGGCCTGGCCTTGCCGGTCGCCTTCTTCCGGGCGACCGCCAGCCGCACGTCACCCGCGCCGGGCTTGGCGTAGTCGAGCGGGGCCTTCATCGTGGCGCACTGGAAGCCGGGGACGCCGCAGCTGCGCCAGCTGAGCTTCTGGTCGTAGTACGGCGCCAGCGCGGACGGGGTCGAGCGGGGCAGCGCGGCCAGCTGGGCGATACCGGCCGAGGCCGATGTCGACGCGCTTTCCGGGGCGGAGCACGCGGAGACGAGCAGGGCGGCGGCCGACAGCAGAGCCCCCGCGGTCAGGGCGCTGATGCGAGTCCGGGTCCGGGTACGGCGGAGGGTTCGCCTGATGTGCATCAATCGAGCGTAACGCTGAGAGATGATCTCCGTGCGGTGCGTGTTGGTTGTGGCTCGTACGGGTGACGCCGGTCAACCACGGGCCGACTCCCCCGCTCACCCCGTCGGCCACGGGCGGCTCCCCCGCTCAGCCCGCTCTGAGCGCCATCGTCATCGCCTCCACCGCGAGCAGCGGCGCCACGTTGCGGTCGAGGGCGTCCCGGCAGGCGGCGATCGCCTCGATCCGGCGCAGGGTGGACTCGGGCGAGCCGGCCCGGGCCAGCCGGTCCAGGGCGTCCTCGGCGTCCCCATTGGCGATCGCGACCCTGGAACCCAGCTGGAGGGCGAGAACGTCGCGGTAGAAGCCGGTGAGGTCGGTGAGGGCGACGTCGAGGCTGTCCCGCTGGGTTCGGGTACGGCGGCGCTTCTGCATGTCCTCCAGGTCCTTCATCACGCCCGCCGTGCCACGCGGCAGCCGCCCGCCCTCGGCCGCGCCGAGCGCCGCCTTCAGCTCCTCGGTCTCCTTGCCGTCCGTCTCCTCGGCGAGCTGCTTGGCGTCCTCGGCCGCCGCGTCCACCAGCTCCTGGGCGGCCTTCAGACACGCGCCGATCTCGTCCAGCCGCAGCGGCAGCTTCAGCACGGCGGCACGGCGCGCACGGGCGGCCGGGTCGGTGGCCAGCCGGCGGGCCCGGTCGACATGCCCCTGGGTGGCCCGGGCGGCGGCCGCGGCCGCCGCCGGCTCGATGCCCTCGCGCCGTACGAGCATGTCGGCGACCGCCTGCACCGAGGGGGTGCTGAGGTTCAGGTGGCGGCAGCGGGAGCGGATCGTGGGCAGCACGTCCTCGATCGACGGCGCGCACAGCAGCCAGACCGTGCGGGGGGCGGGCTCCTCGACGGCCTTGAGGACGGCGTTGGCCGACTTCTCGTTCAGCCGCTCGGCGTCCTCGACGAGGATGATCTGCCAGCGACCGGTCGCCGGGGACGTGTAGGACTTGCGGACCGTGTCGCGCATGTCCTTGACCAGGATCTCCGAGCCGACGGCGGCGACCGAGCTGACATCCGCGTGGGTGCCGATCAGGGCGGTGTGACAGCCGTCGCAGAAGCCGCAGCCGGGGACTCCGCCGAGGGCTCGGTCGGGGCTCACGCACTGGAGGGCGGCGGCGAAGGCCCGCGCCGTCTGGTTCCGGCCGGCACCGGGCGGGCCCGTGAAGAGCCAGGCGTGCGTCATCTTCGACGTCTCCGGCAGCGGCTGGTCGGCCGCGGCGGCGGTGACCTGGGCGTCGGCGTCCCGAGCGGCGGCGGTGAGCACCTCGCTCACCCGCTCCTGCCCGACGAGGTCGTCCCATACGGTCATGGGTCACGCCGCCCTTCCGTGCGTCACGCGTCCTGATCCCTGATTCCGGATCCGGAGTCCACCGGTTCCGTGGCCTCGCCCTCCATTGTGCGGGCGCCCACTGACAACGGGTTCCACACCCGGCAGGCCCCGCCTCGACAGGTCCCGCACCGGCAGCCTCCGCGCCAACGGCAGGCCCCACACCGGCAGGCCCCGCACCGACGGCCACGGGGGCGGCACCGGTCGGCACCCCGACCCGCACCGCCCCCGTAGGAACGTTTCCGGCCTCGAGACCGGGTCAGCCGCGCCGCCCGCGACCCCGGCGGCCCCGCTCGTCGTCGCGCTCCTCTTCCTCGTACGACCCCAGCAGCTCGTCCGCCAGCGACGGCAGGTCGTCCAGCGGGGTCTCCTCGGCCCAGTCGGGCCGGGGGCGCTGCCGCCGGGCCGTACCGTCGTCGTCGACCTGCGGCAGCTCGCGCGTACGGCCCTCGGAGCCGTCGGGGTTCCCGTCCGCCCCTTCCGACCCGCCCGACCGCTCGTCCCGGAAGAAACCGGGCGGCACCCGGTCCGCCGGGGTGCTGGCGGGAGCGGTGGCGTCGTCGCGCACCGGAGGCAGTACGGCGGTCTCGTCGGTCGCGCGCACCGGAGGCAGTACGGCGGTCTCGTCGGTCGCGCGCACCTGAGGCAGCACGGCCGTCTCGTCCGCTGCGCCGGGCACCACGGGCGGCCGTACCGCCGTCTCGTCCACGGCCCCGGGCGCCACCGAAGGCAGCACCGCGGTCTCGTCGGACGCCCCCGCCGGCGGCTGCGGGAGCTGCGCCGTCACCTCGGACTCGGACTCCCGGGCGGCGGGCTCTCGGTCCGCACGCACGGGCCGCAGCACCGCCGTCTCGTCCACCGCGCGCCTCGGCGCCGCCGGCGGTTCGTCGTCCGGCCGCACCACCGGCGTCGGCATGGTCGTCGCCTCCGGAGTCACCCCGGGCGCGGTCGGCCGGGGCGCGGACGACTCCCGGGCGGCCACGTCGGCCGCGGCCGCCGCCTCCGCCGCGGCACGCCGCGCCTGCTCGGCCTTGAGCAGGGCATCCTCGGCCTTGCGCTGCTTCTCCAGGCGCCGTTCCTCGGCCTCGGCGTGCAGCCGGGCCTCCTCCTCGGCCTGCTGGCGGCGGCGCTCGTCCTCGGCCTTGCGGCGGGTCTCCGCCTCCGCGCGGGCCTTCTCCTCGGCGAGCAGCCGGGCCTGCTCCTCCTCGGCACGGCGACGGGCCTCCTCGGCACGCAGCCGGGCCTCCTCCGCCTGCCGTTCGGCCTCACGCCGCTGCGCCTCCTCCAGCTCGCGGCGCTTGCGCTCCTCCTCCTCGGCACGGAGCTTGGCGAGCTGCTCCTGGCGCTCCCGCTCCAGGCGCTCCTCCTCGGCCTTGCGCGCGGCCTCTTCCTCGGCCTTGCGGCGGGCCTCCTCCTCGGCGGCCTTGCGAGCCTCCTCGGCGGCCTTGACCTCGGCCTCGGACAGCGGCAGCACGGTGTCGAGCCGGGCCCTGATGACCGTGGTCACCGACTCGGGCTCCTGGCCGGCGTCGACGACCAGGTAGCGGCCGGGGTCGGAGGCGGCCAGGGTCAGGAAACCGGCCCGCACGCGCGCGTGGAACTCGGCGGGCTCCGACTCCAGCCGGTCGGGTGCCTCGGTGAACCGCTCGCGGGCGGTCTCCGGCTCCACGTCCAGCAGGACCGTCAGATGCGGGACCAGTCCGTCGGTCGCCCAGCGGTTGATGCGGGCGACCTCGGTCGGGGACAGGTCGCGGCCGGCGCCCTGGTAGGCGACCGAGGAGTCAATGTAGCGGTCGGAGATGACGACCGCCCCGCGCTCCAGGGCGGGCCGGACGACGGTGTCGACGTGCTCCGCGCGGTCGGCGGCGTACAGCAGCGCCTCCGCACGGTGGGACAGACCGGCGGACGAGACGTCGAGCAGGATCGAGCGCAGCCGCTTGCCGACCGGGGTGGCGCCGGGCTCGCGGGTGAGGACGACCTCGTGCCCCTTGGCGCGGATCCACTCGGCGAGAGCCTCGGCCTGGGTGGACTTCCCGGCGCCGTCGCCGCCCTCCAGGGCGATGAAGAAACCGTTCGTCGTGGGAACCTGCGCCGGGTCGTCGCCGCCGAGCAGCGCGTCACGCAGGTCGTGCCGGAGCGGTACGCCCGCGCGGTCGTCGACCTTGGCGAGGACCAGCGCGGCCACCGGCAGCAGCAGCGCGCCGACCAGCATCAGGGTGAACGCGGCGCCGCCGTGCGCGAACACGAACTTGCCGTTCTCCATCCGGTGCGGCCCGATCAGGGCGGCCACCAGAGGCGCGATCACCGCGCCGAGCGCTATGGCGACCCGGACGACCGCGTGCAGATGCTCGGCGGTGCGGGCCTTGCGGTAGTCCTCGGTCTCCTGGTCGAGCAGGGTGTGCCCGGTGTTGGCGGCCACGCCCGCGCCGATGCCGCCCAGCGCGACGATCAGCAGCACGGTGGTGACGTCCGGGACCAGGCCGCCGGCCAGCAGCGCGATGCCGGTGAAGGCGATCGCCAGCGACAGCAGCCGACGGCGGGACAGCGTCGGCAGCAGCGCGGGCGCCGTACGGATGCCGACGGCGACCCCGCCGGTCAGCGCGAGCACCAGCAGGCCGTACAGCACCGGGCCGCCGCCCAGGTCCTTGGCGTGCAGCACGGAGACGGCGACCGCGGCGGAGATGGCACCGGCGACGGCCGCGCAGGCCGTCACCAGCAGCGGGATGGCGCCGGTACGGCCCCGGTCGGTGCCGGCGCCGGCCTTGGGGCGACGCAGGCCCTCCAGCGGCGACCGCGCGCGCGGGGTGCGCGTGCCGGGCACCTCCAGGTAGACCAGCACCGAGAGAGAGGCGGCGAACAGACCCGCCGCCACGTACGACCCGAGGGCCGCCTGGTGCTGGGCGAACCACTCGATGCCCGTGCCCAGCAGGTTGTTGACCAGGGAGGCGACGACGAGCGCGGCGGCCGCGAGCGGGACGGCCAGGAAGGTCGTCCGCAGCGACAGGCGGCGCAGTGCGTCCTGGTGGTCCGGCAGCGGTCGTACCGTCGCGCCCTCCGGGGGCGGGGCGGGCAGCAGCGCGGGGGCCGCGCTCTCCCGGCAGACCGTCCAGAAGCGCTCGGCGACTCCGGTGACGAAGGCCGTCACCAGTAGCACCGCCGGGGCGTTCTCCGGTGTCCAGTCGATCCACAGGGGCGCGATGATCAGCAGGGCGGCCCGCAGGCCGTCGGCGCCGACCATGGTCCAGCGCCGGTCCAGCGGGCCGTCCTGAGCGGTCAGTGTGGTCAGCGGGCCCAGCAGGACCGCACCGAAGAGCAGGGTGGCCAGAATGCGGACCCCGAAGACGATCGCCACCGCGAACGCCACACCGCGGTAGCCGCCGCCGAACGAACCCTGCGCGATCGCCGCTTGAAGCGTGAGCACGACAAGCACGAGAAGCGCCAGCGTGTCACCCACACCGCTGACTAGCTGGGCGCTCCACAACCGCCTCAGCTCGGGTCGGCGCAGCAGCGAGCGGACGGCGCGTTCGCGGGAATCCGCTACCAGTGCGTCGTCCGGTTCTGTCTGGGGGGCCGTTGGCTGCTCGGCTGGCGTCATGCTTTCAGCCTATCGGCAGCCGCCGACAGCCCGTCGCGACCGTCCACAGGTACGCACACCCCGACACCAAGTTGATGCCGGGGCGTTCGCATTGCGAAGACGGTGTGAACCGGTGTGACCGATATGGACCGGCCTGGCCGACAAGAACCGGTACCTCCGGTATGGGTACCTGAGGGTGCCTCAGTCCTCCGCGGCCGCCTTGGAAGCCGTCGCCTTCTTGGCGGCCGTCTTCTTCGCGGCCGTCGTCGTCTTGGCGGCGGTCTTCTTGGCAGCCGTCTTCTTCGCGGGCGCGGCCTTCTTGGCGGCCGCGGTCTTCTTCGCGGGCGCCTTCTTCGCCGTCTTCTTGGCGGGCGCCTTGGCCCGCTTCTCGGCGAGCAGCTCGAAGCCGCGCTCCGGGGTGATCTCCTCGACGCTGTCGCCGGAGCGCAGGGTCGCGTTGGTCTCCCCGTCGGTGACGTACGGCCCGAAGCGGCCGTCCTTCACCACGACCGGCTTCTCGCTGACCGGGTCCGTGCCCAGCTCCTTCAGCGGCGGCTTGGCGGCGGCGCGGCCCCGCTGCTTGGGCTGGGCATAGATCGCCAGCGCCTCTTCGAGGGTGATCGTGAAGAGCTGGTCCTCGGAGGTGAGCGAACGCGAGTCCGTGCCCTTCTTCAGGTACGGCCCGTAGCGCCCGTTCTGCGCGGTGATCTCCTGGCCCTCGGCGTCGGCGCCGACGACGCGCGGCAGCGACATCAGCTTGAGCGCGTCCGCCAGGGTGACCGTGTCCAGGGACATGGTCTTGAAGAGCGACGCCGTGCGCGGCTTGACCGCGTTCTTGCCGGTCTTCGGGGTGCCCTCGGGCAGCACCTCGGTGACGTACGGGCCGTAACGGCCGTCACGGGCGATGATCTGATGGCCCGTCTCCGGGTCCGCGCCCAGCTCGAAGTCGCCGCTCGGCTTGGCGAGCAGTTCCTCCGCGAGCTCGACGGAGAGCTCGTCGGGCGCCAGGTCCTCCGGCACGTCCGCGCGCTGGTGGCCCTCGGAGTCCTTCTCGCCGCGCTCGACGTAGGGACCGTAGCGGCCGACCCGCAGCACGATGTCGTTGCCCACCGGGAACGACGACACCTCGCGCGCGTCGATCGCGCCCAGGTCGGTCACCAGCTCCTTGAGGCCGCCGAGGTGGTCGCCGTCGCCGTTGCCGGCGTCGGCCGCACCGCCCGTCGCCGCGCCTTCGCCGAAGTAGAAGCGCCGCAGCCACGGCACCGCCTGGGCCTGGCCCGCGGCGATGCGGTCGAGGTCGTCCTCCATCCTGGCGGTGAAGTCGTAGTCGACCAGCCGGCCGAAGTGCTTCTCCAGCAGGTTGACCACGGCGAAGGAGAGGAAGGACGGCACGAGGGCCGTGCCCTTCTTGAAGACATAGCCGCGGTCGAGGATGGTGCCGATGATCGACGCGTACGTCGACGGGCGGCCGATCTCCCGCTCTTCCAGCTCCTTGACCAGCGAGGCCTCGGTGTAGCGGGCCGGGGGCTTGGTGGAGTGCCCGTCGACCGTGATCTCCTCGGCGGAGAGCGCGTCGCCCTCGCCGACCTGGGGCAGCCGGCGCTCGCGGTCGTCCAGCTCTGCGTTCGGGTCGTCGGCGCCCTCGACGTAGGCCTTGAGGAAGCCGTGGAAGGTGATCGTCTTGCCGGAGGCGCTGAACTCGACGTCCCGGCCGTCGGCGGCGGTGCCGGCGATCTTCACGGTGACGCTGTTGCCGGTCGCGTCCTTCATCTGGGAGGCGACGGTCCGCTTCCAGATCAGCTCGTAGAGCTTGAACTGGTCGCCGGTCAGGCCGGTCTCCGCAGGAGTGCGGAAACGATCACCCGAGGGGCGGATCGCTTCGTGCGCCTCCTGGGCGTTCTTCACCTTCCCGGCGTACACGCGGGGGGACGAGGGCAGGTAGTCGGCGCCGTACAACTGCGTGACCTGGGCTCGGGCGGCGGCGACGGCCGTGTCGCTCAGCGTCGTGGAGTCCGTACGCATGTAGGTGATGTAGCCGTTCTCGTACAGCTTCTGCGCGACCTGCATGGTGGCCTTGGCGCCGAAGCCGAGCTTGCGGCTGGCCTCCTGCTGGAGGGTCGTCGTACGGAACGGGGCGTACGGCGAGCGCCGGTACGGCTTGGACTCGACGGAGCGGACCGCGAACCGGGTGTTCTCCAGAGCGGCGGCGAGAGCACGGGCGTTCGCCTCGTCGAGGTGGAGGATGTTCGCGCTCTTGAGCTGCCCGAGCGAGTCGAAGTCACGGCCCTGGGCGATGCGCCGGCCGTCGACGGCCTGCAGGCGGGCGACGAGCGAGGACGGGTCCGAGGGGTCGCCTGCGCGGCCGGTCGCGAAGGTGCCCGTCAGGTCCCAGTAGTCGGCGGAACGGAACGCGATGCGGTCGCGTTCCCGCTCCACCACGAGCCGGGTCGCGACGGACTGGACACGGCCGGCCGACAGGCGCGGCATGACCTTCTTCCACAGGACCGGCGAGACCTCGTAGCCGTAGAGGCGGTCGAGGATGCGGCGGGTCTCCTGGGCGTCGACCATGCGCTGGTTCAGGTCGCGCGGGTTGGCGACGGCCTCGCGGATCGCGTCCTTGGTGATCTCGTGGAAGACCATCCGCTTGACCGGGACCTTGGGCTTGAGGACCTCCAGGAGGTGCCAGGCGATGGCCTCGCCCTCGCGGTCCTCATCGGTGGCGAGGAAGAGCTCGTCGGAGTCCTTCAGCAGGTCCTTGAGCTTCTTGACCTGCGCCCTCTTGTCGGCGTTGACGACGTAGATCGGCTCGAAGTCGTGCTCGACGTCCACGCCGAGGCGCCGGACCTCGCCGGTGTACTTCTCGGGCACCTCCGCGGCGCCGTTGGGAAGGTCACGGATGTGCCCGACGCTCGCTTCGACGACGTATCCGGGGCCCAGATAGCCCTTGATCGTCTTCGCCTTGGCAGGCGACTCGACGATGACGAGTCGGCGGCCGCCCTGTGCGGTCTCGCTGGTCGGGGACAACTTCGCTCTTCTCTCCGGTCGACGCTGGGGCCTCCCCAGGCCTTGCTCCCGGGGTCGTGGCACGGGCACGGATGCCCGCTCACTTGGTGACGCTGCGGAGTGTGACGGTACATCCCGCCCCCGTGTCAAACGGGAAAAGCCCACAACGGCCACTCGAACGGTAACCCGACTACCGCCATTCCTGCCGCCCGGAGTCCCCGGCCGCTCTCTCGGCCCTGTCCGGAGCGTGATGCTCCGATTACCGGAACGGTGTCCTCAGAGGCGGGTCAGGCAGTACGCACCGAGGCCCAGCGCGATCACCGCGGCGAGGCTCGCAAGGGTCGCCGATGCGACCTGACTCACACCTTGGGCGACGGGTTCACCACGCCGGACCCGGATGCCGGTCCACACCAGCAGTGCGCCTCCGAACAGGGCGAACACCGCCCCCGCGAAGATCGCCGGTCCGTTCTCCATGACCCGCGGCCCCTTCCCTGCCGTCCGCGACTGCCCAGCGCCGGGAGACTGACACGGGCGGACGGCGGGCGGGAGGCGGGAGGGCGAAATCAAGGTGAACGGGACACCTCCCCATTCTCGAACATACGACCGACTGACTACGAGGCGAACATTCTCGCCACATTTTTCCCGCCCTTTTCCTTTCCCGGCGCGTCCGGGCGATGGCCGGAACACCCGGGCAGCGCCCTGCCGGCGCCTACGCGTCCCGGCCGGGGCGGGAGAGGACGGGAAGGACGGGGCAGGGCGGACGGGGCAGATGCGGTGCGGCCGGAATGCCCGGGCAGCGCCCTGCCGGGGCCTGCGCGTCCCGGGCCGGGACAGACGGCGCGGGTCGGGGGGCGCGGACGGCACGGCGCGGACGGCGCGGGGCGGGGCGGGGCGGGGCGGCCACGGCGTAGCGGCGCGGCATGGCGCGGCCGGCGGACCCGACATGACGACCGGCTCGTGCGTCCCGTGGATCGGTCGACAGACCAGGCACGCCCGGGTCGGCAGACCGGGTATGACACCCGCTCATGCGTCCCGCGGGTCGGTCGGCGGACCAGGTACGCCCGGGTCGGCAGACCCGGCATGACACCCACTCATGCGTCCCGCGGGTCGGTTGGCAGCCCAGGTACGCTCCGCCCCGTCCTGCCGTGCAACGGAACGGAAGCCGCGCCCTCGGACCGGGCGCGGCCGCCCGGTCCGGCCTCACCGTTCGTCAGCTCGCCGGCTCCAGGAACCCCTGCTCCACCAGCAGCCGGATCTGTGCGGGCGTGCGGTCGCGGAGCAACACCGGGTCCTCGCCCATCAGCTGGGCGATGGCGTCGAGAATCCGGCCCGCGCTCAGCGAGCCGTCGCACACCCCTGCGAACCCGGCGCCCACCGTGTCCACCTTGGTCGCGCGGCGCATCCCGCGGTGCTGGCGCAGCACCACGTGCTCCGGGTCCTCGGCGCCGGGCAGCCCGACCTGCTCCTGGACCACCTCGACGGCGAGCCTGAAGTGACCTTCGAGCAGATCCGCGTCGTCGTGCTCGCGGAGATAGTCGAGGCGTTCGAAGTGCGCGCGGATCGTCTCACCGAGCGGCTGTTCGATCGGATGCGGCCACTCCTCCACCGTGACCGAGGGCACGGCGGCCGCCGTCTTCCGCAGCGTGATCCAGCCGAATCCCACGCCCTTGACCTTGCGCGCCTCGAACTCGTCGAGCCACGCGTCGTACCGCGCCTGGTACTCCGCCGTGTCCCCGCGGTGGTCGCCGGAGTCCCGGAGCCACAACTCGGCGTACTGGTTGACGTCCTGCACCTCGCGCTGCACGATCCACGCGTCGCAGCCACGCGGCACCCATGACCTGACCCTGTCCTGCCAGTCCTCCCCCGCGACGTGCTGCCAGTTGGCGAGGAACTGCGCGAACCCGCCCTCGGCCAGCCGCTCCCCGGCCTGTTGAACGAGCGAGCGGCACAGATCGTCCCCGCTCATCCCGCCGTCCCGGTACGTCAGCCGGGCGCCCGGCGAGATCACGAACGGCGGGTTGGACACGATGAGGTCGTACGACTCCCCCTCCTTGACCGGCTCGAACAGCGAGCCCTCGCGCAGGTCGGCCGCCGGGGCGCCGGACAGCGCCAGCGTGAGCGCCGTGATGTGCAGCGCGCGCGGGTTGAGGTCGGTCGCCGTCACGCGCGTGGCGTGCTGGGCGGCGTGCAGCGCCTGGATCCCGGAGCCGGTGCCGAGGTCGAGGGCGGCGGAGACGGGCGTACGGACGGTGATGCCGGCCAGCGTCGTGGACGCGCCGCCGACACCCAGGACGACGCCCTCGTGGCGCTGCCCGATGCCGCCGGCGCCGCCGACCGCGCAGCCGAGGTCGGAGACGATGAACCAGTCCTCGCCCTCGGGCCCGCCGTACGGCCGTACGTCCACGGTGGCCGCGACCTCGTCGCCGCCCGCGTGGGTCAGCCAGCCGCTCTCCAGAAGGCCGTCCACGGGCAGCATGTCCGCCACGCGCGCGTGCGGAACGGGCTGCTGGAGCAGGAACAGCCGGACGAGCGTCTCCAGCGGTGTGTCCCCGCGGGTGGCCCGGAGCGCGGGCACCGTCTCGCTGCGGGCCAGCGCCGCGTACGCGGGCGCGCCGAGGAGTTCCAGGAGCCCGTCGGCGGTGAAGGAGGCGCCCAGCAGGGCGGTGCGCAGCCGGGCGGCGACGTCGGGGCGGTCGGAGGCGGGCAAGGTGGCGAGGCCGGAGTCAGTCACGCCCTCCATTGTGGCCCGCGCCCCCTTCCGGCCACCGCCTCAGCTCGCGGCGGCCGAGGCCTTACGGACGACCGTCGCCCCATCGGCGCCCACCGCCCCGGGGGCGCCGGAGGGCTGTCGACCCGTGCGCTCGGCCCCTGCCGTCAGCTCGCGGTCGACGAGGCCGACGCCGAAGCCGACGACGTCACCGAGACCTTCTTGCAGCTGGCCTGCTCGGCGATCGCGTCCTTGACCTCGCCCTGTTCCAGGGCCTGCAGCGCCGCGGTGCCGCTCTTGTTCTGCGTCTCCAGGTCCGCCATCTGGGAGGCGACGTCGTGCAGACCGGAGGCGAACTTCGCCTGGTCCTTGGTGTGGAGCGCGTCGACCTTCTTCTTCAGGGCGGCGTAGGACGAGGAGAGGCTGTTGAGGTTCTTGACCACGTCCTGCTGGCGCCTGGCGCCGTCGTCGATCCCAGGGGGCGCACCGGCGCTGCCGATGGCCGTGGCGAGCGCCTTGTAGCCGTCGGACATGTCCTGGAAGGCCTGGGAGTCGGTCTTCTGGATGGTCGCGGGCGAACTCGTGGTGTCCGAGGCCGTCTGCGCGATGGCCGCGTTGGCCGCCTTGATCTTCGCGTCCTGCGCCGGCACCGCGTCACACACGGTCTTGGCCCAGGCGATCAGCTTGGGGTCGGTGCCCTTGTTGCTGCTGCACCCGGACAGCGCCACTACCAGTACCGCACCGCCGGACAGTGCGGCCGCGAGCTTCTTGTTCACCGGATAGGTCCCTTCAATGGCTCTCGGCCCCCGGAATCTACACGGCACACGGAGAGCACCCCCATGGAGAGCATCCATTAAGTACGCTTTTAGATGGATTTGCACCAAGAGAGAGAAGGCTCACGACGAGACGACGAGCACACCCGGAGCCGGACCGCCACGGCCGCCCACGAGCACGTACGGCGGCGCACGACCACATACAACCGCGCACCACCACGTACACCCACGTACGACCGCGTACGACCGCGTACGACCGCGTACGGCGACCGCGTGCGAGAACCGGCGAGCAACCCCCGGCACGCGAAACGGGCGGACGGCGTGTCAGCACACGCCATCCGCCCGCCCGTTGGCCCGGCCCCCTCGCGGGAGCCCCGGTGGCCGTCGTAAGACCGCTTACGAAACCACCGCTGGATCGGCCGACTTGGCCACGCGCTCCGCGCTGTCCTCGTCGTCGCCGACGGTGATACCGCGTCGCTTGGAGATGTACACCGAGCCGACGATCACGATCAGCGCGAGGACCGCGATCAGGATCCGGACGCCGATGCTCTTGTCATGGCCGTACGAGAACTTGATCACCGCTGGTGCGATGAGCAGCGAGACCAGGTTCATGACCTTGAGCAGCGGGTTGATCGCGGGACCCGCGGTGTCCTTGAAGGGGTCGCCGACCGTGTCGCCGATCACCGTGGCGGCGTGGGCCTCACTGCCCTTGCCGCCGTGGTGACCGTCCTCGACGAGTTTCTTGGCGTTGTCCCAGGCACCGCCGGAGTTGGCCAGGAAGACGGCCATCAGGGTGCCCGCGCCGATCGCGCCGGCGAGGTAGGAGCCGAGGGCTCCGACGCCGAGCGTGAACCCGATGAAGATGGGCGCCATCACCGCGAGCAGTCCCGGCGTGGCCAGCTCGCGCAAGGCGTCCTTGGTGCAGATGTCGACGACCTTGCCGTACTCGGGCGTCTCCGTGTAGTCCATGATCCCGGGGTGCTCGCGGAACTGCCGCCGCACCTCGTAGACCACCGAACCCGCCGACCTCGACACCGCGTTGATGGCGAGTCCGGAGAAGAGGAAGACGACCGCCGCGCCGGCGATGAGGCCGACGAGGTTGTTGGGCTGCGAGATGTCCATCGACAGGGTCAACGGCGCGCCCGGGCCCGTCAGTTTCGCCCCCACGTCCTGCACGTTCGTGGTGATCGCGTCTCGGTACGACCCGAAGAGCGCAGACGCCGCGAGGACGGCGGTGGCGATGGCGATGCCCTTGGTGATCGCCTTGGTGGTGTTGCCGACGGCGTCCAGGTTGGTGAGCACCTGCGCGCCCGCGCCCTCGACGTCACCGGACATCTCGGCGATGCCCTGGGCGTTGTCGGAGACCGGACCGAAGGTGTCCATGGCGACGATCACACCGACCGTGGTGAGCAGGCCGGTGCCGGCCAGCGCCACCGCGAACAGCGCCAGCATGATCGACGTACCGCCGAGCAGGAACGCCCCGTAGACGCCGAGGCCGATCAACAGGGCGGTGTAGACGGCCGATTCGAGGCCGATCGAGATGCCGGCGAGGACCACCGTGGCCGGTCCGGTCAGCGAGGACTTGCCGATGTCCATGACCGGACGCCGGTTGGTCTCGGTGAAGTAGCCGGTCAGCTGCTGGATGACGGCCGCCAGCAGGATGCCGATGGCGACCGCGACCAGCGCGAGGATCCGCGGATCGCCGTCCTTGGCCCTGATGGCCGCGTCGGAGATGCCGTTGAGATCCGAGTACTTCCCCGGCAGGTACACGAAGACCGCGATCGCGACCAGCGCGAGCGAGATCACCGCGGAGATGAAGAAGCCGCGGTTGATGGCGCTCATGCCGCTGCGGTCGCTGCGACGCGGGGCCACCGCGAAGATGCCGATCATCGCGGTGAGCACACCGATGGCCGGTACCAGGAGCGGGAACGCGAGACCCGCGTCCCCGAAGGCCGCCTTGCCGAGGATCAGCGCGGCGACCAGGGTCACCGCGTAGGACTCGAAGAGGTCGGCCGCCATGCCAGCGCAGTCGCCGACGTTGTCGCCCACGTTGTCGGCGATGGTCGCGGCATTGCGCGGGTCGTCCTCCGGAATGCCCTGTTCGACCTTGCCGACCAGGTCGGCGCCGACGTCGGCGGCCTTGGTGAAGATGCCACCGCCGACACGCATGAACATGGCGATCAGGGCGGCGCCCAGGCCGAATCCTTCGAGCACCTTCGGCGCGTCGGCCGCGTACACCAGCACCACACAGGAGGCGCCGAGCAGGCCGAGCCCCACCGTGAACATGCCGACCACGCCGCCCGTGCGGAAAGCGATCTTCATGGCTTTGTGCGAGACGGCGGTGAGATCCTTTTCCGGTTCGCCTTCCGCCGGGGTGGCTTCCCGGGCGGCCGCGGCGACGCGGACATTGCTGCGTACGGCGAGCCACATGCCGATATAGCCGGTGGCCGCCGAGAAGGCCGCGCCGATCAGGAAGAAGATCGATCGGCCGGCGCGTTGATTCCAGTCGTCCGCGGGCAGCAGCAGGAGCAGGAAGAACACCACGACGGCGAATACGCCGAGGGTGCGCAACTGCCGGGCCAGATAGGCGTTCGCGCCTTCCTGGACCGCCGCTGCGATCTTCTTCATGCTGTCGGTGCCCTCGCCTGCCGCGAGTACCTGGCGCACCAGGATCCAGGCGACCACGAGCGCGGCCAGCGCCACGACGGCGATCACCGCGACCAGGACCCGGTTGTCGTCGGTCAGGACCGCGGCCGCCAGGGTTGTGGGGTGACCCAACTGATGAGGGGTAGAAAGCCCCGCCATTCGTCCTCCTTGACGCTTGGGCTGAGCTCAAGATGTGGACGGATTCTAGGTACCCGCGAGTGATCTAAACAGGGGACGGTAAGCGGAATTGGCCTTCTCGTGCTCTTCAGCAAATGATCGAGGTCACGCCGACGAACCCGAAAGGAGTAACGCCCTAAAAGCATTGACGATCACCACTGGCCTATTCGGCGCTTGATCAAATTATCGGGCGATCCGCCGGAGCATTGATCGTGAATTCTTTCACGAATTCGGCGAACGGATGACACCCGAAGGAAAATAACAAGAAGGGCCCTGCTCAGCAGGGCCCTTCTCATGATCGGGTGACTCTCAGGTGAGGGCGACTCCGGGCGGGGTGGTCGGCCAGGTCATGCGGATCAGGCCGCCGTGCTCCCCGGCGGTGACCTCGACGTCGTCGACGAGACCACTGATGACCGCGAGGCCCATCTCGTCCTCCTCGGCCTCCACGTCCGCGTCCGGCGCCGCACCGGTCGCCCGGTCGACGGGAACGGAACGGGGTGCCTCGTCGCCGACCTCGATGGAGAACTGTTTCTCGTCCTCGATCAGCGCCACCCGCACCGGCTCGGTGATGCCGGCGCTCTGGTGCAGACCGACAGCACGGGAACAGGCCTCGCCGACGGCCAGCCGGACCTCGTCCAGGACGGCCTCGTCCACTCCGGCCCTGCGTGCCACCGCCGCCGCCACCAGTCGGGCGGTGCGGACGTGCTCGGGCAGCGCGCTGAAGCGGAGTTCAACGGTGGCCATACGTCCCCCTCGGAACTACAGGCGTGCGGTAGGGGGCCGGATCGCCGAAAACCCGGCCCCCCGATGAATTGCGTCCGTCGCGGGCCTGCGACCCGTGTACGGCTGCCGGCACGGGCATGCGGGCCCGAGCGGGCGGGGGCGACACGGGCCCGCGTACGACTCTGTACGAGCCCGTGTCGGAGGCCGACCGGACGGCGCGGACCGATCGGCGGTCCGGGAGACGTCGGCCGGCCCGGGTCAGTCGGTGGCCGCCACCGCTTCCTCCACCGAGGTGTGGATCGGGAACACCTTGGTGAGACCGGTGATTCGGAAGATCTTCAGAATGCGCTCCTGGTTGCAGACCAGGCGCAGTGAGCCCTCATGGGCTCGCACCCGCTTCAGGCCGCCGACCAGCACGCCGAGCCCGGTGGAGTCGAGGAAATCCACGCCCTCCATGTCAACGACGAGGTGGAAATTCCCGTCGTTCACCAGCTCGACCAGCTGCTCGCGCAGCTTGGGCGCGGTATATACGTCGATTTCGCCACCGACCTCAACGACCGTGCGATCGCCGACGGTACGGGTCGACAGGGACAGGTCCACGGATCCTCCAGCACCTTGCTATCGAGCGGGTCGCCCCTTGGGACACCTCGGCTTGCGGCCCCCGGGACGGTACGCCAGCCGCGATGGCATTCAATCACTTACCGGCAGGCGTGCACGACGCCTTGGCCCCATTGTCCGTCACGCCAGTGACACACTCGGTCCCGATGGCCATAAATCACCGATCCGATCGACCCTCGGGTCCGGCCGCGTCCGGGTTCTCTCCGGGCACGGTCCTGGACCGGCTCGCCTCCGGGCCGAGCCGGGCTTCGCGCATCACTCATACGGAGCACTTGCCCCCGCGGGCGGGTCGGCATGCCGTCTGGCCTGACCGGATTCGCTCGGAGGTCGTCGCGGCGGTGCAGGCGTGCGGCATCGATCATCCCTGGGAGCACCAGGCGCTGGCCGCCGAGCACGCCCTGGACGGCGCCTCGGTGGTGGTCGCCACCGGCACCGCCTCCGGCAAGTCGCTGGCCTATCTCGTGCCGGTCCTCTCGACCCTCCTGGACGGCTCCGAGGCACCCAACGGCCGCGGTGCCACCGCCCTCTACCTGGCGCCCACCAAGGCACTGGCGGCGGATCAGTGCCGATCGGTGAAGGAACTTTCACAACCGCTGGGCACCGCCGTACGGCCCGCGGTGTACGACGGCGACACCCCGTACGAGGAGCGGGAGTGGGTCCGTCAGTACGCCAACTACGTGCTCACCAACCCGGACATGCTGCACCGCGGGATACTTCCCGGTCACGCCCGCTGGTCCTCCTTCCTGAAGTCGCTGAAGTACGTCGTCATCGACGAGTGCCACACCTACCGGGGCGTCTTCGGCTCGCACGTCGCCCAGGTGCTGCGCCGGCTTCGCCGCCTGTGCGCCCGCTACGGCGCCTCCCCGGTCTTCCTGCTGGCCTCCGCGACCGCCGCCGAGCCGGCCGTCGCCGCCCGCCGTCTCACCGGCCTGCCGGTCGTGGAGATCGCCGAGGACGCCTCCCCGCGCGGCGAGCTGGTCTTCGCCCTCTGGGAGCCGCCGCTGACCGAGCTGCACGGCGAGAAGGGCGCCCCGGTCCGCCGTACCGCCACCGCCGAGACCGCCGATCTGCTGACCGACCTCGCCGTGCAGGGCGTGCGGTCGGTGGCCTTCGTGCGCTCCCGGCGTGGCGCCGAGCTGATCGCCCTCATCGCGCAGGAACGGCTGGCCGAGGTCGACCGTTCCCTCGCCCGGCGTGTCGCGGCCTATCGCGGCGGCTACCTCCCCGAGGAGCGGCGCGCCCTGGAACGCGCGCTGCACTCCGGGGAACTTCTCGGACTTGCCGCCACGACGGCCCTGGAGCTGGGTGTGGACGTCTCCGGGCTGGACGCCGTACTGATCGCCGGGTACCCGGGGACGAGGGCCTCTGTGTGGCAGCAGGCGGGTCGCGCGGGCCGCTCCGGGCAGGGCGCCCTCGCGGTCCTGGTGGCCCGCGACGACCCACTGGACACGTTCCTCGTCCATCATCCCGAGGCCCTGTTCGACCAACCGGTGGAATCGACGGTCCTCGACCCCGACAACCCGTACGTCCTCGCCCCGCATCTGTGTGCCGCCGCGGCCGAGATCCCGCTCACCGACGACGACCTCGACCTGTTCGGCCCCGCCTGCGAGGAGCTGCTGCCACAGCTGGAGGCCGCGAAGCTGCTGCGCCGGCGTACCAAGGCCTGGCACTGGACCCGGCGGGAGCGGGCCGCCGAGCTGACCGACATCCGCGGCGAGGGCGGGCGCCCGGTGCAGGTCGTCGAGGAGGGCACGGGGCGGCTGCTCGGCACGGTGGACGCCGGGGCCGCGCACTCCACGGTCCACGAGGGCGCGGTCCACCTGCACCAGGGCCGCACCTACCTGGTGCGTTCCCTGGACCTGGAGGACTCGGTCGCGCTGGTCGAACAGGCCGAGCCGCCCTACTCCACGGTCGCCCGCGACACCACGGCCATCTCCGTCCTGGAGACCGACGTCGAGGTCCCCTGGGGCGACGGCCGCCTCTGCTGCGGCTCCGTCGAGGTCACCAACCAGGTGGTCTCCTTCCTCCGCCGCCGGCTCATCACCGGCGAGGTGCTGGGCGAGACGAAACTCGACCTCCCGCCCCGGACGCTGCGCACCCGCGCGGTGTGGTGGACCGTCACCGAGGACCAGCTCGACGAGGCCCGGATCACCCCGGAGATCCTCGGCGGTGCCCTGCACGCCGCCGAACACGCCTCCATCGGCCTCCTCCCGCTCTTCGCGACCTGCGACCGCTGGGACATCGGCGGCGTGTCCGTCCCCCTGCACCCCGACACGCTGCTGCCGACGGTCTTCGTCTACGACGGCCACCCGGGCGGCGCGGGCTTCGCGGAGCGCGCCTTCCACACGGCCCGCGCGTGGCTCACCGCCACCCGGGAGGCGATCGCCGCGTGCGAGTGCGAGGCCGGGTGCCCGTCCTGCATCCAGTCGCCCAAGTGCGGGAACGGGAACGATCCGTTGCACAAGCGGGGGGCGGTGCGGCTGCTCGGTGTGCTGCTGAAGGGGGCGCCGGAGGAGAAGCCGGCGGAGGGCTAGCGGCAGCGGGGCCCGCTCTGGCCCGGACCTCCGCAGCGAACGGCCCACCACCCGACGCAGCCGTCACATCCGAGACGTCTCCCACGATCACGCACCGCGTCAGCCGCGCACCCTGCGCCCTCGCCACCCGGTCCGCCCGGACGCAGGCCGCGGGGGTCCCCTCGGCCCAGTGATCCGCGGCCGCGAGGGCCGCCATGTCGGCACCCCCGGCCGCGCGGTGCCGGACCACGACAACCTGCCCCAGCCCGAGCACCACGCCGAACACCACGCAGAGGACGCCGATCGCGCCGACGCTCCAGACGGTGGCCGACCCCCGATCCGAAAACCGGCCTCTCACGGCCCCGCCTCCTCCGCCAGCGCCACCGCCGACTCCCGCACCTCGAACGGCAGCGCTCCCAGCACCGGCGGCCTCGCCACCACCGTCACCCGGACCTGGTCGCCCTCCCGGCCGACGGTCACCGTCGCGCCGCCCGGCGCCGCCGCCTTCGTCACCGCGACCACCGCGCCCTCGGCGTCCTGCCGCGCGGCGGCCCGCGCCCCGGTGCGGGCGGCGTCCACGCACCGGATCTGGGCGGCCACCACGAGCAGCCCCCACACCAGCGCCATCGTGAACGCCACCAGCACCGGCAGCACCACGGCCGCCTCCGCCGTCACGAATCCGCCATCCGCCCCGCGGCCCCGCTCACATCCGCGCACTGAGGGCTCGTTTCACGATGTCCTGGAGCTCCGCACTGACCTGGCCGCTCGTCACGACCGCATAGAGCACCGCCGCGAACCCGACGGCGGCGATGATCCCCATCGCGTACTCGGACGTGACCATTCCGGCGTCCCTGCGCAGCAACTTCCGCATCTTCCGGTACATCTCGACTCCCTTGAATTCCGAATTCGGTGATCTGTCCCTGTTGACGGCCCGTTATCGCCGCTTTCATCCACCACCCCCTCGCATCACCCCGCCCGCCAGCCCGATCACCACGGGCAGCACCCCGACCGCGATGAACGCGGGGAGGAAACACAGCCCCACCGGCGCGGAGATCAGCACGGCCGCCCGCCGCGCCCGTGCGGTCGCGCTCCTCGCCCACTCCGCGCGGGCGTCCGCGGCGAGCCGGGCGACCGGGGCGGCCGCCGGCAGCCCCGACTCGTCCGCGCGCTCCAGCAGCCGGGCAAGGGCGGCCGCCCCCGGCAGTGCCGCCAACCGCCGCCAGGCGTCCGCCGGTTCGCCGCCCAGCCGGACCTCAGCCGCACCCCGCGCGAGCCCTTCCCCGACAGGACCGCCGAGCGCCTCGCCGACAGCCTGCGCGGCGACCACCGGGCCCGCCCCGGCGGCGATGCAGGCGGCCAGCAGGTCGGAGGCGAGCGGGAGTTGGCGCGCGGCCCGGGACGCCTCGGCCTGCGCCGCCCGTCCCGCGTCTCCATGCCGGCGCTGCCACCGCCACAGCCCCACGGCCACGCAGAGGCCCAGCAGCGCCCCGACGACCCCACCGGCCAGCACCCAGCCGCCGCACACCACACCGGCCGCCGGCAGCCACCCGCGGACGGCACCTGCGACGTCGGAGCGCCGCTCGGGCATCTCCAGGGCCAACAGTTGGGCCACCCTGCGCCTGGCCCAGCGCCTGCGCCTGGCCCGCTCCAGCAGCCACGCCGACCAGCCCAGGACCAGCAGCACCGCGACCGCCACCCCCAGCCTGTGGACAACCTCCGCGCTCATGCCGCCTCAGCTCCCCGCACGATCCGGGCCGCCCACCACATCCCCGCGCCCTCGAACACCGCTCCGACGACCAGGCAGCCCAGGCCGGCCCCGGTGTGCAGCAGTACGCGCAGCGGGTCGGCGCCCATCGCCGAGCCGAGCAGAAGACCGATGGCGGGCAGCGCGGCGAGCAGCACCGCGGTGGCCCGGGCCCCGGACAACTGGGCGCGCAGGTCGGCGCGCTGGTCCCGTTCGGCGCGCAGGGCCGCCTCCAGGCGGTCGAGGCCGGCGGCGAGGCCGGCGCCCTGGTCGACGGCCACCCGCCAGCACGCCGCGAGGCCCAGCAGGCCGTCGGCGCCCGGCTGGCGTGCGGCCGTCGCGAGCGCGCCCGGCACCTCCCCGCCGAAGCGTGCCGCCGCCACCACGGCCGCCTGGGCCTCGCCGAGGCCGGCGGAGTCCCGCGCGGCCCGCAGCAGCGCCTCGCCGGGCTGCCGTCCCGCGCGCACCTCACCGGCGAGCGCCCCGCAGAGCACGATCACCGCGTCGGCGCGCGCCTGCCGGACCCGCCCCGCCTGGCGGGCAAGCCGCAGCCGGCGCAGCACCGGCACCCCGGCCGCCCCCGCGAGGAGCGGGAGCACCGAGGCGGCGACGAGGGCCAGCGCGATGCCGACGGTCAGGGCCCACCACTCGCCCCGCCAACGGCCGCACAGCCGCCGCAACTCCCCGGCCGTCTGCTCCCACAAGGGTGGTCCGGCCGCCACCGCCCCGCCCCCGGCGAGCAACAGCCGCGCCCGCCGTACCTCGCGCTGCCGCTCCGCCAGCAGCCACGCCATGACTCCGCCGCACACCACGACCGCGCCCACCGTCGTCTCACCCATCGCATGAACCCCTTTCAACTCACAGATCACTTGCGTCACTTCGCAGCAGACCCCGCAGCCGCTCCCACCCGGACTCGCGCGCGAAGGCCTCCGCGCCCCAGCGCAGTGCCGGTACCGTCCGCACCAGACCCGTGGGATCCCGTTCCAGCACATGCACCTCGGCGATCCGCCGGCGGCCCGTGCGGTCCCGGACTAGGTGCAGCACCACCGACAGCGCGGCCGCCAACTGGCTGTGCAGGGCGGCCCGGTCGAGCCCGGCGGCCGTACCGAGTGCCTCCAGGCGGGCGGGGACGTCCGCGGCCGCGTTGGCGTGCACCGTGCCGCAGCCGCCCTCGTGGCCGGTGTTGAGCGCGGCCAGCAGGTGCACGACCTCGGGGCCGCGCACCTCGCCGACGACCAGCCGGTCGGGGCGCATCCGCAGCGCCTGGCGGACCAGGTCCTCCAGGGTGACCAGGCCGGCGCCCTCCTGGTTGGCCGGTCTGGTCTCCAGCCGCACGACGTGCGGGTGTTCGGGCCTGAGTTCCGCCGAGTCCTCGGCGAGCACGATCCGTTCCCCCGGGCCCACCAGACCGAGCAACGCGCTCAGCAGGGTCGTCTTGCCGGTGCCGGTGCCACCGCTGACCAGGAACGAGAGCCGGGCCGCCAGCAGCGCGCGCAGGATCCGGTCGCCGCCCGGTGGCACGGTCCCGGCCACCACGAGCTCGTCGAGCGTGAACGCCCGCGGTCGCACCACCCTGAGGGACAGACAGGTGCAGCCGACCGCCACCGGGGGCAGCACCGCGTGCAGGCGGGTGCCGTCGGGCAGCCGGGCGTCCGCCCAGGGCCGGGCGTCGTCCAGGCGCCGGCCGGCCACCGCGGCCAGCCGCTGCGCGAGTCGTCGTACGGCCGCCGCATCCGCGAAGGCGACGGGGGTCAGTTCCAGGCCGCCGCCGCGGTCCACCCAGACCCGGTCCGGGGCGGACACCAGGACGTCGGTGACCGTGGGGTCGGCGAGCAGGGGTTCCAGGGGACCGCTGCCGACCAGTTCGGAGCGCAGTCGCTCGGCCGCGCCGAGGACCTCGGCGTCGCCGAGCACCCGGCCCTGTGCGCGCAGCGCCTGCGCCACGCGCGCGGGGGTCGGTTCGGCGCCGCTCTCGGCGAGCCAGCGCCGGACCCCGTCGAGCAGTGCCGGGCCGTCCGCGCCCGCGGTGCCGGGCCTCATACGCCACCCGCCTCGACGAGCGTGCGCTCCCAGAAGCCCTTGCAGAAGCGGGCCAGCGGTCCGCGGGCGGCGGACCCGGGCGGTTTCCGGTTCGGGCGGGACAGGCCCGGTTCGACGGGCACCTCTCCGGCCAGCGGCAGGCCGAGCAGCCGGGCCACCTCGCGGTCGTCGAGTCCCGGCGCGTACGGGCCCCGTACCGCCACCCGGAGATCGCGCACGACCATGCCGACGGTGGCCGCCACCCGGGCCGCCGCCGCGATCGCACGGAGTTCGGCGGGGACCACCAGGACGGCGAGGTCGAGCTGGGTGAGGACCTCGGCGACCTCGTCGTCCAGGCGGCGCGGCAGGTCGACGACGACCGTGCCACCCCGCCTGCGGACGGCGGCGAGCACCGCGCGGACGGCGGGCGGCGGGATCGCCACGCTGTCGCCGCGGTCCCAGCTGAGGATCCGCAGCGAGTGGAGTTCCGGCAGCGACTCCTCCAGGGCGCCACTGCCGAGCCGGCCGCGGGAGGCGGCGAACGCGGGCCAGCGCAGGCCTTCGGCGGTCTCGGCGCCGAGGAGTACGTCGATTCCGCCGCCCAGTGGATCCGCGTCCACAAGAAGGGTGCGCAGTCCCTCCCGTGCGGAGGTGACGGCGAGCGCGCAGGCCAGCGTGGAGGCCCCGGCCCCGCCCCGGCCGCCGATCACCCCGACGGTGAGGGCCGGGCGGCCCACACCCTCGACGACGTCGGCGATCCGGTCCACGAGCCACTGCTCGCCGTCGGGCAGCATCAGGACGTGGTCCGCGCCGATCTCCACGGCGCGTTTCCACACGTCCGGGTCGTCCTGGTCCTGGCCGACCAGCACCACCCCGCGGCGGCGCGCGGCCCCGCGCACCCGGCGTGCGGCATCGTCGCCGACCAGGACGAGCGGGGCGGACTCCCAGCCGCCGCCGCGTTCCGGTACCCCGTGGTGGACCTCGGGTTTGGCGCCGGCTGCCGCGCACAGGCGCAACAGGTCGTCGAGGAGTTCGGCGTCCTCGGTGACGATCATCGGGCGTCCGGGTCGTCCCGGGGCGGACGGTGGTTCGTGGGTGACAGTTCCGGCCACGTGAGCTTCCCCCTTGGCTGCGTTCTTGCGCGCGGCCTCCGGGGCCACGCGATTCCCATACGTGTGAAGAACCGGCAAGCGGCCTCCATATGCACGGCCGACAGAAACCGGCCATTGGCGCCCGACAATCGGAACCGGCCATGAACTCGCCGCCGCCGGAGCGCGCTGGAATCACGGTGCAGCGAACCCGGAAAACGTGTGGATCTTGGTCCAAAACTGTGGACAACTCGATGGTTGTGAATATCGCTGTCACCCATACCGGTGAGGCCCGTTCTGGGCTCTGTGCGACTTCCACAGCGCAGCGCTGCGACTACACAGTGTGACGGATCCTGGGTATGCGAAAGGGGCGGCCGCAGCCGCCGACCAAGGTCTCAGGACCCGGAGAAGAGAGGAAAAACCCGTCCGGACATGCGACGACCCCCACCGGGGGGGAGAGTGGGGGTCGTCTCCACGGCCGACTCGGGGGGGGGGAGGAGCCGGACCGGGTTAGCACGGTCGCGAACGATCCGTGACTTCCATGGTGTACCCGAGAGCCCTCTCAGGCAAACCCACGCGCCCCACCTTACGCCGAATGGTGGGCGCCTATGCTCGGGGCTGTGGAAAACCACTCCTTGCCCCGCACAGCGGCCTTCTTTGACCTGGACAAGACGGTCATTGCGAAGTCGAGCACCCTCACCTTCAGCAAGTCGTTCTACCAAGGCGGTCTGATCAACCGCAGGGCGGCGCTGCGCAACGCGTACTCCCAGTTCGTGTTCCTGGTCGGCGGCATGGACCACGACCAGATGGAGCGCACCCGCGCGTACCTGTCCGGTCTGGTCCGTGGCTGGAATGTCCAGCAGGTCAAGGAGATCGTCGCCGAGACCCTGCACGACCTGATCGACCCGATCATCTACGACGAGGCCGCGTCCCTCATCGAGGCCCATCACCGGGCCGGCCGGGACGTCGTCATCGTCTCCACCTCGGGCGCCGAGGTGGTCGAGCCGATCGGCGAACTGCTGGGCGCCGACCGGGTGGTGGCCACCCGCATGGTCGTCGGTGACGACGGCTGCTACACGGGCGAGGTGGAGTACTACGCCTACGGTCCGACGAAGGCCGAGGCGGTCCGGGAACTGGCCGCCTCCGAGGGGTACGACCTCGACCGCTGCTACGCGTACAGCGACTCGGCGACCGACCTGCCGATGCTCCGGGCCGTCGGGCACCCGCACGCCGTGAACCCGGACCGGGCGCTGCGCCGCGAGGCGCTCGGGCGCGGCTGGCCGATCCTGGACTTCCACCGCCCGGTCCGGCTCAAGCAGCGGATCTCCGCGCCCCCGCGCCCGGCCCTGGTCGCCGCGGCCGCGATAGGAGCGGCGGCCGCCACCGCGGGCCTGGTCTGGTACGCGAGCAGGCGCCGGAACTCGGTTGCCTGAACCGGCACACCAGCCCCTCTTTCACCCGTTCAGCGGCTCTATGTCCTTTTTCCGCCCCTTAGTGCGTATTTGAAGTCAAAAGTAAAGAACTGCAGGCAGGGGTTCCGCTTGCTCCGGGCTTGCAGTACAAAGGGGTTAGCGGCCCGCGAGACCGAAGGACATCCGAGAGGATCACCTTTTCAAACGCATTTGGCCCCACGGACCCCGCATGGACACCGAGCACCCACGCGACGTCGACCCGTCGATTACGGGCCAGCCGCACCAGGTGACGGGCAAAGTTCCCGACCTGATGGGCGACATTTCGAGGACGCTTGGTAACCCGGTGAACATGCCAGCGGCGGTACGAGAACTCGTACCGCCGCAACCCGTTCAGGCAGCCTTCGCGGCCGCCCGTGACCTCTACGCCGCGCCGCGCTGCAGCGCCTCGCAGACCGCGGTCGACTCCCGGACACCCAGCTCGACCGCGCGGCCGCAGTGCGCGATCCAGGCCGCCATACCGTCCGGGGTGCCCGAGACATAACCGTCCAGGGCCGCCAGATACGAGGCGCGCCCCAGCTCGGCATGGCCGACCTCGGCGGGACAGATCGACTTGGGGTCGAGGCCACTGCCGATCAGCACGATCCGCTCGGCGGCGCGCGCGACCAGCCCGTTGTGCGAGGTGAAGGGCCGCAGCGCGAGCAGCTCGCCGTGCACCACGGCGGCCGTCACCAGCGCCGGCGCGGAACTTCCCGCGATGATCAGCTCGGCGAGCCCGTCGAGGCGTCCCGACACCTCGTCGGCGTCCGGCAGCGGCAGCTCGATCAGCGGCTCGTCGACGCCTTCACCGGCCCGGCGCGGCCGGCCCACCTCGTCGTCCCCGGTCGCGGCCGCCACCAGATGCAGCCGGGCCAGTACACGCAGCGGCGACTGCCGCCAGATGGACAGCAGCTGGCCCGCCTCGGCGGTCAGCCGCAGGGCCGCGCCCACCACGCGCGCGTCGTCGTCGACACCGAAGTCGGAGCGCCGCCGGACCTCCTCCAGCGCCCAGTCGGCGCCGGACAGCGCCGCACTGCCCCGGGCGCCACGCAGGGCGGCCTCGGACGTGACGGCGTTGCTGCGGCGCCGCATGACCCGGTGCCCGTAGACCCGGTCCACGGCCTTGCGCACGGACTCCACGGACTCGGCCACACCGGGCAGCGAGCCCAGGGCCGCGAGCGGATCGGCGGTCGCACGTGTCGTACTCATGAGTACGACCCTACGCACCTGCGGCCCGCCACTCCACGAAGGAGTGGTCTTCTTCACTTCGCCTGACACGTACAGCTATCAACCGACTACTCTTCGTGAACATGAAAATTGCTTTCGTCGGGAAGGGCGGCAGCGGCAAGACCACGCTCTCCTCCCTGTTCATCCGCCATCTCGCGGCCGCCGGCGCGCCGGTCGTCGCCGTCGACGCCGACATCAACCAGCACCTTGGCCCCGCGCTCGGTCTCGACGAGCGGGAATCGGCGGCACTGCCCGCGATGGGCGAGCGGCTCTCCGTGATCAAGGACTACCTGCGCGGCAACAACCCGCGCATCGCCTCCGCCGCGACGATGATCAAGACCACTCCGCCCGGCGAGGGCTCGCGGCTGGTCCGGGTACGGGAACCCAATCCGGTGTACGACGCCTGTGCGCGCCCGGTGGAACTCGACGGCGGCGCCGTCCGTTTGATGGTCACCGGGTCCTTCACGGACGCGGACCTGGGAGTCTCCTGCTACCACTCCAAGACGGGAGCGGTCGAGCTGTTCCTGAACCACCTCGTCGACGGCCCCGACGAGTACGTCGTGGTCGACATGACGGCGGGTTCGGACTCTTTCGCCTCCGGCATGTTCACCCGTTTCGACATCACGTTCCTCGTCGCCGAGCCGACCCGGAAGGGGGTCTCCGTCTATCGCCAGTACAAGGAGTACGCCCGGGACTTCGGCGTCGTGCTGAAGGTCGTCGGCAACAAGGTGCAGGGGCAGGACGACATCGACTTCCTCCGCGCGGAGGTCGGGGACGACCTGCTGGTCACGGTCGGGCACTCGGACTGGGTGCGCGCCATGGAGAAGGGCCGCCCGCCCCGGTTCGAGCTCCTGGAGGACGACAACTCCCGCGCCCTGCGCGCTCTCAAGGTCGCCGCCGACGCGACGTACGAGCTGCGGGACTGGGAGCGCTACACCCGGCAGATGGTCCACTTCCACCTGAAGAACGCCCAGTCGTGGGGCAACGAGCGCACCGGGGCCGACCTGACGGCACAGATCGACCCCGGCTTCGTGCTCGGCGAGGGAGTGGCGGCGCCCGTCTGACGGAGGTGGGCTCTCCGCCGACGGGGCGCCGACTCCCGCCCGCCGCCTACTGCTTGACCGCCGGCGCCCCGGGCACCCCCTTCGGTGCCGGGGCGGGGCGGCCGGAGAGGAAGGACGCCCAGCCCTGCCGCGGGGCCTCGCCCACGTTCAGGGTGCGCAGCCTCGCCAGGACCTGCGGGTCCTGGGCGTCCAGCCAGTCGGCCAGCTGGTGGAAGGAGACACAGCGCACCTCGGGCTTGTTGCAGACGTTCTCGACGACCTCGTCGATGGCCCGCATGTAGGTGCCGCCGTTCCAGGACTCGAAGTGGTTGCCGATGACGAGCGGTGCACGGTTGCCGTTGTAGGCCCGGTTGAAGCCCTGGATCAGCCCGTCACGCATCTGGTCGCCCCAGTAGTCGTACTTGTCGGGGTCGCCCTGGGTCGAGGTGCCGGACTGGTTGACCATGAAGTTGTAGTCCATGGTCAGCTGCTCGAAGGAGTGCCCGGGGAAGGGGACGAGCTGCATCGACAGGTCCCACAGCCCTTCCTTCCTCTTGGGCCAGACCTGGTCGTTGACGCCGCTGGTGTCGTAGCGGAAGCCCAGCTGGCTCGCCGCCTTCATGAAGTTCTTCTGCCCCTCGAGGCAGGGGGTGCGGGCGCCGATGAGCTCCTTGTCGTAGTCGAAGGGCAGCGGTGCGGCGTTCTTCATGCCCGTGTTGGTCTTCCAGTTCTTCACGAACTGCTTGGCCTGGGCGATCTCGCTCTTCCACTCCGCCACCGACCACTCACCGACACCCCCGTCGGGGCCGCAGAAGTGCCCGTTGAAGTGGGTGCCGATCTCGTTGCCCTCCAGCCAGGCCAGCCTCAGCTGCTTGACGGTGTCGGAGATGCCCTGCTCGTCGTTGAAGCCGATCTCGGAGCGGCCGGGCGAGTGCTGCGGGGGCCGGTACAGGTCACGTTTCTCCTCGGGCAGCATGTAGACGCCGCTGAGGAAGTACGTCATGGTCGCGTTGTTCTCCTTGGAGACCTTGCGGAAGTGCGAGAACAGCTTCTGGCTGTCCTCGCCCGCGCCGTCCCAGGAGAACACCACGAACTGCGGGGGCTTCTCGCCCGGCTGGAGCTTCTCCGGCCGGGGCAGATGGGGCTGCGCCCCGGTGTACGCGGTGGAACCGTCGCCGATCAGACGGACCATGCTCTGGGGCGCCGGTGCTCCCTTCTGCGGCCCGGACGCCCCTTCTTTCGTGTTGGTGCCGGTCGCGCAACCCGCCAGCGACGCGGCACATGCCGCGGCGGCCACGGCGCCGACGGCGATCCTCTGGGTGGCGGCCAATTCCGCCCACCTTCTTCCTTCTCTCGGCAAACGCCGATCACGGCGTTTTATGGCGGTGTGCCGGGTATGTGCCGACAGCGCCGCCAAGGTCGCATAGGACCGAGAGAGGGATTAATACGACAAGCCGATGAACTGCTCACTTCACCCATGGAGGTGAAGAGGTGCCCCATTTGCGCAGAAAATCCATGCCTGACCTTTACTCTGCATTACGATTCGTTTACCGAGTGTTGATTCATCCCGCCACTGCACGCCGTGACCCACGGCCGCGACCAAGCCCCAGCCCGCCGGCGAGGGGTCCCCCCTGTTCCGCGACCGCGCTGCCCCGGAGGAGACGGGAAACATGTCATCAGCCTGCGTACCCACCCACCCCGAGAACCTCGGCCTGGCCCAGGCCGGAGCCACAAGTCCCCAGCACACCAAGGGCGCTGACCGGCCGCCGAGCCCGCCCACGCCCCCACGCCGACGGCGTTTGCGGATCGAGGGCGCCGACCTGTCCGCGTCCCTCTCGGTCTTCCTGATCGCCCTGCCGCTGTCCCTCGGCATCGCCCTCGCCACCGGCGCCCCGCTACAGGCCGGGCTGGTGGCGGCGGCCGTCGGCGGACTGGTCGCCGGGCGGCTCGGCGGCTGCCCACTCCAGGTCAGCGGCCCGGCCGCCGGGCTCACCGTGGTCACCGCCGATCTGATCCACCGCTACGGCTGGCAGGCCACCTGCGGCATCACCGTTCTCGCCGGACTGGCCCAACTCGGCCTGGGCTGCCTGCGGGTGGCCCGCACCGCGCTCGCCGTCAGCCCGGCCGTCGTGCACGGCATGCTCGCCGGCATCGGCGTCACCATCGCCGTCGCCCAGCTGCACATCGTGCTCGGCGGCAACCCGCAGAGCTCGGTCCTCGCCAACGTCCGCGCACTGCCGGCCCAGTTGGCGAACCTCCACCCGGCCGCCGTGGCGATGAGCGTGCTGACCCTGGCCCTGCTGTTCGGCTGGCCCCGGATCCCCGGCAGAGCGGGCCGTCTGCTGCGCACGGTCCCGGCGGCCCTGGTCGCCGTCGCCGGTGCGACCGCGACCGCCTCGTTCACCGGGCTCACCCTGACCCGGGTCGACCTGCCGTCCTGGAGCAGCCACGCCCTGGCGGGGCTGCCCGAGGGACCGGTGCTCGGCATCGTGGCCGCCGTGCTCACCACCACGCTGGTGTGCAGTGTGCAGTCGCTGCTCGGCGCCGTCGCCGTGGACAAGCTGGTGGCCGGCCGTCCCGGAGCCCAGTCCTGGGTCGGCCGGTCCGACCTGGACCGCGAACTGCTCGGTCAGGGCGCGGCCAACATCGTCTCCGGGGCGCTCGGCGGACTGCCGGTCGCGGGGGTCGCGGTGCGCAGTTCGGCGAATGTGCAATCTGGTGCCGTCAGCCGGAACTCCACGATGCTGCACGGCGTTTTCGTAGTAGTCGCCGCGCTGCTGATGGTCCCGGTCCTGGATCTCATCCCGCTCGCCTCGCTCGCCGCCCTGGTGATGGCCGTCGGCATCCAGATGGTGTCCCTGCACCACATCCGCACGGTGACCCGCCACCGTGAGGTCGCGGTGTACGCCGTCACCACACTCGGCGTGGTGATGCTCGGCGTCCTGGAGGGCGTGCTCCTCGGGGTCGCCGTGGCTGTCGCCGTCGCCCTGAACCGCCTCGCCCGCACCCGCATCACCCATGAAGAGAAGGGAGGAGTCCATCGCGTACACGTGAGAGGGCAGCTGACGTTCCTGGCGGTGCCCCGGCTCAGCAGAGCCCTGCACCTCGTGCCCCAAGGAGCGCCCGCCGTCGTGGAGTTGGACGGCTCGTTCATGGACCACGCGGCGTACGAGTCTTTGCGGGACTGGCGCCGGGCCCACGTCGCGCAGGGCGGCTCCGCCGAGCTGACCGGTTGCCGGGTGGGCGTGCGCTCACCGGAGTACGACCACGGACCGGAGCACGGGCCTCGCCCCGAGCCCGGTGCCGGTCACGGACTTGGGCCGGGCCTCGTCAGGCCGGACCTCGTCAGGGCGGGCCTCGTCGGGGCGGGCCTCGCCCGCTGGGGCGGCGGCAGGGCTGACGGAGCCGGTCATGAGCTCGCGCAGGGGATCGGCCTGTTCCAGCGCGACACCGCGCCCCTGGTACGGGAGGAGCTGGCCCGGCTGGCGCGCGAGGGGCAGCGGCCGTCGCAGCTCTTCCTCACCTGCGCCGACTCCCGGCTCGTCACCTCGATGATCACCTCCAGTGGTCCGGGCGACCTGTTCGTGGTCCGTAACGTCGGCAACCTGGTCCCCCTTCCGGGTGAGGAGAACGGCGACGACTCGGTGGCGGCCGCGATCGAGTACGCGGTGGACGTACTGAAGGTGCGGTCCATCACGGTGTGCGGGCACTCCGGGTGCGGGGCGATGCAGGCGCTGCTGAGTTCCGGTGCCGAGGGCGGCACGAGTTCGCTGGGACGCTGGCTGCGGCACGGGCTGCCGAGCCTGGCGCGGCTGGCCGACGACGGTCTTCCTGGGGTCCGGCTGGCCGGGCGGGCGGCGGCGGACACGGCGGAGCGGCTCTGTCTGACCAATGTGGTCCAGCAGCTGGAGCACCTGCGGTCACACGACTCGGTGTCGCGGGCGCTGGCGGCCGGTGAGCTGGAGCTGCAGGGGATGTACTTCCATGTGGGCGAGGCGCAGGCGTATCTGCTGGGCCGGCCCGAAGGCGAGGAAGAGGGAGAGGTGTTCGAGGGGGTACCGGGCGCGGAGGAGCTGCGCAGCCCGGCCTGAGGAGGCGGCGGGGACCTGCCGACGCCGTCCAGGCCGGCACCGGCGGGCCCTGTGTGTCCCACCGCAACCGACAGGTCTAAACCAATTTTTCGACGGCCCTTGTCACCGGGCCCCCGGGTCTGATGAGCTGTGGCCTGGGACACAACGGACACCCTTGGAAAGGGAGATGTCGTGAGCAACGAAAGCCTGGCCAACCTCTTGAAGGAGGAGCGACGCTTCGCGCCGCCTGCTGACCTGGCCGAGAACGCCAATGTCACGGCCGAGGCGTACGAACAGGCCAAGGCTGACAGGCTCGGCTTCTGGGCCGAGCAGGCCCGCCGGCTGACCTGGGCCAAGGAGCCGACCGAGACGCTGGACTGGTCGAACCCGCCGTTCGCGAAGTGGTTCAAGGACGGCGAGCTCAATGTCGCGTACAACTGCGTGGACCGGCATGTGGAGGCCGGCCACGGCGACCGGGTCGCCATCCACTTCGAGGGCGAGCCCGGCGACAGCCGTGCGATCACCTATGCCGAGCTGAAGGACGAGGTCTCCAAGGCGGCGAACGCCCTGCTGGAACTGGGAGTCCGCAAGGGCGACCGGGTCGCGGTCTACATGCCGATGATCCCGGAGACGGCGATCGCGATGCTCGCCTGTGCCCGGATCGGCGCCGCGCACTCCGTGGTCTTCGGCGGCTTCTCGGCGGACGCGCTCGCCACCCGTATCCAGGACGCGGACGCCAAGGTGGTCATCACCTCCGACGGCGGCTACCGGCGCGGCAAGCCGTCCGCGCTCAAGCCGGCCGTGGACGAGGCGGCCGGCAAGGCCGGCAACGTCGAGCATGTGCTGGTCGTCCGGCGCACCGGCCAGGAAGTGGCCTGGGACGACACCCGGGACGTGTGGTGGCACGAGATCGTCGAGCGGCAGTCGGCCGAGCACACGCCCGAGGCCTTCGACGCCGAGCACCCGCTGTTCATCCTCTACACGTCCGGTACGACGGGTAAGCCGAAGGGCATCCTGCACACCTCGGGCGGCTACCTCACCCAGGCGTCGTACACGCACTGGGCGGTGTTCGACCTCAAGCCGGAGACGGACGTGTACTGGTGCACGGCCGACGTCGGCTGGGTGACCGGCCACTCGTACATCGTGTACGGGCCGCTGGCCAACGGCGCGACGCAGGTGATGTACGAGGGCACCCCGGACACCCCGCACCAGGGCCGGTTCTGGGAGATCGTGCAGAAGTACGGGGTGACGATCCTGTACACGGCGCCCACCGCGATCCGGACGTTCATGAAGTGGGGCGACGACATCCCCGCGAAGTTCGACCTGTCCTCCCTGCGGGTGCTGGGTTCGGTGGGCGAGCCCATCAACCCCGAGGCCTGGATCTGGTACCGCAAGCACATCGGCGCCGACCGGACCCCCATCGTGGACACCTGGTGGCAGACCGAGACCGGCGCGATGATGATCTCGCCGCTGCCGGGTGTCACCGCGACCAAGCCCGGTTCCGCGCAGACCCCGCTGCCCGGCATCTCGGCCACGGTGGTGGACGACGAGGCGCACGAGGTACCCAACGGCGGTGGCGGCTACCTGGTGCTGACCGAGCCGTGGCCGTCGATGCTGCGCACCATCTGGGGCGACGACCAGCGGTTCCTGGACACCTACTGGTCGCGTTTCGAGGGCAAGTACTTCGCCGGTGACGGGGCGAAGAAGGACGACGACGGCGACATCTGGCTGCTCGGCCGGGTGGACGACGTCATGCTGGTCTCCGGGCACAACATCTCCACGACCGAGGTGGAGTCGGCGCTGGTGTCGCACCCGTCGGTCGCCGAGGCGGCCGTGGTCGGCGCGACGGACGAGACGACCGGGCAGGCGATCGTCGCCTTCGTGATCCTGCGGGGCACGGCGAACGCCGAGGACGAGGGCCTCGTCAACGAGCTGCGCAACCACGTCGGCGCCACGCTCGGCCCGATCGCCAAGCCCAAGCGGGTCCTGCCGGTGGCGGAGCTGCCGAAGACCCGCTCCGGCAAGATCATGCGCCGGCTGCTGCGCGATGTCGCCGAGAACCGCCAGCTCGGTGATGTGACCACGCTGACGGACTCGACGGTCATGGACCTCATCCAGGCGAAGCTCCCGGCGGCGCCGAGCGAGGACTGACCCCAACCGACGGTCCCAGAAGGGGCGCCCGGCGCGAAACGCGCCGGGCGCCCCTTTTGCACCTACCGTGAGACTCACCTGGCAACTCTCGCCACACCTTAGGTAAACTAAGCAAAGTAGCGTGTTCCTCAAGGTGTGCCGGGAAGTCTGGTCGGCAAGTAGACCCGTCCTGCCCACCGACCGGAGGTCTCCGTGTCCGCGCCCCGCACCACCCCCGCCCGCAAGGTCCTCGGACGGCTCTCGCTGCCCGAGCGGACCATCGTGGCGGACGCGCTGCGGGCCGAGACCGTCGGCGGTGTGCTGCTGCTGATCGCCGCGATAGCCGCCCTGGTCTGGGCGAACATCCCAGCGCTGCACCACAGCTACGAGACCGTCGGTGACTTCCACCTCGGCCCCGGCGCCCTCGGCCTGAACCTCTCCGTCACCCACTGGGCCGCCGACGGCCTGCTCGCGGTCTTCTTCTTCGTCGCCGGCATCGAACTCAAGCGCGAGCTGGTGGCCGGCGACCTGCGGGACCCGAAGGCGGCCGTGCTGCCGGTGGTCGCCGCGCTGTGCGGGATGGCCGTACCGGCGCTCGTCTACACCCTCACCAACCTCGCCGGCGGCGGCTCCACCCAGGGCTGGGCGGTGCCCACGGCCACCGACATCGCCTTCGCGCTGGCCGTGCTGGCCGTCATCGGCACCTCGCTGCCGGGCGCCCTGCGCGCCTTCCTGCTCACCCTCGCGGTCGTCGACGACCTGTTCGCGATCCTGATCATCGCGGTCTTCTTCACCGCCCGGATCGACTTCGCCGCGCTCGGCGGCGCGGCCCTGGGCCTCGCCGTCTTCTGGCTGCTGCTGAGGAAGGGGGTACGCGGCTGGTACGTGTACGTGCCGCTAGCGCTCGTCATCTGGGCGCTGATGTACAACAGCGGCGTGCACGCGACCATCGCCGGTGTCGCCATGGGCCTGATGCTGCGCTGCACCACCCGCAAGGGTGAGCAGCACTCCCCCGGCGAGCACATCGAGCATCTGGTGCGGCCGCTGTCGGCGGGGCTCGCCGTGCCCCTGTTCGCGCTCTTCAGCGCCGGCGTGAAGGTGTCCGGAGGGGCGCTCGGGGACGTGTTCGGCAGACCCGAGACGCTCGGGGTGGTCCTCGGACTGGTGGTCGGCAAGACGGTCGGGATATTCGGCGGCACCTGGCTGACCGCCCGCTTCACCCGGGCCTCGCTCAGCGAGGACCTGGCCTGGGGCGACGTCTTCGCGGTCGCCTCGCTCGCCGGTATCGGCTTCACCGTGTCGCTGCTCATCGGCGAACTCGCCTTCGCCGGCGACGCCGTGCTCACCGACGAGGTCAAGGCCGCCGTGCTCACCGGCTCGCTGATCGCGGCCCTGTGCGCCACGGTGCTGCTGAAGATACGCAACGCCCGCTACCGGCGGCTGGTCGAGGCCGAGGAGCGGGACGACGACCTCGACGGCATCCCGGACGTCTACGAGCAGGACGACCCGGCGTACCACCTGCGGATGGCGGAGATCTACGACCGCAAGGCCGCCGAACACCGCCGCATAGCCGCCGAGAAAGCCGGGCAGGGCGCCGGGTAGGCGCCGGCGAAGGTCACCACGGGCACGGCCGGGCAGGGACCGCCGAAGGCCGTCACAGGCACGACGCGCCTGCCGAAGTGCCGGGCGGGGCAGGCGCGCAGGGCAACCGTCCGGCATGATCTGACGAGACGGTACAAAAGACGATGACAAGTACGCAGAGGGAGACCGCGATGAGCGCACCCGACGGCAGCCCGGTCGGTGCCGAACGCAGCATCGGCCAGTTGTTCGCCTCGGCCACGGCCGAGATGTCGGCGCTGGTGCACGACGAGATCGCGCTGGCCAAGGCCCAGCTGAAGCAGGACGTCAAGCGGGGCGCGACGAGCGGTGGCGCCTTCTCGGCGGCCGGTGTGCTGCTGCTGTTCTCCCTGCCGATGCTCAACTTCGCGCTGGCGTACGGCATTCGGACCTGGAGCCACTGGAACCTCGCGATCTGCTTCCTGCTCTCCTTCGCGGCGAACGTCCTGGTGGCCGTCGCCCTCGCGCTGATCGGCGTGGTGTTCGCGAAGAAGGCCAAGAAGGGCCAGGGCCCGCAGAAGGTCGCCGCGTCGGTGAAGGAGACGGCGGGCGTACTGCAGAACGCCAAGCCGCATCCGCGTCCGGCACTCCCCAGGGATGACGTGCCGGCCATCGAGGCTGTGGGACGCTCGTCGTCATGAGCGATCCCGCCCCCTCGGCCGTACGGCTCGAAGGCCCCTGGACCCACCGGGACGTCGCGGCGAACGGCGCGCGCTTCCACATCGCCGAACTCGGCGACGGCCCGCTGGTCATGCTGGTGCACGGTTTCCCGGAGTTCTGGTGGACCTGGCGGCACCAGCTGGTCGCGCTCGCCGACGCGGGCTTCCGGGCCGTCGCCATGGACCTCAGGGGCGTCGGCGGCAGCGACCGGACCCCGCGCGGCTACGACCCGGCCAACCTCGCCCTCGACATCACCGGCGTGATCCGCTCGCTGGGCGAGCCGGACGCCGCGCTGGTCGGCCACGACCTGGGCGGCTATCTGGCGTGGACCGCGGCCGCGATGCGCCCCAAGCTGGTACGACGCCTCGCGGTGGTGTCCATGCCGCACCCGCGGCGCTGGCGCTCGGCGATGCTCCGGGACCGCCGGCAGTCCGCCGCCGCCTCCTACATCTGGGGCTTCCAGCGGCCGTGGGTCCCCGAGCGGCAGCTCACCGCCGACGACGGGGCGCTGGTCGGCCGGCTGATCCGGGACTGGTCGGGGCCGCGGCTGCCCGAGGACGAGACGGTGGAGACGTACCAGCGGGCCATGTGCATCCCCTCCACCGCGCACTGCTCGATCGAGCCGTACCGCTGGCTGGTGCGCTCGCTGGCCCGCCCGGACGGCATCCAGTTCAACCGCCGGATGAAGCGCCCGGTGCGCGTCCCGACGCTGCATCTGCACGGCTCCCTGGACCCGGTGGCCCGCACCCGCAGTGCGGCCGGCTCCGGCGAGTACGTCGAAGCCCCGTACCGCTGGCGGCTGTTCGACGGACTCGGGCACTTCCCGCACGAGGAGGACCCGGTCGTGTTCTCCACCGAACTGGTCAACTGGCTGAAAGACCCCGAGCCCGATCGGTGACCGCGCCGATGCGCCCGGTATCCGGATCTGCACACCTGTTCTACGAACGGCCACATGCCCCGCGCATAGGCCGATTGAGGGCCGTGCCGGAGGTTATCGACCTTGGGGCGGGGGCAGACGTCGGGGTATGGGCTGGACGCACGACTACAGTGACGCACCCCGCAACCGCCGTACGACAGGCGGTCTGAACTCCCATCGAGGAGCCGCCCCGCAGTTGCCGGGCACGGACCTCAGGGTGGGGATTCCGCACATCCTGCGGCGCCGGGCCCGCTGGGTCTCGGTCCGTCTGCGCCATACCCGCGCGTGATCCCTCACAGTGCGCAGCTGTCGGTCCCGACCTGCTGATTCGCGGTACGGCCCCGGGCGATGTCCGCCTGGATCTCGTCGGCCGTGAGGGCGTACCCGGTGTCCGCGTCGTCCAGTGACTTCGCGAAGACGACCCCGTACACCTTGCCCTGAGGCGTGAGCAGCGGGCCGCCGGAGTTGCCCTGACGGACGGTCGCGTACAGCGAGTAGACGTCACGACGGACGGTGCCTCGGTGGTAGATGTCCGGGCCGTTGGCGGTGATACGGCCGCGCACCCGGGCGGCACGGACGTCGTACGACCCGTTCTCCGGGAACCCGGCGACGATCGCGCTGTCGCTGGTCCCCGCGTCCGCCGCGGAGAACTTCAGGGCCTTCGCCGGCAGGCCCGGCACGTCGAGTACGGCGATGTCGCGCTGCCAGTCGTAGAGGACGACCTTGGCGTCGTACTTGCGGCCCTCGCCGCCGATCTGGACGGTGGGCTCGTCGACGCCGCCGACCACGTGCGCGTTGGTCATGACACGGCGGTCGGCGAAGACGAAGCCGGTGCCCTCGAGGATCTTGCCGCAGCTCTGCGCGGTGCCCGTCACCTTGACGATGGACCGCTGGGCGGTGGTGGCCACCGCGCTGTTCGCGAGCGCCGGGTCGGGCGGTGAGACATCGGTGATCGGCTCGTTGGCGAAGGGGCTGAAGACCTGCGGGAAACCGTTCTGCGCGAGGACCGCGGAGAAGTCCGCGAACCAGGTGTCGGCCTGGTTGGGCAGCGCTCTGGACACCCCGAGGAGCACCTTGGAGTTACGGACCTCCTTGCCGAGCGTCGGCAGCGTGGTGCCCGCGAGCGCGGAGCCGATCAGCCAGGCGACCAGCAGCATCGCCAGGACGTTGACCAGCGCGCCGCCGGTGGCGTCCAGCGCGCGGGCCGGGGACCAGGTGATGTACCGGCGCAGTTTGTTGCCCAGATGCGTGGTCAGCGCCTGGCCGACCGAGGCGCAGACGATGACGACGACCACGGCGACCACCGCGGCGGTCGTGCCCACCTCGGCGTTGTCGGTCACCGCGTCCCAGATCACCGGGAGGACGTAGACGGCGACGAGTCCGCCGCCCAGGAAGCCGATCACCGACAGGATGCCGACGACGAACCCCTGGCGGTAGCCGACGATCGCGAACCACACGGCGGCGACCAGCAACAGGATGTCCAGCACATTCACGGTGGACACCCTGTCATGACCGCCAGTCGAGCGGGACCAGCTTCTCGCGGTCCCAGGAGCGCTCCCATCCCGCGTAGTGCAGCAGCCGGTCGATCACCCCGGCCGTGAACCCCCACACCAAGGTCGATTCGACCAGGAATGCCGGACCTCGGTGGCCGCTGGGGTGCACGGCGGTGGCCCGGTTGGCCGGATTCGTGAGATCCGCCACGGGGACCGTGAAGACCCTCGCCGTCTCGTTCGGATCCACCACCCCCACCGGGCTCGGCTCGCGCCACCAGCCCAGCACCGGGGTGACCACGAAGTGGCTCACCGGGATGTACAGCCTGGGCAGCACCCCGAACAGCTGCACACCGGCCGGATCGAGCCCGGTCTCCTCCTCGGCCTCGCGGAGAGCGGCCCGCAGCGGCCCGTCGGCCTTCGGGTCGCCGTCCTCGGGGTCGAGGGCGCCACCGGGGAACGAGGGCTGCCCGGCGTGCGAGCGCAAGCTGCCGGCCCGCTCCATGAGCAGCAGCTCCGGCCCCTGCTCGCCCTCGCCGAACAGGATCAGCACGGCCGACTGCCGCCCCGCGCCGTTCTCCGGCGGCAGGAAGCGGCTCAGCTGGACCGGCTGGACCGTCTCGCCGGCCCGCACCACCGGGTCCAGCCACTCCGGCAGGCCGTCCTTGCTGAGCACCACGTCCGCGTGCGGATCCCCCGTGTGCGCCCTACCGCCCTGTGTCATGGCATCCCCCGTCCCGCCCCGCTGCCCCGGCCTGCCCGTTCCAACGCCCGAAGACTCCTTGATCGTTCCGTCTTTCGCCCCTCAGAAGGTCCCTGGGTCATGTCCCCGATACGGCGCCGAGTGGCGGCGCCGGCCTGCCGCCCGCGTCCAGATACGCCTGCGGGGGCTTGAGGCGCTGGCCGGGGAAGCCGCCCTTCTCGTACTTGAGCAGCTTCTTCGCCTTCTCCGGGTCGGTCTCGCCCTCGCCGTAGGCCGGGCAGAGCGGCGCGATGGGACAGACCCCGCAGGCGGGCTTGCGGGCGTGGCACATCCGGCGGCCGTGCCAGATCACGTGGTGCGAGAGGTCCGTCCACTCGCTCTTGGGGAACAGCGCGCCGACGGCCGCCTCGATCTTGTCGGGGTCGGTCTCCGCGGTCCACCGCCACCGGCGCACCAGTCGCTGGAAGTGCGTGTCCACGGTGATGCCGGGGCGCCCGAAGGCGTTGCCCAGCACCACGAAGGCGGTCTTGCGGCCGACGCCGGGCAGCTTCACGAGGTCTTCGAGCCGCCCCGGGACCTCGCCGCCGAACGACTCCACCAGGCCCTTGGAGAGCCCTATCACCGACTTGGTCTTGGCCCGGAAGAAACCGCACGGCCGCAGGATCTCCTCGACCTCCTCCGGGTTGGCCTCGGCCAGTTCCTCGGGGGTGGGGTACTTCGCGAACAGGGCCGGGGTGGTCTGGTTGACGCGCAGGTCGGTGGTCTGGGCGGAGAGCACCGTGGCGACCAGCAGCTGGAAGGGGTTCTCGAAGTCCAGCTCGGGGTGGGCGTACGGGTAGACCTCGGCGAGTTCGCGGTCGATCCGGCGGGCACGGCGCACCAGGGCGGTGTGCGACTCGGGCTTCCAGGCCACCTGCGGCTTCTCGGCGACGGCCTTCTTGGGTGCCGCCTTCTTCGCCACCGCCTTCTTCACGGGATCCGGGTTCTTCGCGGGCTCCGCCTTCTTCGCTGCCGCCGCTTTCTTCATGGGCTCAGTCGTCTTCGCCACCGCCGTCTTCTTCGCCGCCGCCTTCTTCGTCGTCGCCGCCTTCTTCGTCGCCGTCTTCTTCACCGCGGCCTTCTTCACGGCCTTTGCCGCTTTCGTCGCCTTTTTCGGCTCATCAGGGGCAGCATCGGACCCCTGTTCGCCCACGGCGGAATCACGACGTACAACCACCCGCCCAGCCCCCTTGGCCTGTGCTCTCACCGGCGATTTGGACACCCGGCCAGCCTAGAGCCCGGCACCGACATCCGCCCCGGACCCGGAAGATCAGCCCCCGATTGGACCCCTGCCGCTTACCTCGGGACACCTGTGCGGCATCCTTGTGACAGATCACACTGTTTGAATCCTCCGGCAAAATGGGGAGCACGGTCCCCTGGTAACAAGGGGGAGCAAGATCCCCTGAGCAGGTCGACAAGGAGAGAACTCGTGGACGACGTTCTGCGGCGCAACCCGCTCTTCGCGGCGCTCGATGACGAGCAGTCCGCGGAGCTGCGTGCCTCCATGAGTGAGGTGACCCTCGCGCGTGGCGACTCCCTGTTCCACGAGGGCGACCCGGGCGACCGGCTTTATGTCGTCACCGAGGGCAAGGTAAAGCTCCACCGCACTTCCCCCGACGGCCGCGAGAACATGCTCGCCGTCGTCGGCCCCGGCGAACTGATCGGCGAACTGTCGCTGTTCGACCCGGGCCCGCGTACGGCGACGGCGACCGCACTGACCGAGGTCAAGCTGCTGGGTCTGGGCCACGGTGACCTCCAGCCCTGGCTGAACGCCCGCCCGGAGGTGGCCACCGCCCTGCTGCGCGCCGTCGCCCGCCGGCTGCGCAAGACGAACGACGCCATGTCCGACCTGGTCTTCTCCGACGTCCCGGGCCGGGTCGCGCGTGCCCTCCTGGACCTGTCGCGCCGCTTCGGTGTGCAGTCCGAGGAAGGCATCCACGTCGTCCACGACCTCACGCAGGAGGAGTTGGCCCAGCTGGTCGGCGCGTCCCGCGAGACCGTGAACAAGGCACTGGCGGACTTCGCCCAGCGTGGCTGGCTGCGTCTGGAGGCGCGGGCCGTGATCCTGCTGGATGTCGAGCGTCTGGCGAAGCGTTCCCGGTAGTCGCCCGGTAGTCGCCGTCTCCGGGGGCTGCCGCCCCCGGTACCCCGCCTGTCGGCCTTCGGCCTCGTCCTCAGCCATCGGGCGGGCTCAGATTTGGTTGCTCCATGCCTGAAACGGTCCCGTCCAGAGGACTCGACCCCCTGGGCTTCATCGAGCGCGAGGGTTCGCACGCGCGCGTGCCGCACGCGTTCCGCCCCGTGGTCGCCGCCGCCCGCGACCGCCTCCTGGACGTCTTCGGGGCGCGGCTGGACAGCGCCTACCTCTACGGGTCGATTCCTCGCGGCACCGCGCGCGTGGGACGCAGCGACCTGGACCTGGTGGTCGTCCTGCGGACGGAGCCGAGCGGCGCCGACCGGGACGCGGCCCATGACCTGGGCCAGGCCGTCGACAAGGAGTTCCCGGAGATCGACGGTGTCGGGACCCTGCTCTTCTCCCGCGCGCGGGTGCTCGACGAGCGGGAGCGGTACGACATCGGCTGGTTCGTGGCCTGCCTGTGCACCCCGCTGCTCGGCGAGGACCTCGCCGAGTACCTGCCCCGCTACCGCCCCGACTCCCTGCTCGCCCGCGAGACCAACGGCGACCTGGCCCGGTACCTGCCGCGCTGGCGGCAGCGGATCGCGGCCGCGGGCGACAGCGAGGAGGCCCTGCGGCCCCTGGTGCGCTTCATGTCACGGCATCTGGTGCGGACCGGCTTCACCCTCGTCATGCCCCGCTGGAACGGCTGGACCAGCGATCTGCGGGAGATGGCGGAGGTGTTCGCCGGCTACTACCCGGAGCGGGCCGAACAGCTGCGCCGCGCGGCCGGGTTGGGGTACGAGCCCGTCGGCGACCTTACGGTCCTGCGGTCGTACGTCGACGACCTGGGCCCCTGGCTGGCGGACGAGTACGCGCGCGTGCACGGCGTGCGGACCCCCAGACCCGAGGGCTGGGAGTAGGTCCGGCCTCAAGGGCTGGGTTCGCCCGGATCCCGGGCTTGCGAGATCCCGGGCCTGCGGGCTGCAGGGTCCCGGGCCTGCGGGCTGCGGGCTGCGGGCTGCCGGATCCCAGGCCTGCGGGCTGCGGGCTGCGGGCTGCGGGATCCCAAGCCTGCGTGCTGCGCGCTGCGGCTAGATCAGCCCGTGCTCGCCGAGGTAGTCCAGCTGGGCCCGTACCGACAGCTCCGCGGCCGGCCACAGGGAGCGGTCCACGTCCGCGTAGACGTGGGCGACGACCTCGGCCGGGCCGCGGTGGCCGTTCTCCACGGCCGTCTCGACCTGGGCGAGCCGGTGGGCTCGGTGGGCCAGATAGAACTCGACGGCGCCCTGGGCGTCCTCCAGGACGGGTCCGTGGCCCGGCAGGACCGTGTGGACGCCGTCGTCGACCGTCAGGGAGCGCAGCCGTCGTAGCGAGTCCAGGTAGTCGCCCAGGCGGCCGTCCGGGTGGGCCACCACCGTCGTGCCGCGCCCCAGGATGGTGTCGCCGGTCAGGATCGCGCGGTCGGCCGGGAGGTGGAAGCTCAGGGAGTCGGCGGTGTGGCCTGGGGTGGGTACGACCCGGAGCTCCAGGCCGCCGGTCGTGATCACGTCGCCGGCCGCCAGTCCCTCGTCACCCAGGCGCAGCGCCGGGTCGAGGGCACGCACGCGCGTGCGGGTCAGCTCGGCGAAGCGGACGGCGCCCTCGGCGTGGTCGGGGTGCCCGTGGGTCAGGAGGGTGAGCGCGATGCGCTTGCCGGCCTTCTCCGCCGTGTCGACGACGTTCTCGAGATGGCCGTCGTCCAGCGGACCGGGGTCGATCACGACGGCCAGGTCGGAGTCGGGCTCGGCGACGATCCAGGTGTTCGTGCCGTCCAGGGTCATCACGGAGGCGTTGGGCGCCAGCACGTTGACGGCCCGTGCGGTGGCGGGACCCGAGAGGACCCCGCCGCGCGGCTGGCCGGGCAGGGCTGCTGCGTTCGTCATGCTCAGGCTCCCCCGGTCGTGAGGTCGGTCGGTATGTGCTTGGTGAACTCGTCGTGGCCCGGCCAGCTCAGGACGATCTCGCCGTCCTCCAGGCGGGCGCGGGCCAGTACCGGGGTCATGTCCCGCGCGGGCGCCGCCGCGAGGGTCTCGGCGGCCGTGCCGTACGGCATCAGCTGGCGCAGGGTCGCGATCGTGGGCGGCATCATCAGCAGCTCGCCCTTGTCGTACCCGGCGGCCGCCTCCGCCGGGCGGATCCACACCGTGCGGTCGGCCTCCGTGGAGGCGTTCCGGGTGCGCTGGCCCTCCGGGAGGGCGGCGACGAAGAACCAGGTGTCGTAGCGGCGGGACTCGAATTCCGGGGTGATCCAGCGTGTCCAGGCGCCCAGCAGGTCCGAGCGCAGGACCAGGCCCCGCCGGTCCAGGAACTGGGCGAAGGACAGATCACGGGCGACCAGGGCCGCGCGGTCGGCCTCCCAGTCGTCCCCGGTGGTGTCCCCGACCACGGCGTCGGCGGCCGGGCCCGCGAGCAGGACGCCGGCCTCCTCGTACGTCTCCCGCACGGCGGCGCAGACGATCGCCTGGGCGCCCGCCTCGTCGACGCCGAGCCGCTGCGCCCACCACGCGCGCGTGGGGCCCGCCCAGCGGACCTGCTGGTCGTCGTCGCGCGGGTCGACACCGCCGCCGGGATACGCGTACGCGCCTCCGGCGAAGGCCATGGAGGCGCGTCTGCGCAGCATGTGGACGACGGGACCGCCGGGGGTGTCCTTGAGGAGCAGGACGGTCGCCGCGCGCTTCGGGGTCACCGGCACGAGGGTGCCCTCCGCGTGTGCGCGGATGCGGTCCGGCCACTCCGGGGGATACCACTGTCCATCGGCCATTACCGGAGGCTATCCCGTGGGGAGCGAATGTTCGAGAGGGGCTCCGGGGCACCCGGAGGTGCCACGGGAAGCACTCACGGCGGCTACCGGCCGGATGCCGCCGCGGCAGCACTTACGTCGGCTACCGGCCGGATGCCGTCACGGCAGCACTTACGTCGGCTACCGCCCGGATGCCGTCACGGCAGCACTTACGTCGGCTACCGCCCGGATGCCGTTACGACAGCGCTTACGTCGGCTACCGGCCGGATGCCGTTACGGCAGCAGTTCGACCTGGACCTCGACCTCGACCGGTGCGTCCAGCGGGAGCACCGCGACGCCCACCGCGCTGCGCGCGTGCACGCCCTTGTCGCCGAGGACCTCGCCGAGCAGCTCGCTGGCTCCGTTGATCACGCCGGGCTGGCCGGTGAAGTCGGTCGCGGAGGCGACGAAGCCGACGACCTTCACCACGCGCGCGATGCGGTCCAGGTCACCGGCGACGGACTTCACGGCGGCGAGGGCGTTCAGCGCGCAGGTGCGGGCCAGTTCCTTGGCCTCCTCCGCGGTGACCTCGGCACCGACCTTGCCGGTGACCGGAAGCTTGCCGTCCACCATCGGCAGCTGGCCCGAGGTGTAGACGTACACACCCGACCGGACGGCCGGCTGGTAGGCGGCGAGCGGCGGGACGACCGCCGGCAGCGAAAGACCGAGTTCGGCCAGCTTGGCCTCGACGGCGCTCGTCACGGCTTCTCCCGCTTCAGGTAGGCCACGAGCTGTTCGGGGTTGTTGGGCCCGGGCACGACCTGGACGAGCTCCCAGCCGTCCTCGCCCCAGGTGTCCAGAATCTGCTTCGTGGCATGGACGAGCAGCGGCACGGTTGCGTATTCCCACTTGGTCATGGGGCCGACTGTATCCGCTGTGACGGACGGGACACGTGGCCGACCGCCGGGCAGGTCACGGCCCGTTGCCACCGGCCTCGGCGGCCGACCGCACGCACGGTTGTCCACAGCCTCCCGCGTGAGTGTCCGGCCGACTGGTTAGTCTCGAAGATGTGAGCAGGCTCCAGGTCGTCAGCGGCAAGGGCGGGACCGGAAAGACGACGGTCGCCGCCGCACTCGCGCTGGCCCTCGCGACCGAGGGGAAGCGGACGCTTCTCGTGGAGGTCGAGGGTCGGCAGGGCATCGCCCAGCTCTTCGAGACGGAGGCGTTGCCCTACGAAGAGCGGAAGATCGCGGTCGCGCCGGGAGGCGGTGAGGTCTATGCGCTGGCCATCGATCCCGAACTGGCCCTTCTGGACTACCTCCAGATGTTCTACAAGCTCGGCGGGGCCGGCCGGGCCCTGAAGAAACTCGGCGCGATCGACTTCGCCACCACCATCGCACCGGGCCTCAGGGACGTCCTCCTGACCGGCAAGGCGTGCGAGGCGGTGCGCAGGAAGGACAAGGCCGGCCGGTTCATCTACGACTACGTCGTCATGGACGCCCCGCCGACCGGCCGCATCACCCGCTTCCTGAACGTGAACGACGAGGTGGCCGGGCTCGCCAAGATCGGCCCGATACACAATCAGGCGCAGGCCGTGATGCGGGTGCTGAAGTCCAAGGAGACGGCCGTGCACCTGGTCACCCTGCTGGAGGAGATGCCGGTCCAGGAGACCGCCGACGGCATCGCCGAACTGCGCGCGGCGCGGCTGCCGGTGGGCCGGGTCATCGTGAACATGGTCCGGCCGGAGGTGTTGGACGCGGCCGACCTGGAACTCGTAAGGACCGTGCCGCGCACCGCCGTGGCGCAGACGCTGTCCGCCGCCGGTCTGGGCGGGGCGCGGCGCGGCGGGAAGGCCGAGCAGCTGGTGGACCCGCTGCTCGCCCAGGCCGCCGAGTACGCCGAGCGGTACGCGCTGGAGCACGAGCAGCGCGCGGTCCTCGCCGAGCTGGACCTGGAGCGGCACGAACTGCCGCTGCTCGCCGAGGGGATGGACCTGGCGGGCCTGTACGAACTCGCCACCGAGCTGCGGAAACAGGGGATGTCATGACTTCGGACCCGGATCCGGACCCGGCGCAGGACGGCACGCGCCGACTGGCCCACGCGCCGGCGCTCGACGTCGACGCGCTGCTCGACGACCCGAACACCCGGATCGTGGTGTGCTGCGGCTCGGGCGGGGTCGGGAAGACGACCACCGCGGCGGCGCTGGGGCTGCGGGCCGCCGAGCGCGGCCGCAAGGTGGTCGTGCTCACCATCGACCCGGCCAAGCGGCTGGCGCAGTCCATGGGCATCGACTCCCTCGACAACGTGCCCCGGAAGGTGAAGGGCACCGAGGACCGAGGAGAGGCGTCACGCGGCGATGCGACCGCGGGCGACGGACACCGGGCGAGCCGCGGTTCGGCCAAGGCCGACGGACATCGGGCGAGCAGCGGTTCGGCCAAGGCCGACGGACATCGGGCGGGCAGCGGTTCGGCCGGGGACGGCGAGCGGCGGGCCGGCGGCGACAAGACCGACGGCGGGCAGCGGGCCGATGGCGACAGGACCGACGACGGCGGGCAGCGGGCCGGTGGCGAACTGCACGCCATGATGCTCGACATGAAGCGCACCTTCGACGAGGTCGTCGAGGCGCACGCGGACGCCGAGCGGGCGGCGGCCATCCTGGCCAACCCCTTCTACCAGTCGCTCTCGGCGGGCTTCGCGGGCACGCAGGAGTACATGGCCATGGAGAAGCTGGGCCAGCTGCGAGCCCGGGACGAGTGGGACCTGATCGTCGTCGACACCCCGCCCTCCCGATCCGCGCTGGACTTCCTGGACGCGCCGAAGCGGCTGGGCTCCTTCCTGGACGGCAAGCTGATCCGCCTGCTCACCGCGCCGGCGAAGCTGGGCGGCCGCGCGGGCATGGCCTTCCTGAACGTCGGCATGTCGATGATGACCGGCACTCTCGGCAAGCTGCTCGGCGGGCAACTGCTCAAGGACGTGCAGACGTTCGTGGCCGCGATGGACACGACGTTCGGCGGGTTCCGTACACGCGCGGACGCGACGTACAAGCTGCTGCAGGCGCCCGGTACGGCGTTCCTGGTGGTGGCGGCTCCGGAACGGGACGCGCTGCGCGAAGCCGCGTACTTCGTGGAGCGGCTGGCCGCGGAGGACATGCCGCTGGTCGGTCTGGTCCTCAACCGTGTCCACGGCAGCGGTGCCGCCCGGCTGTCCGCCGAGCGCGCGCTCGCCGCCGCGGAAAACCTTGAGGTCGCGGAAAATCTTGAGGAGTCCCGCATTGTGGATCAGGGCGACGGGAAAGCTGGACTTCGTAACTCTCCCGACACGTACGGCAGTTCTGAATCATCCGCGTCCGAGTCCGACGGCTCCCCCTCGTCCGGCCTCGACGGGACGACGACATCCCAGACGCCCCCGGCACACCAGGAACCCCAGGCAGACGAATCCCCCTCGTCCCTGCCAGCGCCCGACGCGTCCGAGCCCGACTCCGATCCATCCAGCGGCGCGGACCGCACCGTGGACCAGCTCACCGCAGGCCTGCTGAGACTGCACGCCGAGCGCATGCAGCTGCTCTCCCGCGAGCAGCGCACACGTGACCGCTTCACCGCACGCCACCCCGAGGTGGCCGTGGTCGAAGTGGCCGCGCTGCCCGGCGATGTGCACGACCTCGCGGGACTGCGGGACATCGGCGACCGGCTCGCGGCCGGCCGACCGGAGCTGCCGTAGCCGAACGGCCGTAGCCGAACCGACCAGCCAAGCTGCCGTAGTCGTCTACCGGTAGTCGGTCGTATACCGGAGTCGGTCGTATGCCCGTAGCCGGCCGAATGCCCGTTGTCGTATGCCCGTAGCCGTACGCCCGCGGAGTCTCCGGAGGGCTTATGCCACCGGCAGGTTCGGCGGGTTGTGCGGTCGGTGGCGCGGCGGGTGATTCAGCTCACTGCCGCGTAGTTCTCGTACACCTCGTCGCTGTCGAGGGGGACGATGCCGGTCCCCCGCTCGTACTCCGAGCGCGCTGTCTCCAGGAGCCTGCGCCAGGAGGTCACGGTGGGCCGCCTGCGCAGCAGTGCGCGGCGCTCCCGCTCGGTCATTCCTCCCCACACGCCGAACTCGACGCGATTGTCCAGCGCGTCGGCCAGGCATTCCGTGCGTACCGGACACCCGGTGCACACCGCCTTGGCCCTGTTCTGCGCTGCTCCCTGAACGAACAGTTCATCCGGATCGGTAGTGCGGCAGGCAGCCTGCGCACTCCAGTCGGTTACCCAGCCCATACCGGCGCCGTCCTCTCCCGAATCGAGGCTCCCCCACGGCGGCAGCGGCATATTCACCGCCGCCAGTTGAGGACGTTACGGAAGGTGGGCACAGCGCAACACCCCCTTCGGGCCCAATCTTGAATGGCCCGAACGGACTATGGGTAAGCGGCAGATCACCCGCGGGAGTGAGCTGACGACATGCGTGATCATCCCGGCAAACCGGGACAGCTGTGGTGCGTCACAACGGACACCGGATGACACACGAGGCGGATTCGGACACGCCTTCAACACATCACCCGAAAAAAATGGGCGGGTTCCGGAACGATTCGGGGTCGCCGGACGTATTGATACGTGGCCGCGCTGCTGTGACAGTTGAGAGCAGCTTAGGCCAAGGCCTGCACGTGTGTCCGGCGAATGGCAAGGTAGACCGTTCATGTCGTCGTGCCGTCGGCCGGGCGCAGCCATGCGGTCAGGCGGATCGGACCGCCGCGGGCCGGTGTTCTGGTCGTGTCGCCCTCTATGTCACGATCCGGCACCCGAACATCCCGAGAGCAGCCCGCTCACGCGGAATGCTCATCCCTACGGATTAGGCTGCCCCCATGCCAAAGAAGCGCTCGGGCGGTGGTCTGTCGACCACGCAGCAGGCCGCCAAGTTCCTCGGTGTCAGTGTGCTCGCGGGAGCCGTGATGGCGGGCATCGCACTGCCCGCGGCCGGCGCCCTGGGCCTCGCGGCCAAGGGTTCCGTCCAGGGCTTCGACGACATCCCGGCCAACCTGAAGAGCCCGCAGCTCAGCCAGCGGACCAGGATCCTCGACAGCAAGGGCAACCAGATCGCCCAGGTCTACTCCCGTGACCGCACGGTGGTGGACCTCAAGGACATCTCGCCCTACATGCAGAAGGCGATCGTCGCGATCGAGGACTCGCGCTACTACCAGCACGGCGCCATCGACCTGAAGGGCGTCCTGCGCGCGCTGAACAAGAACGCGGTGAGCGGCGGGGTCGCCCAGGGCGCCTCCACACTCACCCAGCAGCTGGTGAAGAACTACTTCATCGAGGAGGCCGGCGACGACCCCACCAAGGTCGCGCAGGCCACCCAGCAGACCCTCGGCCGCAAGGTCAAGGAGCTGAAGTACGCGATCCAGCTGGAGGAGAAGCTCGGCAAGAAGAAGATCCTCGAGAACTACCTGAACATCACCTTCTTCGGCGAGCAGGCCTACGGCATCGAGGCCGCCTCCCAGCGCTACTTCTCCCAGCACGCCAAGAACCTCAACCTCCAGCAGTCGGCCCTGCTGGCCGGCATCGTGCAGTCGCCCAGCCGCTACGACCCTGTCAACGACGAGGCCGAGGCCACCAAGCGGCGCAACGTCGTGCTTGAGCGCATGGCCCAGCTCGGCGACATCTCCCAGGCGGAGGCCGACAAGGCCAAGGAAGCCCCGCTCGGCCTGCATGTCACCCAGCCCAAGAACGGCTGCATCACCGCCTCCAAGGGCGCCGGGTTCTTCTGCAAGTACGTCGAGAACGTCTTCCTCACCGACCCGACCTTCGGCAAGACCCGCGAGGCGCGCGCCAAACTCTGGAACCAGGGCGGCCTGACCATCCGTACCACCCTGGACCCGCAGGCCCAGGACTCGGTGCAGAGCTCGATCAAGGACCACGTCTACAAGGCCGACTCGGTCGCCGCGGCCGCCACCCTCGTGGAGCCCGGCAGCGGCAAGATCCTGGCGATGGGTCAGTCGAAGCCGTACGGCTACAACAAGAACGAGACTGAGTACAACTTCTCGGTCGACCGGGACTACGGCGGCTCCAACTACGGCTTCCCGACGGGTTCGACGTTCAAGCCGTTCGTGGCCGCGGCCGCCATCGAGGGCGGCAAGCCGGCGACGCAGGAGTACTCGGCGCCGTACAAGATGAACTACCCGAGCCCCGTCCAGCAGTGCGACGGCAAGCAGTGGGTCAACACGGACAACGAGCAGGTCGAGAACGAGAACGAGTCCGAGGTCGGGCCGTACCAGATGAAGAAGGCGATGGCGAAGTCCATCAACACCTACTTCGTCCAGCTGATCTCCGACATCGGCCTGTGCCCGGTAGTCAAGATGACCGACGCGCTCCACGTCCACCAGGGCGACGGCTCGAAGCTCCCGCAGACCCCGTCCATCGCCCTCGGCGCGATCGGCCTCTCCCCGCTGACCATGGCGAGCGCGTACGCGACCTTCGCCGACCGCGGCATGTACTGCACGCCGGTCGCCGTCGAGTCGATCACCCAGAAGGTCGGCAACGAGCAGAAGTCCCTGCCCGTGCCGAAGTCGACCTGCTCGCGGGCGATGAGCGAGAAGACCGCCGACACCATCAACACCCTGCTGCGCGGAGTGGTCGACTCCGGTACCGGTCAGGAGGCCGGCCTGGACGACCGCGAGAGCGCCGGCAAGACGGGTACGACGGACCAGCGCAAGAACGCCTGGTTCGTCGGCTACACGCCCAACCTCGCGGGCGCGGTCTGGGTCGGCAGCGCCAAGCAGAACGTCGAGATGACCAACATCACCATCGGCGGCGTCTACCACTCCGAGGTCTTCGGCGCCGACACGCCCGGCCCGATCTGGAAGGACGCCATGACCGGCGCCCTGGAGGGCAAGCAGTCGGAGTCCTTCAACCTCATCGACATCCCGGACGAGAACGACCACGACAAGGGCAACGGGAACGGGAACGGCCACGGCCGCAACGGCGACGACACGGGCGGCCTGATCGGCGGTCTCATCGGCGGCGGCACGGGCGACGGCGGCACGACGGACGGCGCGACCACCGCCGGCACCACCACCCCGAACCCGACGTTCTCCTTCCCCGACGGCTTCATCCAGGGCAACGGGAACGGCGGGAACAACGGAAACGGTGGCCGCAGGGGCTGACCCGCCCGCTGCCGGCTTTCGCTTTCCCATCGGTACGACGGCGGGGCCGCACCTCTCTCACAGAGGTGCGGCCCCGCCGTCGTAGCGCCGCCCGAAACTTCCGGCACTGCCGGTGTTTCTGGTGCTACCGGTGTCTCTGGTGCCTACCGGTGTTTCTGGTGCTACCGGTGTCTCTGGTGCTACCGGTGTCTCTGGCGCTACCGGTGTCTCTGGCGCTGCCGGCGCTTCCGGCCCTTCTGGCGCTACCGGTGTTTCTGGTGCTACCGGCGCTGCCGGCCCGTCAGCCCTGGAGCCGCTGCTTCACCGCGGCGGCGACGCGGCCGCCCTCGGCCAGTCCGGCCACCTTCGGGTTCACGATCTTCATCACGGCGCCCATGGCACGCGGCCCCTCGGCGCCCGCCGCCTTCGCCTCCTCGACGGCCGCGGCGACGATCCCCGCCAGCTCCTCGTCGCTGAGCTGCTTGGGCAGGTACTCGTCGAGGAGCTCGCCCTCCGCCTTCTCCCGCTCGGCGCTCTCGACGCGGCCGCCCTGCGCGAAGGCCTCGGCCGCCTCCCGACGCTTCTTCGCCTCCTTGGCGATCACCTTGAGCACCTCGTCGTCGGAGAGCTCGCGCTTCTCCTTGCCCGCGACCTCCTCCTTGGTGATCGCGGCGAGCGTCAGCCGGAGCGTCGAGGAGCGGAGCTCGTCGCGTGCCTTGATCGCGGAGTTGAGGTCGTCGTGCAGCTTCGACTTGAGCGTGGTGGTCATGGTTCCGATTGTCGCAGGTGCCGCACGCGGACCGCCCGCCGTTTTACCCGCCCGGTCGGCGGCCGGTCATGAGTCCCGCCGCGCGTCTGACACGATGGTTGTATGCGCGCTCGATACGGAGTACCCCTGGGAATCGCGGCGTTCGGTGCCGCCGGTGTGTTGTACGCGGCCGGCTTCGAGGTCCGTTCGTTCCGCCTGCGCCGGGTGACGGTCCCGGTCCTCCCGCCGGGGATGCGCCCGCTGCGCGTGCTCCAGGTCTCCGACATCCACATGGTGAGCGGGCAGCGCAAGAAGCAGCGCTGGCTGCAGTCGCTGGCGGGCCTGCGCCCGGACTTCGTGATCAACACGGGCGACAACCTGTCCGACCCGGAGGGCATCCCCGAGGTCCTGGACGCGCTCGGGCCCCTGATGGACTTCCCCGGCGCGTACGTCTTCGGCTCCAACGACTACTACGGCCCCAAACCCCGCAACCCCGCCCGCTACTTGCTGGAGAAGACGAGCGGCAGGCACGGCCTCAACGGCAATCCGCCGGTGGTCGGCGCGATCCACCTCCCGTGGGAGGACCTGCGGGACGCGTTCGACGGGGCGGGCTGGCTGAACCTGACGAACACCCGCGGTGTCCTGAAGATCGAGGGCGTCTCGGTGGAGCTGACGGGGCTGGACGACCCGCACATCAAGCGGGACCGGTACGTGCAGGTGGCGGGCGGCCCGTCCAGCGCGGCGGACTTCTCGATGGGAGTGGTCCACGCCCCGTACCTGCGTGTCCTGGACGCCTTCACGGCCGACGGCTACCCGCTGGTCCTGGCCGGCCACACGCACGGCGGCCAGCTCTGCGTCCCCTTCTACGGCGCCCTGGTCACCAACTGCGACCTGGACGCGGACCGCGTGAAGGGCCTCTCGCGGCACACGGCGGAGGGTCGTACGTCGTACCTCCACGTCTCGGCGGGCTGCGGCACCAACCGCTACACCCCGGTCCGCTTCGCGTGCCCACCGGAGGCGACGCTGCTGACGCTGGTGGGCCGGGAGTAGGAGGGATTCAAGGGGAGCCGCCCCGCTCCCCGCTCCCCGCTCCCCCTCTCTTCCTCCCCTCTCTTCCTCACCTTCCCGTAACCCACTCGGCGTAGAACAAAATGCCGGGCATGCCCCTTTATTCATACTTTGAGGGCATGACGGCTCCCATACCCCGGGACATCCCGGACCTCCCCGCGGTCCCGGGTACGCCCGTACTGCTGCCCGGCTACGTCCCGGCGACGGCGGTGGTGGCCCCCACCCGCCGCCCCGCGACCGCGGTGTTCCGCCTCCTGACAGCCGCACTGGCGTCGGCGGGCGTGGCCCTGGAGCTGCTGCTGGGCAGCCCGGGCCAGATCATGAGCTACTTCGGCGTCCAGGCGGCGATACTCCTGGCCCTGGTCAGCCTGGCCTCGGCCCGCCGCGCCTGGCAGGCGTCCCGCCCGCTGTCCTCGGCCCTGACGGGGGCGGCGCTGCTCTACATCGTGATCTCGGGGCTGGTCTACCACCTGCTCCTGGGCCACACCACGCCCCCCTTCTCCATGACGGGCGCGACACACCCGCCGGTCGCCTGGCACGGCCAGTGGCTGGCCCTGCAGCTCCTCTATACGGCGGCACCCGTGGCGGCCCTCGTGGACTGGCTGATCCTCACGCCGCCCGGCCGCCTCCACCTCCGCCAGACGGCGGCCTGGATGCTCTACCCCCTGGCCTACCTGGCGTTCTTCCTGACCCGAGCGGAGCTGCTGCTGCCCGGAACGCCGGGCCGCTACCTCTACCCCTTCCTGGACGCCGAGGAACACGGCTACCGCGGCGCGCTCGCCAACGCCCTCCTCCTGGGCCTCGCCTTCTACGCCCTGGCGGTCCTCCTGGTGGCCCTGGACCACACCCGCCCGAACCCGGTCGGCCGCCGCCCATAAACCGGATTTCGTCTCCGGCCACCGGTGGGCTAAAGTAAACGACGTCGCCGCGACAAGCAGAACAGCAGCGACACCGGGGTGTAGCGCAGCTTGGCAGCGCGCTTCGTTCGGGACGAAGAGGTCGTGGGTTCAAATCCCGCCACCCCGACAGCCAAAACAGCAGTTCAGGGCCGGTTATCCTTCACGGGAGACCGGCCCTGACTCGTTCCTCAGGGCCTCTGGGGAGTGAGCGGGGAGTGGATCAAGGAAATCGACTCCCCAGACGTCATCCTTGACGCGCTCTCAACAGTGCATCGAGCGCACGCACCGGTGACCGCGGATGCATGGCAGCCCGTGCCGCCAACGCCCCCTCCCACTGCTCGGTCAGTTCGTCCATGAGCCGGTTCCTCATCCGCGCTGTGATGTGCGAGTACCGAGCCTGCACAGAGCCGTCCTCATGCCCCATCCGTTCATCCATGAGTTTGGGCGGCGTCCCGAGTTCCTCCATGACTGTCTTGTGGGAGTGCCTCAGCCCGTGCGGAGTGAGGCCTCGCGCGATCGGCAGCCAGCACGCGTCAGCCCGACCGGAGGCATTCCGGCCCCGCGCCGGTACCCCTGGCCATGGATGCGCCATCACGGGTACGGGGCGCGCCTCCTGGGGTGCCTTCTTCGGATACCACCCCGTCGTAGCCGGATGGAACAGCCACGTCGCGAAGCCGGTACGGCGCCAATGTGCGGCCGTCTCTCCCGACTGGCCGGCACGGACGTATCCGAGGTCGGCGATGGCTGTCTCCACTCTGATTCGCGTCCGCTCCGCGACCGTGTCCGGCCGGTTCAGAACGTTCGAGACAGTGGCAGCGGAGACCTCCGCGCGGCGCGCCACGTCGACCAACTTTGCGCCGACGTGCCGGGCAGCCCCATTGGCAGGACCGTGGCCGCGGAACACGTAGGCGTGCTCGTGGCACGGGCAAGGCGCCGATTCGGTCCGGGAGATATGCCCTGCGAGCAAGCCAGCCAGCCAGCTTGGCGTGTCGATGGTCCGATAGGAGTCGTCCTTGGGCGGGCAGCGCTCGAACTCGCCAGAGTCGAGTTCGTAGAGTTGCCATTCCACCCGTACCGAGGCAGGGCGGACGAACTTCCGCTCCAGGCCGACGATTTCGCCCCATCGCATGCCGGTGTAGCCCTTCAGGACCACGGCTACGAATTCGTCGTCACGGCCAGACAGCAGCGAAGCGCGTTCAGCTGCCAGCAGGATCCCGAGAGCGTCGGTTACCACCTTCTCGGGGCCGCGGTTGCGAGAGCGTCCAGCACGCTTGCCTCGGCCGCGGCGCTTGGCTGCCGGGTTGGAGTCCCGGAGCCCTTCATCTACTGCGTCGGCGAGGATGAGGTGCAGTGTTCCGTGCCAGGTCTTCACGCTGGACGGCGCGTAGAGCGTCCGCTCCTTCTTCTCCCAGACGGCGACATCCGTGGGCTTGATATCGGCGATGGCTTTGTCCTCGAAGGCAGGAAGGAGGTGCTCCTCGATATGCCGCCTGTAGTTCTGCATAGTCGATGCGGCCAACTCCTGTGCCGCGTACCAGCGGTTCACATACTCGCCGAAGGTCTCTTTGCCTGCGTGCGGGTCGCGGTAGCCGACCTCGCGGACCTTGGCCTCCGCGTCGTTCGCTGCCTTCGCGGCCTCGCGTTTCGTGGCGAATCGGATCGTGGAACCGCTGGCGTCCACGACGGTGCGGAGCACACCCGGTGCGATCCAGTACCGGCCTCGGTAGTAGTCGGCGCGCTTCTCGCCGTAGCCCATTGTTTCCTCTCGCGACAAAGGAGGGGTGGAGGCCGGGGTTGGCCTCCACCCCTCGGGATCGGCTCCTCTATCAAGCAGCGTTCCGCGTGCGACGCGGACGGCGCGCACGAAGGCTCGCTATCGGCCGTACCTGCTGCGGCATAGCGCGACGCCGGGGTACGGCTTCGCTCTCGATGGCGGTTGCAGGGCTGGGTCGCTCTTCAAGGATGGCGAAGATCTCTCGAACGTGATCGCCAGTGAAGCGGTACCCGCTACCGCTCCTCAGGAAGGGGATGCGCCGCCGGCGGACTTGCTCCTTCACCCACCACTCCGAGCACCCGAGCGACGCCGCTACCTCCGCCGCCGAGTAGCTCAGGGGAAGTCCACTCTCCTTCGGCACCTTCGTGGCTCCTCTCTGCCTTCTGGGGGATCCGCAACATCCGCCACGCCGCAACATTGCTGGTCAGCGGCTTGAATCTGTGGCGGATGCCGTTTGTGTTGCGGATAGGTGCCGCCACGCGCGGACGCGGCGGCACCTGGGGGTGTGGCTGGTCAGCCGACGCTGCGGAGGGTGCGTGTGTCGGATTCCGCGAACATGTGGCGGCTCTCGGAAGGGCCTTCCGCCACAGATTCACCCCCGTTGACCTGCGGTGTTGCGGCTGTTGCGGCTGTTGCGGATTCTCCGGGGGGAGGGGGGCAGTAGCGGGCCCACGCGTCGCTGAGGTCCTCCGCGTAGTAGCCCTTGGGGGTGGTGCTGCCGACCCGGATTCCCTTCGGCTTGATCGGGGTGTTGTCGGGGCGGACGTACTGGCTCAACAGCTTGGCCAGGGCACGGGCGGTGAGGGGCTTGATGTGCTGTCCGTCCTCGCTCATGTCAGCCCACGGGGCGTCATCGATGCTGAGGAGGACTTCGAGGATGGCTGCGGTGGGCAGCTTGTCGACTCCGCAGAACACGCGGTCGCGGAGATCGGTCAGCAGCCGCACCCCGAGGGAGGCTTCGTCGCCTTCCCGTGCGGCCTTGATGAGCGCGGTGCAGGCGGCGCGGGCCCGCTCGGGCCAGTGCCCGCCGGCCGCGTCCGCGACCGCGAGCAGGGGCTCCCACACGTCGGCCGGCCGATCTGTGACGCCTTCGGGCATGTCCGGCCAGGCGTTCGCGATCTGCTCGTGCAGGGGCGTGGCCCAGTCGGCGAGCCGGTCGCGCAGGGCGTGGCCCTGCTTCTCGTGGACGCGGCGCCGGTAGGGCTCGCACTTCTCGTTGGGCGCCTTCTTGCGCATGCGGATGATGACGGACCGGGTCAGGATCGTGTCCGGCAGCGAGCCGAGGCCAGCCATGGCGACCGCACAGAACGACGGGAGGAAGGCAGCTTTCTGGTCGGATCCGTCGCCGACGCAGCGCAGGGACTTGGCGCCACGCCGGTACCCGGAGTTGAGGAACCCGCGGACTTCCTCGTTCCCGCCCGCTTTCGGCCCGAAGACGGTGTCGATCTCGTCAAACAGGAGCGTCGGGGTGCCTTCGTCCGCGGAGACGAGCCGGAACAGGGCGTTAGCGGAGGCGTTGACGGTGGTCGCGGACCGAGGGGTGAGAGTCTCGATGATCTCCAAGGCCCGTGACTTGCCCGAGCCCGGTTCGGGGCTGAGGAAGGCGATGCGGGCGGTGCCGTCGAGTGCGTCCATCAGGTGCGCGTGTGCGTCCCACAGGGCGACGGCGACGTAGGCGTGCTCGGTGGGAAAGACGTTGAAGCGGCGGTGGAAGGCTTCCACCTCATCCAGCAGTTCGGCGCCGTCGATGGGGCCTTCGGGCCTGCTCATGCGGCGTTCCTCCCTTCGAATCGGCGGGACGGGCACGGGGTGCGGTGAGAGCGGGGGAAGGGCTGAAAGGACGCCCTTCGGGCGGCCTTCTTTCGGCCGCCTCCGCCCGTCCCGGCGCAGGCAGACGGGGCGGCTTGCGGCCTGTTCGGGGCGGGAGGGAGGCAATCCAGGTGGGGGGAGCGGGTGTTGGTCATACGGCTTCCCGCGGTGTGGCGTGGGCCGTGATCCACTCCATGGCGCTGCGGATCGTCGTGCGGCACTCGGCAGCCGACAGTCCCGTCGACTCCCCCGCCGCCTGGATTGCCTCTTCGACCGTGTGCCGGGGGATGTGTCCCCAGGCCACGAACCGGGCCACCTTGCACGCGCTCTCGTGCAGCGTGTTGTTTCGCCCCTTGTCTCCGCCCTCGGTGGCCGCGGCCACGACCGCGCATTCACGCTCCAGCGCAGTGCGCGCGGCCTTGGTGCCGTCCCATACCCGGGTCAGGGCGGGCGCCTGCGCCGGTTTCACCGGCTCGGTGAGCAGTGCGGCCAGCCATCCGGGCAGCGGGGCCACGACAGCGGCTTCCGTGACCTCGTAGGCGCCCTGAGGGGTGGTACTGCCCGCGGCGACGACGTAGCCACCCCAGGCCCGGGTGTCGATGTACGGACCGAGCTTCCTCACGGTGCACTTCAGCCGGACGTTGGGCGGGGTGGTGAAGTACAGGTGTTGTCCCCCGCTGGGAGTCCGCACCCGGTAGGTGAGCGGGAACGGCTCGCCGGCGCGCTCGCAGAGCGCCTTGAACGAAGTGGCGCCGTCAGGCGCTCCTTCTCGCTCTTCCGCCTTCGGCACGTCCAGGTCGACCACGAGCAGCCCGGCCGGGCCGGTCGCGATCCCCACGTTGTACGGGCGGTTGGCCCACGCCGTGTGGATCAGGTCGGGGTCGGTGGTGGCGCGCTGCTCCGGGGTGCGGTGCCCGCCCGCGCACCGGCCCGTGTGGGGGCAGTCGCGTTCGGGGTGACCGGAGGGACGCTTGGCGCCCGGATGCAGCGGGATGACCGGCCAACCACGCTCCGCGGACAGCAGCGCGGCGGCCAACAGGTGCAGGGACTCCAGGGCAACGGTCACGGGCTCGCTCATGCCGCCACCCCCAATGTCGAGGTGAGGGAGGCGAGGAAGGCGCGACCGATCCACTCCATGTACGCCGGGGGCAGCGCCTCGCGCAGGCGGAAGTGGTCGGTGGACCAGTCGATGCCCTTCGCCGCGCGGATCTCGTCCACGGTGGCCTTGCCACCGCCCTTGCCGTACGCGGCGACGTACGGGCCCTCGTGGTACTCGCCGTGACGGTAGCCGCGCACCCGACCCCGGTGCCGCGGGTGCGCCGGCTGCTGAGCGGTCCAGCCCCCGAGTTCGAAGTACCGGTGCATGAGCACGGAGAGGCCGAACTGTTCGCCGCACAGGCGGATGTCCTTGCGGACCTCGGAGCCGGCCACGTTCTCGATCGAGTAGGGCCGGCCCGTGGCTTCCAGCGCGGCGCGCACAGGCCGGATGAGCCGGGGGTAGGTCCGGCCGATCCGCTCGTTGCGTGCCCGGTTGGTGCCCTTGGTCGGGGCTCCCTCTCCCTGGCAGGGCGGGGACACGTGGATGAAGTCGAACTCGTTGCCGTGGGCACGGATGAAGTCGATGACGTCGCCCTGGTGGAACACGTCACCGCAGTAGTCCGGCTGGGCTTCCTTGTCGACGCCGGTGATGTGGACGTTCGGGCCGAACGCACGACGCAGGCCAGCGGTGGCGCCGCCGATGCAGCAGCAGCCGTCCAACACCCGGACGGGATCGGGTAAGGCGTGCGCTCGCAAGATGGTGGGCAGGTGGGTCATGCTGGGTGGTCTCCAGGTCTCTGGGATGGGACTGGACAGCCGGGGCGGGCGCGGATCTTTGGCGAGACGTGCGCCCGCCCCGGGCACAGCTAGAACGGCGGTTCGGCGTCCGCGCCGCCCGCGGCCGAACCGGAGGCCCACGGGTCGCCGTCGCCGGCCGGGCCGGACTGTCCGCCGCGCTTGGCGTTGACGGTCACGGTGGTGAAGCGGACGGACGCGCCGATGTCGTCCACTTCCACGGCGAGCATGGAGCGCTTCTCGCCCTGCTCGTTCGTCCAGTCGTGCTGGCGCATCCGGCCGGTGGCCACGACCCGCGAGCCCTTGCTCATGGATTCGGCGACGTGTTCGGCGAGGGTGCGCCAGGCGGCGCAGCGGTAGAAGGCGGTGGTGCCGTCCTTCCACTGGCTCGTGGTGCGGTCGAAGCTGCGCGGGGTGACGGCGATGGTGAACTTGGCGAGGGCGGCGCCGCCTTCGGTGAACTTCAGCTCTGGGTCGTCGGTCAGGTTGCCGACGAGGGTGATGGGGGTTTCTCCGAACGACATGCTGTCTCCTGATTCAGGGGTTAGGCGGCTTCGGCGGGGCGGGCGAAGGTGGCGTACTGGTTGGGGGTGATCAGGCCGGTGTCGCGCCATTCGGCGAGCAGATCGGCTTGTCCGTCGAGGACGGTGCACTTGGCGCACAACCTGCCGGCCGGGCGTCGCCGGGTGCGTTCGCCCGGCGGGCGCTGCCCCCACTTGCAGGCGGGCAGTCCAGCCGTCTCGGCTTCACCTTCCAGCTCTCGCAGGGGCTTGGTGGCGTGGGGGTAGAAGAACTCGATCTCATCGAGTTCGCCGGGCTTGGCGAAGGCTCCGCACAGGCACTCCCCGGACATGTGCAGGTGAACGGTGACTTCGTTCAGCGGCAGCGCGTTGGGGGTGCACAGCATGTGGTCGGCGTGCTGGTGCGGGAGCGTGCAGCGGTGCCGGTTGCGGTATTCGCGCATGTGGGCATCGGTCCAGTGCACGATCGGGGAGACCCAGATCAGGGCGCCCTCACGGTCGACCTCTTCGGCGTTGCGGAACCGGCGGTCGGTCTCGGCCCACCGCATGCCGCCCAGGTAGACAAGATTGCGGCTCCGGCCGTGGCGGCCGATGATCTGCCCGCGCAGCCGTTGCAACGGCTCGTCCTTCAACCTGCGGTACATCACGGAGTGCCCGGCCGGGCCGGGGAAGCCCTTCCACACCTGCCGGCCGATGTTCTTGCCTCGCGTGGACAGCACGTTGCCGAGCACGAGATCCCGGTAGGAATGCCGAGGGTGCAGCTCATGCAGAGGCAGGTTCCAGGCGCCGACGACGTCCCGGACGTGCTGGGTGGTCTCAGGGACGCCGGTTCCGGTGTTGACGTGAGCGATCGCATCGACGCGGTGGCGGAAGAGGTGGTTGACGATGACGGAGTCGTTGCCGCCGGAGAAGAGCCCGACCGTGGCCACGACCGGGAATGCGGCCAAGACTCGGTCGAAAATCGCGAACGAGCGGGTGATCGCCTCATCCAAGGTCATGGCCTCCAGATCGGCCTCTGCCTTGGGTGGCTTCTTGGGGAGCAGGGAGGGCATGCCGGGGAACATGTCTCCGGCTAACTGCCGCTTGGCGTTACGGCTGGTCACGCGGGCCTCACCTTCGATCGGATCGAGGTCAGTTGTGGAGTTCGTTGCGGTTGCGGGCGATCAGCCCGTACGCGGGCGCAGTGATCGTGTTGGTCTCCTGCCGGACCGGCCCGCTGTAGTGGTGGTGGGTCTCGGTGTGGACGTCCCTGAGGGCGCGCAGCGCGGATCCGACCGCGGCGACGATCCCGGCCACTCCGGCGATGGGCAGGGTGACGAACAGGACCGAGGTGAGGGTGACGGCAGCGAAGCCCTGGCAGGCGAGCCAGATCCCGCACCCGATCCCGACACAGGTGGCGCCGACGCCGATGCCGGCCACGGCGGTGCCCGCGGCCCACTCGGGGACGATCCGGTGGTCGGGCTGCGGGACGGGCGGGGTGGTGCCGTGGGCGGGCACGGTGGTGGTGTCCCGGTAGGCGGTGGGTATCTGTTCGACGGGTCGGTAGGCGTCGGCGATGATCCGGCGGGCTTCGGCGTTGGCCTCTTCGTCGGTCATCCGCGCGTACCGGTTGTGCGGGTCGGGGGTGCTCTCGGAGGTGGTGTTGGGGTGCACAACGGGGTCCCTTCAAGCGGGATACGTGTGACGCTGGGTGATTGATCTAGTGGGGCGTACTGGGTAGCGGGTAGTGGGGTCCCCAGTGGGGGATGCCTGTTCACAGCACCTGTGCGCCCCAGTAGGGGCCTTTACCGGGTAATTGGGCGTTCCCCACTACCCACTACTCAGTAGCGCTGCGTACGGGCGTTCAGGCGTGATCGGGGTGGACGTAGACCGAGTGCGGTCCGTTGTCCCGGTAGGCCAACTGACCCCGGTCCACGGCGGCCTGAAGTGCGGCGCGGACGGTCTTGCGGTCCTTACCAACCAGTTCGGCGACAGCGGACGGCTTCATGCCGTCCGCCCCGGTCGCCTTGATGGCCTCCAGCACCTCCGGCAGCCATGCCGGACCCTGCTCGCGCTCGCCTCGCAGGGCCGACAGGTTCAGCCCATCCGGCGCGGCCGGCGGGGCGTCCTCGGTCGGGGTGTGCGGGTCGGGGGCGGTGGCGAACTGGGCGTCGATCTCCGCACGGAAGCGGGCCAGCATCTCATCCTCGGGCGATGCCGGGCCCTGCTCCTGCTCGCGCAGCGCGGACAGGTGCAGCCCCCCGGCTCCCTCGGTGCCGGGGGTGTCGTGCGCGTCGGGGATGTCCCGCATCCACGCGATGCGTTCGGTGTCCCAGCGCCGCATGTAGGCGGGCCCGGCGGCCTTGGCCGACACGTCATCGAGCCACGGGCGTCGGTCCGAGGTGGCGGCGATGATCTCCCGGATCTGGTTGGGCAGGATCCGCCACGCCTTGAACAGGGCGGCCGGCGACTCGGGGGTGCCCATGAATCCGGCGCCCTTGTGAGGGGCCTGTTCCACGCGCAGCCCGCGGCGGCCGGGGAACATCTTGGACAGGTCCATGCCCTCGGTCTCGCCGCCGGTCAGGGCAACGCGCACCTTGCCCTCACGGCGGATCATCAGGTTACCCAGCACGCTGCCGGTGGCCCCAAGCGCGGTGAGCACGGTGCGGATGCCCATGGCGCGCAGCATCCGGATGACTTCCAGGATCTTCTTCGCGAGCTGCTTCATCTGCCGGTCGCTGCTGACCAGGATCTCCGCACCCTCATCGATGACCAGCATGATCTGCGGAATCCGCGAGCTGATCGGCAGAAGGTCCGTGTTCGCCCTGGCGAGCAGGTCCTGATAGGCCCGCTTGCGGTGCAGCCCGATGGCGAGCGCAGCATCGAGCATCAGCATGGCTTCCTCATGCGAGGCGGCCAGCCAGTCGACGCCGGGACGGACCGGCTTGCCGTCCGCGGAGGTCAGCTCGCCGTTCAGGGCGGGCAGCACCCATGGCAGGCCCGCGCTGCCGGCGTTGAGGTCGATCACCCACGTGAGCACGTCATCGGCGCGGGCGAACCCGGCCAGGATGTCGTGGACCATGTTCGTCTTGCCCGAACCGGTCGGACCGACCACCAGCGCGCACTGTTCGCGCAGGTAGGCGCGGACTACCTCACCGTTGGTGCGTACCCCCCACGGCAGGCCTGTGAGGATGGACAGGCGGCCGTAGTCGTCGGGGTAGGGGCAGTCGTCCCCCAGGACGTTGACCGTGGTCACGTCGAGGATGGTGCGGCCCTGGTGGATACCGGGGGTGGCGGCGGCGGTGCAGCCGTGCGGCAGCTTGGCATCCGCGGACAGTGCCACCGCGTACTGCGCGATGCGGTCGTAGGTGATCCCGCCCTGCGGCTCCAGGTCCAGGGAGTAGCCGGTTGCGGTCGGCCACATCTCGACCGCGAGGACGCGCACGGTGATGTTGCAGATCCGCCCGATCCGCTCCACCCACTCCGCGGCGATCGCGCGGCGCTCCGCGGAGAGTTCCGCGGCGATCTGCCGCTGTTCCGCGGCGATGGCCTCCTCCTCGCGCGCCTCTTCGTAGAGGTTGGTGGAGCGGGTGGCGGCGCCGAACCCGACGCCGATCGTGGCCAACGAGCCGAGCGCAGCCCACGTCAGCGGCCCGTGCGTCATGGCCCACGTGGTCCATCCGGCGCCGACGAGCCAGGAGGCGGCGCGGGTGGCGAGGGTGCGGCCGGCGTTGCGCACGCGTAGCCCGGCGATGGTGTGTCCGAGGACGCCGGCGGCGCCGACTGCGAGGGCCCAGGCGGGGGGCATGTGAGTGGCGGCGCCGGTGGTGGCGATGGCGAAGGCTCCGGTGGTCGCGGACAGGGCGCCGGTCACGGGTCCGTGACCGGCGGTCCAGTCCAGCACCGGGCCACTGCTGTGCTGCTTCTTGGCGGTGGCGGTGCTGCTCATCTCAGACGTTCCAGCCCTTCTCTGCCTCGGTGCCGTTGCGGGGGTCCTCATGGCGGGCGATGTCCTGCTCATGGACCTGCCGGAACAGCGGACCCATGTCCTCCGCGACCGCAACGGCACTCATCAGGGCGCCGAAGATGTCGTTGAAGCTGTCCGCGACTTCCTTCTCCAGCGGGAACTCACTGTCGGAGCGCTCCGCGAGGATCTTCATGACGTTGGCCACGCTGGTCAGCGCGGCCGGGAGCCCTTCGACCATGGCGAGGATCTCCATGGCGTTCTCGGGCTGGTAGGCGTTGGCCGCCTGCTCCATCTCCTCAGCGGCCTCTTCGAACCGGAAACCGGACACGTACTCTCCTTCACTCACCTCGGGGATCGTGCTGGTGGGAACGTCGACGGCCGGGCGCTCGACCTGCTCGCCCAGCCCGTCCGTGCCGTCCTGTTCGGCCTCCGCATCCACGGCGGCCTCCTGCTCGCGCTGGGTCTGGCGGGCGGCTTCGTCCCGCTGCGCGCGCTGCTCGCCGGCCGTCCGCACCATCCGCCGGAACAGGCGGCGGCCGGGGTGCATCAGAGCGGGGATGCGGAGCTTGCGGCCGATCCACGTGGACACACAGCCCAGCAGCCCGACCGGCAGCGCCAGCAACGCGGCGAGCAGACGGCGGCCGTGGAAGCGGGCCGCGGACCTGCGCAACGCCTGCCGCGCAGCCTTACGCGCGGGAGCTTTACGGACCTGCGCCCGCTGCCCGGCGACCGTCCCGGCGTTCCTGGCGTCATGGCTCGCACGCTGCCGGGCCACCGCCGCATCCCGCACTGCGCGGGCCTTACGGACCGTCGCAGCGGTCAGGCGGCCGGTCAGACCGGGCCGCTTACCCGAACGGATCTTGTGGGCGGGGGTGTTGGGGTTGCGGCGGGCGTCGGCGACCGCACGGCGCGCGCTGGTGGTCTGCGCCCGCTGCCCCGCCCGAGAGCCGGCAGCGGCTTTCTGCGCCGCCCGCAGTGCCTTGACCTGCCCAACCCGCCCCGCGGCCGTACTGCCCGTGGCGTGCTTGGACGCGTGACGGCCGGCGTTGCGGGGTGTGTTTCCGCTGGTGGCAGTGCTGCCGTGGCGGGCGGGGCTACCGGCGCCACCAGCGCTACGGCGGTGCTGGCCGGGCACCGTGCCCAACCGTCCACCGGAGCGACCAGCGCGTAAACCGGACGAACGGCTGCCCGAGAGGCTGGTGCCGTTGCTGCGCAGCCCGGCGGTTCGGGCGGCGGAACGGCCGGCGGCGCGGGCCGCGGCCCGACGCACCTCGCGGCGGGAGTTGGGCTTGCGGGAGCGACTGGCGGCGATCGCGCCGAGGACGACCATGCCGGTAGCGGCGACCGCCGCGGCGATCGGCCCACCAACCAGGGACGCGGCGGCGACCGCGCCGATCGTGCTGTTCGCCCCGGTGAACGCGAGGGGGACGACCGGCCAGCCGCCGGGCGTGTGCTCCACCTCCTTCCCACCCTGCCCCGCGGTGGACGCGGTGTCGGGCGGCGGGGGCGGTGCGGGGGCAACCTCGACGGCTACCGGCTCAGTGCTGAGGTCCGTCATGCTGTGAGCACTCCTTAAGGGGAGTAGGGCCCGGCCGAGGCTGTAGGAGGCGATTGGCCGGGCCTGCCGAATCAGGCGGGAATGCGCTGTTCAGAGGCTGCGGTGCGGGTGCTGGGCAGCGATCTCCTGCCAACGCCTGTTCTCCGCGCTGTCCGCGCGGGTCAGGCTCACCCGGAAGTCACAGCCGGGCCGCGTGCAGCGGTGAGTCGTGATCGACCACGCGTCGATCAGCCGGAAGAACAGGCTGGAGAAGGTGGCCAGACAGGACAGGCAGCAGGCCGCGAGCAGGGCGAGCGGCACACCGTAAGCGGCCAGCCGTACGCCGATGGCTGCGGCCAGCACCGCGCTGGCGGCGCCGACGACCAGCAGGACGGTGCGGCGACGGGACGTGGGTTGACGGTTCACCAGGGAAGTTCCCTTCCAGGTCAACAGGGTTGAAGGTGGCCCCGCGGTTACGGCGGGGCCCGTGGGGGTGTGGTCAGCTCGTCGGGTCTGCCGTGTGGGTCTGCGAGGGTGCCGCTCGCCGGGGGCTTGCCGGGTCTGCTTCACTGGTGCGGTCGACTGCTCCGGCAGTCGCAACGAAGGCCAGCCCACTAGTCCTGGGCTGGCCTTCATTGATGTGTGCCGGACGCTCGGTTAGGACTGTGCGTCTTCCGCGTCGATCAGTGCGGCGTACGCCTTGCGCACCCGCTCTTCCTTCGCGGAGAACCCGGCCGCGCGGTAGGCGGTCAGGGCCTTGCGGTAGGACAGCGGCGGATTGTCGGAATGCCGCAACCACCGCAGCACGACCGTGAGCTGTTCCTCGCTCAGCGGCTCACCCGGCTCCGGCGTTGCGACGCCGGCCACGGCCGCGACTTCGGCGAGCCCGGTCAGGTCGGGCGGGGTGTGTCCCGCATCCTGCGGAGCGGTGAGTTCACCGGCCGGGGACACGGGGGCGACCTGCGGGGACACGGGGGACACACTGTCCTGTGTCCACTGCCCCAGCACACGGGCCAAATCGTCGTCCGAGAACAGCGCGGGAATCTCCTGCGGGTCGCCGTCGACGGGGTGTTCGGTGGTGAGCTTGGTCAGTTCCGCGGCTGCTTCGTGGCGGACCTTCTGGGCCTGGCCGCGGGCCTTGCGCTCCTCGCGCTCCAGCACGGCGGCGGTCTTGTGTCGGTCGGCCTTGGCGCGGGTGACGGCTCGGCCGATGGCCACCTGATCGCGTGTGGCGCTGCGCACCGCGTCGATCTGCTGCTGCGCTCCCGAAGAGATCCGGGTGGACTCCCGTTCCACCGCCATGATGAGCGTGGCTTTCGCGGCGGCTGGGACGACGGCGCCGATGACGGCGATGGCGGGGGTGGCGTACATCAGGCCGTGGGTGAACAGCACCCCGACCGAGGTCACCAGGAACACCCAGCCGAGGACGGCGGGCAGGGTGCCCTTGGAGCCCTGGCGGCGGTGCGCGGTCTCCATGGCCAGCGCGTACAGCCATACCGCGTCGTAGATTCCGGCCACGGTCATGGCGAGCGCGGGCGGCGCCTGTCGGGAGAGGATCTCCCCCACGGCGTAGACGGTCCACCCGAGGGACATGCCGGTCAGGGCGACCGGCAGGCTCCAGTGAGCTGCCTTCCGCACCACGTGCTTGGCTTCCATGTTCTTCTCTCCGTTTCTACTGGTCGGGGTAGGCGCAGGGGACGCAGACGCCGAGGGATCGGGGGATGACGTATCCGGCGTCGGTGCGGCACTGCGGGCAGGTCCGGCGGGCGCGCATCGCGCACTCCAGCGCCCGCCGCTTGGCCGGCGTCATCGGCCGGACCGGCAGCGCCTTGTCGAGCCGGTACAGGTAGGCGACCAGCGGACCGCGCCGGTAGCGCGGGCGCAGGATCTGCCCGGCGACCGGCTGCCCGCCGGGGCGCAGCCCGCGGGCCCGTAACTGCCGGCGGGTGGCCAGTCCGTCCGGGGCGTAGCGCCAGGGGTAGGTGGGGATCCCGTGCCGGGCGCCGTTCGGGTCGAAGCACTTGCCCCACGCGGCCATCAGGCCGCAGTCCCCTGACGCGCCGGACGACGGCGGGCCGGACGGGGCAGCGGGACCACGTTGAACAGTTCCGGGTGAGCGTCGACCACCTGCGCGGCCAACCGGATCAAGTCGTCCGGCGTGCTGCCGTAGTCGGGGTCGGTCAGGATGTCGCGGGCCGCGTCCAGACGGGCCGCACGCTCCAACTCGCTCTCGCCCTCGACTCCGAGCCAGAGTTCGACGGGGGTGCCGAGGGCGAGTTCGAGGAAATCCTGTGGGCTGTCGGCCCGGTGGCCGGACACGAAAGCATGCATGGGAGCTCCCAGCTCGAAGGAAAGGAAGAGGGCCGGAGACCGCGGCGAAGCCGACGGCGATCGATCCGGCGTAGGCGGCCGGCGCCGCGAGCGCGGCGGGCCACAGTGCCCCGGCCGGGAGTCGAACCCGGCCTGCGACCATCGGGGCCGGTTGAACTCAGTGACGGCGGGCCTGTTCGGCGTCGAAGTCGGACTTGGTGCAGCCCTGCTCCTGCGCATCCTGCATCGCGTCGTTGGCGGCCTGAAGTGCGCCGAGGGCCTGCGAGCTGCCGATACCCCAGTTGTTCACCGCCTGCGCGGCGACCGTCCCGGCGTCGACGGCGCGAGCAGCGGCCTGTTCCTTGGACATGGTTCCTCCGGATCCTTGTGGATTCGAGCCGTACAGCAGCACTACGGCGCTAGCGGGGCTGTTCGGTCAGATGCGCCGCGTCCTCATAGGCGGTGCGGATCTCCTGCTGCTGCCAGGCCCGCTCAGCCGCGGCCGGCGCCGGGTCCTGCCGGCCGAGGTCGGACGCCCACGCGTCCGCGCTCGCCTCCAAGTGCCAGGCCGCCGGATCAGTCGCCATCAGCACACCCCCACGTACACGGGGCATCCGGCCGTGCGAGCGGCCGGGTAGGGGTGCGGGCCACGCGGACGCGGCGGCAGCGGGTCCTTCGTCTTCTCGTGCTCGGAGTCGGCCATCAACGGCCGCCCCGAGTACGGGCGTTGTCCTGGCTCTGCTTGTTCGCGTCCGCGTTCTTCCGGGACAGTTCGTCCCGCTCCGCGTCTGTCAGACTGGTGATCACAGGTTGCCTCCAACCAGGCGCCTGTACGCGGTCCCTCGGGTCGCACCCCGGGGGACCGCTTCGGGCCGGACTGTCCGGCTCCCCCCGCCCCGCCCGTAGAACCGGCGCACCCAAGTGCGAGCCGGACGGGCGAGGAGAGGCAACCGGCCGCAACGGAAGCCGCTGCGATGCCAGGAAGAGACGGACCGGCAAGTCGTTCAGGCGCCGCCGGCCGGTCCACACGGCGGCGCCTAGGTATGTCGTCGGCCCACGCCGACCTCCCGCAGGTAGCAGGGACACGGCTTCACCGGCGCTCCGTTGCCACGGATCGCCGGCCCCGAGCCGGGAAATTCGGGTGCGTCATCGTCACTGCTCTGACGCCAGCAGGCGGCTTGCACGAATGGGTCTGGTGCAGGTTGGCGTGCCGCCGACGACATCACCCGGTCGTCGCGGGGGCGGTCTCACTCTTGCCGCCACGTGCGTTGAGGCCCCGCTGTACTTCCCCACACCCGGGATCGGGTGGCGCCGGCCAGGCGCGTAGGGAGAGCCGATGTCCGTCACGGCGGTTTGCCCCCGGACCCTCGCCCTAGGCACCTACCGAGACCGCCGACTCGCGTCAGCCCCGCACGATCACTATTCAGTTCTCAAAGATCGGATTGCGTCTTGCACACACCACGGCCGCTGAAGGCTCGTTCATCTGGTGCGCACCAGTAGATTGCATCTGGTGCGCACCAGAGTCAAGGGCTCTCGCTGCTCCGGAAGTGCAGTTGCCTGTCGCGGCGCATCTCAAGGAGACCGTTTGAGGTGGGGGAGTCGGTAGCCAACAGGGCTTAACTCTCGTCTTGTTAACCCCTGTTGACCTGCGGTGATGTGAGGCATCCTGGGACGGTCAGTGGGTGGACGTATCGCCGGACGGTGGTCTGTGAGCACAGGACTAAGAAGTGCGCGAACGGCGCGAGGTTGGTCTCAGGAGCGACTGGTTCGCGAGATCGAGCAATACGCTCGACGGCACGTCACCGACGTTGCCTCAAGCGCGAGTTTGCGGGTGTACGTCTCCGAGTGGGAGAACGGGAAGCGCAGTGTCTCGGACCGCTACGCGGCGATCCTGCGCCAACTCCTCGGGGTCACGGACGCGGAGTTGAGAGGTGGTGCGCCCGCAGCAGCGGTGCCCGTGGCTGACGGATACGACGAACTGCTGGTCAGGATCGACTCCGCCAGCAGCGTCGGTACGTCCATGGTGAAGGCGTTCAACGACCAGACCGAACTACTGCGCACCATGGATCGTGAGTTGGGCGCGTCCGGCCTTGTTGACCAGATGACGGGCCACCTTGCTCGCCTCGAAGACGCGCTGAACTTCGCAGTGCTGCCAATTACGCGTCGGCCCGTGGCCCTCGCTTTGGCCGGAGCGTCAACCCTGGCCGCGTGGCAAGCGATCGACTCGGGTGCCGTTGAACGTGCCTGGCGACACTACGAATTGGCCAAGCGGGCAGCACGCGACGCTGAGGCCCCGATGTACCTGGCTCACGCCATGGCAGAACAGGCGTACGTGCTCTGCGAGGCCGGCCGACCGGCGCTCGGCGTCGACCTGGTCCGTGACGCGCAACGCAGTCTTGGCCAGGACGGGTCCCCCCGTCTTCGGGCATGGCTGTACGCCGCTGAAGCAGAGCTGTGCGCCCACGTCCCGGGAATGGCGGACGACAGCCGACGTGCGCTCGAAGCAGCCATGGCGAGCATCCCGCCAGGTACCGAGGATCGAGACCCGGATATGTTGAGCATTTTCCTCAACGAGGCCCACTTGACTCGATGGCAGGGCAACGTCCTTGCCCTACTGGGTGACGACGACGCGGTGACCAGTCTCTACGACGCACTCAAAACCGTTGACCCTACGTTCGTGCGGGCACAGGCGGGACTTCATACCGATCTCGCCCAAGCTCACCTCACGCGAGCGGAATACGACGACGCGAACTCTCACATGAGGAAGGCGCGGCTGTTGGCGAGCCGCACTGGTTCGGTGCGGCAGCGCCGTCGTGTCGACCTGCTCAGTGCGCGACTGTGACGCCCTGCCTGCCGCGACTTGCGAGGATGTGCAGCAGCGCTACGAGGGTGCCGGAACCCATAAGCTCACCGCGAGCCATGAGCCCCGGTACGTCGGCCAATGGAACCCACTCGATGTGTCCGGCCTCTTCGAGATCCGTCGGTGAGCCGACCTGTTCAGCACCGTGACCTACGAAGATCTCGTGAGGCGAGTCGACCATGCCGACCATGGGCTGATAGGTGACGACGTGTTCCAGTGACTTTGGCCGCCATCCCGTCTCTTCCTCGACTTCACGGACAGCCGTGTCTGCAGGGTCCTCGCCTTCGTCCACGATGCCGCCAGGGAGCTCCCAACCGAACTTCTGTGGCACGAAGCGGTACCGCCACATCATGAGCACGCGGTCTTGGTTATCCAGCACCGCCGTGACGGCGACGTGGTGCAGTTTCACTACGTGATGCTCGAACCGCTCCACGCCGGGGGGCTCCACGTCCCAGAGCTGGAGTTTGACCCATTGATTGTCGTAGAGATCGCGCTCGCCGTGGATGCGCCACGGCTCTAGCCCTTCAGGGGGCTTCACGCTGACTCCCCCGGGCACGCGGTACGAGCTGCGCCCCCGAACCTCCAACGAGCCTTCGGTAACGAGGCGAGCGAGCACCTGCCGGAGCGCAGTCCTACCAATGCCGAGTTCCTCGACCAACGCACGTTCCGAGGGGAATTTGTCGCCGGGGGCGTACTCGCCTGCGACGAGACGCGCCCGAAGCGTCTCGTAGACCTTGGTCGTCTTCGGTCCCATCCGCGGAGTTCTCTCCGTTCTCACGTGGTGCGTACCAGCGTAGCGGCCCACCGCCACCGTTCCTCCCGGCCTGGTTTGTCCGCGAAGTCCCGGTGACGGCCATCGCGTCACGGTCGTTCGCTCTCGCGCGCCGACTCTGGCCCATCAGTTCCCAACGCGCCGGGTGCTCGCTCCACCTGTTTGGTACCCCTTCGCGAGCGTTCGAAATACTTAGCGCCTAATCAATTAACGCCATCCAAGATTTTCCATACGTGGTAGTAGGCTCCTCCGCTTGCCCCCAGGGCAGCACGCCACGAATTCTCATTCGTAGCTCCTAGGCGTCGGCGAGCCTCGCCGAGAGAAGCTTGCCGCTCACCGAAGACTGCTGATGCCATTTTAGGAGCAGCGGATCTTGGAACTCCAAGAAGTCTCATTGAGATTTCTTGCTCATTGGCAACTCCATAAAACGCATACGAGGGCACGTTGCGTAGCTCGCGCTGCCGGTCTTCAGTTAGATTGTTGAAGCTATCGCCGATAGTCATCGATTGTAGAGCTGATAGCCCCCAAGCGACCGTTGGCGCCATCTGGCCAAATAGGCGTTGGCAGCACTTCGTGACGGCCGCAAGGTTACTATCTCCATCACGTTTGAAGTAGGTCGAGGCCAGAGTTGGGATTGATGCTCCGTTGACCCAATCGCGGATCACGCGCGCGATGAAATCTCCGGAACGAGATTCGTAATCAGTAATAATGGGGAGAAGGTTTTCCCTGAGTTCGGGGACTTCAAGCATTACCCCCACAAGTTTAGATAGTGGGCGAGCGCTTCCCTCGTACAAGGATTCTTCCCATACCGCTGCGTCAATTTGAGAGTTACTGAGGCGACTCAGTGCACTGGACACGCTTTCCCAAGAGAAACCCGTGCTGTCCACCAAGCTGAGTGGCTTTCCGGTAATCCTCTCTGCGTAATTGCGTACACTGCGAGTTAGTTCTGCAGCCCAAGCTGGAGATTGCGCACGCAGATCTTGGAAACCGAGAGTGCCGCGCAAAATCTGTTCAACTTCGCTGGCAAACTCGCCATGGTCGCCAATCTGCCGATAGGTATGTGCAAGGAATTGAACGAAGGAAGACCAGGTGGGTTGGTAGGAAAGCTGGTGAAGGTTCAGCGTTCCATACTGCAGAATTGCTTCCCGCACCATCTCGATCAATGTGCTGTTTAGATCCGCGACCTTCCGGTCAATGAAAGTGCGCAGCTTCTGAGCTTTCTCGTTGTCTGCTGCGGCCAGAGCCACAACCCCTACTTGCCCCTGCTCGACGCGCCCTGCCCGGCCAGCGAGATTCCAAAAATCAGGTGCCGGCATGTCTTGACCGTACGGAAACTGATGCGAAGCGAGGACCACATTAGCCACGGGGAAGTTAACGCCTTGCGCAATCGTGGTGGTAGAGACAAGGTGGCCTAGATCTCCGGCCTCCATCAAATATTCGGTGAGCGTCCGAATATCATCCGGCAGTCCGCGGTGATGCACCCCGATGCCCCGCTTCAGCAGGTCGACCAAGGGGAATTCTGATCCGAATTCTTCTGCAACTACAGCAATTACAGAGCGAAGGCTCGCGCTTATGCCTTCAACCTCTTCCCGTCCGCTACCAATCTGCTGTGCGATGGTCCACGCGTAGTCGGGCCTCTGTGCCAGCGTAATCGTCTGCCCGCGAGCTGCTAGCACGCTGGCCGTGGCAGCTGCCAATCTACCCTGCGACTTCGCTGCGGAGCTGGAGAAACCGAGCGGACGATTCCCTCCAATGGGCAGGGCGGAATTTATACTCAAGGTGTTCTTCGAAGTAATCAATGTTCGTAGATTGATGCTGTAGTTTCCTCTTGATCCTGCTTGATGGCAGGCCAGGGCGATCAATCTGTCGTTCGGAGTCCAGTCCAGAGACATCTTGATGGACTGTTGACTAGTGCTATCCAGCCATTTTGCTACGGTATCGCCATTATTGATGAACGGCGTAAGGAGTAGGAATGCGGCATCGCGGGCCTCGCGGTTGATGCCGGCCAACAGTAGTTCTAGTTTGATTCCCCTAGTGGGATCCGAAATGTTGTGAGCCTCATCAACGACAGTCAAGCATAGCGGCCGAGAGATGTCCTCTTGCCAGCCGGACCGAAGAAGCAGGTCTAGCTTTTCTGGTGTAGAAACTAGGACATCGAATGCCGACTCGGTGCGGTTTTTGAGCATCTCGCCCTCAAGGCCGTCGATCTCAAGCGCAGGGCTTACCCGCTCCACATTTATGTTTAGAGGTCCTAGGTCTCTACGGAGTCGACGAGTGATCTGATTGACCAATGCCCGGTTTGGTGCAACGTAAGCGACCCAGCCGCCTTGTTGGCGATATGTGCTCAACGCTTGAAGGATGCGGAATTGGGCGATCAGTGTCTTCCCCGCACTTGTCGGAAGACTAACTACGACCGATCGGAATGCTGATCGAATCAAACCCTGTTCCGCGAGGGCGGCTCGCTGGGGAGGCAGGGCTTCGAATAGAGGTCTATCTGCGCCCCTTGAGACCAGCGAATCGACGAAGGCTGTAATTTCTGGACTCACTGCCCGCGAGACCGTCCAGAGGCTATTGTCGATGATTTGCCCGGCTGTCACGGCAAGTAGACGGACCAGCTCTTCGAGGTCGACGTTCCCCGATTTTATTGCCGCGTCTAGTGATCGATCGAAGTGGGTTTCGACGCGCTCGCGAACGTCGAACCTGCGCTCTCCCCGCACCTCCGTAAGTACGGAGCCCGTCTCTAGGAACTCCGCGACAATTTCGCCGGCCCTGATTGCATGGTAATAGCAGACCAATTCCCAGGCTGCAGGTCTTGAGTCTTGCCCCTCGGCTGCGAGAAACGAGCCTTCAAACTGCTCTTGGTCTCGACGCAGCGAGGAAATTACATTGCTCAGCGCGTCGAGGTCAGCCCAGCCTCGCTTCCGCAGCAGCAGTAGCCAGACATCAATCACTCCATTTACGATGCGTTCTTCCCAGTTGGCGCTGGAGGGAATCTGCAGAGGAAGCTGCATCTCGGCAAGGAGGCGAGCAGCCAACGGAGTTTCGTCAGAGAGCCAGCCCAGACAGGCCGTACGCAGAAGAAAGAGGCGAGATCCTTCAGAGGGACTCGTATCTACCTGTGCGCGAGCCACAGAGAAGGCCTGACCGCAGAGTTTCCTTGCCTCGTCGCTCTTGGGATCGGCCATAAGCGCGTCCCAAGCCAAAAGATCTAGGGATTGCGCCGCGAACTTGGCTTCGCCCTCTTCGGCTTCCGATGCCGTTGGCTCCACTGTGAAACCCTCTGCAAGCACAGGTTTCAGGGCAGAGGTGATCAGGTTCCGATGCGCCCGTTCGTTCACCCTCTCGACGAGGCTACTGTCGAGTGAACCGTCAAGCCAGGAGAGGTCAGGCACTGTTCTCAAGCCCTACGTGAGACGGCCAGCTCGCCATGGTTGCTGGCAGATACCAGGCAGTGAGCAGCGCCTTCATGGGCTCCACGACTGTACGAGCAAGGGCGGCACCACGCACGCTTACGTCCCTCTCGTTTGGGCTGGTGTCTCGAATGAGACACCCTACGAGATGGATGTCCCGTCCCTGCGAATGCACGTACCGTGCGGCGGCAGCCTTGTAGAGGCTCACATGCTCGGGTGTGGAGCATCGAGAGCGAAGCCACCTCATGAGCGTGAAGTGGTCTGCGTCCTTGTCGGTGAGCCGTTCCAGTTGATGGATCAGCCCAGACCGTCCGTACACCACTCCGGGGGGTGCGGCAGCGTCTGAAGAGGACTTGACCTCGCCAAACAACAGCGTTGCTGCGCCGTCTATGACACTGAGACCAACGAGGTCTGCTCCTGGAAGGCTGGCGCGTCTAGTGCGTCGATCTCTGACGGTGTTCCAGACCCAAACGACCGAGTGCCAATGCTCCAACAGAACCTCTGCGAGGGCCTCGCCTACCTCCCACGGCAGCGGTTCAACTTCACTCGCAAGAAGTCCACCCACAGTCTCGATGGCCATGTCCGTAGTGGCGAGCGCGCGCAGCTCCTCGATCATGGCCGCGCTCGACTCTAAGTCACCTACACGTTCCGCCCATGGGCCTGCCTTCAGTTCTTCCATGACGGTCGGAGTCAAACTCACGCCGGACCAGGACACAGCACCGACAGCGCCTGTGTAAGCCGGCTGCCCGTCGCTGATAACCGGCCCTGACGTCTGGCCTGCTGCCATAACGCAGCTCCCCCCTGTGGCGACCACGCTCCCAACGTGGCTGCGCACTCCTCCCCAGAAATCAAGATTGTCGCGGTCCGATGTCCCCATGTCTACAGGGCGTCAGCGACCCTGTGGCTTCATTCGTCCTGCGTCGCGTCACGGACCTCGTATTGCTGCCACGCTGCTGGCTCTGTTGATCGGCCGGGCCCGTAGCCCCGTTCTTGCCAGCGGATCGATGGGCTCACGTGGTCTCAGTCGCGGTCTCAAACGGCCTGAAGTTCAGTGCCGTCCACCGTCGTCTGTAGTACTCCGAGGGCTTGACTGACCAGGTGTGACTCGCGCAGGACGGACGGTCGTGGACGCACCCGGATCAAGATCGGACAACTCGTAATGCGTAGGCTTTGGCCGCTCTCAAGACAACCCGCCAAGTGTCGGTTGGGGTGCGATGGCGCGGAACAGCCGCGCCACGGGCACGACCAGCAACAACCCACGGACAGTATTGAAACCGTCGACGCTTACTTTGGCCTCTCACCTTTCCTCAGCCTCCCTCTTCCAGTGGGCGAGGTTGCTTCGGACGGTGAGGGTGTGGGGGTGGTCGGGGCCCAGGACCCGCAGATAGTCGTCCAGCACTTCGGCGAACGCGGTGGCGGCACCGGCCGGATCCCCCGCCTCCCCCCGCCAGTAGGCGAGGATGCTTCGGGCGGAGAGGGTGTGGGGGTGGTCGGGGCCCAGGACCCGCAGATAGTCGTCCAGCAGTTCGGCGCACGCGGTGGCGGCGCCGGCCGGATCCCCCGCCTCCCCCCGCCAGCGGGCAAGGATGCTTCGGGTGGAGAGGGTGTCAGGGTGGTCGGGGCCCAGGACCCGCAGATAGTCGTCCAGCACTTCGGCGTACGCGGTGGCGGCACCGGCCGGATCCCCCGCCTCCCCCCGCCAGTAGGCGAGGTTGCTTCGGGCGGTGAGGGTGTGGGGGTGGTCGGGGCCCAGGACCCGCAGATAGTCGTCCAGCAGTTCGGCGTACGCGGTGGCGGCGCCGGCCGGATCCCCCGCCTCCCCCCGCCAGTAGGCGAGGTTGCTTCGGGCGGAGAGGGTGTGGGGGTGGTCGGGGCCCAGGACCCGCAGCCGGTCGTCCAGCAGTTCGGCGTACGCGGTGGCGGCACCGGCCGGATCCCCCGCCTCCCCCCGCCAGCGGGCAAGGATGCTTCGGGCGGTGAGGGTGTCAGGGTGGTCGGGGCCCAGGACCCGCAGATAGTCGTCCAGCAGTTCGGCGTACGCGGTGGCGGCGCCGGCCGGATCCCCCGCCTCCCCCCGCCAGTAGGCGAGGTTGCTTCGGGCGGAGAGGGTGTCAAGGTGGTCGGGGCCCAGGACCCGCAGATAGTCGTCCAGCACTTCGGCGAACGCGGTGGCGGCACCGGCCGGATCCCCCGCCTCCCCCCGCCAGCGGGCAAAGTTGCTTCGGGCGGTGAGGGTGTCAGGGTGGTCGGGGCCCAGGACCCGCAGATAGTCGTCCAGCACTTCGGCGCACGCGGTGGCGGCACCGGCCGGATCCCCCGCCTCCCCCCGCCAGTAGGCGAGGTTGCTTCGGGCGAAGAGGATATCAGGGTGGTCGAGGCCGAGCCGGGAAGTCGTTATGCCGGTGAGGTGGTGGAAGTAGTCCCCGGCAGCCGTGACCTGCCCCAGCTCCCCGAGACTTCTGCCGGCGCGATACAGCACGGTGTGTGCCTCAGGCTGAAGGAGCACGTTTTCGGCGTGCGTGGTAAGGGCAGTGGTGTTGGCGCGCAGGGCCTGGCCGAGCGCGGTGTCTCTCTCGATCGTGGGCCAGGCCGCGAGCAGGGCGTCGGCTGCGGTGTGGGCGATCTGGTCGCACTGGTCGAGGGTGAGGGTGTCGCGGACGGCGCGCTGAATAAGCTGGTGGACACGGACCGTCTGGTGCGGATCGGTGCGGGTGTAGTCGACCAGGCTGAGCCGGTACAAGGCCCTCAGCGCCAACTGAACCTGGTCGGGGGTGACCTGGTCGCGACCTGTGGCGGTGGCGAGATGGGCAAGGGCGGGTGAGCTGGTGAGGACGCTGTCGGGGATGCCGTTGGGGTCGAGGAACGCGGCAAGCTGGAGCAGCGGCTGGGCCAGCCCGACGGGCTTGAGGCTGTTGGCGCGTTCGATCGAGACCGCCCAGGCCGCGGCCGCGGTGTGGGTCTGTCCGTCAGGCAGGCTGTCAGGGCTGGCGTCGGCAAGCTTTGTGGCGCGGTTGGCGAGCAGGGCCCGGTAGCCGGCACAGTCAATGCCGGTGTCGATCAGATAGGCGGCGGCCTGGGACAGCGCCAGCGGAAGATGCCCCAGTTCACTGGCCAGAGCAGCGAGTTGCCCGGCGGGTTCGGCGAGGCCGCGCGCGGCCAGTGCAGTGGTGAGGTAGTCCAGGGACTCGTCCTCGGTGAACAGCCCGACCTCGATCAGGCGACGCCCCTCGTTGGTGAGCGCGGCGTCCTTGCGGCGAGTGGTCACCAGCGTCCGGCCGTACGGGCTCGCGGGCGGCCACAGCCCACGCAAATCGGCGGGATCACCGACGTCGTCCAGTACGATCAGCCACCGCCACGGTTGTTCCTGTGGACCGGGTTCCAGACGGGCCAGGAATGCCTGAGCCGCCTGCTCAGGTTCGGAGCCCAGGATCTCGATACCGGCCCGCGCGTACCCGGATGCTGCCTCTGCGGCGTTGCTGGCGGTGATCCACACCAGCACGTCCAGCTCGCCCACCCGCCAGGCGGAGCGGGCGTAGTCGGCGGCCAGTTGGGTCTTGCCGACCCCGCCCATCCCGGCCAGCACCCCACCCGCCAGCACCCCGCCGGCGGAGCCGACTACGGTGGTCCCTCCCCCAGTCAGGGTGGCACGCAGGCGAGCAGCTTCGGCCCGGTCCTGGAAGCAGCCCGCCTTGGACGGGATCACCCCGACCTGATGCGGCAACGTGACCGGAACCCGGGACAGGCCGAAGTAGTTGTTCTGGGTGCCCTTGCCCTGCACCGGGCCGCGGTTCTCGCTGTCCCGGAAATCGATGTGGTCGCGGTCGCCGTTGTCGGGGCGGTCTTCGGTGCCGCTCACTTCGGTGGGCCACCGTGGTTGTTCTGGGTGCCCTTGCCCTGGACCGGCCCGTGAAACGTGCTGTGCCGGAAGTCGATGTGGTCCCCCGCCGCCGCATTCGCCGCGGTGTCCATGGCTTGCAACTGTTCGGCAAGCTGTTCCAGCGCCGCCGCGAACTGGCCGTCCCGCTCGACGGCGTCCTCCAGGGAGTCCGTCAGCCTGCGCCGAGTACGGTCCGTGAGCCCTTCTTGCCCGGCCTCGGCTTCCTCCCTGGCTCGCTCCAGCGCCGGGTCCTGACCGAGCTTGCGGCTGACCAGATCGTGCAACCGCTCCATCCCCGCGTCCAGTCCGCGGTCCACCTCGCCGTCCACCCGTCCCGCCACCCGGCCGGCCTTGCGCACCAACCACGCGAACACGTACCCGACCGCGACCTCAACACCCATCACCCGGCAGCCCCCTCCCAGCACACATGGCATGGCGACCATATAGGCGCAATCGCACCGGCGTCGCCCAGATCGAAAAGGCGAAGGCAGGTGCGCCGCCCGTGCCCCCAAGCAGGGCGCAGACTCTGGGGAGTGACCGGGGAGTGGATCAAGAAAACGACGCTGTCTTACACCCGCCCTACCCGAGGCATACCAAGCCTCTGACCTGCACATTCGCCCAAAGTTCCAGGTCAGCGAGACTCCCGCACGTTATTCGGGACGAAGAGGTCGTGGGTTCAAATCCCGCCACCCCGACGCTGGTCAGAGGGCCTGGTGTGAACATTGCACCAGGCCCTCTGTCGTGCTCGGGGGCCAAACGGGAGGCCGATCGAATTCGATCCGGCCACCGTGCCGCCCCCTCCGGGTCGGGGGGTGCCGTGGCCCGAGAGCGGGGGAACCCGGGTCGGCTGGGCGTCTGTCTCTTGATCATCTTGGTTCGGGTGTTGGCGCCCTCGGTGCGTCCGGCGTCGGCGGCGCGGGTGCCGACTGCGTGCCGGACGCTCCGCCCCACCGCCCAGGTTCCACAAACCCCCTTGCTCACATGTCGGAGGTGAGCACTAGAGTTCGACGTGTTGCGTGATGTTCACAGCAACCGTACAAAGAGCGCGGTCGGCCTCCGCACAACCGGGGCAGTGAAGCCGCGCCGTTCCCGTGGGGGGAATCCAGCAGTGAGAACACGCTCTTTGGTGTCGGCGGCCGTATCCGCCGCGCTGGGCGCCGCGCTCCTCGCCGCGCCCACGCTGGCGTACGGGGCCGACGGCGGCACGCCCGGGCAGGACCCGGCGGCCACCGCGACCACGAACCCGACGCCCGATTCGACGCCGGCGGACACACCCACCGGTGCCCCGTCCGACACGCCTTCGGACACACCCACCGGTGCCCCGTCCGACACTCCTTCGGACACCCCGACCGGTGCCCCGTCCGACACGCCTTCGGACACCCCGACCGGCGCCCCGTCCGAGACTCCTTCGGACACACCGAGCCCGTCCGAGTCGCCCTCCGCCAGCCCGACGCCCGACCCCGGCAGCAGTGCGCCTGCGGACGGTACCGGCGTCCCGGTCTTCGGCGACGTCGGGTCCGATTCTTCCGACGCCGGTTTCCTGACGGTCGCCGTCTCCTCCGACTCCGCGATCACCGAGGTGTCCGCCGAGCTGACCGAGCTGCACGGCGCGGACCCGGTGACCGTCGCGGTCACCGGCTTCACGCTCGTCTCCGGCACGCCGCAGGACGGCGTCTGGCGCTCGCCGCGCATGTCGCAACTGCCTTCGTACGGCAGCTACGACGTGACGGTCAGCGCCCGGGACAGCGATGGCGACAGCACCTCGGCGGCGGACACCACCACCGTGGACGTCGAGCCGAAGCCGGTCTTCGCCGACCGCAGCATCAGCCCCGCCGTGCTGGACGTGGAGCACACGCACGTCACGCTCAGCGGCCGCATCTCGCTCTTCGACCCGATCACCGGCGACACCTCGCCGCTGGCCGGGAAGCCGCTGAGCGTGACGGCCGAGTACGCCTACAGCGCCGTCACCGCCGCCGACGGCAGCTACGCGATCGACGTGGCTCCGCAACTGAACGGCGACAACATCACGTCCGTGCCGGTCTCGCTCTCCTTCTGGATCGCGAACCCCGACGGCACGAACACCTACGTGCTGGTCGACGACAAGACCCTGCCGGTCGTGGTCAGCCCGAGCCGGATTCGGCTGGACCACTCCAGCGTGCAGATCAAGTACGGTGCCAAGGCGTCCTCGTCCGGTGTCGTGGAGTACCTGTACAACGGCACCTGGCACCCGGCCAAGGGCGTCGCGCTCGAGATGAACTACTACGCCAAGGCGACCAGCGGTGCCGACGGGCGCTTCAAGCTCACCTACCCGTACCTGCTGTCCGACGACACCACGTTCACGGTGGAGACCAGTCAGGACAGCTACCTGACCGACCCGTATCTGACCGACTCGAACGCGCGGTTCAAGGTCGACGTCATCAACCGGACGAACATCTGCTTCTGTTCGAGCTGGCTCGACGAGTACTCCGACCTGCACATCCAGGGCAGCATGGGCGCCAGCAACGGCAAGGTGCCGCCGAACCGGAAGCTGTACCTCCAGCAGTCGGCCGACGGCAAGTCCGGTTGGAAGTCGCTCGGCTGGTTCACCGCGAAGTCCGACGGCACCTTCAACCTCGACGCGTACGTGTCGGTGCCGAAGGGCAACTGGCGGCTGTACTCGGCGGGGTCGTCGGACTACCAGTCCGGCTACTCCAACTCCGTGCACTTCAACCGCACCGCCACCAGGATCGCCGGCTTCAACGCCGGCCCCGAGCCGGTGCGCAAGGGCCACACCGTGACCACCACGGGCACCTTGCAGCGGCTCAGCGGCTCGAAGTGGGTGGCGTTCGGCAAGCAGCGCGTCTACATCCTCTTCCAGGCCAAGGGCAAGAAGTCCTGGACGCAGTTGGGCTCCGTCAAGGCCGACTCGCATGGCCGCTTCACGGCCCGCTTCACCGCGAAGCAGGACGGCACCTGGGTCGGGGTCTACCTCGCGTCCGGCTCCTACGTGGACGCCGAGAGTTACCACGACTACGTGGACGTGCGCTGACCAGCCTTCTCTGACGACCACCGCGAAGGGCGCGCCGGGAACCCCCGGGGCGCCCTTCGCCATGTGCGGCCGCTCGGCCACCCGCCACCGGGCGCTGCGCCTCCATCCGGTCCGTATCCGGGTGGACTGGGAGGGCGACGCCCGGCCGAGGGGCCCGGCCGGCCTCTGCCGTGCCCGGGGGCCGGGCAGGGGGCCGGAAGGGGCCGGACAGGGGGCCAAGCGGATTTGATCAGGCTCCGGGATCGCCGTGGCTAGGTGCGGGCCTGTCCGGCGGCGGGATGTGCGGCTGCGCGGGGTGCGGTCATGTCGAGCAGGATCACGGCGTCGTGGTCGGGGGTGCCGGGTTCGGCGACGTAGATGCCCAGGCGGTGGCCGGGGGTGCCTTCGAGTTGCATGCCCTGGAAGGCGAGGGTGATCTCGCCGACCTGCGGGTGGTGGAAGGTCTTCGGTTTCTGGGCGTGGCCGGCGCGGGCGACGTCGTAGCGGTCCCAGAGTTTGGCGAAGTCGGGGCTCTTCAGGAGGAGTTCGCCGATGAGGCCGGCCAGGTCGGGAGCGTCGGGGTCGGTGCCGGCCAGGGCGCGGAGACGGGCGACGCAGCCGCGGATCTGGGTGCTCCAGTCGGTGTACAGGTCCCGGGCCTGGGGGTGGAGGAAGAGGTAGCGGGCGAGGTTGCGCTGCCGCGGGGGCCACTGCTCGACGCCGGCGTACAGCGCGAGCGCGCCCGGGTTGGCGGCGAGCAGGTCAAGGGTGCGGCTGGTGACGTAGGCCGGACTCGGCCGCAGGTTCTCCAGCAGTAGCTTGACCTTGGGGCTCACGGTGCGGCCGGGGGCGGCCGGGGGCACCGGCGGGTGGTGGGCGGCGCGGACGGCGAGGTCGCGAAGGTGGCGCTGTTCGTCCTCGTCCAGTTTGAGGGCGCGTCCGAGGGCCTCGACGACGGCCAGGCTGGGGCGGGTCTCCCGGCCGCGTTCCAGCCTGGTGTAGTAGTCGATGCTCACCCCGGCCAGCGCGGCGACCTCCTCGCGGCGCAGCCCGGGGGTGCGGCGCACACCGGTCCCGGGGGTGAAGCCGACCTCGGCCGGGGTGATCTGGGTGCGCCGCGCTCGCAGGAACCGCCCCAGTTCCGTACCGCCGCCATTCTGCTGCTGACGTTCGGATGCCATGGCACCAGTGTGGCCCGCGCGCAGCACGCCTGCCGGGGGCCAGGGGGGCCGCGCCACACCCCCCTTCGCACTCCCCGGAACGGCTCGCCCTGCCGCCTGATCGTCGCACCGGGCACGGTGTGGGCAGGGAGCAGGTCACCGACGACACCGATCGGGTGCCGCGCACCCCTACCCCGCTGATCCCCCCGAAAGCACCGAAGGACTGGCACCCCCCATGCGCGCAACCTTGCTTTTCCAGGCCGGCGACGTCCGCGTCGAGGACGTCGCCGACCCCGAGATCCAGCAGCCCACCGACGCGGTCGTCCGCATCGTGGCCGGCTGCGTCTGCGGCAGCGACCTGTGGCCCTACAGGTCCCAGCCGCTGACCGACAGGCCCCGCCAGATGGGCCACGAGTTCATCGGTGTGGTCGAGGAGACCGGCACGGAGGTGAAGGGCTTCAGGTCCGGGGACCTGGTGGTGGTCCCGTTCACCTACTCGGACGGCACCTGTGAGAACTGCCGCCGGGGCCTGACGACCTCCTGCGTCCACGGCGGCCCCTGGGGGGTCGGCGGTGTCGACGGCGGCCAGGGCGAGGCCGCCCGGATCCCCTTCGCCGACGGCACCCTGGTCAGGCTCCCGGTCGGTGAGGACTCCGAACTGCTGCCCGACCTGCTGACCCTCTCCGACGTGCTGTGCACCGGCCATCACGCCGCCCGCACCGCCGGAGTGAGGGCCGGCGACAGCGTCACCGTCATCGGCGACGGCGCGGTCGGCCTGTCGGCGGTCATCTCCGCGAAGCTGCTCGGTGCCGAGCGGATCATCCTCATGGGCCGCCACACGAAGCGCACCGACCTCGGGCGCGAGTTCGGCGCCACCGACGTGGTCGCCGGACGCGGCCAGGACGGCGTCACCGCCGTGCGCGAGCTGACCGGCGGCACCGGCACCGACCGGGTGCTGGAATGCGTCGGCCTCAAGGACGCCCTCGTGCAGGCCACGGGCGCGGTCCGCGACGGCGGCGTCATCAGCCGTGTCGGCGCCCCGCAGTATCCCGAAGTGCCGTTCGGCTTCCCCGAGTTCCTGCGCAACATCACCCTCACCGGCGGCGTCGCCCCCTCCCGCGCCTACATCGAGGAACTCATGCCGCACATCCTGAACGGCGACATCCGCCCCGGCCGCGTCTTCGACCGCACCGTGGCCCTGGACGACGTCGCCGAGGGCTACCGCCTGATGAACGACCGCGAGGCCCTCAAGGTCCTCGTCCGCCCCTGACCAGGGTGGTTGCGCACCACACCACCACTCGGCCCGGCAAGGACGCCGTCGAGGGGGCGAAGGAGCCTGTTCCGTACCGCGTCCGGCCGACCGTGCAGGGCTCGTCGGCCGGGCGGCGTACGGCCGTCTCCGCACGTGGAAAACGCGGCCTCGGGTGTCGGGTGTCCGCGGTGCGGCGTACGCTGGCACGTCGCTGTGGCAGTGCGGGGGAGGAAGCGGGAGTTGGCTACGGACAGAGCGACCTCGGACGTGTCCGTTTCGTCCGAGGACGGTTCGTGGGGGCGGTTGCTGGAGGACGTGGCCAGGAGCGGACGGCGGCTGCGTCGCGCGGAGTTGGAGTCGCTGCGCGCATACGGCGACCGGGCCGCCGAGGAGGGGCGGGGGCTCGCCGAGCTGGTCGACGAGCGGCTGGCCGCGACCGGCAGGGTCTGGGAGGGGCAGCCGGTGGACGCGGCGTCGATGGCGGCGCTGCGGGCGGCGGTGGCCGCGCTCGCCGCGGGGCACGGCCGGGCGTACCGGGAACGGCTGCGCCGGGAGGAGGCCGGGCGGCGGGAGTTCGTGGCGGACCTGCTGAGCAGCCGCAGCGACCTGGGACGGCTGGCCGAACACGCCGAGCGCTTCGGGCTCAATCTGGCGTGCGCGCATGTCGTCGCGGTCGCCGAGGGCGACGGCTACGACCTGGAGGACCCCCAGGTGCGGGCGCTGGAGCGGCAGTTGCTCGGCCGCTTCGGTGAGGAGGAGGTCCTGCTCGCGGTGAAGCACGGGCGGCTGGTGTGCATCGTGCCCTCCGGCCCGGGTGAGGCCGCAGCGGTCAAGGCGTTCGCGGAGCTGACGCAGGGGCGGCGGGTCGTGGTGGGCCGTCCGCACAGCGGGCCCGGCGGTGTCGTGCACTCCTACGAGGAGGCGCGGAACGCGTTGGAGCAGGCGGCCCAGCTGGGGCTGGACGGGAAGTTGCTGAACGCGGCCGATCTGCTGGTCCTGCCGGTGCTGTTGCGGGACCGGGAGGCCCTGGAGGAGCTGGTGCACGGGGTGTTGGGCCCGTTGCGGAAGGCGCGTGGAGGGGCGCAGCTGCTGCTGGAGACCCTGACCGCCTACGCGGAGTCGCGCTACGTCGCGGCGGAGGCGGCACGCCGGCTCGGACTGAGTGTCCGCGCCCTGGCGTACCGCATCGCGCACGTCGTCCGGCTCACGGGCCTGGATCCGGACGACGCGCTGCAGCGCTACACCCTGGAGACGGCGGTGTTCGGTGCGCGGCTGCTGGGGTGGCCGGATCAGTCGGCGGACGGGTAGGAGACGGAGGGCGAGCCGACGGACGGGTAAGAGGCGGAGGGCGAGCCGACGGACGGGTAGGAGACGGAGGGCGAGCCGACGGACGGGTAGGAAGCGGAGGGCGAGCCGACGGACGGGTAGGAGGCGGAGGGCGAGCCGGCGGGCGGCTGGGCGGCGGACGTGTACGCGGCGCACAGTGCGTGCCAGCGGTCCGTTTGTTCGGGGGTGGACCGGCCGCGGAGCCGGGTGAGTTTGAGCAGGTTGGCCTCGGCGGCGCTGCCGAGGCTCCGTGCCTCGGCGAGGTAGTGGTCGTCGAGCAGGGCCTCGACCTCGGTGTCGCTCTGGACGGGGTCGATCCGGGCGGCGAGCCGGGCCATGGTGCGGTAGGAGCCCTGGAGCAGGAACGGCGGTTCGAGGCGGTCGGTGTCCTCTTGGGCGGCGGAGGCGATGTAGGCGCTGTTGACGGCCAGGACGGTCCGCTGGACACGGCGCAGCCGGGTGAGAGTCGCCAGCACCCGGTCCAGGTCGTGCACCGGGTGGGCGAGCTGGTCGGCCTGTGCGCCCGGGTCCCCGTCGGCGAGGGCGGCCAGCAGAGCGAGGTCGGCCGGGTCGGTTCCGGCGAGCGGGGCCAGCACCGGGTTGGCGGCGAGGGCGTTCTCCAGGAAGGAGAGGGCGAACAGGTCCTGGTGGCCGGTGAGGACCTCGCCCAGGTTCCAGACGTCGGCGCGGTTGGCGAGCATGTCGGGGATCTGGAAGCGCCGCCCGTTCGCGGTGTAGGGGTTTCCGGCGAGGCAGACGGCGAAACGGCGCCCGCGCAGGTCGAAGCTGCGGGCCACGCCGTCGCTGACGGCCTCGACACGGCGCTGCGCGTCGCACAGCGGGATGAACTTCTGGAGCAGCTCGGCGGAGACGTGCTGGATGTCGTCCACGTGCAGCAGGACGTTGCTGCCCGCCTCCAGGGCGAACACGATCTTCTCGACCTCGCGGCGGGCGGCCGCGTCGGGGGCGCGGTCCGGGTCGAGTGAGGTGGTGCCGGTTCCGAGCGCGGGGCCGTCGACGCGGACCATGAGCAGGCCGAGGCGGTCGGCGACGTATTCCAGCAGGGTGGTCTTGCCGTAGCCGGGCGGGGACAGGAGCAGCAGCAGGCCGCTTCGGTCGGCGGGGCCGGTGGTGTCGAGGGTGCCGAGCTGCTTGGCCAGGTTGTCGCCGACGAGTGGGAGATACACCTGGTCGATGAGCTGGTTGCGGACGAAGCCGGCGAGCGGGCGGGGGCAGTGGTCGTCCAGGCGCAGCCGGGCCCGCTCGGCGACCAGGACGTCCGCGCGCTGCCGCTGGAAGGCCCGGAAGGCGGGGGCTCGCTGCTCACGGAACACCCGTGCGCGCTGGGGCAGTTCGTCGATGCGTACGGTCAGCCGGCCGTCGCGGACACGGGGGTGGGTGCCGAGGAGGCCGTCGACGGTCTCGCCGACGGGCGCGGTGATCTCGTAACGCGGCAGGTCGGGTGCGCACAGGTGCGCCACGGCCTCCGGCACGCCCTCGCCCTCCGCGTGCAGGGCCGCGTACGAGCCCAGCCAGGCGCCGGCGAGCTGGTGCCGCGCGGGCAGGTCGGCGCCGAGCGCGCCCAGGTCCGCGGTGAGGACGGGGGCGGCGGCGGTGTGGCGGAAGCCGTCCAGGAGGGTGCGCGCGGCGACGCCGGTGGCGAATCCCTCCTGCGGGTCGGCGAGTTCCTCCTGGAGGTACTCGCCGGCCCGTGGCACCGGCGGCAGCCCGACTGCGGCGGTGAACTCGGCGACCGCGGCCGTGAGTTCGGCCGCCAGCTCGGAGGAGGCAGTCGCCAGCTCGGAGGAGGCAGTCGCCGCCGCGGACGGGGCGGTCGCCGGCGCGGCACCGTCGGGACCCAAGTGGCCGTCGGGACCGAAGTGGCCATCAGGTCCGAAGTGGCTGTCGGCTCCGAAGTGGCCGTCGGCTCCGAAGTGGACGCGGGCCAGCGCCAGGGAGCGGGCGCGGCGCTGCCAGGCGGCCCGCTGGGCGTCGGTCGCGCCGTGCGCCCAGAACAGCTGGGCGGTGGCGCGCACTTCGGCGGGGTGCCGCAGCAGACCGGCACCGGCGCGCAGCCGCAGCAGCGCGCCGAGGATGGCCGCGGCATCGTGGTCGTGGACGCCGCGCTCGTACCCCTCGTCGTAGCCCCGCTCGGCCGCGCGGCGGACCTGGTCGAGCAGCGGTTCACCCGGTTCACCGGTGGCCGTGGCCAGCAGCGAGGCGGCCAGGTACTCGGCGCGGTAGAGCGACGGTGACTCGCTGACCAGGGGCTGTGTCCAGAACTCGCGGTCGGCCGGCATCTCGGGGAGGTCGGCCGCCCGGCGGTAGCCGGTACCGGTGATCACGAATGCCAGACCGTCGTCGCCGTCCGGCTGGAGGGTGAGTTCCACCGGTTCGCGGCGGACGGCGAAGCGGTGGCGGCCCAGCCGGACGGTGGCGCCGCCGTCCTCGGACAGGTCGGCGCGGTCGCGCAGCTCGCGCAGGGCGGTGCGGACGGCGCCGAGCAGGCCGTCCTCCAGTTCCTGGGCGCGTACCCGGTCGTCGAGGCCGCGCAGTTCCCCGGCGGCGGCGCGGACGCGCAGCGCCATCGGGTCGGCGGCCTGCGCGGCGTGGATGTCGGCCGCCGAGCCGAGCCCGGCGAGCCTGCGGCTCAGCGCCTGAAGGGCTCGGCGGGCGGAGGCGGCGGCCCGGTCGGCGCGGGCGGCGGCCTCGTCCAGCAGGCTCTGGCGGCGGGCGGCGAACGCCTGCCGGATCTCCTCCCGGCGCAGGGCCAGGTCGGCGGCGAGATCCTCGGCCTCGGCGAAGCGGGCCTCCAACGCGTCCACCCGCAACAGCAGACGGGCGAGTTGGTCGTCGCAGGCGGCCGGGGTGTCGGCCGCGGACAGGGCGGCGGTCGCCGCCTGGGCGAGCAGCGCCGACTCCGCGGCGTGCGCGGCGCGGTGCTCGGCGTCGAGCAGGACGCGGCGGCGGGTGGTCAGCACCGCCCGGGCACGGTTGACCGCCGCCAGGACCTCGCCGATGGCCAGCAGTACGGCCGTTCCCGCGCTCGGGTCGGCATCGGCCGCTCCGGTGACCAGGTCGGTGACGGTGGCCAGGGCGTCCGCCTGCTCGGTGAGGCGGTCGGCGAGCCGCGCGGCCTCGGCGGCGGTGCCGATCGAGGCCGCTTCCTCTGCGGCGAGCCGCGCGGCGGCCAGGGGGCCGGCGAAGGCGTCGGGACCTGCGAAGAAGGCGAAGGCACGCTCGGTCGCCGCCGTCAGCTCGGCGGCCAGGTCCGCCTCGACCCGGTCCAGTGCGGCCAGGTCGAGCTGGGGCAGTTCGCGCAGGGTGCGGGTACGGCCCTGAGCCCGGCGCAGTTCGGTGAGGAGTGCCGTCCAGGCGTCCGCGTCGACGGGCGGTTCACCGTGGGAGCGGCGGACCAGCGCGGCGGCCTCCGCGGCCGCCTGGTCCAGCGCCTGTGCGGCGCGCGCGGCGAGTTGCCGGATCCTGGCCTGCTCGGCGACCAACTGCTCGGCGGCGGCCCGCAGTTCGGTGAGTGGTTCGAGCAGGCCGGTGTCGGCGAGCCAGTAGTGGCGGTCCGTCGCCTTGGCGCAGGCGTCGAGGATCAGCTCCGGGGAGGCCGTCGTCCGGTTCTCCTGCGCGGCGGCGGTCGCGCCGCGGACCACGTCGAGGCAGTCGGCGATGCCCGCGACCAGGTCGGCGTTGCCGATCCGCGCCAGCGGGCCGTCCCCGACGGGCTGGGCGGCGGCGTGGTCGGCGGACTGGAAAGGGGTCTGCCACAGCTGGAGTTCGTGCGTGCGCACCGGCTCGTGGTCGGGTTTGAGGAGAACGAGAGTGCCGTCCGGCAGCAGGGCGTACGCCGCGCCGTGCAGGGCGCTCGCGGCCTCGCGGCGGACGGTGTTCCACGGCAGCAGCAGGACCTGGGCACGGCCAGGCCGGCTCAGGACGTAGAGCAGGTCCTCGCCGTTGGGCGAGGGGAGCACCGCGTCGAAGCGCAGCTCGTCGGCGGCGGACCCGTCGCCCGCGGAACCGGCACCGCCCGTACCGGACGCGCCGCCTGCACCACCCGCACCGGACGCGCCGCCCGTACCGCCCGCACCGGACGCGCCGCCCGTTCCAGTCGCCCCGCCGCCGATGCGGAAGACCCGATGGCTGCCGTCCGCCAGTTCGTAGCCGCCGGGAAAGATCAGGCCCTGCTCGGCGGGGAGCAGCCTGGCACCGCGGCCCAGCGAGTCCTGTCGACGCACCGAACCGGTACGGGTGTTGACGACCAGGTAGCGGTCCGCCGGTTCGTTGTAGGGGCGGATCCGCAGGAGCAGCAGGGGTCCGGTCGCCGCGTAGGCGATCGTGGCGTCGGCCAGACTCTGCAGCGGCTCGTCGACCGCTTCCCGGAACAGCGACCGGTCGCCGGGATGCGCCCGGACCGTGAGGCTGCCGCCGGTGGTGGCGACCGAGACCGCGCCCTCGCCGCCCTGGATCAGGATCCTTCCGTCCGCGTGGTACTCGCGTCCGGTCGTCGTCCACGGCAGCTCGGAGACGGGCGGCTGCGGCAGGTCGCGTTCACCGTGGTTGCCCAGGTACTCGACCCGGTCGGTCCCCAACTGCCAGCTCAGGACCCGCAGATCGCCCTCGTTCCCGCCGGTGCGGAACACGGCGAGCAGCCGCCCCGACGCCGTACGCCTCAGGTCGGTGAGGCGCGCGTCCCGGTAGTAGCGCAGCAGCTCGGCGAGGTCGCGGTGGAACCGTTCGTCGTCGAGCAGACCGGGGACCTTCTCGTGGTCCAGGGGCGAGCCGTCCAGGGTGTGCAGCGACAGCAGCCCCGTGTCGAGGTCGGGTGCCGAGGTCCCCAGGAGGAGGACGTCGGGCCGTACGGCGACCACGCCGCGTGCGGTGGCCTCGCCGCCGGTGCGGGGGCGGGCCGAGCCCGCGAGCTCCAGGGGGCGGGAGCCGAAGGCGTCCTGCCGACGGGAGTTCAGCGAGGCGGCCCGTCGGCCGAGTTCCGCGGCGCGGTCGGCGAGCCGTTGCCGCAGGATCTGGTAGGTGCCGTCCTCGACGCCCATGGTTGCTTTCCGTTTCTCCTGGCCGCGTTGCGCCGTCGGTCGTCTGCGGCATCGTTGTGGCTGGTCGCGCCCGCGCGGCGGTAGCCGCACATCAATACAGCCCCGCGCCCCTTACGGGGCGCTACTTCGTCGTACCGTTGGCGAGCTGTACGGGGTCTCCACTCTGCTCGCCGCCCAGCAGCTTCATCAGCAGGGCCAGGTTCCACGGGCCGCCGGCCGCCAGTGAGCGCAGTACCTCCGTCGCGTCGCCGCTGAAGCTCTTCTCGCCGTTCAGCCAGTCCGCCCCGAGGGCCTGCACCGTCTCCGAGCCCTGCACCGCGCCGTCGATGGCCTTGCCGAAGGACACCGCGCCGACCAGCCGCTCCAGGAACACGCTGTCGCCGCCGACGATGTCGATGTCCGCGCTCTCCAGTCCGGCGGCCAGCACCGCCGCCTGGGCCTCGGCCACCTTGCTCTGGACCTCCAGCGCGGCCATCCGGACCTCCTTGTCGGCGGCAAGGCGCAGCCGGAACTCCTCGTGGCTCCGGGACACCTCGTCCAGCGCGGCCATCGCCGCCGCCTTCTCCTTGAGACCGGCGGCCTCGCCGAGGAGCCGCTCCCGGATGCCCACCGCCTCCGCGTTCGCCTTGCTCTGAGCGACGGCGGCCTCGGCGAGCCCGACCTTCTCGACGGCCTCCGCCTTCTCCTTCAGGCCCGCGGCCTCGCCCTCCAGGCGGGCCCGCACGCCGGCCGCCTCGGCCATGGCCTGCCGCTCCGCCACCTCGGCCTGGGCCAGACCGGCCGCCCCGGCCAGGGCGCGCTCGCCCTCCGCCCGGCGTACGTTGGCCGCGGCCTCCAGCTCCGCGCGCTTCTGCCCGGCCTCGGCCAGCACCAGCTGCTCCTTCGCCCGCAGGTGCGCGGCCTGCTCGGCGGCCTCGGCCGCCTTGATGTCCTTGACCAGCTGCTCCTGCGCCTCCGCCTCGGCGGCGATGATGACGGTCTGCCGGGTGCGCTCGGCCTCCTGGACCACCCGGACCCGCTTGATCTCCTCTTCCTGCTCGGCGACCGTGCGGTCCACCGCGATCCGCTCGCGCACCACGTCGGCCACGCCCCGGCGCTCCACCTCGACCTGCCGCTCCTTCTCCGCCCTGGCGAGCTCCACCTCCCGCTCCCGGTTGACGACCTCCATCAACCGGTCCTTCTCGATGCGCTCGCTCTCCACCGCGAGGACCCGCTCCCGGTTCTTCTCGGCGACCGCGATCTCCCGCACCTGGTTCTCCCGCTGGACACCGAGCAGTTCCTCGGTCCGCAGCAGCGCGCTGTGCGCCTTGAGCCGCTCCTCCTCCTGGACCTGCGCGGTGGCCGCCTCCTCCTGCGCGCGCAGGGTCTCGATCCCCTTGCGCTGCCTGATCTCCGCCTCCGCGCGCCGCCGTTCCAGCTCCAGGACGGCCTCGCGCGCGTCCACGTTCTGGCGGGTGATCTCCATCTCCTCGTTGCGCTGGAAGTCGTTGGTGCGGATGTGCTCCAGCGCCGTCAGTTCGGTGATCTTCCGGATGCCCTGGGCGTCCAGGATGTTGGAGGCGTCGAGCTGTTCCAGCGGGGTCTGCTCGAGGTGGTCGATCGCGGCGTCCTCGAGGTGGTAGCCGTTCAGGTCGGTGCCGATGGCCGCGACGATGCGGTCCCTGAACTCCTCGCGCTTGGTGTAGAGGTCGGCGAAGTCGAGCTGCTTGCCCACCGTCCGCAGCGCCTCGGCGAACTTCGCGCTGAACAGGTTCTGCAGGGTCTCCTGATGGCTGGCCCGCTCCGTGCCGATCGCCTGGGCCACCTTGACGACGTCCTCGACCGTCTTGTTGACCCGGACGAAGAACGTGATCTGGATGTCGGCGCGGATGTTGTCCTTGCAGATCATGCCCTCCCGCCCGGTGCGGATGATCTCGATGGTCTTCACCGAGATGTCCATGACCTCGGCCCGGTGCAGCATCGGCAGCACCAGGGCTCCGGTGAAGGTGACGTCGACGCTCTTGGGCCGGGAGACGATCAGCGCCTCGCCCTGGACGACCTTGCGGAACAGCCGGCCGAAGAGCAGCAGTGTGCCCAGGCCGATGAGCAGCAGGACGGCGACCAGCACGCCGATTCCGATGGTGACGACAGACATGGCTGTTCCCTTGGACGACCTCGTCGTGGATGGATGAACGATCTGTGGGCGTACTCGACGCCCGAACGCAGCGGAGGGTGAGGCCGCGTCAGCCGGTGGCCGGCACGGCGGGCATGACCCAGAAGTACTCGCCCGCGTCGTCGTAGTCGTAGATGAGTGCCGAGGCCCCGGCACGGAGTACGCCGCCCGGCCCCGCCGCGTCGTCGAGGCTCTGCCGGACCTGTACGACCGCGGAGGAGCCGTCGGCCGCACGGACCTCGGCCTGTCCGAAGTCGGGGCCGACCCGGCCGGTGCGGATCACGCAGCCGAGGCCGACGAAGTCCCGGCGCGAGGGCGGCGGGGCGGGGGCCGGCATCAGCCGCCGCAACGGCCACGCCAGCAGCCGCGCCCCCGCCCACCCGCCGGCCAGGGCGGCCGGCAGCAGCACTCCCCCGTGGCCGCTGCCGAACACGACCCGGCCGCTGAGCGCGCTGAACCAGGCGAAGGCGACCACCAGCGACACCGCCACGGTGATCGGCACCCCGCCCAGGCCCAGCACCTTCTGCAGTCCCCCGTGGCCATGGCGTCCCCCGCCATGCCCGTGGCCGTGGCCGTGCCCGTGGTGTCCTCCGCGCGCCCCGTGGAAGTGGGCGCCCCCCAGGAGCACCAGCAGCCAGTAGACCGCCACCACGACGAGCGCGAAGCTGAAGACCACGGTCGGAAACGCCGTGACCGCCCCCAGAAAGTCCCCCACTGCACTCGCCCGCCTCTGCAGATCCCCCGACGGCCACGTTTCGTGTGCCGCACGCGCAAGGGTGACACCGGGGCAACGACCGCGCAGTGCATGATCCCGGAAGTCTCGGCGGTCCTTTCACGTCCCGGTTCAGCTCACACTGCGGACGCCGGTGCCCGAGCCTGACGGCTCTGCCGTGCGTGCCCGTCGACGGCGACGCCTGCCAGGTCACCCACTCCGAGTTCCTCGGCAGGGGCGGTGGTCGAAGGGCTGCGAATCAGGACGCTCCCGGCCGGGGCTCCTCGCCGTCGTAGGCGACCAGCGCGGCCTGGCGGCACTCCAGCAGGCTGCCGAGGATCTCGGGGGTCACCTGCTCCTGGGCCAGTGCCACCGTGGCCCTGGCCTCGACGGAGGCCCATGCGTGCCGGGCGCGCTTGTTGGCGCGGCGCCTGCTGTCGCTGCGCAGGAAGCCCGCTCCCGCCGCGAACCCGGCGGAGGTCAGAGCGGCGAGGGCGGCGGGGACGCGCGCGTCCGCGGAGGCCAGTCCCGCCGTTCCCGCCGTGCCGGCGAGCAGGGCAGCGGGGAAACCGAGGGCGATGTCCATCCTGGTCCAGAACTCGGCCCGGCGGTGGGCGAGTGTCCTCTGGCGCGTCGCCTCGTCCCTCAGCCGCTCGATCTCGGCACGCAGGCGCCGCTCGGGCTCGTCCGGACTCAGGTGGGTGGTTCCGTCAGCGGGAGTGGCCATGAAGGCATTCCAACACGCCTGTTCCGGAAGGTACTTGGTGAGTCCCAACAGCCTTCGGGGGCGACGGACGTGAGCTTCCCACGAATCGTGCACCGCCACGCTTGCAGCCGATCCTGCCGATGATCTTCACCGTCGCTCGGCTGCCCGCGGACCCGTCTGAATGCGGGCTGTCAGCATGGCCTCAAGGCAGCATAGATTTTGCTCCAGTTGATCAACAGGGGGAGCAGTGGCAGGGCGGGATCTTCGAACTCTGTTCAGCTCCAACGACCGGAGCATCGCCGCCAGTGAGGCGTTCACGAACCGGCAGGCACAGTGGCAAGCGGTGACGGCCTGCCTCGCCGAGCATGTGCGGCATGTGATCCGCGCGGACTTCGACGCGGAGGATCTGGAGGCTCCCCGCCGTAACGTCCTCGTGTTCCACGGCGTTGGCGGGATCGGCAAGTCCACGCTCTCCCGCAAGATCGAGGCGTCGCTCACCCGCAGCGAGCATCGTCCCGTGCAGTGGGAATCGCCGTCCCACCCCGAGGAGCGGACGCTGCCGGTCCGTATCGACCTCGCACGCGCCGCGGGCATGGACTTCGAACGCGTCATCCTCACCGTCCGCCTTGCCGTCGCCGCGCTCGGTCGGCCAATGCCCGCCTTCGACCTCGCTCTGCGCCGCTACTGGGAGCACAACCACCTGGGCGAACCGATCGAGGACTACCTGCGCCGGGGCGGGCTGCTGAGCCGCTTCAGCGCCGCAGCCGCTCTACCGCAGCAGATGCAGTCGGCCCTGAGCGACGTCGCCCAGGCCCTGCTCCTGCCCGGCACCGTCGGGAGCGCGCTGGGCCACGGGGCCGGAGCGCTCATCAAGGCGTTACGCGAACGGCGCCAGTCCGTACGCGCCCTCGCCGGCTGCTCCCGCCTGGCCGATCTCCTGGAGGCCGAGCCCGACCTGGAAGCCCTCAGCTTCTACCCGCACCTTCTCGCCTGGGACCTGGCCCAACTCCCGGCCGACAAGCGCGCACTGCCCGTGATCCTGCTGGACACCTTCGAGGACACCGGAGACCGCACCCACCGTGACGTCGAGCGCCTGCTCCAGCGCCTCGTGTGGCTGATGCCCAACGCGTTCTTCGTCGTCACCGGACGCAACCGCCTTCAGTGGGCGGAGACGAGCCTGGAAGGGCAACTCGACTGGACCGGGCCGAACGCCTGGCCCGGCCTCGTCTCCGACACGGCACATGCCGGCGCAGGTGCATCCGGCCACCAGATCCTGATCGGCGACTTCTCCTCCGAAGACTGCGAGGACTACCTGGCCCGCAGGCTGAGCCGCAACGGACAGCCACTCATCGACGAACCGGTCCGCCGGATCATCACCGAACGCTCCCACGGGCTGCCTCTGTACCTCGACCTGTCGGTCATGCGCTACCTGGAACTCCGGCGCGGCGGCAGACAACCGCAGGTCACCGACTTCGACCACAATTTCCCGGCTCTGATCGCCCGTACTCTCAGCGACCTGACCGCCGAGGAGCGCCACGTACTGCGCTCGGTCAGCCTGCTCAGCGCATTCTCCGTGCCCCTGGCCACCCAGGTCGCCGGCATGGACCACGACGCCCCCGCCCTACGGCTGATCGAACGCCCCTTCATCCGTGAGTCGCCCTCCCGCGTATGGCCCTTCCATGTCCACGACCTGATCCGCGCCGCCATCCGCAGTGCGGACGACGGCAGTGACGACCGCTGGTCGGACCAGGACTGGCAGCGCGCGGCCCAGCGCGCCTTCCACGCCCTGGAATCCCAGTGGCGCCAGGACCCCCGTCGCGACCGCAACGCACTGGTCCGCTGCCTTCAGCAAGGTCTCCTGATCGCCCGGGACTTCCGTCTCGGTCTCGGCTGGCTCTCCGATGCCGCATTCCATTACGTAGGAGATTCCATCTGGGAACCGCTCGCGCTCCCCGCTGCGGGTGACCCTTCATCGGGCGGTCTGCAGACTGCCGCGGATGCCCTGGTGGAAACGCTCAGCGCCGTCACTCGGCGCCAGCACGAGCACCGCGAGCGCACGGCCGGCCGACTCTCGGCCGTCCTGGCGTCGGGGCTGCTCCCCGACGACCTCGTTGAACTGGCCACGTACTACCTGGCGAAGGCCCAGCGAGACCTCGGCCTGACCGACGATTCACGCCGAGGCATGCAGCGTGTCGCCTCCGCTGACGGGCGGCTCGCTTCCGCCGCTCAACGGGGCCTGGCACACCTGAGCCGACTGTCCGGAGACTTCCCCGCGGCAGTGGAAGCCGCCGGGCGGCTGGGCTGGGAGGGACGGCACCATCGGGTCCTGGGAGACGTGTGGTGGGTACAGGGAGACATGGAGCGGGCGACCGCCGCCTACCTGGCGGCCAGGAGCGAAGCCGAAGAACACGGTGCGGTCGGCGAGACCGCCATGGCCCAGGCGCATCTCGCCTTCGCTGTCTCCATCGCCGACCCGCTCCGCGGCGATGACGAACTCGACCTGGCAGACCGGCTGCTGTCGCACCTCAGTCTGCGCTCCAGCGAGATGACCGCTCGCATCGCCGCGCTCGTACGCGACGCCGGGTTCGCCGCGGACGTGCCCGACCGAGCAGCCGTACTGCTCGCCGAAATCGGCGCCTCCGGCATTTCCTATGCCGCAGCCAAACTGCAGTTGGCCCTGTGCTTCCACCACGCCGCCCTCGACTCCCAGGACGACCTCGTCACCGCGATCACCCGCCTGCGCGAACTCACGCTCAGCGGCGACTACGCCTACTACGTCGACATCGCGCACTTCATGGGCGGACTTCCCCTTCCCGAGCAACCCGCGCGAGCACGGTGGATCGACGGAGAACGACAGACCCGCGAACGATGGCACCGCCTGGTCGAGACACGCCGCAGCCACCTCGGTACAGCCCGCTAGACCGCACCGGGCGGAGTCGGGTGCGGCCTAGCGAGCTTGCCCCAGGCTTACGCGGAGGGTGTCCGGGAGGCCGGTCTGGAGCACTTTCGTCGGCTGGACGCCTGTTCCTGACGTCCTGCGCTGTTCCGCTCCCCCGCCGCATGGGCAACCCAGCCGGTGTCCGTCCCTGTCGCTAGCATCGCGGCAGTCTCCGGGGAGGAAGCATGGGTTATTCAGGCGATTTTGTTCTGGTGCGCAGCGATTCGTCGTTGACGGATCTGCCTGTATTCGACGACCCGGAGTGGTGCATCGAGGAGCGCACCGAACGCTTCCACGAGTGCTGGCCACGCCCCGGGGGCTGGCGGACGCTGCAAGTGAATGACCATCTGCCGGAGAACGGCGACGACCGGTGGCTGCACCGGCTGGTCACCGTAACCGGCTCGCCAGTCATGATCGCAAGCGTCATGGACAGCGATGTCTGCTACGTCCGCGGTCTCACTCCGTCCGGGGTCGCCTGGTCGACCTTCCTCGATCCGGTGATGGCCGCCGACTACGAGGTGTCGGTGTCGCCGCCTTCGGAGGATGAGGCGCCGCAGGGGGAGACCGACAAGGACAGGAGAGTCCGCTGGTTGCTCGCGGACGTGCCCCGGACAGCGGAGCAGATAGCGGTCTGGGCAGCCGAGAGCGGGTTTACCGCGGACCGTGATGCGCTACGTGCGGTCCTGACCAAGAGGGCGGACCCGCTCGTGGAAAACCTCCTCTTCGAACTGATCGATGCCTGCGGACTACCGCCGGCCGAGCCTGTCCGAGAAGATCCCGCAGCCGTTGACCACCCTGCGCACCCAGGCCACCGCCCCGAACAGAGCTGCCCACGCGGCGCCGGACTGGAAGCAGCGGTGTTGAACCTCCCGCGTGACGGGCACCTTGTGTTGCAGTGCGCCGCGGAGGCGGACTGCTACGCCCAGGTCTGGCTCCGCCCTGACGGCACCTACCAGCTCGAACATCGTGATCGCGGTCCCGCCGAGCACTATCAGACACGGACACTCTCAGCGGACAAGGTCATCGCAGCCCTGGCGGGCTGGGCGGCCGGCGAGATCGCCTGGCGGGATGCTTTCCAATGGAACTCGATCGGCTCCTGGTTCAGCGATTCCTAGCCGAGCGGTCACGCGAAACGCTCGGCTGGGGATTCCCAGCCGAGCGTCTGCGACAGCCCCTCGAGTTCGCCGTCATGGCGTGGGGCCTTTGGCATCTACTTCGGAGCCAACACCGGCAAGTCGACTACCAGCCGTGATCGCAGTCGGAACCGATGTCGGTGAACTGCGCGCCTGGGCTGCCTTCGCCGTTGATCAGGTTTCCGCCCAGGCCGTTGAGGACGCCCACCTCGCCGAGGATGTCGAGGTTCAGGTCATGGGACCTACACCCGCCGCCGTGCCCACCGTTCGCGACCTGGGCACTGGCAGGGCTGACGCCCATGAAGCTGACACCGCTTATGATCGCGACCGCAACGGCAACCTTGCGAAAACTGTTCATTTCTCCTCCTCGGGACAAGTGGAGCGCACTATCAGAAGATCCACTTAGCGCTCATTTCGGAGGCTAGATCGACATCCCGCCCGGCGCTCATCGGGGAAGCCATCCGGGGGTTCTGAGGGCCAATCGGTCGATGCGGCTTCCTCCGGCCGGGGGTCCGCAGCGGTCGGGGGCAGGTGGTCTGGATGTCGTGACCGGGGACGCGGGGCACGATGCGTTCCAGAGGCCGAGCACTCTCATCGTGGACAGGGAGATCGTGTGGACGGTATCCGCTACGACGTCGCGCCTTCCGTGCGTGCCGTCTACGGGCCCCAGGACCTCAGCTCCGCACCGGCGTTCGGGGGCGGGTTCATCAACTTCGGTCACTGGGAGGGGATTCCGCTCGACCGGCCCCTGACCGCCGAGGACCGGGTGCGGAGCCAACAGGATCTGTACCGCCGTGTGCTGGGCACTCTCGACGGGGCCGACACCCATGCCGTCGAGGTGGGCTGTGGGCTCGGGCTGGGCGCGGTACTCGCGCTGGAGGAGTACGGATTTGCCTCCGTGGCCGGACTGGACGTCCACCCCGAGCAGGTGGAGCGGGCCCGGCGGCCCAATGCCGGCGTGCTTGGACGGGCGCCGGAGCGGCTTCGGTTCGTGCAGGGGGCGGCGGAGGAGATGCCGTTCGAGGAGGGGCGGTTCGGGTGTCTGTACTCCGTTGAGGCCGCCCAGCACTTTCGTGACCTGGGTGCGTTCGGGCGGGAGGCCGCGCGGGTGCTGCGGCCCGGTGGGCGGCTTGCCGTCACCAGTTTCTTTCTGCCGGTCGGTGCGGAGGACACGGGTGCGGAGGACACGGGTGTCGCGGACACGGGTGCCGCGGACATCGGTGCGGAGCTTGCCGCGCGGCTGGACAGCTTCGCGTCCGGGCTGGATGTGGCCCACCCGCTTGTCTCACTGCTCGAGGCCCTGGACGCTGCCGGGCTGACCGACGTACGAGCCGAGTCGATCGGTGGTCAGGTCTGGGCGGGTCTGGATCATTTCCTGTCCGGCATCGACCTGCCCGTGCGGTGGCCGCGGAACTTCCTGCCGGCCTGTCGCGACGGACTGCTGGACCACTACGTCGTCTCCGCACGGCGTTGAGGAGGATGGCTACTCTGCACGGGTGACCACCGAGCTGATCCTGCTGCCCCGAGTCGCCTGCCGTGGACGGGAGATCACCGCGCCCCGGCTGCGCGGACTGCTGGCGTTGCTCGCGGAGGATCTGCGCGGCGGCTGCAGCACCGGCCGGCTGGTGGAGGGGCTGTGGGCGGAGGAGCTGCCTGAGCGGCCCGGCAAGGCCGTGCAGATCCTGGTGTCGCGGCTCAGGTCGCAGCTGGGTGCCGAGCTGATCGTGAGTACGCCGACGGGGTACCGGCTGGCGCTGGACGAGACGCAGGTCGACAGTTCCGCCCTGCTGCTGCACGAGGCGGACGGTGCCGAGCGGGCGCGGGCCGGGGATCACGAAGGCGCCCTGGCACAGGCCGAGGCCGGGCTGGCGCTCTGGGACGGGAGCGTGGGCGCCGGTGCGGGCGAGGACCTGCACGATCCGCTGGTGGCGCTGCGCGCCGGGCGGGTCCGGGCGCATCGCGCGCTGGTCCGGGCCCGGGCGCTCGCACTCGCCCGGCTGGACCGGCGGGCGGAGGCCGCGGCGCCGCTGACCGCCCTCGCCCGGGAACTGCCGCGGGACGAGGAGGTGCTGGCGGAGCTGCTGCGGTGCGAGGCCGCTACCGCCGGGCGGGCCGCCGCGCTGACCCGGTACGACGCCTACCGCCGCAGGCTGCGGGACGAGCTGGGGACCGACCCGGGGCCCGGGCTCAGATCGGCGTACCAGGAGCTGGTGCGGTCGGACGTGCCGAGGGTCCGGCACGGGGTTCCGCACGAGCCGAACCCCCTGCTCGGGCGGGACGCGGATGTCGCCGCCGTGGGCGGGCTGCTGCGCACGTTCCGGGTGGTCAGCGTCGTCGGTCCCGGCGGTCTCGGCAAGACCCGGCTCTCCCACGCGGTGAGCCGCGCGGCCGAGCAGCCCGTGGTGTACTTCGTCACCCTCGCCGGTGTCCTCGTCGACGACGACGTGGCCGGCGAGGTGGCCTCGGCCGTCGGCGCCGGGGAGGGCGGCCGGTTCAGCGGCGGCGGGGACGCGGTGACCGGCATCGTCGCCGCGCTGGGCACGGGATCCGCGCTGCTGGTGCTGGACAACTGCGAGCAGGTGATCGCCGGCGCCGCCGGTCTCGTACAGACGCTGGTCTCGCGGTCCAAGGAGCTGCGGGTACTGGTCACCAGCCGGGCTCCGCTGGGGCTGACCTCGGAGTCCGTGTACGCCCTGCCGGAGCTCTCACCGGCGATGTCGGTCGAGCTGTTCGGGCAGCGGGCGCGGGCCGCCCGGCCGGGGGTGGAGCTGCCCGCCGACCGGGTGGCCGAGATCTGCCGGCACCTGGACGGGCTGCCGCTGGCCGTGGAGCTGGCCGCGGCCCGGGTGCGGGTGCTGTCGGTGGCCGACATCGCGCGCCGGCTGCAGGACCGTTTCGCGCTGCTGCGCGGCGGCGCCCGGGACGCGCCCGAGCGGCATCGCACCCTGCGGGCGGTGGTGGAGTGGAGCTGGAACCTCCTGGAGCCCGACGGTCAGGCCGCGCTGCGTGCCCTGTCGGTGTTCCCCGGCGGCTTCACCGAGGAGGCGGCCGAGTACCTGCTCGGCGAGAGCGGTGACGTGCTGGCACTGCTGGAGCAACTGGCCGGTCAGTCCCTGCTCAAGGTGGGTGACAGCCCGTCCGGAGTGCGTTTCCACATGCTGGAGACACTGCGGGAGTTCGGTGCCGGCCGGCGCGCCGAGGCCGGCGAGGAGGCGGCGGTGACCGACCGGTTCCTGGTCTGGGCCCGGGAGTTCGGACGGACCCACCACGACCTGCTGTTCAGCCACCACCCGGGGCCCGCCTGGAGCCGGATCCGCGCCGAGCAGGACAACCTCGTCCTCGCCCTGCGGTACGCGCTGGCCCGCGCCGACGGACCCACCACCGCGGGCGTCACCGCCGTACTGTCCTCCTTGTGGTCCACCGGCTCCCACTACGGCCGGCTGGCCTCGCTGGCCGCCGACACCGCGGGCCCCCTCTCCCACTTCCGGCCCGAGAACCCCGCGGACGTGGAACCGGCCCGCAGCGCGGCGGCGGTGTGCGCGGCGAGTCTCTTCATGGGCCACGGCCCGCACGCCGTCCGCCAGTTGGTGACCCTGCGCCGGCTGCCGCCCGCCCAGCCGGACACCGTGCTGCGGGCCCTGTCCGTCGTACTGTGCGCGGTGCCGGACATCAGGCCGCCGGAGTTCGCTCGGCTCCAGCAGTTGTGCGAGGCCGAGGAGCCGATGCTGGCGGGCATCGCCTCGGCCGTCGCCAGCTACGTCTGGGAGGCCGGGCACGACATGGAGCGGGCCCTGGAGAGCGCCCGCCGGATGCTCGACGCGCTCGCCCCGCTGAACAACCCGGCCATGCACCTGCTCAGCCACGGCCGGGTCAGCGAGCTGTGCCTGCAGTCCGAGCGGGGCGCGGAGGCGTACGACCATCTGCGTGCCGCACTGAGCGCGCTCGACGCGTTCGGCGACGGGTCGGACACCCTCGGCATCCGCTGGGGGCTGGTGCTGGCCTGTCTGCACATGGGCGAGATCGACGAGGCCGAGTACTGGCTGGGCCTCGCCGCCGTGGACCAGCCGCCGGAGTCGGACCAGATATTCAGCCCCGAGCTGCCGGCCAGGGCGGAGATCGCGCTGGCCCGGGGACTGACCGAGATCGGGCTCGGGCTGTGGCGCCGGGCCGCGGAGCGGGTACGGCAGGCCGGTGCGCTGTTCCCCGACGATCCCTTCGTGGACTCGTGGGTCCTTCAGCTGCAGTCGGCGGCGGTGGCCGCGCACGCGCAGCACGGCCGGCCGGATCCGGTCGCCGCGCTCACCGAGGAGTTGGGGGCGTACCTGCTCGGGCTGCTGGCCGGCGGCCCGGCCGACGGTTCACCGGCCGAGGGGTCCCCGGTGGAACTGCCGGTGTACGGCACGCTGTTGCTGGCGCTGGGACACGCCCGGCTGGCCAACGGCGAACCGGCGGCCGTACGGCTGCTGGCGCTGTCCGAACGGATGCCGGTGGTAAGGGAGTTCCCCACCCTGTCCCTGGAACGCTCCCGGGCGGCGGCCGAGCACGCGGATCGGGCCGCGTACGCCGACGCGAGGTCGGAGTACGCGGCCCTGGGGCGGGATCAGCTGCGGGTCGCGGCCCTGCACGAGCTCACTGCCGGGGCTCGCGGGTGAACCGCGCCCGGGACCACAGGTAGCCCAGCACGGTCAGCCCCAGGCCCCAGGCCAGGGCCAGCACGGCGTTCTTCGTACCGATCCCGCTGCCCAGCAGCAGACCGCGCAGGGTCTCGATGAAGGGCGAGAAGGGCTGGTACTCGGCGAACCAGCGGAACCAGCCCGGCATGGCGTCCACCGGCACGAACGCGCTGGACAGGAACGGCAGCATGACCAGCGGCGTCCCGATGTTGCTGGCCCCCTCGGGGTTGGGGCTGATCAGGCCGATGCCGACCGCGAGCCAGGTCAGCGCGAGGCTGACCAGGGCCATCAGGCCGGCCGCCGCGAGCCACTCCACCGGCGTCGCGTCGGGCCGGAAGCCGATGGCCAGTCCGATGCCCAGGACCACCACCAGCGCCATCATCGTCTGGATCACGCTGCCGATCACGTGACCGACCAGCACGGAGGGGCGGGAGATCGCCATGGTGCGGAACCGGGCCATGATGCCCTCGGTCATGTCGGTGCACACAGACACCGCGGTGCCGAGCGAGGTCATCGCCACGGTCAGGAAGAGGATGCCGGGGACGAGGTAGGCGACGTAGTCGGACCGGTCGGCGTGGCCGCCGGTGATGCCGGCGCTCATCACGTTGCCGAAGACGTAGACGAAGAGGAGCAGCAGGATGACCGGGGTGAGCAGGAGGTTCAGGGTGAGGGAGGGGTAGCGGCGGGCGTGCAGGAGGTTGCGCCGCAGCATGGTGAGGTTGTCGCGGAGGGCGTAGGACCCGGTGCTCATCGGACGGTCTCCTTGGCGGTGTTGATGGTGCTGTCGGCGTTGGCGGCGTCGGCGGTGGCAGCCGCGGGGCTGCCCGTCAGGGCGAAGAACACGTCGTCCAGGTCGGGGGTGTGCACGGAGAGTTCGTCGGCCTCGATGCCGGCGGCGTCCAGCCAGTCGAGGATGGCGCGCAGTTCGCGCTGGGTGCCGCCGCTCGGGATCTGCAGGGCGAGCGCCTCGTCGTCGCGGGTGGTCTCGCGCAGGGCGGTGGCCGCCTGCTCGTAGGCCACCGGGTCGGAGAACCGCAGCCGTACGTGGCCGCCGGGCACGAGCCGCTTGAGTTCCCCGGCGCTGCCCTCGGCGACGAGCTTGCCGCCGTTGAGCACCGCGATGCGGTCGGCGAGCTGGTCGGCCTCCTCCAGGTACTGGGTGGTGAGGAAGACGGTGGTCCCGCCGGAGACCAGCTCACGGATGATCTGCCACATGGTGTGGCGGGAGCGCGGGTCGAGGCCGGTGGTCGGCTCGTCGAGGAAGATGATCCGCGGGCTGCCGACCAGGGTCATGGCGATGTCGAGGCGGCGCTTCATGCCGCCGGAGTAGGTGGACGCGGCCTTCTTCGCGGCCTCGGTGAGGTCGAAGCGCTCCAGCAGTTCGGCGGTGACCCGGCGCCCCTCGCTCTTGGAGAGGTGGTGCAGGTCGGCCATGAGGAGCATGTTCTCCTCGCCGGTGATCAGGCCGTCCACGGCGGAGAACTGTCCGGTGACCCCGATGGCGGCCCGTACCGACTGGGCCTGCGTGGTGATGTCGTGGCCGGCGATCCGGGCCTGGCCGCCGTCGGCGGAGATCAGGGTGGAGAGGATGTTGACCGCCGTGGTCTTGCCGGCGCCGTTCGGTCCGAGGAGGGAGAAGATCGTGCCGGCCGGTACCCGGATGTCGATGCCGTCGAGGACGGTCTTGTCCCCGTAGGCCTTGCGCAACCCGGTCGCCGCGATGGCGAGTTGTTCGGTGTCTGTCGTCGTCATGCCGCAGAGCTTGCGGCCGCGGCGGTTCAGCACGGCTTCAGCCGGGTTTCAGCGCGGGGCGGACGGTTTCAGCGCCGGGTTCGCCGTGGGTCTCACCGGCATGGGCGGCGGAGGGCTGATGACCCCGATCATGGTCATGGTGTTCGAGGTGAACCCGACGGCGGCCATCGGCAGCGACCTGGCCGCGCCCGTGTTCGTGAAGCCGTTCGGCGTGCTGGGGATCGTCGTCGTGCGCGACCGCCGTACCGCGCACCACCGGGCGGTGGCCGGGACTCCGCGCCTCCTGCGGTCCTCCGGTCCTGTGGCCGCGTGTCCGACTCGCGGAGGTCGCCGCCCGCGCGCGACCATGGCATGAGCCGGCCCTGAAGGAGCGCGCATGCGACGGAACCGACTGCTCACCTCGGCCGCGGCACTGAGCGCGGCCGCCGCACTGGGCCTGGCGGTGCCCCACACCGCCGCGGCCGCCACCGAGCACAGCTGTTCCTACGTGTCGTCGGGCTTCCGGCCCACCCTCACGTACGGCGACAGCGGCGCGGCGGTCCAGCAGGCCCAGTGCCTCAGCAACGCGTGGGGCGGCGAGCCACCCCGACTCGACCCCGACGGGGTCTACGGCACCCTCACGCAGAAGAAGATCGAGTGGATCCAGGTCTGTCACGGCCTCCCGGAGAGCGGCGTGATCGAGGGCCGCACCTGGCAGGCCCTCTACCACCCGGCCCTGGACTGTTACGCGCCGTATCCGACCTGACGGCCGCCCGGCCCTCGCGGAACCGAGGCGCACCGAGGCGAACCGAGGCGCACTCCAGCTCGGTCATGTCCGCCCCGCTCCGGCCCCTGCTCGAACCGCAGATCCCACGCACCCCCGCGAACCGTTCGTCGGTGTCATGCCGTCGGCCGTTAGGGTGTGGTTAAAGAAATCGCAAAGGGATCACAAAGCGAGATCGACGAGACAGGGGAGACAGCCTTGGGGGCTCCACGCCTGAGCAGGACGCCGTTGCCGGGAATCGGGGTCCGTTACGACCTCACGACACGGGAGCAGCGCAGGCTGTCCGTGGTCGCGCACCGTGACGGCTCACGGATTCTCAGCGCCTATCACCAGGACGACCCCGACGCCTGCGCCCTGTCGGTGCGGCTGTCCTCGGGTGAGACGGACGCGCTCATCGACGCGCTGATGCCGACGCACCACAGCCCGAACCTGCTCTCCACCACCGATCTGGGGCTGGTCGCCGAGCGGATCGAGCTGGGCGCGACGTCGTACTGGAACGGCAGGCTCCTCGGCGAGACCCGGATGCGGACCGAGACGGGTGTGTCCATCGTGGCCGTGCTGCGCCGCGCCGAGGCGGTCCCCTCCCCCACCCCCGGCTTCCGGCTCGCCGGCGGGGACACGCTCATCGTGATCGGCACCCAGGAGGGCGTCGACGCGGCCGCCTCCATACTCGGGCGGGAGTGAGGCCACCGTGCACGACTCCGCCGTCTTCCTGATCGAGTTCGGGGCGATCATCCTCGGCCTGGGGCTGCTCGGCCGGCTCGCCGGACGCTTCCAGTTCTCGCCCATACCCCTCTACCTGCTGGCCGGGCTCGCCTTCGGCAACGGCGGGATCTATCCGCTCGGCACCAGCGAGGAGTTCGTCGCGATCGGCGCCGAGATCGGTGTCGTCCTGCTGCTGCTCATGCTCGGCCTGGAGTACACGGCCAGCGACCTCGTCTCCAACCTCAGGACCCAGTACCCGGCGGGACTGGTCGACGCCGCGCTGAACGCGCTGCCCGGCGCCGCCATGGCCCTCCTGCTGGGCTGGGGCCCGGTGGCGGCCGTGGTGCTGGCCGGCGTCACCTGGATCTCGTCGTCCGGGGTCATCGCCAAGGTCCTCGGCGACCTGGGGCGGCTCGGCAACCGGGAGACCCCGGTGATCCTGAGCATCCTGGTGCTCGAAGACCTGTCCATGGCCGTCTACCTGCCGATCGTCACCGCGCTGCTCGCCGGTGCCGGCCTGGCCGCCGGCAGCCTCACGCTGGCGATCGCCCTCGGGGTGGCAGGCCTGGTGCTGGTGGTGGCGGTGCGCTACGGCAGGCACATCTCCCGGTTCGTCTCCAGCGACGACTCGGAGAAGCTGCTCCTCGTGGTGCTGGGTCTGACGCTGCTCGTCGCGGGAATCGCGCAGCAGCTCCAGGTGTCCGCCGCCGTCGGCGCGTTCCTCGTCGGCATAGCGCTCTCCGGCGAGGTGGCGGAGGGCGCACACCACCTGCTCGCTCCCCTGCGTGACCTGTTCGCCGCCGTCTTCTTCGTCTTCTTCGGCCTGCACACCGACCCGGCGAGCATTCCGCCGGTGCTGCTGCCCGCGCTCGCCCTGGCGGTGGTCACGGCGCTGACGAAGATCGCCACCGGGTACTGGGCCGCGAAGCGCGCCGGGATCTCCGCCAAGGGCCGCTGGCGGGCCGGCGGCACGCTGGTCGCCCGCGGCGAGTTCTCCATCGTCATCGCGGGCCTCGCCGTCACCGCCGGCATCGAACCCTCCCTGGGCCCGCTGGCCACCGCCTACGTCCTGATCCTGGTCGTCCTCGGCCCCCTCACCGCCCGCTACACCGAGCCCCTGGCCCGCCGCCTCACCCGGCGGTCGGGGGCCGCGGAACCCCTGCCGGCCGAGAGCACCGTGCCCGTCCCGGCCGGCGCGGAGGAACCGGACACGGTCCGCCGCGCCTGACACGGTTGCGGGGCCACGGCGCTCACTGGCGCACGGTGAAGTACTGCCATGCTCCCCACGTGCTGAGGTTCCCGGAGTCCTTGGCGGTCGGGACGTACTCGGCCCGGATCCGGAATCTGCCGCCCGTCGACCTGGTCAGGGCCGTCGACAGGTCGGTGGTGCTCTTCGACGTCAGGGAGTGGCACGCCGAGGTGCTCTCGGTGTGCCAGGCGCCGTCCTGGTAGCGCTGGATCTGGAAGCGGACGCACTGGGCCGGTTTGGCCGGGGTGACCGTGACGGCCAGCTTGGCCTTGGCCGTGTGGTGGTAGACGCGGTAGAGGACGGTGCCGTAGTGGGTCGTCGTGTAGCTGCCGGTCAGGGACTCCGCCACCTTCGCCCGGGACGTCACCGTCTTCGTGGCCGTCGCGGGGGCGTAGTGGTCGTCGCCCTTGAACTCCGCGGTGAACACGGTCCGGCGGGTGACCTGGTATGTCGCGGTCAGGTTGCCGTGGCTGTCGGCCTCGGCCGTCCTGACCCGCGTCCTGCTGCCGCCGTACGGCTGGGCGTAGAGGGAAACGGTGCGGTCGTCGTACGTCTTGCCCAGGTGGGCGGTGAGCCGCGCCTTCGCGCCGTAGCCGAAGGAGGCGGCGTTCGTGGTCAGGCTCAGCGCCGTGGGTGTGCGGGAGACCTGGACCGTCGCCGACGCGCTCGCCGGCTCGTGCGTGGAGTCGCCCGGGTAGGTCACCGTGTAGGTGTCGGCGCCCGCCTCCTGCGGGATGTCGGTGAAGCGCAGCGTGCCGTTCGCGGCCAGGGCCGCGTCGGGAAGGGCGACGCCGGCGGGGTGGACCCGGTCCGTCCTGGTCACGTGCACGGTCTCGCCCAAGGCGTAGGGCGCCGCCGTCAACTGGCCGGTGACCGTCAGCGAGGCCGCCCTGTTCGACTTGGCCGGGGCGGTGAGGGCGAGGGTGGGGGTCGCGGGCGGGAGTTGGTACGGGACCGTCATCGGGTAGGCGGCCGTGGAGATGTTGCCCGCGGCGTCGACCGCCCCGACGTAGAGGGTGTGGACACCCCACGGGAGCGCGGTCGTCAGGCTCGCCCTGCCCTGCGGGTCGGCCACGACCTCGGGCGCGCCGATGCCGGGTGCCTGGTCGAGGCCGTAGACGAAGTGGTCCAGACCGCTGGTCCGGCAGTCCGGGGCGCCCGCCGTCGTGCAGCCCTCGGGCAGCGACTCGGCGGAGGCGAAGGTGAAGGTGGTCGGCTGCCCGGCCGCCTTCGTCGGCGTTCCCGCTCCCGTCGGCGGGAAATCCGGGTTCGTGACGGTCGGCGCGACCGGAGCGCTGCTGTCCACCTGGAAGTAGCAGGGGTCGGTCGGGTTCGAGTAGGACGAGCCGTCGTATGTCGAGGCGTGCCAGCCGTAGGCGTGACCGTCCGTCAGCGGCAAGGGCACGAAGACGGACTGGGAGAGCACCGGCAGGCCGTCGGCCGAACCGTCGGCCGACTGGGCGCCGTCCGCGTCCCAGGCGTGCACGATTCCCTGGTACTTCACCCCGTTCACGGTCGGCCGCGGGACACCGATCGACACGCTGAATCCGTCGGGCGGCGGGGTGGAGGCGGTGCGCAAGAGCGGGCTGTCCGCGGTGCCGCAGCTCGTGCCGGCCGGCGCGGTGGGCGTCGGCAGCGCCGGGTCGACGGGGGTCTCGTCGGCGGACGCCACCGTCGCCGGGAGCGTGGCCGCCAACGCGCCTGCCAGCAGCAGCGCCAGCCGGACGCGTCTGTGTGTGGGCCTGTTCATCGTGTCGTCCTCCCCGTGGGCCGCGGTCCCCGGCCGCGGAGCAGGCGGAGCGTAACACCGGGTTCGAACACACCTGCGGCTTCTTGATCAAGCATTTACCGGAGGCCGCCTCAAGCCAGCTCAGGACGGCTCAGGACGGGTCAGTTGTTCCAGGTCTCGTCGTACGGGTCGGCCGGCGTCGGGATCGGCTTGGCCTCGGTGACCTTCAGGAACGGGATCGGGCCGCCGTTCACCGGGTCCTTGGTCCGCCGGGCGGTGTAGGTTCCCGTCACCTGGAGCCAGGCGTCCGGCTGGAGGACCGGGGGGATCTTGCCGGTCAGGGCGACCTTCACCGGCTGGGCGTCCGCCGCGCAGCAGTTGAGGGCCATCCGGACCAGGTAGGGGGTGCCGGCGGTGTCCACGGCCACGAAGCCGGAGATGCGGACGCGGTGGCCGTCGAGCGAACGCCCGTGGTCGTACACCGCCCGGCCCGCGTAGTCGACCAGGGCGAGCGGGATCGGGTCCCCGGCCGGCAACTTCGTGTAGCCGTACGGCTGTTGCAGGGCAGTGCCCGCGCGCATCGCGCTGTAGGAGCCGAGCGCGGGCGGGGCGATGAGGATCAGGGCCAGCAGGGGAAGGACCAGGAGCCAGGAGATCCGGGGTTCGGGGTGGCTGTGGTCCGTGGCGGGAGCGGGGGTGGTGGCGGTGGCGGTGACGGTGGCAGCAGCGGCCCGACGGCGGCTGCGGCGCCACTCGTACCAGGCCGTCGCCAGGGCCGAGACGATCAGGACCGCGCCCGCCGCCAGCAGCAGCGGGCGCAGGCCCGCCTTCACGTAGCGCAGATAGAGATCGGTGGCGCCCGCGTGCAGCAGGGCCGCCCCCACCAGGAACATCATCGCCGCCTGGGCCTGCCGGTTCACAGCAGCACCGCCCCGGTCAGGACCGCGCCGGCGATCGCCGCGGCGAAGGTGGCCGGGGCGAAGCGCAGGGCGAAGCCGCGGCCGAAGGTACCTGCCTGCATCGCGAAGAGTTTCAGGTCGATCATCGGGCCCACGATCAGGAACGCCAGCTTCGCGGTGAGCGAGAACTGGGTCAGGGACGCCGCCACGAACGCGTCCGCCTCCGAGCAGATGGAGAGGAGCACCGCGAGGATCGACAGGGCGAGGATCGCGATCACCGGGTTGGCGGCGGCCGTGCGCAGCCATTCCGCCGGGGCCACCGCCTTCAGGGTCGCCGCCGCCATCGCGCCGAGGACCAGGAAGCCGCCCGCGTGCACGGTGTCGTGGCGGACCGAGTCCCAGAACGCCTCCGCCCTGGTTTCGCCCTCGTGGTGCGCGTGCGCCGGCAGGCGCAGCCAGTCGGTACGGCCGAGGCGCTGCCACAGCCAGCCCATCCCGCACGCCACCAGCAGGCTGCCGGCGAACCGCGCCAGCACCATCTCGGGGTTGCGGGGGAACGCCACCGCCGTCGCCGTCAGCACGATCGGGTTGATCGCGGGGGCGGAGAGCAGGAAGGCGATGGCCGCGGCCGGGGTGACGCCCCGGCGGACCAGGGCGCCGGCCACCGGGACGGAGGCGCACTCGCAGCCCGGCAGTACGGCGCCGGCCAGCCCCGCGACCGGGACGGCCAGCGCGGGTCGGCCGGGCAGGGCGCGGGCGAAGAAGGACGGGGGCACGAAGACCGCGATCGCCGCCGAGAGAAGCACACCGAGGACGAGGAAGGGGAGCGCCTGGACGACCACCGCCACGAACACGGTCATCCAGCTCTGCATCACCGGCGTCGACAGCGCGCCGCGCACCGGGCCCTGGAACACCACGACCAGCAGGAGCAGCAGGGTCAGGGCCAGGGGGGAGCTGAGATGCCAGCCCTCCTGGCCGGGCGGGGTGCGGCTGCCCTCGCCCGGGGTCCCGTCCTCGGACGCGTGGCCGGGCGGGGCGGCTTCTTCGGTGATGGCCACGGGTGGGATACCTCCGGCACTTCGGTAGATCCGGGATTATGCTCCCTGCCCTTCCCTACGGGCGGCCGGGGGCGGCTGTTCACCTCGTTGCTGGAACCATGCGTCCTGTTGAGGCACTCTTTTCCCTTGTGGCGAGCGTTCCGTATCAAGGTGGTGGCGCCCCGGCGCACATGGTGGTCTGCGGCGACGACGGGCTCGCGCACCGGCTGGCGGCCGAGTTGCGCGTGGTGTACGGCGAACAGGTCACCCTCGTCGTACCCCCGAACGTGCGGATCGCCAGGCCACCGGTGGTCGGACGGGCCCGGGCCGCCTCGGCCGCGCTCCTCGACCGGGTGGTCAGCGCCACCGTCGGACGCGCCAACGGGAACGGCGGCAACGGCGCGGGCGGCGGCACCGTCCCGGCCGTCGCTGAAGGCCCGCGCGGGGAGCGGGTGCTGGAGGCCGTCGAGGCCACCGAGGCCGTGCTCGCGGAGGCGGGCGTGGAGCGGGCCACCGCGCTCGCGCTCGTGTACGACGACGACGAGACCAACATCCGGGCCGCTCTCACCGCACGCCGGCTGAACCCCCGGCTGCGGCTGGTGTTGCGGCTGTACAACCGGCGGTTGGGGCAGCACATCGAGGAACTCCTGGACCAGGCAGCCGTGTTGGCGGTCGGCGATCTGGACGGCGGTGCGGGCGACACGTCCACGACCGTACTCTCCGACGCCGACACCGCCGCGCCCGCGCTCGCCGCCACCGCGCTCGCCGGGACCGGCAAGGTCATCCAGACGGACGGGCTGGTGCTGCGGGCGGTGGACCTGCCGCCGGGGGGCCTCGCCGGGCCGGACGCCGGCCAGGGGCTGTGCACGCTGGCGCTGTTCTCGGCGAACAACAACGGTCCCGGACCGGTCGAGGGCGCCGGGGAGCAGGGGCCGCGGCTGCTGCCCGACGACGCGGAGGTACGAGCCGCGGGTGAGCGTGGCGTGATGGTGCTGGAGCAGGTGTCCTCGTCCTCGTCCGAGGCGGCCGCGCAGGACCGGCGCCGGGCCGGGTTCGGGGCCGGGGTCGTGCCGCTGCTCGTCTCGCTGTTCTCGCGGCGGCTGCGGTGGTCGCTGGCCGGGGTCGTGGGGTGTGTGGTCGCGCTCGCGGTCGCGCTGTCGGTGGTGACGGGTATTCATCCGGTACGGGCCTTCTACTACACGCTCCTCGATCTGTTCGCCATCGACGATCCCGCGATCGGGCAGTCGCTCGGGCGGCAGATCCTTCAACTGCTGTCCGGGTTGATGGGGTTGCTGTTGCTGCCGGTGCTGCTGGCGGCGGTGCTCGAAGCGCTCGGTACCTTCCGGACGGCTTCGGCGCTGCGGAAGCCGCCGCGGGGGCTGAGCGGGCATGTCGTGCTGCTCGGGCTGGGCAAGATCGGGACACGGGTGCTGACACGGCTGCGTGAACTGCAGGTCCCCGTGGTGTGCGTCGAGTCCGATCCGGACGCGCGCGGGCTTGCGGTGGCCCGGCGGCTGCGGGTGCCGGTGGTGCTCGGGGATGTCACCCAGGAGGGGGTCCTGGAGGCCGCCAAGATCCATCGGGCGCAGGCGCTGCTCGCGGTGACCAGCGCGGATACGACGAATCTGGAGGCCGTGCTGTACGCGCGGGCGGTACGACCGGACCTGAAGGCGGTACTGCGGCTGTACGACGACGACTTCGCGACGGCCGTGTACCGGACGCTGCGGGCCGCGCATCCGCGTGCGGTCACCCGGAGCCGGAGTGTGTCCTATCTGGCGGCGCCGTCCTTCGCGGGGGCGATGCTGGGGCGGCAGATCCTCGGGGCGATTCCGGTGGAGCGGAAGGTGCTGCTGGTGGCGGCGGTGGATGTGGGCGGGCATCCGCAGTTGGAGGGGCGGACGGTGGACGGGGCGTTCCGGGCGGGGGCGTGGCGGGTGCTGGCGCTCGAGGGGCGCCCGGTCGCCGGGGACTATCTGCTGAAGGGTGGGGACCGGGTGGTGGTCGCGGTCACTCGCCGGGGGCTGGCGGAGTTGTCCGGCCGCGTGCCGCCCGCCGGGCCGTCCGACTCGCTCGGTTGAGAGGCGGGGGCGGGTGCGTCGTGGCCGATCGCGCAGTTCCCCGCGCCCCTTGCGGGGCGCCAGGGCCGCGCGGAGTTGGCTCGCCTCTTCGGGCGGTGCGCCGAACCGCGCGGCGCCGGACGAGTGCCGCTGACCGGGTGCCGCTGACCGGGTGCCGAGTTCGGCTCAGTCCGTCGGCGCCGCTGCCGTGGGCGTGAGGTGGGTTTCCGCGAACTCCATCTCCAGTCTCAGCTGCTTGATCCGTTCGTCGACCACCAGGGAGCCGTGGCCGGCGTCGTAGCGGTAGACCTCGTGGGGGGCCGAGCGGGCGGCCAGGCGGGTGACGTAGTTGTCGATCTGGCGGATGGGGCAGCGGGGGTCGTTGACGCCGGCCGAGATGTAGACCGGTGCCTTGACGTCGTCCACGTACGTCAGGGGTGAACTCGCGGCGAAGCGGTCCGGGACCTCCTCCGGCGTACCGCCCAGCAGCGTGCGGTCCATCGCCTTCAGGGACTCCATCTCGTCGTGGTACGCCGTGACGTAGTCGGCGACCGGAACGACCGCGATGCCCACCGCCCAGGAATCGGGCTGGGTGCCCAGGCCCAGCAGGGTCAGGTAACCGCCCCAGGAGCCGCCGGTCAGGATCAGCCGGTCGGGGTCGGCCAGGCCGGACTCCACCGCCCAGTCCCGTACCGCCGCCACGTCCTCCAGCTCGATCAGGCCCACCCGGTGCTTCAGCGCGTCCGTCCAGGCCCGGCCGTAGCCCGTGGAGCCCCGGTAGTTGATGCGGACCACCGCGTAACCGTGGTCCACCCAGGCCGCCGGGCCCGCCGCGAAGCTGTCGCTGTCGTGCCAGGTCGGGCCGCCGTGCAGGTCGAAGACGGTCGGCAACGGCCCCTCCGCTCCCGCCGGCTTCTGGATCAGCGCGTGGATACGGCCGCCGGGGCCCTCCACCCACGCGTCCGAGACCGGGACGGACGGGGGGCACTTCATGCCCGGCGGATCCAGGACCACCTCGCCCGTCGTCGAGCGGACCACCGGCGGCTCGGCGGCGGAGGACCAGAGGTACTCGACGTTTCCGTCGGGGCGGGCGGTCGCCCCGGAGACCGAGCCCGCCGGGGTCGGGATACCGGTCAGCTCGTGCGTCGCCAGGTCGTACCGGAACAGTTCGCTGCGGGCCTTGTGGCTGTGGGCGATCAGCAGGGCGCTGCCGTCCGGATACCACTCCGCGCTCACGTCGCCCGGCAGGTCCAGGGTCAGGTCCGTCTGTTCGCCGGTCACGACGTCCCAGACCAGCGGCTCCCAGCGGCCGCGCCGCTGGTGGCCGATGAGCAGCCGCGGATCGCCTTCGACCGGGGCGAAGCCCAGCACCTCCAGGCCCAGTTCCTCCGCGCCGCCCCTGGTGTCGTCCAGCTCGGCGACCGGCGTGGCGTCCGGGCGGATCACGCGCAGCGCCGAGTGCATCGCGTCGCCGTGCTCGGTGTGCTCGATGGCGATCAGCGAGCCGTCGTGGGAGAGGTCGCCGACGCCCGCCGACTCATGGTGGCGGTAGATCTCCCGCGGCTTCTCCCCCACTCTGACCAGGTAGATCGTCGTACCCTCGTCGTCGGTGGAACGGCCCACGACCGCCGTACGGCCGTCCCGGCCCAGGGCCAGGCCCGAGGGGTACGACGGCTCCAGGCCCGGTGTCGCCTCCTCGTCCGCGCCGCCGCCGAAGGGCTGGCGGCGCCAGACGCCGAACTCGTCGCCGTCCTTGTCGTCGAACCACCAGATCCACGCGCCGTCCGGGGAGAGCAGCCCGTCCGTCGTGCCGTTCGGCCGGTTCGTCGCCTGGCGCTGCTCTCCGCTCGCGCGGTCCCAGGCGTACAGCTCATACGTCCCCGTCGCGTTCGACACGAACAGGGAACGGTCGGGGGCGTCCTCCGCCCAGTCCGGCAGGGAGACCCGAGGGGCGCGGAAGCGCTTCTCCCAGTCCGGCATGTCGCTCTCACTCATGGCCGCAGTCATGGCCCCATAGTGCCCGCACCCACCCACAATGCGCTGGCGGGCGTCCTCAGCCTGTGGATAACTTTGCGCGCGGCCGCCCCACGGGTCCGACCCCACTCCCAACCCGCCGCAAAGCGCCCCGTACCGTGGAAGGCGTGTACCGCTTTCTGCTGACACCCCGTTGGTGGGGCATCAACGTCTTCGTGCTGCTCGCCATCCCGTTCTGCATCTTCATGGGGTCCTGGCAGCTGAGCCGCTTCGAGTCGCGGGTCGAGGCGCATCGCAGCGCCGACAAGCAGGTCGAGACGGCCCGGACGGAAGCGGCCCGGCCCCTGGCCGACCTGCTCCCCGTCGACCAGTCGACCTCCGGTAAGCGGGCCACCGTCAGCGGCCGGTACGCCAAGCAGCTGCTGGTGCCCGACCGGCAGCTCGACGGCAGGGACGGCTTCTACGTCCTGACCCTGCTGCGCACCGACTCCGGCCAGGCTCTGCCCGTCGTCCGCGGCTGGCTGCCCGGCAAGGCCGACACGGCGAAGGCGCCCGCCCCGCCGGCCGGCGAGGTCACCGTCACCGGCGCGCTGCAGGCCTCCGAGACGCCGGGGGACAACGGCGTCAGCACCCAGGGCGGGCTGCCGTCCGGACAGACGGCGGCGATCAGCGCGGCCTCGCTGGTGAACCTGGTGCCCTACCGGATGTACGACGCGTGGATCACGCTGGAGAAGGCCGACTCGGGGATGACGGCCGTCCCGGCGATCGCGCCGGACAACTCGGGGCTCGACCTGAAGGCGTTCCAGAACCTCGGCTACACCGGCGAGTGGTTCGTCTTCGCGGGGTTCACGGTGTTCATGTGGTTCCGGCTGCTGCGCCGCGAGGTGGAGTTCGCCCGGGACGCGGCGCTCGGCCTGGTGCCGGACGAGGAGACCCAGGCCCGGCAGCCGAGCGCCGTCTGACGGACGCCGACGGCGCCGCTCCCGCGGCGCCGGTCACACCGCCGGCAGGACTCCGGTCCAGTAGACCGTCCCGGCGCACGCGTTCGTCACCGTCGCGGAGCCGGTCGGGGACCCGGCCTCCGGGGTGTACGAGACCGCGACGCCGCCGTCGGCCGTGCCGTCCTCGGTGAGCAGCTGGGTGGTGGCGCCCTCCGATCCGGTGGTGGTCGTACCGGTGCTGCTGCCGGGGTCCTCGGAGGGGCTCGGGGAGGCCGTGCTGCCACCGGTGCCGCCGGTGTCGGTGGAGCCGCCGGTGCTGGTCCCGCTGGTCGGGCAGGTCTCCAGGGGGACGAAGCCGAACTTCTCGTCGTAGGCCGCGCCGGGTGCCAGGACCAGGCCGGTCAGCTCGGTGGACGGGTCGGGGAGCCCGGCCGCCGCGTCGCCCGAGGTGTGCCGGACCGCGCTGAGCTTGGTGGCGTCGGCCGCGCCCTGCGCGAGCAGGCCCACGCTGCCGGGGCCGCCGACCGTACAGCTCGTCTTCGAGACGTTCACGACCCGGAAGGTGCCGTAGACGACGCCCGTCGAGTCGGGGGCGCCGACGGTGGCGGTCGGGGTGGCGAGCTGGTCCGAGGTGCAGACCGGGGCCATGGTGTCGGCGCTGGCCGAGGGGACGACCTTGGTGCCGCCGACGGCGCCGGTGCTCTCGTCCTTGCCGCCGTCCTTGGTGCCGCCGGTCTGCTGGTCGGTGGCCTGGCCGCTGCTGGCGCCCGCGGTGCTGGAGCCGCCGTCCGGGTTCTTGCCGCCCGCCGAGCCGCCCTGGGCCTGGGAGGCCTGGCCGGCCATGGAGGTGTTGGGGTCCATGCCGCCGGAGTTGGAGACGTGCACGAGGGCGGGGATCACGGTGCCGATGAAGAGGGCCGCGGCCGCCATGCCCACGGCGGCCTGGCGCTTGCGGGCCCGGCGGGCCGGGACGGCGCGGCGCAGGTGGTCGAGGACGCCGTCGCGCGGTGCGAGATCGTCGACCGCGGAGTGCAGCATCCGGCGCAGCGCCAGTTCGTCGGCACCGAGCCCGTCATGGCCGGCGCCGAGCCCGTCGAAGCCCTGTCCGAGCTCCTCGGGGCCCTTTTCGTCGGGGCCGTGGTTCACAGTTCCGTTCCCAGCGTGCGATTGCGTGTGCTCTTGCTCGTGGTCCCGCGCCGGCTCCCGCCGGCCGGCAGGCCCGTGGTCCCGGGCCGGCTCCCCCGAACCGGGTGGCTCCCCCGGGCCGTGAGAACCGTGCGACTCGCGGCCGGGGCGTGGCGCGCCGTCCCGTGTCGGCTCGTGCCAAGCGTAGGGCTCGTGGCGATCATGTGAGTCGCCTCCCTGGGGGCTGTCCGTCATGCCGCCGACTCCATCGCCACCCGTAGTGCCGCGATGCCGCGCGAGCCGTACGCCTTCACCGACCCCAGCGATATGCCCAGCGTCTCGGCGACCTGGGCCTCGGTCATGTCGGCGAAGTAGCGCAGCACCAGGACCTCGCGCTGCCGGCGCTGCAGGCCCTTCATGGCCTTGATCAGGTCGCGCCGCTCCAGCTGGTCGTAGGCGCCCTCCTCGGCGCTCGCCATGTCGGGCATCGGCTTGGAGAGGAGCTTGAGGCCGAGGATGCGGCGGCGCAGCGCGGAACGGGAGAGGTTGACGACCGTCTGGCGCAGGTAGGCCAGGGTCTTCTCCGGGTCACGGACGCGTTTGCGGGCCGAGTGGACACGGATGAACGCCTCCTGCACGACGTCCTCGCAGGAGGCGGTGTCGTCGAGGAGGAGCGCGGCGAGGCCGAGCAGTGAACGGTAGTGCGCCCGGTAGGTCTCGGTGAGGTGGTCGACGGTGGTACCGGCCGCCGCCGTCTCCTCGGCGCCGTCGCGCTGGCTGGGTATGCGGGTGGGCCGCGCTGCGGGCATGGGCGCGATCACCGGCATGCCGCCGGCCGCGCCGGACATGCGAGGGCGCAGGCCCGCGCGGGGCGGCCGCAAGGCCGTCGCGCCGAGGGGCGCACTGAGTTCGAGTACCTCTGCCACGTCAGTTGGACACGTCTACCCCCTTCGGGGTTGTACGTGCCGGGCATCACTTTCGTGTCAGGCGCGCCGGGCGGGTTCGCGCCGGGCATGCCGGGCCGGCCGGCCCGCGCGGTCGAGACCGTTCTCCGCGCGTCCGGCAGTACACCCGACGGTGCCTCACATGCCGTCATGCGTCCCGCTCTTCCCTTGTGTCCCATATGAACGGGCGTCCCCACGCCCTGATCACGGCGTCCCCACGCCAGGATCATGCGTCCCACGACCCGAGGGCCGGCCGCGTAAGCGCCCCGTAAGAGGGCGATCGCAAAGACGCTCCCCGCCGTCCGCGTGGTTGCGGAGGACGGGGAGGAAAATCTTCGAACGCCGAGGGGCCGGGGTTCAAGTGGTTTGGACCATGCTCATGGCCACATTTCCTGCTCGACCCCTACTTGTGGGCCCGCTCCCACCCAGGACGTTTCCCGTGGTCACCGGCTGTTCACGCGAACTCCGCCATACCTGAACGGCCAGTCAGTTCCGCCGCCACCAGCTCGGCGATCTGCGCGGTGTTCAGAGCGGCACCTTTGCGAAGATTGTCCCCGCAGACGAAGAGTTCCAGCGCGGTCGGGTCGTCGAGCGCCCGCCGCACCCGCCCCACCCAGGTCGGATCGGTGCCCACCACGTCGGCCGGGGTCGGGAACTCCCCGGCGGCCGGGTTGTCGAAGAGGACGACGCCCGGGGCGGTGTCCAGGATCTCCCGGGCCCCGTCGACCGTGACCTCGCCCTGGAAGCGGGCGTGCACGGTCAGGGAGTGCGTGGTGACCACCGGGACCCGGACACAGGTCACGGCGACCGGAAGCTTCGGCAGCCCGAGGATCTTGCGGGACTCGTCCCGCACCTTCATCTCCTCCGACGACCAGCCGTCCTCGCGCAGCGACCCGGCCCACGGTACGACGTTCAGCGCGACCGGCTCCGGGAACGGCCCGGTGCTGTCCCCGACGGCCCGCCGTACGTCACCGGGCTTGGTGCCCAGCTCGGTACCGGCGACCATCGACAGCTGGGCCCGCAGTGTCTCCACGCCGGCCCGCCCGGCGCCGCTCACCGCCTGGTACGACGACACCACCAGCTCGCGCAGCCCGAACTCGGCGTGCAGTGCGCCCAGGGCGACGATCATCGACAGGGTGGTGCAGTTGGGGTTGGCGATGATCCCGCGCGGCCGGCTGCGGGCACAGTGCGGATTGACCTCGGGGACCACCAGGGGCACCTCGGGGTCCATCCGGAAGGCGCCGGAGTTGTCCACCACGACGACACCCTTGGCCGCGGCGACGGGCGCCCAGCGCGCGGAGATCTCGTCGGGCACGTCGAACATCGCGACGTCGATCCCGTCGAAGGCCTCCTCCGACAGGGCGACGACCTCGATCTCCTCCCCGCGCACGGTCAGCTTGCAGCCGGCCGAGCGCGCGGAGGCGATCAGGCGGATCTCGCCCCAGACGTCCGCCCGCTGGGACAGGATCTGGAGCATGACCGTGCCGACGGCCCCGGTCGCCCCCACGACCGCGAGCGTCGGCTTGGCAGTCATCGGCCGGTGCCTCCGTAGACCACGGCCTCGTCGCTGTCGGAGTCGAGCCCGAAGGCGGTGTGCACGGCGCGCACGGCCTCCGGCACGTCGTCGGCGCGGGTGACGACCGAGATACGGATCTCGGAGGTCGAGATCAGCTCGATGTTCACGCCCGCGTCGGACAGCGCCTCGAAGAACGAGGCGGTGACCCCGGGGTTGGTCTTCATACCCGCGCCGACCAGCGAGATCTTTCCGATCTGGTCGTCGTAGCGCAGCGAGTCGAAGCCGATGCCCGGCCGGTTGCGCTCCAGGGCGTCGATGGCCTTGCGGCCCTCGGTCTTCGGCAGCGTGAAGGAGATGTCGGTCAGGCCGGTGGCCGCGGCGGACACGTTCTGCACGACCATGTCGATGTTGACCTGGGCGTCGGCGATGGTCCGGAAGATCGCGGCGGCCTCACCCGGCTTGTCCGGCACACCGACGACCGTGATCTTGGCCTCGGAGGTGTCGTGCGCGACACCGGAGATGATGGCCTGCTCCACCTTCTTGTCCCCAATCGGCTGACTGCTGACCCACGTGCCCTGAAGTCCGCTGAAGCTGGACCGGACGTGGATCGGGATGTTGTAACGGCGGGCGTACTCCACACAGCGGTGGAGCAGCACCTTGGAACCGGAGGCGGCGAGCTCCAGCATGTCCTCGAAGGAGATCCAGTCGATCTTCCGCGCCTTCTTCACCACGCGCGGGTCGGCGGTGAACACACCGTCGACGTCGGTGTAGATCTCACAGACCTCGGCGTCCAGCGCGGCGGCCAGCGCCACGGCCGTGGTGTCGGACCCGCCGCGCCCCAGCGTGGTGATGTCCTTCTTGTCCGCGCTCACGCCCTGGAACCCCGCCACGATGGCGATGTTGCCCTCGTCCAGCGCCGTCCTGATCCGCCCCGGCGTGACGTCGATGATCCGGGCTTTGTTGTGGACCGAGTCGGTGATGACGCCTGCCTGGCTGCCGGTGAACGACTGGGCCTCGTGGCCCAGGTTTTTGATCGCCATGGCCAGCAGTGCCATGGAGATACGCTCTCCGGCGGTCAGCAGCATGTCGAACTCACGCCCGGCAGGCATCGGGGACACCTGCTCGGCCAGATCGATCAGCTCGTCCGTCGTGTCGCCCATCGCGGAAACGACGACAACCACCTGGTTGCCGTTCTTCTTCGCTTCCACGATTCGCTTGGCGACGCGCTTGATGCCCTCGGCATCGGCAACGGAGGAACCTCCGTACTTCTGCACGACAAGGCCCACGTGCGCTCCTCGCTCGGTTTGTCTGTGTCGGCTCAGTTTAACGAGCGGCCGGATTCCACCAGCGTGCTCCCGCATGGTGAGACGTCCTGGCGGGGTGTTCCGCCGCTCGCTTCCGGGACGGAACATGCCCAGCTCGCGGCACCCCACGCAGGAAAGTGCGGTGGCTCACAGTGACTGGGCGCGACGGCGGCGACGAGGACGAGGAGCAAGACCCTTTTCCGGGCCGGAGCCCCGGCTCACTTGGCCTTGAGGCCCAGCTGTCCGCCGATCTCCTCCTGCATGACCTGGCCGGCCTCGAACTCCAGCGTCTCGTCGCCGATCGTGTCCTGGTCCGTGTCCAGGCCGTCCAGCTCCGCCAGGGGCTGGTTGAGGCGGACGTGGATGAGGATGGACTGGAGGGCACGCAGGGTCGCGGAGGCGGTCGGGCCCCAGTTGGAGAAGTAGGAGAACTGCCACCACCACAGCGCCTCCGTGGTGCGGCCGGCCCGGTAGTGGGCCATGCCGTGCCGCAGGTCGGTGATGACATCGGCCAGGTCGTCCGAGATACGGGCCGGCACGGGCGCCCTGCGGGGCTCGTACGGGTCGAAGACCTCGGAGTAGACGTCGATGGGCTCGAGGAGCCGGGCGAAGTTCTCGCGCAGTTCGTCGACGTCCGGCTCGGGGCCGAGGTCCGGCTCGTAGCGCTCGTCGGGGACGATGTCCTCGTGCGCGCCGAGGCGGCCACCGGCCAGCAGCAGCTGGGAGACCTCCAGGAGGAGGAAGGGGACCGCCGAGTCCGGCTCGTCGCCCTTGGCCACCTCCGTGACGGCCACCAGGAAGCTCTCGACCTGGTCGGCGATCTGGACCGCGAAGTCGTCGGGGTCCTGGGCGGTCGCGTGCAGTGTGGCGTCAGACATCTAGGAGTCGTCTCCCCTCGAAGGCGCGACCGAGGGTGACCTCGTCCGCGTATTCCAGGTCGCCACCCACCGGGAGGCCGCTGGCCAGGCGGGTGACCTTCAGGCCCATGGGTTTGATCATGCGGGCGAGGTAGGTGGCGGTCGCCTCGCCCTCCAGGTTCGGGTCCGTGGCCAGGATGAGCTCGGTGACCGCGCCGTCGGCAAGCCGGGCGAGCAGCTCCCTGATCCGCAGGTCGTCGGGGCCGACGCCCTCGATCGGGCTGATCGCGCCGCCGAGCACGTGGTAACGGCCGCGGAACTCACGGGTGCGCTCGATGGCGACCACGTCCTTGGGCTCCTCGACCACGCAGATCACCGTCGGGTCGCGGCGCGTGTCACGGCAGATGTTGCACAGCTCCTCCTGCGCCACGTTGCCGCAGGTCGCGCAGAACCGGACCTTCGCCTTGACCTCCAGGAGGGCCTGGGCGAGCCGCCGTACGTCCGTCGGCTCGGCCTGCAGGATGTGGAAGGCGATCCGCTGCGCGCTCTTCGGACCGACGCCGGGCAACCGCCCCAACTCGTCGATGAGGTCCTGGACCACGCCTTCGTACAACGGACTGCCCTTCCTGGAGTCTTTCGGTACGTACCGTAGTTGGCTGCCGCCTGTCCTAGGAAGGCGGTGCGGGTGTCGCGCGGGCGACGAACATCAGAACGGCGAGATCAGAGCGGTGGCGGAAACCGCCCGGGGATCAGAACGGCAGACCGGGAATGCCGCTGCCGCCACCCAGACCCTGCGCCAGCGGGCCGAGCTTCTGCTGCTGGAGCGCCTGGGCGTTCGCGTTGGCCGCCTGGACGGCCGCGACGACCAGGTCGGCGAGGGTCTCGGTGTCCTCCGGGTCCACCGCCTTCGGGTCGATCTTCAGCGTGCGCAGCTCGCCGGCGCCGGTCACGGTGGCCGTCACCAGGCCGCCGCCCGCCTGCCCGTCGACCTCCGTGTTCGCCAGCTCCTCCTGGGCCCGTGCCAGGTCTTCCTGCATCTTCTGGGCCTGCTGGAGCAGCTGCTGCATGTTGGGCTGGCCACCACCGGGGATCACGATCAGCTCCTGGGTCCGCATCCGTGTCTGGTTCTGCTCTGCTGTGGATGAGCCTACGTGGTCGACGCAGCCATCGCCCCGCCACTCTTTCGAGTGAGAATCCTGACGGCCCTATACCTGATCAAGGCCCACTTCCGAGCGGAAAAGAGGCGAAAGCAAGGTCTTCGCCACCCATTGGGCGGTAGGAAGGGTTCCCGTTGTCAGCATCCATTGTCACGTGCAGGGCCATGGCCGACGCCATGCGCAATGACGGTCCGATGTCACGGAACGTGATCGGTTGTGATCAGTAGGGAGTGCCGGGTGGGCCAGCCGGAGATGCAGCCCGAGGGACCGCCTCAGGACGGGCGGGGCGAGGGTGCGGCCGGACTGCGGCCGGGTGACCTGACCGGGCGGCCGTTCCCGCTCGGGGACTGGGGTGAACCGGCCGAGCGGCTCGACGAGCTGTACCGGTGGGTGGAGCGCGGGGCGCTGCAGACCGCCGCGTGGTACTTGGCGGACCGGGTGTGGAAGCGGCGGGGGGCCCGGGCGCTGCGGTGCGGGGCGGCCGTGGGCGCGGTGCTGGGTGCCGCGCTGCCGCTCCTCGACCTCACCGGCGTGGTGGGCGGGGTCGCGCCCTGGGGGTATCTCGCGCTGCTGCTGGCGGTGGCGTGCGTCGGCGTCGACCGGTTCTTCGGGGTGACCTCCGGCTGGATAAGGGACATGGCGACCGCGCAGGCCGTGCAGCGGCGGCTCCAGGTGCTCCAGTTCGACTGGGCTTCGGAGAGCGTCCGGGAGGTGCTGGGACCGGCGGAGGGCACGGCGAGCGAGGCGGCCGAGCGGTGCCTGGCGGTGCTGCGGCGGTTCTCGGAGGACGTGACCGAGCTGGTCCGCACGGAGACGGCCGACTGGATGGTGGAGTTCCGGACCGGACCGGCGCCGCTCGGCATGCAGGCGACGGTGACGGCGGGGCCGCGCGCGGACGCGGGACATCTGAACGGCCGCTTCCCGCTGCCCCCGGGCACGAACGGAACCCGCCCGAACATGCCCAGACAACGACCACCGGAACCCCGGTGAAGCCCGCGCCAAGTCCCAGCGGGCCAGGCGAGACCCGGCAAGGTCCCGGCTGATCCCGGCGTGGCCCGGCTGACCCCGGCGTGGCCACGCCCGGTCCAGGCGATGTCATGGCCAGGCCCCGGCTGACCCGGCAAGGTCCCGGCGTGGCCACGCCCGGTCCGGGCGATGTCATGGCCAGGTCCCGGCTGACCCGGCCAGGTCCCGGCTGACCCGGCGAGGCCCGGCTGACCCCGGCGTGGCCACGCCCGGTCCAGGCGATGCCATGGCCAGGCCCCGGCGAGACCCGGCGTCGCCCCGGCGAGGTCCGGCGAGGTCCGGCGAGGTCCGGCGAGGTCCGGCGAGGTCCGGCGAGGTCCGGCGAGGTCCGGCGAGGCCACGCCTGGCCCAGGCGATGTCCCGGCCAGGTCCCCGTGAGGAGATTTGTCACGACGGCCTAATGTCTTGACATCGACGGAAGCGGCCCCGCATCGTGAGCGGACAGTCCGCGGAACGGTCCGAAGAGGGGCAGCCACATGGTGCGTAGGCTCGGCGTCGCCGTCGTCGGGTTCGGCTGGATGGGGCGGGTGCACACCCAGGCCTACCAGCGGGTCCCCCACCACTTCCCGCAGCTGCCCGTACGCCCCGAGCTGGTGACCGTCGCCGAGGAGGTGCCGGGCCGGGCCGAGGAGGCCGCCGCGCAGTTCGGGTTCGCGTCCACCACCCGCGACTGGCGTGAGGTCGTCGCCGACCCGCGCGTGGATGCCGTCAGCATCACCGCGCCGAACTTCCTGCACCGGGAGATCGGCGTCGCCATGGCCGAGGCCGGCAAGCACATCTGGATCGAGAAGCCGGTCGGGCTGACCGCGGAGGACGCCGGCGCGGTCGCCGACGCCGTCGCGAAGGCGGGCGTCCAGGGCACCGTCGGCTTCAACTACCGCAACGCGCCCGCCGTCGCGTACGCCCGTGACCTCATCGCCGCCGGCGAGCTGGGCACCGTCACACACGTGCGCATCCGCCTCTTCAGCGACTACGCGGCCCACCCGGACGGCGCCCTGACCTGGCGCTACGAGCGGGCCCGCGGCGGTGGCGGGGTTCTTGGCGACCTCGCCTCGCACGGCGTCGACCTGGCCCGCTTCCTGCTCGGGGAGATCACCGCGCTCGCCGCCGACACCGCCGTCTTCATCCCGGAGCGCGCCCGCCCCACCGGCGCCACCGCCGGCCACACCCTGGCCACCGGCGGCGTACTCGGCCCGGTAGAGAACGAGGACTACGTGAACTGCCTGCTGCGCTTCGCCTCCGGCGCCCGGGGCGTCCTGGAGGCGTGCCGGGTCTCGGTCGGCGAGCAGAACAACTACGGCTTCGAGGTGCACGGCACCAAGGGCGCCGTCTTCTGGGACTACCGGCGGATGGGCGAACTCGGCGTCAGCCGCGGCACCTCCTACCAGGACCAGCCCGTCAGCACGGTCCACGTCGGCCCCGGGCACGGCGAGTACGGCGCCTTCCAGCCCGGCGCGGCCAACGCCATGGGCTACGACGACCTCAAGGTCGTCGAGGCCCGCAACTTCCTGCGCTCCATAGTGGAGGACACCCCGTACGGCCCGACCCTGCGGGACGCCGTGCACAGCGCGGCCGCCCTCGACGCGATGAGCCGCTCGGCCGCCGGGGGCACCTGGGTGAGCCTCGGCTGAACCCCCGCGCCTCACCGGCCTCACCGGCCTCACCGGCAGAGCTTCATCCCCACCGGGGTGTAGCAGGGCACTTGCCCGTGCGTGCGGATCACGTCTTGGCCGTCGCCCCTGACGACGTACGACAGGAAGCTCGACGCCAGTGTGCCGACCGCGGGCCGGCCGTAGGTGTACGCGTACTCGATCTCGCGGTACGGGTACGGGCTGAGGCCGCTCTCGATCGCCTCCACGGACGGGGCGTCGTGGTCCAGGGAGAGAACGTGCAGGCCCTTCGCCCCGGCCGCCACGTTCAGCTCGGCGTAGCCGACCGCGCCCTTCAGCCGGGCCACTTCCGACAGCACCTGGTCGGTCGAGTCCAGCTCGCAGCGGATCACCTTCGCCGTCGGGTCGTCCTTGTGCACGCAGTCGACGGAGGAGTTGGCGATCTCGCCGCGTTTCAGCACCCGCCGCTGGAAGACCTGCCGGGTCCCGGAGTTGGCGTCCCGGCTGACCAGTTTCACCGGCAGGTCGGGGCCGCCCAGCTGCTTCCAGTTGGTGATCTCGCCCCGGTACAGCCGGCGCACGTCGGCCGTGGCGAGGTCCGCCAGCTTCACGTCGTCGTTCACGACCAGGGCGAAGACCACCAGGGCGATCCGGTTCTCGCGCAGTTCGGGCATGCCGGGCGGCTTGGGGCCGTCCGAGAGGGCCACGACCGAGGGGGAGCCCTTCGCCTTCCCGTCGGCCCCCGCGCTGTTCAGGTCCCTGATCCCGGCCGTCGACCCGTGCGCGTCGACGCGGATGGAGGCTCCCTCGCAGTCGCTCTCGTACTTCCCGGCCGCGTCCGTGATCACCGGCGCGAACGCCGTCGAGCCGTAGACCTTCAACGAGCCCTTAGCGCAGCCGATCGGCGGCGGGCTGTCGTCGCGGGCCACGACGATCGTGGCCAGGGTGACGACACTGAGCGTCAGCATGGTGGCGATCAGCCGGGAGGCGCGGCTGAACAGCGGGGTCGCGTCGTCCGGGGTGGCGCTGCGGTTGGGGTGCACCTCGCCGTCGTGGATACCGCCGATGAGCCTGATCTCCCGGCCGACGTCGCCTCCGGACAGCAGCACGAGCAGCTTGAAGTGCTCACCGTGGTTGAGCGGGACGCGCGGGATGCGCAGGGAGTTGCCCGCGTAGCCGAAGCCGCGCTCCGGGGTGAAGTGCGGCATGAGGTGGTGGCTGTCGGTCGGCTGGGTGACCGAGACACCGCGGATCGTCCGGTCGCTGAACACCGCGGTGAGACCGTGCAGTTCGGGGCTGGTGTAGTCGTCGCGGCCGATGCCCTGCGAGCCGTCGTTCTCGATGCGCAGCAGGACGAGGGTGGCGTCGGCCATGTCCGGGGCCTCGTCGAAGAGGCCGAGGCGCCGGCCGAGCCGGCCCGAACGGACGTCGTCGCCGATCGGGTTGTCCATCTGCACGCGGTAGCCGATGCGTTTACGGCGCGGGACGCGCCGCTCGAACCAGAAGATGGCCGCCGACGCGGCGATGCCCGCCACCGCGGTGCCGACGGCCACGATGTTCTCCGCGCTCAGCCACTCCATGTGGGTGCCCCCGCCACTCCCCGGAGTCGGATGGTGCGGTCACCGTAAGGGGCACGGAGGGGCCGGTACGGGATAATTCGGACACCTGGGCGAATGTTCTCCGAACGTTCAACTACCCCAGGCGTCGCGGGAGTTCACCGCTTGCTGTACGTAAGGCTCTCCTCGCCGTCCTTCCTCTCCCGCTTCAGCCTGCCGTCCGGCAGCAGGGTCACCTCGGTGGCCTCTCCGGCGCTGCACGACGAACGGGGCCTGCCCGTGGTGACCGCGGAGGGACCGATCTCCAACGGGCCGCCCGAGCCGGGCTTCGCGGCGAGCTTCGCGTCGAACTCGCAGTGGTAGCCGGGGCCGTCCGCGACCAGGGTGAGGACCGTGTCGCCCACGGCGCCCTGACGGATGGTCAGTTCACGGGTGTTGTGGCCGGTGGAGTTGTCTATCGCCGTGGCCCAGGTGCCGAGGAAAGCGGTGGGCACGGTGCCGGTGGAGGAGGCCGAGGAGGAGGGCGACTCGCTGGGCGTCGCCTCCCCGGAGGAGGTCCGGGTGGTCGCCGAGGGGGTGGGGGTGGAGGCGCCGCCCGCCTTGTCGTCGTCGCCGCCGTTGTTCATGAGCGCGTACACGGAGCCGCCGGCGGCCAGCATCACGACCGCTGCGACGATGACGAGAAGCGCGGTGGAACGGCGGGTACGGCGCGACTCGCCGTCGGGGGTCGGGTCGTACGGCGGGGGTGGCGGGGGCGTGTAGAGCGGCGGCTGGACGGGCTCGGGGGTGGCGACGGTGGTGTGGGGGGTGTGGTAGGGGTCGCTGTAGGGGTTGTACGGCTGCGGGTGCTGGTGGGGCTGGTTCGGGTAGCCGTAGGCCGGGTGCGAGGCCGGGGCGTGTTCGGGGGAGGACGGGTCGGGTGCCGGCCGCGGGTGGGTGGCGGCCGGCAGCGCCCCCGCGCCGGCAGCCGCGGATTCGGCACCGCCCCGCGCCCCTCGGCCGGCCGGCCCCCGCACCCATTCACCGGCCGAGCCCTGCCGGGGCCCCTGCACCGTCGGGTCCTCCACCTCCAGCAGTTCGACCGCGTGGCGGCCCAGTTGGGCCACCAGCGAACCCGGTAGCCAGGGGTCCCTGGAGCGACCCTCCTCGACCGTGTCGACCGCTCCCGTTCCCGCCAGGATCGCGTCCAGGGAGGGGCGGGTCGCCGGGTCCTTGCGGAGGCAGTCGCGGACCACGTCGGCGATGCCCTCGGGAAGCCCGGACAGGTCCGGTTCCTCCTGGGCGATGCGGAACATCTGCGCGTGCGCGCCGCCCTCGGTCGAGCCGAAGGGGAGCCGGCCGGTGGCCGCGTAGGCGAGCACCGAGCCGAGGCTGAAGACGTCGGAGGCCGGGGTCATCCGGTCGCCGCGCACCTGCTCGGGAGCCATGAAGCCCGGCGAGCCGACAAGTGCCCCGGTCTGGGTGATGCCCTCGCCGGGGAGGGTCTCCAGCGCCCGCGCGATCCCGAAGTCGATGACCCGGGGTCCCTCTATGGTGAGCATCACGTTGGAGGGCTTGAGGTCGCGGTGGACGATCCCGGCGGCGTGGATGTTGGTGAGCGCGTGCGCCAGCCCGGCGGCCAGGATGCGCACCGACCGCTCGGGCAGTGGCCCGTGGTCGTGCTCGACGACCCGCTGGAGGCTCGGCCCGGCGACATAGCCGGTGGCCACCCAGGGCACCGCGGCCTCGGTGTCGGCGTCGAGAACGGGCGCGGTCCAGAACCCGCCGACCCGCTGGGCGTTGCGCACCTCCTGCCGGAAGCGGGCCCGGAAGTCCTCCTGTGCGGCGAGTTCCGCCCGTACCAGCTTCACGGCGACGGTACGGCCGCGTTCCGACCGGGCGAGATAGACGTGCCCCATGCCGCCCGCGCCCAGCCGCGCCAGCAGCCGGTACTTCCCGATGTGCTGCGGATCCCCGGGCCCAAGCTTCTCCATGGCAGATCCGCCCCTTCTCCACACTTGTGATCGAGCCGAGAATATTCCGGCAGCTCCGGCGGCCGGGACCCGCCTTGTCTACGGTTCCGTAACAGGTACCGGTCGCTCCGGTGTATCCACGGGCTGTGGACAACCTGTCGCGGAATCCCCCTGGCCATGGAACATGTCGCCGATATCGCGTCCGCACCGGATCCTCCTAGGCTCGGCGCCATGACCCCTCAGCCCAATCCCCAGGCCGGAGCCGCCGTCAAGGCGGCCGACCGTGCGCATGTCTTCCACTCCTGGTCCGCGCAGGACCTCATCGACCCGCTGGCCGTGGCCGGCGCCGAAGGGTCGTACTTCTGGGACTACGACGGCAGGCGTTACCTGGATTTCACCAGCGGGCTCGTCTTCACCAACATCGGCTACCAGCATCCGAAGGTCGTCGCCGCGATCCAGGAGCAGGCCGCGAAGATGACCACCTTCGCGCCCGCCTTCGCCGTGGAGGCCCGGTCGGAGGCGGCCCGGCTGATCGCCGAGCGAACCCCCGGTGACCTGGACAAGATCTTCTTCACCAACGGCGGCGCGGACGCGATCGAGCACGCCGTGCGCATGGCCCGGCTGCACACCGGCCGCCCGAAGGTGCTGTCCGCCTACCGCTCGTACCACGGCGGCACCCAGCAGGCGATCAACCTCACCGGAGACCCGCGCCGCTGGGCCTCCGACGGCGCCGCCGCCGGGGTCGTGCACTTCTGGGCGCCCTTCCTGTACCGCTCCCGCTTCTACGCGGAGACCGAGGAGCAGGAGACCGCGCGGGCGCTGGAGCACCTGGAGACCACGATCGCGTTCGAGGGGCCGGGCACGGTCGCGGCGATCGTCCTGGAGACCATCCCCGGGACCGCCGGGATCATGGTGCCGCCCGCCGGGTACCTGGCCGGCGTCCGGGAGATCTGCGACAAGCACGGGATCGTCTTCGTCCTGGACGAGGTCATGGCCGGGTTCGGGCGCACGGGTGAGTGGTTCGCCGCCGACCTGTCCGGGGTCGTACCCGACCTGATGACCTTCGCCAAGGGCGTGAACAGCGGTTACGTGCCGCTGGGCGGTGTCGCCATCAGCGGGCGGATCGCCGAGACCTTCGCCAGGCGGCCCTACCCGGGCGGGCTGACGTACTCCGGGCATCCGCTGGCCTGTGCCGCCGCCGTCGCCACCATCAACGTGATGGCGGAGGAAGGCGTCGTCGAGAACGCCAAGCGGCTCGGCGCGGACGTCGTCGGGCCCGCCCTGGCCGCGCTGGCCGAGCGGCACCCGAGCGTCGGCGAGGTGCGCGGCACCGGCATGTTCTGGGCGCTGGACCTGGTGAAGAGCCGGGAGACCCGGGAGCCGCTGGTGCCGTACAACGCGGCCGGGGAGGCCAACGCACCGATGGCCGCGTTCACGGCCGCCGCCAGGCAGCAGGGTCTGTGGCCGTTCGTGAACATGAACCGGACGCATGTCGTGCCGCCGTGCAACGTCACCGAGGCCGAGCTGAAGGAGGGCTTCGCCGCGCTCGACGCGGCGCTGAGCGTGGCCGACGAGTACACGGTGTAGGGGCGCCGTTTCGGGTGCGGGGCAGTGGGGGCTGAGCGCGCAGTTCCCCGCGCCCCTGAGGGGGCGCTCATGCAACCCGAACGCGTAAGGTGGCGTGCTCGTAGATGTACATGTAAGCGAGCACGTCACCCGAACGCGTGAGGAGAGGCACCCGACGATGCCCGGCAACGGCGCTGTGACCCGCAGTACCCTGCGCCAGCAGATCGCGGACGCGCTCCGTGACGAGGTGCTCGCCGGGCGCCTCCAGCCGGGCCGGGAGTTCACGGTCAAGGAGATCGCCGAGCAGTACGGAGTCTCCGCCACGCCGGTCCGCGAGGCCCTGGTCGACCTGTCCGCGCAGGGCATCCTCGACGCCGACCAGCACCGCGGATTCCGGGTCCCGGAGTACTCCCTCGCCGACTACCGGGGCATGATCGAGGCCCGCAGCCTGGTCGTCGACGGTATGTTCCACGCCCTCGCCGACGGCCGTCACCCCGCCTTCAAGGACCCCCAGGAGCCGCGGGTCGCCGCCGCCCTGGCCGCGGTCCGCCGCCGCGGCGAGGAGGCCCAGCGGGCCGCGACCGCCGGCGACCTCACCGTGCTCATCGGCTACGACCTGCGCTTCTGGCGGGAACTGTCCGCGCTGTTCGGCAATCCCTACCTCGGCGACTTCCTGCACCGGCTGCGCGTGCAGTCCTGGGTGTGCGCGGTGCAGCAGCTGCGCCGCCTCCCCGATCTACGCGGGTATCTGTGGTCCCGGCACACCGAGTTGGTCGACGCGCTGTCCCGGCGGGACACCGAGGCCGCCCGGGGGATCGTCGCCGCGTACAACACACACTCCCTCGCCCTCATCGAGCGTCTGTCGGAGAACGGATGACCGCGCCCCCGGAGACCGTCGACCTGTCCGTGGTCATTCCCGCGTACAACGAGGAGGGCCGGCTCGGCCCGACGCTCGACGCCGTCACCCGTTACCTCGCCGGCAACGAGTCCCGCTTCGGCACCTGGGAAGTGATCGTCTCCGACGACGGTTCCACCGACGGGACGCGCGAGGTCGCGGCCTTAGGGCATCCGCACGTCCGTCTGGTCACCGCCGACCGCAACCGCGGCAAGGGCAACGCCCTGCGCCTCGGGGTAGCCGCCAGCGTCGGCCGCCGGGTGCTGGTCACCGACGCCGACCTCGCGGCCCCGATCGAGGAGCTGGAGCCGCTCGACAAGGCGCTCAGCGAGGGTCACGCGGCGGCCATCGGCTCGCGCGCGGTGCCGGGCGCCGAGATATCCGACCACCAGCACCGGCTGCGCGAGCTGCTCGGCCGCGCCGGGAACCTGCTGATACGGGCCACCGCGGTGCCCGGCATCAAGGACACCCAGTGCGGTTTCAAGCTGTTCGACGGCGACCGGGCCCGGGAGGCCTTCGCCGGCTCCCGTCTCGACGGCTGGGGCATCGACGTCGAGGTCCTCCAGCATCTGCACCGGGACGGCGGATCCATCGCCGAGGTGCCGGTCCGCTGGGGCCACCAGCCCGGCTCCAAGGTCGGCCCGCTGGCCTACCCGAAGGTCCTCGCGGACCTGGCCCGCCTCCGGCTGCGCCGCCTGCGCCCGGCCGACCTGCTGGTCCCGGTGCTCTTCCTGGCCCTGTCGATCGCCCTCTACTCGGGCCGCTTCTTCGACCCGGGCCACCGCTATCTCACCGACTCCCTCCAGGACCAGAACCAGTGGGAGTGGTTCTTCGCGGTGACCGCGGACAACCTCGCGCACTTCCGGAACCCGTTCTTCTCCGACCTCCAGAACTTCCCCGACGGCGTCAACCTGATGGCCAACACGGTCATGCTGGGCGTCTCCGTCCCCTTCGCCCCGCTGACACTGCTCGCCGGGCCGGCGGTCTCGCTCAGCGTCTGCATGGCGCTCGGTCTGGCCGCGACCGCCGTCGCCTGGTACTGGCTGATCGTGAAGCGGGTGGTACGGCACCGGGGTGCCGCCTTCCTCGGCGCGGCCCTGGCGGCCTTCGCGCCGCCGATGGTCAGCCACGCCAACGCGCACCCCAACTTCGTGATCCTGTTCATGGTCCCGCTGATCATCGACCGCGCCCTGCGTCTGGCCGCGGGCACCCGGGTCCGGCGGGACGGGATCGTGCTCGGCCTGATGGCGGCCTACCAGGTCTTCCTGGGCGAGGAGCCGTTCCTGCTGGCGGCGCTGGGCATGGCGCTGTTCGCCGTCGCCTACGCGGCCGTACGACCGCAGGTGGCGAAGGAGTCCTGGCGCCCGCTGGGCCGGGGCCTGCTGATCGCGGGCGCGGTCTGCCTCCCGATCGTGGCCTACCCCCTGTACTGGCAGTTCAGCGGAGCGCAGAGCTACCACAGCGTCCTGCACGGTGACAACGCCGGAAACAGCCCGCTCTCGCTCCTCGCCTTCTCCGAACGCTCGATGCTCTTCGGGGACGCGGCCCGGGCCGACGAGCTGTCGCTCAACCCCACCGAGCAGAACGCCTTCTACGGCTGGCCGCTGGTCCTGCTCGCCTTCGCGATCGTGGTACGGCTGTGGTCGCGGCCTCTGGTCAAGGCGCTGGCGTTCACCTCCCTGGCCGCGGCGGTCCTGTCCATGGGCCCGAAGATCCGGATCCCGCTGACGGACACGGTGTATTCCGGCCCCTGGGCGCTGGTGCGGAAGCTGCCGCTCTTCGAGTCGGTGATCGAGGGCCGGGTCGCGATGATCTGCGCCCCGGCGCTGGGCGTGCTGCTCGCGCTCGCGCTCGAGAAGGTGCTGGGCACCCGTCGTATCGGCAACCAGTACTTCGGCCTGCTCGCCATCGCGCTCGCGCTGCTCCCGGTCGTCCCCGCCCCCCTCAAGTCCGAGCAGCGGACGGCGGTCCCGGAGTTCATCACGAGCGGGATGTGGAAGTCGTACGTCGGAAAGGGCGAGTCCCTCGTCCCGCTCCCGCTCCCCGACCCCGGGTACGCGGAGGCGCTGCACTGGCAGACGTCGGCGGACCTCGGCTTCAAGCTCCCCGGCGGATACTTCAACGGCCCCTACGGCGAGGACCGCATCGGCATCTACGGTGCCGTCCCGCGCTACACCTCCTCCATGCTGCGTGACGTCCGCTACAGCGGGAAGGTGCCGGTGATCGGCAAGAACTGGCGGGCGCAGGCGGCGAAGGACTTCGCGTACTGGAAGGCGGGCGTCCTGGTGGTCGCCCCGCAGCCCAACGACGACAAGCTGCGGCAGGCGGTCCGGGCTCTGACCGGAAAACCCGGTAGGTGGACCGGTGGGGTCTGGGTATGGGACCTGCACGAGGGGAGCTGACCGGCGCCGCACCGATTACTCTTCCCTGACCACCTAGCTGAACACTTGCCGTGAACGCGCTGATATCGCGCTGATACGAGGAGCCCTCTTTGGCCTGTGACCTCTGGCTGGTACCGCTCGTCGACGTGTTGTGCCACACGCCCGACAACCCGTTCGCCGAGGAACTCGCGCAATACAACAAGGTGCTCGCCGAGGCCGGGCTGCCGCCGGTGCCGGTGTACCAGTACATGCCGGGACTGTCCGGCGAGGTCGCCCCGGTGGCCGGCTTCGACTACGACGCGCTCCACTTCCTGCGCCGCGTCTATCTCCTCCAGGTCTGCGGTCTGCCCGTCACCCCGGTGGACGACCTGGGCGGCGACTACGAGCAGCTCCTGGAGATGTTCGAGTCGACGGCCCAGCAGTCGCACCTGGTCTGGCACTACGACCACGCGGGCGCGTACGTGCCGGTCGACTTCCCGAACCCGCTGTCCAGCGACGAACTCCTCGCGAGCGGCGGCCCGCTGGGCTCCTCGCAGAGCCTGCTGCGCGAGCTGGAGTACGTCGCCCCGTCGATCGGCATCGACCCGGCGAACCCGCCGGCCGCCCCGCAGGCCCCTTCCGCCCCCACCGACCTGGAGGAACCGGCCGTCCCGGCCCCCTACGACCCGAGTCCTTTCGCCCGCGAACGCCACGTCTGGCTGGGCCTGCACGCGGCGGCGACCCGCAGCCTGGCACAGGGGTCGATGATCGTGTTCAGCTGACGGTCGGGGCGCCCGGTGGACAGACGCCCCGACCGACGTGCCGTCACCGCTGGTGCGGCAGCCTGATCGTGCGGACGAGGGGCATGTCGGCGTAGAGGTCGGGGTCGACGGTCACCACGTGACGCCCGTCGGGCCAGTCGACCGTCGGCCGGGACAGATGGACCGCGTGCCCGAGCCGCCACTCCACGCCGTCACGGAGCAGCGCGCCGACCGTGGAGGCACCGGCGAAGTCCAACTCCACGATCTCGACGGCCGGAAGGGCGCCGATGTGCTCCGCGACGCCCTTGCGCATGCCGTCGGCGGCGGCCAGGCAGAGCGCGGGGACATAGACGTGCCGGGTGGGCCCGTGCTCCGTGTTCGCCACGAAGTGGGAGGCCAGCGAGTTCCCCGAGCCGAGCGCCAGCAGGGCGGACTCGTCGAAGACGACGCCGGTGGAACCGGCCCTCATGGCGGTCACAGACTGTCCACGGGCCGGCCGGCCTCAAGGTCCTGCCAGACCTTCTCCACGCGGTCGTGCTCCTCGTCGGTGAACGTCACACCGAAGTGCGTCTCGCAGTACGCCCTCGTCTCCTCGTACCGCTTGCGCAGTTCCTCCTGGGTGGGCGTGGCCCCCGCGAGCTCGGCGATCAGGTCGCGCATGGTCATCCCACGCTCTCGGGCGAGCACCATGAGGCGGTCACGGACAGTGGGGTCGACCTTGACGGTGGTGTCAGCCATGATGCAAGTATACCTTCGGTATACCGTCTCGGGCCGGTCAAGCAAGGCAGTCATCGGGTTCCTTTCCCTGGTTCCTACGCAGCCGCCGGGTGAACTTTCCGCAGTTCACCCATTGGTGGTCCGGATTCGCACGGCCTCTCGAACACCTCGCAGGTCGTCGAGTACTGCCGGGTCACCGGATCGCGTCGCACCACCCGCCGTAGATAACCCCGTTCCTCCAGCTCACGCAGGGAGGCGACGACCGTCATGCACCCTTCCCGGCGCCGCGCCGCGAGAATGCGCTCCGTGATCCACGAGCCGTTCGGAAGACTCAAGAGGTACGTCAGTACGCCCGTCGCCGCCCAGGACAGACGGCGGTCCCTGGAACGGGAGTTGGCGAAGGCTGCGAAGGCGCGCAGGGGCGCCGTACGATGAATGCGCATCCGGAGTCAGTTCTCCCGGTGTCGAGCCCCCGGGTGTTGGCGCACCGCGGGGGCAATCTGTTGATCGTGACTCTAGGGCCACGCAAAGTGGCGTGCGCAAGCCGGAACGCCCTTTTCCTGGGCTTTAGTTCACACATTTCACTCCGGCGAGTGAAGTGTGAAAAGCGGAAGGGGCCTCGCGAAGAGGCCCCTTCCATTTTCCGTCCGTTCGAGAAAACCGGCGTCTGTTCTAGAAAACCGGCGTGCCGTTCTGCGTCAGCTTCCAGTTGGTGGCCGCGAACGTCGACGGGTCGATGGTGCCCTTCGCCGTGGCGTAGGCGACCATCAGGTCGCGGACCTGGTTGGTGGAGCTGTAGGCGATCTCCGCGGCGGCGATGTGCGGGTAGCCGGAGCCGCCGTTGGCGCGGTAGTTGTTGACGGCGACGACGAAGACCTGGTCGTCGGCGACCGCGGTGCCGTTGTAGGTCAGGTTCTTGATGCGCGAGCCCTCGGCGGCCGCGATGTCGATCTCGTAGTCGACGCCGGTCGCCATGTCGTACATGTAGTCCCAGAAGCTGTTGGCGTTGGTGAGGGTGGCGGTGTCCACCGCCGTGCCCGCGGGCACCTGGTGGTAGTACTTCGCCGCGTACTCCAGGTAGTCCTTGACCTGAGCGCCGGTGAGCTTCTTGCCGTACAGGGTGTTCTCGTAGACGTACAGGCCCGCGACGTCGCGGATCGTCACGTCACCGGCCGGGATGGTGGCCGTACGGCTGAAGCACGCGGCCACCGAGATCAGCGGGAGCGCCGCGTCCGCCGCCGACAGGCCCGCCTTCACCGCGTCCATCTGGACCTGCTGGATGAAGTCGATGGCGGGGACGTCCTTCCAGCAGGCCTCCGCCGTCGTCATCGCCTCGGTGCTGGTGCCGATGGCGGTGTTGACGTACTTGACCACCAAGTTGTGGTCGGCCGTGAGGAGTTCGGTGATCCGCGGGTCCTCGGCGACCGTGTTGCTGTTCAGGGTGGTGGCGGTCTTCTTGGTGACCTTCCAGGAGCCGCGAACGTGCTCCAGCTCGAAGTCGAAGACGGAGAGGCGGTAGCCGTAGCAGTACGGCTCGGACAGCAGGACGTCCTCGCCGGTCTCCGCGTTCTTCACCGTGTACGTCGGCACGTCGACGTGGGTGTGGCCGACGAGGATGGCGTCGATGCCGGGCACCTGCTCGGCGACCAGGTTCGACGCGTTCTCCACGTAGGGGAGTTCGTCGCCCCACGACGTCGAGCCGTCCAGGCCCGAGTGGTCGGTGAGGAAGACGACGTCACAGCCGAGGGCGCGCAGCCGCGGAACGTACTTCTTCGCCTGCTCGACCAGACCCGCGAAGGCCATCTTCCCGGAGACGTTGTCCTTGTCCCACAGGGCGATGCCCGGGTTGGTGAGGCCGAGGATGCCGACCTTGATGTCGGGGCCGTGCGGGACCTTGATGTGCTTGACGGTGTAGGGCCGGAAGGCGGGCTTCAGCGTCTTGGCGTCCAGGGCGTTGGCACCGAGCAGCGGGAAGTGACACTGCTTCTCGAAGGTGCGGACGACCTCGATGCCGTAGTTGAACTCGTGGTTGCCGAGGGCGGCCGCGTCGTAGCGCATCTCGTTCATGGCGATCGCCATGGGGTGCTTGGGGCCGCGCTTGCCGTCCTTGCCCGTGATCGGGTCGACGCTCGCGTAGTACGAGGCGAGGGACGTGCCCTGGATGATGTCGCCGGCGTCGACGAGGAGGACCCGGTCCTCGCCCTTCTCCTTGCGGATGTTCTTCACCAGCGTGGCGATGCGCGCGATGCCGTAGGTGTTGCCCTTGGAGTCCACGGGCGCCGCGTTGGTGTAGTAGTCCCAGTTGAAGACGTGGCTGTGCAGGTCGGTGGTGCCCAGGATGGAGAAGCTCCAGGTCTTGGGCGCCTTCGGGGGCTTGGCGTGACCGTGGCCCCGCTCGGCGGCCTGGGCACTGCCGGCGCCGACGGTTCCCGCGACGGCCACGGCCGCCGAGGTGACGGCCGACTTCTGCACGAACTCACGTCGGTTCATGGGATTGACGGGCATTCAGGACTCCTGGAAAGGCACAGAGGACGGGTGAGACGTGCGGGCCGCGGCGGGCTACCCGCGTAGATGCTGACCCTCGCCCGTTACCGGCGTAACCACGGATACCCCAAGGGCCGGTCAAGGATTCCCAAGACCGGCCCAAGTGGACGTGCGTACACATGACTTACAGGAACGAGTTGATCTCGATCGTCTCGTCGCGGCCCGGTCCCACGCCGATCGCGGAGATCGGGGCGCCGGACATCTCCTCCAGGGCCTTGACGTACGCCTGCGCGTTCTTCGGGAGGTCCGAGAAGGACTTGGCCTTGGTGATGTCCTCGGACCAGCCCGGCAGGGTCTCGTAGACCGGCTTCGCGTGGTGGAAGTCGGTCTGGGAGTACGGGAGTTCCTCGACGCGCTTGCCGTCGATCTCGTACGCGACACAGACCGGGATCTGCTCCCAGCCGGTGAGGACGTCGAGCTTGGTGAGGAAGAAGTCGGTCAGGCCGTTCACGCGGGTCGCGTAGCGGGCGATCACCGCGTCGAACCAGCCGCAGCGGCGGTCCCGGCCGGTGGTGACACCCCGCTCGCCGCCGATCCGGCGCAGCGCCTCGCCGTCCGCGTCGAACAGCTCGGTCGGGAACGGGCCGGCGCCGACGCGGGTCGTGTAGGCCTTGAGGATGCCGATGACCCGGCTGATCTTCGTCGGGCCCACGCCGGAGCCGGTGCAGGCACCGCCGGCCGTCGGGTTGGAGGAGGTGACGAAGGGGTACGTGCCGTGGTCGATGTCCAGGAGCGTGCCCTGGCCGCCCTCGAAGAGGACGACCTTGTTCTCCTCCAGGGCCTGGTTGAGGACCAGGACCGTGTCGGCGACGTACGGGGCGAGCTTGTCCGCGTACGTCAGCAGCTCCTCGACGACCTGCTCGATGGCGATCGCGCGCCGGTTGTAGAGCTTGGTGAGGACCTGGTTCTTGACGTCGAGGGCCGCCTCGACCTTCTGGGTCAGGATCGACTCGTCGTAGAGGTCCTGGACCCGGATGCCGACGCGGTTGATCTTGTCCGCGTAGGTCGGCCCGATGCCGCGCCCGGTCGTACCGATCTTCCGCTTGCCGAGGAAGCGTTCCGTCACCTTGTCGACGGTGACGTTGTACGGCGTGATGACGTGCGCGTTTCCGCTGATCAGGAGCTTGGACGTGTCGACGCCACGCTCGTTCAGACCGCTCAGCTCGGAGAGCAGGACCGACGGGTCGACGACGACACCGTTGCCGATGACCGGAACACAAGTAGGCGAGAGGATTCCGGAAGGGAGGAGGTGGAGCGCATACTTCTGGTCGCCGACGACGACCGTGTGGCCGGCGTTGTTGCCACCCTGGTAACGCACCACGTAGTCGACGGAGCCGCCTAGCAGATCCGTCGCCTTTCCCTTGCCTTCGTCACCCCACTGAGCACCGAGCAGCACAAGTGCGGGCACGCGCGTACACCCCTTCCGGGCGGGGCATGTCCAAGGTCAGGGGCGTACGCGTAAGGTTCGGCGCCGCGTACCACCGCGACCGTCTTTGGCCGCACAACCGTCGGACCGGATGCCCCGGAATAGACGAAGCCCCTGGCGCAATAGCGCAAGGGGCTCTTGCACAGTGATGCTACCCGAGGAAGCGAGGCACGACCGAGGTGGCGACATTCGCGACGTCCGATCAGCTGCTGGTGATCATCGATCCGGCGGCCCGGCAGACGGACGGTGAGTCCGTCCGGATCGTGAAAGACGTGCTCAGCGCGGGTGCGACCACGAAGGTGTGTCTGCCGGACGGGCCCGAGGAATTCGCCCGGGTACTTTCCCGCAGGGGGTCGCGGCGGCCGGTGGTGGTGGGCGACGACGGCGCGCTGATCCGTGCGGTGACCTTTCTGCACCGGCAGCGGGAGCTGGCCGGATGTGTGCTCTCCGTGGTCCCGGTGGGGGGCACGCTGGGCGTCGCGCACGCGCTGGGGGTGCCCACCGGTGCGGTGGCGGCCGCGCGGGCCGTCCTGGACGGGGTGGAACGGCGTCTGGACCTGCTGGTCGACGACAGCGACGGGGTGGTGCTGGGCGCGCTGCGGATCCCGCCGCTGGCGGCGGTGCCGGTGGCCGCGGTGCCGGCTGCGGCCCGGGGGTGGCTGCGGCCCTACCAGACCCTCGTGCGGTCCCTGTCCGCCCGCCCGGTCCCGACCGTGCCCCGCCCCGGGCCCGCCCGGCTGCGGGTCGAGGTCGACGGGCGGACGGTGGTGGACCTGGACCAGCCGGTGGAGGGGATCTCGGTGACCCCGGGCGGCCGCGACGGGCTGGCCGAGGTGGAGGTACGGCCGCTGTCGGTGGGCGCGGAGGCGACGCCGCTGCGGGCCACCGGGCGGACGGTGACGGTGACGGGCGCGGACTTCCGGTACCGGGCCGACGTGGGGGTGACGGGTCCGGTACGGCGGCGGACCTGGCGGGTGGTGGAGGGAGCCTGGGGACTCACGGTGCCGGGGGCCTCGTAGCAGCGGCCTCGGCGCCGCGGGGCAGCGGGCTCGGCGACGCGGGGGACTCCCGCCCCGCACCACTGCGCGACGCAGGCTCGGACGCGGATTCGTCCTTCAGTGCCACGCCCGTGGCCCCCAGCTCCCGCGCCCTGCTCAGCAACGCCGCCAGCTTCCCCGCCGCCGCCTCGTAGGTCAGCCCCAGCGGTGGCCGGATGTTGCTCAGGCAGTTCCGGTCCGCGTCCGTGGTCACGCCCGGCACCGGCCGGTACGTGAGATAGGCGCCCAGGGAGTCCGCCGCCGACATCCCGGGGCGTTCGCCGATCAGGACGACCACCAGGGCCGTGCCCATCGCGTGGGCGATGTCGTCGCCGAGGGCGACCCGGGCCTGCTCGGCCAGGACGACCGGGGCGATGCGCCGGTCGGGGAGGCGGGCCGCGGTGGCCCGCACCATCGCCGCCCCGTGCTCGTGCACCGCCCGGCTGGACAGCCCGTCGGCGACCACGAAGACGACGTCCCAGTCACCGGCCGGCAGGTGTGCCCGGTCCACGGGGTGGAGCCGGCGGCCCAGGTCGGGGCGCTGGAGGTAGGTCGTCCGGTCGCCGGCCGCACTGCGCACCCGTACCGTCGCGAGCCCCGCCAGCCCCGCCGCCACCGCGTCCGGGTCGAACGGCGAGTGCACCGCGTCCCGGGCGGCCGCGTGCGCGGACTGGAGGCCCAGCCGGTGCCGGGTGGGGAGCGCGGAGCCGGAGCGGCCGAGGCCGATCCTGGCCTGGGTGTGGCGGCGCAGCAGCGGCCACAGGTCGTCGGGTCCGGCGGCGGGCGCCCCGGTCAGGTCGGTCATGCGGCCAGTTCCCTTCCGATCGCCGTCAGCGGATGGCCGCTGACCTCGCGCAGGCCGCCGTCCCCGTCCAGGAGCCCGATCGACTCCAGCCACGCCTCGAACTCCGGCGCCGGGCGCAGGCCGAGCACCTCCCGCAGGTAGAGCGCGTCGTGGTGGGAGGCGGACTGGTAGTTGAGCATGATGTCGTCGCCGCCCGGTGTGCAGATCACGAAGGAGGCACCCGCGACGGCCAGCACGGTCAGCATGGTGGCGATGTCGTCGTCGTCCGCGTCGGCGTGGTTGGTGTAGCAGATGTCCAGGCCCATGGGCAGGCCGAGGAGCTTGCCGCAGAAGTGGTCCTCCAGGGCGGCCCGCAGGATCTGCCGGCCGTCGTAGAGGTACTCCGGGCCGATGAAGCCCACGACGGTGTTCACCAGGAGGGGCCGGTAGCGGCGGGCCACCGCGTACGCCCGCGCCTCCACCGTCTGCTGGTCCACGCCGTGGTGCGCGTCCGCCGACAGGGCGCTGCCCTGGCCGGTCTCGAAGTACATGACGTGGTCGCCGACCGTGCCCCGCCCCAGCCCGCGGGCCGCCTCGTACGCCTCGTCCAGCAGGCCGAGGGTGACGCCGAAGGAGGCGTTCGCCGCCTGGGTGCCGGCGATGGACTGGAAGACGAGGTCGACCGGGGCGCCGCGCTCCATCAGGTCCACGCTCGTCGTGACGTGGCACAGGACGCAGGACTGGGTGGGGATCGCGTAGCGGTCGATCACGTCGGCCAGGAGTTCCAGCAGGTTCCGTACCGCCTTCGGGCTGTCGGTCGCCGGGTTGATGCCGATCACCGCGTCTCCGGAGCCGAGCAGCAGGCCGTCCAGGAGGGCGGCGGCCACTCCGGCCGGGTCGTCGGTGGGGTGGTTGGGCTGGAGGCGGGTGGCGAGGCGGCCGGGCAGGCCGATCGTCGAGCGGAAGGCGGTGACCACCCGCACCTTGCGGGCGACGGCCACCAGGTCGGCGTTCCCCATCAGCTTGGACACGGCGGCGGCCATCTCCGGCGTGACCCCGGGCGCCAGCGCGGCGAGGGCCCCGGTGTCCGCGGCCAGCAGCCACTCCCGGAACTCGCCGACCGTCAGCCCGGCCACCGGCGCGAAGGCCGCCGCGTCGTGCGTGTCGAGGATCAGCCGGGTCACGTCGTCGGTCTCGTAGGGGATCACCGGCTCGGTCAGGAAGGTGGCGAGCGGCACCTCCGCCAGCGCCCAGCGGGCCGCGACCCGCTCCCGCGCGCTCGCGGCGGCGAGGCCGGCCAGCCGGTCGCCGGAGCGTTCCGGACTCGCGGCGGCCAGCAGGCGGGCCAGGGAGTCGAAGCGGTGGCGTTCGCCGCCGAGGGTGGCCGTGTACGTGCTCATGGCGGCGACCGTACGGGCCGGGTGTTGCGGCCGGATTTCTAAAGGTCTGGTTGACAAACATTTAACGCACCGAGACCCTCTACCGACTCATTCGGGCTACAGAGTTCCGGTCCAGTACAGCCAGCGATCAGCAGGAGAGGGGCCACCCCGATGGCAGTGGACGAGGGAGTCGCCCCAGCGGCGAAGACAGACGCGGACGGCACGGTCCACCGGCTGAAGCCCAACGCGATCGGCCTGCTCGGGGTGGTCTTCATGGCCGTCGCGACCGCCGCGCCGATCACCGCCATGACCGGCAACGTGCCCTTCATGGTGTCGTCCGGCAACGGCATAGGCGCCCCGGCGAGCTACCTCGTCGCAATGGTCGTCCTGGCAATCTTTTCCGTCGGTTTCACGTCGATGGCGAAGCACATCACGTCGACGGGCGCCTTCTACGGCTTCATCTCCTACGGTCTCGGCCGCACCGCGGGCCTGGCGTCGGGGCTGCTCGCCACCTTCGCCTACGCCGTCTTCGAGCCGGCGCTGATCGGCATCTTCTCGGTCTTCGCCAACACGACCCTGAAGGACCAGACCGGACTCGACGTCCCGTGGTGGGCGTTCGCGATTCTGATGCTCGCCATCAACGCGACCGGCACCTGGTTCGGCGTCAGCGTCGCCGAGAAGCTCCTCGTCGTCCTCCTCGGCACCGAGGTGACCGTCCTCGCCGCGATGGCGATCTCGGTCGCCCTGCACGGCGGCGGCCCGCACGGCTTCACCTTCGGCCCGGTCAACCCGGTCAACGCCTTCAAGGGCACGTCCGCGGGGCTCGGTCTCTTCTTCGCCTTCTGGTCATGGGTCGGCTTCGAGTCCACGGCGATGTACGGCGAGGAGTCCCGCGACCCGAAGAAGATCATCCCCAAGGCGACGATGATCTCGGTCCTCGGCGTCGGCGTCTTCTACGTCTTCGTCTCCTGGATGGCCATCATCGGCAACGGCGAGACGGAGGCCGTCAAGGCCGCCTCCTCCGCCAACCCCCTCGCCCTCTTCTTCGACCCGACCGAGCACTACGTCGGCCACTGGGCGGTCGTCCTCATGCAGTGGCTGATGGTCACCGGCTCGCTGGCCTGCGGCATGGCCTTCCACAACTGCGCCGCCCGCTACATGTACGCGCTGGGCCGGGAAGGGGTTCTCCCCTCGCTCCGGAACACCGTCGGCCGCACCCACGCCCGGCACGGCTCCCCGCACGTCGCGGGCCTGGTCCAGACGGTGATCTCGGCCGTCCTGATCGGGGCGTTCTGGGCCGCGGGCAAGGACCCGTACAACGCCCTCTACGTGTTGCTGGCCATCCTCGGCACGATGGCGATCCTGGTCGTGCAGGCCGTGTGCTCGTTCGCGGTGCTGGTCTACTTCCGGAAGAACCACCCCGAGAGCCGGCACTGGTTCAGGACCTTCACCGCGCCGCTCATCGGCGGCGTCGCGATGCTCGCCGTGGTCGTCCTGCTGGTGTCCAACATGGGCGTCGCGGCCGGCACCGAGTCCGGCTCGCTGCTGCTGAAGGCGACGCCGTGGCTGGTGGCGCTGGTGGCGGCGACGGGCGTCGGCTACGCGCAGTACCTCAAGCGCCGGTCGCCGGAGCGGTACGCGCTGCTGGGACGGACGGTGCTGGAGGAAACGCGGGAGCGCTGAACGCCCCGTCAGGGGCGCGGGGCTGTACTGCGCATGCGGCTACCGCCGCGTGGGCGCGACCGGCCCCGACGCTCCCGCGCGGGAGTACGCGCCTGCGGGAGCGTCCTGGTTGCTCGCGCCGTTCCCCGCGCCCCTATCGGGGCGCGTCCCCGAACTGTTTCTCCCGGTGCACCCGCCAGCGCTCCATCATCCGGCCGATCTCGGCGTCCACGAACTCGAAGAACGCGAGCGTCTCGGCCATCCGCCGCCCCGCCGGGGTGTCCGCGCCGAGGCTGCTCACGCCCTCCCGCAGGGCGCCCTCCCACCGCTTGATCACGGCCTCCCGGCTGGTGAGGGCCTCGTACCACTGGTTGCTGTGCACCCGGTACCGCTCCCGCCGGGAGCCCGGCTCCCGCTCGCGCGCGACCATGTGCTGCTGGGCCAGATAGCGCACCCCGCCGGACACCGCCGCCGGGCTGACCTGCAGCAGCTCCCCCAGTTCCGCCGAGGTCAGGGCGCCCGGGTCGGACGCCAGCAGGGCCGCGAAGATCCGGGCCGGCATGCGCTGCATCCCGGCCTCGACGAGCTGCGCCGCGAAGCTCTCGACGAACTTCGAGACGGCCTCCTGATCGCGCCCCATCGCATCCGTAGTCATGGTCACCAGCCTAGCGGGGGTTTCTACACTTCCTTAACTTCACAATTTTCTGAAGCCAGCGTACGTTCTGAACCATGACGAAGGCAATCACGGTCGCCGGGCTCCACAAGTCCTTCGGCCGCACCCATGCCCTGGACGGCCTCGACCTGGACGTCGAGGCCGGCGAGGTGCACGGCTTCCTCGGCCCCAACGGCGCCGGGAAGTCCACCACCATCCGGGTCCTGCTCGGGCTGCTGCGCCCCGACTCCGGCGCCGCGCAGATCCTCGGCCGCGACCCCTGGAAGGACGCCGTGGCGGTGCACCACAGGATCGCCTACGTCCCCGGAGACGTGACCCTCTGGCGCAACCTCTCGGGCGGCGAGGTCATCGACCTCTACGGCCGGCTGCGCGGCGGCAGCCTCGACGCCCGCCGCCGGGCCGATCTGCTCGACCGCTTCGAACTGGACCCCACCAAGAAGGGCCGCACCTACAGCAAGGGCAACCGGCAGAAGGTCGCCCTGGTCGCCGCGTTCGCCTCGGACGTGGACCTGCTGATCCTGGACGAGCCGACCTCCGGCCTGGACCCCCTGATGGAGGAGGTCTTCCAGCGCTGCGTGGAGGAGGAGCGCGACCGCGGCCGTACGATCCTGCTCTCGTCCCACATCCTGAGCGAGGTCGAGGAACTCTGCGACCGCGTCAGCATCATCCGTAACGGCCGTACGGTCGAGTCCGGTTCACTCGCCGACCTGCGCCATCTCACCCGGACCAGTGTGACCGCCGAACTCGCCGGCCCGCCCGACGGGTTGGCCCGCCTCCCCGGCGTGCACGACGTCGACGTCCAGGGCCACCGGGTCCGCCTCCAGGTCGACACCGAGCAACTCACCGCCGTGCTGCGCTCGTTGAGCGAGACCGGCGTACGCTCCCTGACCTCCACCCCGCCCACCCTGGAAGAACTCTTCCTGCGTCACTACCAGGACGAGGCGGTCGCCCGATGACCACCCTGACGGGCACCGGCACCCTGCTGCGCTTCGCGCTGCGCCGCGACCGCGTGACGACACCGGTCTGGATCGCGGTGAACGCGCTGATGGTCCTCTCCATGCCGAACACGCTGAAGACGCTCTACGGCACGGAGTCCGAACGCGCCGACCTGATCCGCCAGTTGCAGACCAACGCCTCCTTCCGCGCCCTGATCGGCCCGCTCCACGACACCTCGCTCGGCGGTCTGACGGCGTGGCGGGTGGGCGTGTACGCCGGTGTCCTCGCGGCCGTCACCAGCCTGCTCGTCGTCGTACGCCACACCCGTGAGGAGGAGGAGACCGGCCGCGCGGAGCTGCTGGCGTCCGGCGCGGTGGGCCGGCGGGCGTCGCTGACGGCGGCCCTGCTGGCGGCGGCCGTGGCGAACGGGGTGCCGGCCCTGCTGATCACGGCCGGCCTGGCCGGACAGGGGGTCGCCGGGGCGCTGTCCTTCGGGCTCGGCCTGGCCGGAACCGGCATGGTCTTCGCGACGGCGGCGGCGATCGTGGCGCAGCTGACCGAGAGCGCACGCCTGGCGCGGGGCCTGACGTCGGCGGTGCTGGGCGCGGCCTTCGTGCTGCGCGCGGCGGGCGACTCGGCGAGCGGCTCCGGGTCGTCACCGCTGACCTGGCTGTCGCCACTGGGCTGGCTGGAGAATCTCCGGCCCTTCGCCGCCGAACGCTGGTGGGTGCTGGCGCTGTTCGCGGCCGCCGTGCTGGTGCAGGCCGGGGTGGCCTACGTCCTGGCCGGCCGCCGTGACCTGGGGATGAGCTTCTTCCCCGCCCGGCCGGGCCCGGCCACCGGCGGCCTCGGCTCCGCCGCCGCGCTCGCCTGGCGGCTCCAGCGGGGCGGGGTGCTCGGCTGGTCGCTCGGTTTCCTCCTGGCGGGCGTGGTCTTCGGCGGGCTGGCGCAGGGCGCGGCCGACCTGGTCGGCGACAACGAGAACGCCCGGGAGATCTTCGAGCGGATGGGCGGCCAGAGCGGAGTGACGAACGCGTTCCTCGCCTCGATGGTCGGGATCCTGGGGCTGATCGCCACGCTGTACGTCGTGGCGTCGGTCCTCCGGCTGAACGGCGAGGAGACCGCGGGCCGCGCCGAACCGCTGCTGGCCTGTGCGGTGGGCCGGCTGCGCTGGGCGGCCGGGCATCTGACCATCGCCTTCGGCGGCTCGGCCCTGATCATGCTGCTGGCGGGGCTGGGCTTCGCGGTCGGCTACGGCAAGGAGGTGGGCCCGGTCATGGGCGCCTGCCTGGTCCAGCTCCCGGCGGTCTGGGTGATCGGCGGCCTGGCACTGCTGCTGTACGGGGTCGCGCCCCGGCTGGCCCCGGCGGCCTGGGGAGTGGCTGTGGCGGTGCTGCTGATCGGCTGGGTGGGCCCGGCCCTGAACGCCCCCCGACTCGTCCTGGACCTCTCCCCCTTCGGCCACCTGCCGAAGCTGCCGGGCGGAGGAATGGAGTGGGGGCCGGTGCTGATTCTGCTGGGGTTGGCCGTGCTGCTGACGGGCGTCGGGCTGGCGGGATTGAAACGCCGGGACATGACCGCCTGACGGCAGCCTCTCAGTCGACGTACTGCTTGAGTTCCTCGGTGTCGAGGGCGATTCCGACGGGATCGGGGAGAGTGACCTTGCCCCCAAGCTTCACCACGTGGATGTCCTGGTATCCGTCCTCCGGGTCCGGGTTGCTGTGCACGAGGACCGAGAGGCTGTCCGGGTCGATGAGCAAGTAGACCGGGATACCCGCCTCGGCATAGGCGCGGGGTTTCTCGACCCGGTCCCGGTCGTGGGTGTCCGAGTCGTAAGACGTGACCTCCACGACCATCAACACCCCACGGGTATCGGCCCAGTCCCCCTGCCCCGCGAAGTGCCCCACGGGTGCGAGGACACCATCGGGCCGGGCCCGGCCCCGGCGGTATGTCTCCACCTTCAGACCCTGCGTCGGATTGAGATCGAGCTCGGACACCAGCTTGACCCGTCACTCGCGACCGGCCGTCGGAATCGGTCGGTGATCAGCCGAACCGGTGATCACCCCGTGCCGACGCTCAACCCCTCCAGCCCCCGGATCACAAAGTTCGGCTTGCGCTCCGGCTCCGCGGCCAGGCTCAGCGTCGGGGCCTTCTCCAGCAGGGCCGTCATCGAGGCCGCCAGCTCGATGCGGGCCAGCGGGGCGCCGATGCAGTAGTGGATGCCGGCGCTGAAGGAGATGTGGGGGTTGTCGCGGCGGGTCAGGTCGAGTTCCCCGGGGTGGTCGAACACGTCGGGGTCGTGGTTGGCGGAGCCGAAGAGCATCGCGATCTCCGCGCCCCTCGGGATCGTCGTGCCGTCGATCTCGACCTCGTCCAGCACCCAGCGTTCGAAGAGCTGGAGCGGGGTGTCGTAGCGCATCAGCTCCTCGACGGCGGTGGGGACCAGGGAGTGGTCGGCGCGGAGGGCGGCGAGCTGGGCCGGGTTGCGGAAGAGGGCGTACCAGCCGTTGACCGTGGCGTTGACGGTCGCCTCGTGGCCGGCGTTGAGGAGCAGGACGGCCGTGGAGATCATCTCCTGCTCGGTGAGCCGGTCGCCCTCGTCGTGCGCCGCGATCAGCCCGGAGATCAGGTCCTCGCCCGGCTCCGAGCGCCGCTCGGCGATCAGCCCGCGCAGGTAGTCGGAGAACTCCACCGAGGCCCGGACGGCCTTCGCTGCCGTGTCCTCGGAGGGGTTCAGCTCGTACATTCCGCAGATGTCCGCCGACCAGGGCCGCAGCGGGGCCCGGTCCGCCTCCGGGATGCCCAGCATCTCGGCGATGACGGCGACGGGCAGCGGTTCGGCGACGTCGGCGAGCAGGTCGCCGCCGCCCCGGTGGACCAGGTCGTCGACGAGTTCGCCGGCGAGTTTCGCCACGTACGGCTTGAGCCGCTCGACGGTGCGCGGGGTGAACGCCTTCGACACCAGGCGGCGGATGCGGGTGTGGTCCGGGGGTTCCAGGTCGAGCATGCCGTGGTCGTTGAGCGTGTGGAACGGCTCGTGCTCCGGCGGCGGTGCGGTCCGCCCGAAGTCCTCGTGGCTGAACCGGTGCTGGTACGCCCGCCCCAGCCGCCGGTCCCGCAGCAGCGCCGAGACGTCGGCGTGGTGCGGGACCAGCCACTGGTCCGTGGGCTCGTAGTACTGCACCCGGCCCCGGGAGCGGAGCTCGGCGTAGGCGGGGTACGGGTCGGCGAGGAAGTCCGGGTCCCAGGGGTCGAAGGCTGCCATGGACGGACGTTAGACCGCCGGTCCCCCTCCTGACCAGGGGTGTCTCAGGGGCCTACGGGTTGGGCAGGGTCCACCACTGCCACGTGTTGGAGCCGCAGTTACGGAGGTTGATCCCCGCGTGCTCGCGCTGGTCGCCGTTGTTCTGGATGCTCAGGCACTGGCTGTTGACGTCCGTGCGCAGCCAGCCGCCGTCCTTGTACCAGCGCTGGTTGGCCAGTCCGTGGCAGTCGCCGACCACCTGGGCCGCGGCGTCGACCTCGCCGTTCCTCACATCGAGACAGTGCTGCTCGGCGCCGTTGACGAGCTTCCTGCCCGACCAGTACCAGAGCTGGTTGCCGGTGCCCGTGTTGCAGGTCTGCACCTCGACGTTGTCGCCGTTGGAGGCCAGGCACTTGCCGTTCAGCTGCGTGGTGATCTGGAAGTACTGCGGCACCACGGTCGCCTGGACCGGCAGGGCGGTGACGAGGAGGGGGACGGCGGTCAGCGCGAGCGCGGTCAGGCCGCGCTCCAGGAGCTTGATCATGTCTCCTGATGTAGCGGGATCCGATCCCGCACCGACAGGCCCCGAACAGCGGCTTCACCCGACTGGCGGAACGCATTCACCGACCACGAGTGACCGACACGGGCCCACCGAGCGTGGGGCTGCTCCAGTAGCTTCCGGCGGGGCCAGTAGCTTGCCAACTCCGTCCGGAACGAGCAGCGGAGGACCCGCGCATGCCCCGAGAGGCGCCCTATCTGACCACGGCCGAGGCACTGCGCGCACGGCTTGTCGCGGGTGAGTGGCAGGTAGGACAGCGCCTGCCCTCGCGGGCGCGGCTCGCCGAGGAGTACGGCGTCGGGCGCAACGTCGTCCAGCGGTCGGTGGACCTGCTGATCGCCGACGGGCTGCTGGAGGGGCGCGCAGGCTCGGGGACCTTCGTCCGGGTGCCGCGGGAGCGGCTGCGGATGGTCCGGGCCCGGCGCCGCGAACGCTCGCTCGCCGCCGTGACGGAGCGCGGCCGGGCCAGTGCCTGGGACGCGCACAGCGACGTACGGGCTCCGGCCCCGGAGGACATCGCGGAGCGGCTCGGCGTCTCCCCCGGCGATCTCTGCGTCCGAACCCACTACGAGTTCCTCGCCGACGGCCGGCCCGTCCAGCTCTCCGAGTCCTGGGAGCCGATGGCCCTCACGGGCGGCACGCCGATCGTGCTGCCCGAGCGGGGGCCACTGGCGGGCAAGGGGGTGGTCGAGCGGATGCGGTCGATCGGCGTGGACGTCGAGACGGTGGTGGAACTGCCGCGCCCGGCCCGGGCCGACCGCACGCAGGCGAACCTGCTCGGCATCGGCGTCGGCGACCTCGTGCTCCGGATCGAGCGGACCATCTACGACACCGGCGGGCGGCCGGTGGAGACCGCCGACATCGTCGTCCCGGACGTCCGTCGTGAGGTCGTCTACGAGTTCGCGGTCGAGCGGTAGCCGATGACTCTCATATCCGCCCGGCTCGGGCTGCTGCGTGATCCGGACTTCGGCCGCCTCTTCGCCGCCACCGCCCTCGGCCAACTCGGCGATCGCATCGTCTTCCTGGCCCTGCCGCTGGTCGCGATCGTGGCCCTGGACGCCGACGAGTTCCAGGTCGGCCTGCTGACCGCGACGACCACGGCCGGCTCCCTGCTCGTCGGGCTGCCGGCGGGGGCGTGGCTGGACCGGGTGCGGAAGCGGCCGGTGATGATCGGTGCCGACCTCGCGCGGGCGCTGGTCCTGCTGACGGTCCCGGCGGCCTGGTGGGCGGGCCTGCTCACCTTCTGGTGGCTGTGCGCGGTCGCACTGGTCCACGGCGTGCTGACCGTCTTCTTCGATGTCGCCTACGCCAGTTACCTCCCGCACCTGGTGGGCCGCGACCGCCTGGTCGAGGGGACCGCGAAGCTCTCGGCGATCCGCTCGGTCACCGCCATCGGCGGGCCCGCGGTGGCGGGTCCCCTGGTCGGCGCGGTCGGCGCCCCCGCCACGCTGGTGGCGAGTGCGGTCGGGATGGCCCTGTCAGGGCTCGTCGCGAGCGGTGTCCGGCGGCGGGAGCAGCGGCCGCGGGCGGGCGGACGCCCCCGGCTGGGGCGGGACATCGCAGACGGCCTGCGGTTCGTCCTCGGGCATCCCACCCTGCGCGCCCTCGTCCTCGGCGACGCGCTGTTCAACCTCTTCCTGGTCATGTACCAGGCCATGCTGCTGGTCCGGCTGGAGCGGACGATCGGGCTCTCGCCCTTCGGTATCGGCCTCGTGCTGTCGGGGATGGGGTGCGGTGCGCTGCTGGGTGCGCTGCTGGCGACCAGGGTCTCGGCCTGGCTCGGGCAGGGCCCGGTCATCCGGCTCGCGCCGCTGGTCACCTGTCCGCCGACCGGGCTGATGCCGTTGGCGCGCCCCGGCTGGAGCGTGGGCGTGGCCGCGGTCGGGCTCGCGGCGCTGTCCCTGGGCGGGGTCGTCCGTGTGGTGGCGCAGTCGAGCCTCCAGCAGGCCCTGACCCCGGACGGGTTGCTGGGCCGGATGAACGCGACCGCCCGCTTCGTGTCCTGGGGCGGCATTCCGCTGGGCGGCCTCCTGGGCGGCGCCTCGGGCTCGCTGTTCGGAGCGGCGCCCACGTTGTGGATCGCGGCGGCCGGAATGACGCTGAGCGCCCTGCCGAACCTGCTCAGCCGCCGGACGGAGCCTTGAGGTGCCCGATGAGGGCGGCGGAAGCCCGTGTGCCCACGGGACGTCAGGAGGTGGAACGCCCGGGGCGGCACGGGTGGTGCGCGGTGCCGACGACGTGCGTGCTTGGGGCATGCGCGTCCCGGTTCCGGCCCGGGGAAAAAGGGATTGCCCGGGGAACGGCGGTCACGTTGGCTGGGTGGCGTGACCGAACTTCGTACCGATCGCCTCGTCCTGCGCCGATGGCGTGACTCCGACCTCGAACCGTGGGCGGCGATGAACGCCGACCCCGAGGTTCGGGAGCACCTGGGCGACCTGCTCACCCGTGAACAGAGCGATGCCTCCGTGGCGAGGTTCCAGGCCGAGTTCGACCGGCGGGGCTACGGGTGGTGGGCGGTCGAGGTGCGGGCCACCGGCGAGTTCGTCGGCTTCGCGGGCCTGGACGACGTGGACGACCACATGCCGTTCACAGGAGTGGAGATCGGCTGGCGGCTCGCCCGTCCGGCCTGGGGCCACGGCTACGCCACCGAGGCCGCGCTGACCGTCCTCGCCCACGGCTTCGACACCCTCGCGCTTCCCGAGATCCTCGCCGTCACCACGGCCGCCAATCTCCGTTCGCAGGCGGTGATGCGCCGGATCGGCATGACCCGGGACCCGGCCGACGACTTCGACGACCCCACCGAGCCCGACGGGCCACTGCGTCCGAACGTGCTGTACCGCATCGCCCCGCGCTAGCCAGGTGTCACCAGCCGTGCCTCGTAGGCGAAGACCGCCGCCTGGGTGCGGTCCCTGAGGCCCAGCTTCACCAGGATGCGGCTGACATGGGTCTTGATGGTCGACTCGGCCACCACCAGGCGTTCGGCGATCTCCGCGTTCGAGAGGCCCTGGGCGATGAGGACCAGGACCTCCGTCTCCCGGTCGGTGAGGTCGCCGTAGGCGGCGTGGGCCGTGGGCATCAGACGCGAGGTGCCGGAGAGCTTGGAGAACTCCGTGATCAGGCGCTTGGTGACCGAGGGGGCGAGCAGGGCCTCGCCCGCCGCCACCACCCGCACGCCGTCCGCCAGTTGCCGGGCCGAGGCGTCCTTCAGGAGGAAGCCGGAGGCTCCGGCGCGCAGGGCCTGGTAGACGTACTCGTCCAGGTCGAAGGTGGTCAGGACCAGGACCTTGGCCGTGCTGTCGACGGCCACGATCTCCCTCGTCGCCTCGATGCCGTTCAGCTCGGGCATCCGGATGTCCATCAGGACCACGTCGGGCGCCAGTTCACGGACGCGGTCCACCGCCTCACGGCCGTTGACCGCCTCGCCGACGACCTCGATGTCCGGCATCGCGTTCAGCAGGACCGAGAAGCCCTCGCGCACCATCATCTGGTCGTCCGCGATCAGTACGCGGATGGTCATGCATCACCTTCGGTAGGGGCGACGGCCGGCAGGAAGACCGTCACCTCGTAGCCTCCCTCGGCCGTCGGGGCCGCTGTCATCTCGCCGTTCAGCATCGACACGCGCTCCCGCATGCCCGTGATGCCGTGGCCGGCGCCGGGAGAGGGTCTGAGGAGGGCCGGCCGGGGCGGGGGCCCGTTGACTATGCGCAGGCCGAGGCCGCCGATGACGTATCCGATCTCCACCCGGGCCGGGGCACCCGGCGCGTGGCGCAGGGTGTTGCTGAGAGCCTCCTGGACGATCCGGTAGGCCGACAGCTCCACGCCCTGCGGGAGTTCACGGACCGCGCCGGTCACCGCCTTGTCGACGGTCAGCCCCGCCTCCCGCACGTTGGCGAGCAGCGCGTCCAGGTCGGCGAGGGTGGGCTGCGGGGCGTCGGGGGCCTCGTAGTCCTCGGCGCGGACCACGCCCAGGACCCGGCGCAGCTCGGTGAGCGCCGCCACCGCGTTCTCCCGGATGGTGACGAACGCCTTCTCCAGCTCCGGCGGCGGGTTCTCGACGCGGTACGGGGCCGCTTCCGCCTGAATGGCCACGACGGACATGTGGTGGGCCACCACGTCGTGCAGTTCGCGGGCGATCGTCGTGCGCTCTTCGAGAAGCGTGCGCCGGGACCGCTCGTGCGCCGTCTGCGACTGCTGGGCGGTCACCGTCTGTTCGGCCTCCCGGCGGATCTGCCGGACGGTGACGGTCAGCAGGGCTATCGCGGAGACGACCAGCATCGGGCCGACGTCGTTGGTGTAGTGACCCCCGCCGAGGACCGAGACGAACGTGAAGCCGTAGACCGCGGTGATCGCCCACATCCAGGCCGCCGTGCGCGGACGGGTGCGGACCGCGACGACCGTGAGCACCACCAGGTGGGAGATGAAGTTGCCCGTCGTCCACGGCCAGTCGTCCCAGGATCTGTCCAGCAGGGTGCCGGCCCAGCTCGCGACGAGCGACAGCCAGAAGGCGGCGACCGGACGCGCCAGCGTGAGCAGCACCGGTGCCAGCACGGTCAGGCCGACCAGCAGGGTCCCGGCCGATCCCGGCGAGCGGTCCGCGACGGTCGCCAGCAGCGCCACCGCGCCCACCGCGCCCACCGCGAGATGCGGCGTCCAGACCGCGTACTCCCGCATGCGGCCGGACAGGCGGCGGATGCGCGGACCGTCGCCACTCAGCGGGGGCAACGGCCGGTAGGCGAAGGCGTCCTGGAACAGGTCCTGCCGCAGCCTGCGCAGGGCGTCCATCGCGGCCCGGATCTCCGGGCTGCGCGGCTTGTACGGCTCGAACGAGCCGTCCGGTGGCTCCGATGGCATCGTGTGCGTCTGGGTCGTCTCGGTCACGTACACGACGGTATGCGGCGGGCGGGGTCGCCGTCGTCACCAGTGAGACGGGTCCTGCGGCATCCCTCTCAGGTACTACGGGGGTCACCGCGGGGCTCCGGCCGCAGCGTCACCACAGGGCTGAGGGCCGTCAGTATCCCGACGGCCGCACCAGCCCCGACTCGTACGCGAACACCGCCGCCTGGGTGCGGTCCCTGAGGCCCAGCTTCACCAGGATGCGGCCCACGTGGGTCTTCACGGTCTGCTCGGCGACGACCAGCCGCTCGGCGATCTCCGCGTTCGACAGCCCCTGCGCGATCAGCGCGAGGACCTCCGTCTCGCGCTCGGTCAGATCGCCGACGCGGGACTTCAGCGGGGCGCGCACCCCGCCGCCGTCCAGCTGGGAGAACTGGGCGATCAGCCGACGGGTGACGCCGGGCGCGAGCAGCGCGTCGCCGGCCGCCACCACCCGGACCGCCTCGGCGAGCTGGTCCGCGGACGCGTCCTTGAGCAGGAACCCGGACGCCCCGGCCCGCAACGCCTCGTACACGTACTCGTCCAGGTCGAAGGTGGTCAGCACCAGCACCTTGATGTCCGGGCGTTCGCCGACGATCCGGCGGGTGGCCTCGATGCCGTTGAGCTCGGGCATGCGGATGTCCATGAGGACGACGTCCGGGGTGAGTTCGGCGACCTTCACCACGGCTTCCAGCCCGTCCACGGCCTGGCCGACGACCTCGATGGCGGGCTGGGCGTTCAGCAGCACGGTGAAGCCCTGCCGGACCATCTGCTGGTCGTCGGCGATGACCACGCGGATGGGGCTGCTGCCATTGCTGCTCGTCATGCGCGGCCGTCCTTCGAATCAAGGGCAGGGATGATGCCGGTGCGACCGGTGGCACCGGGCAGGATGCCGGGGGTGCGGCGGGGCGCCAGGGCCGCGTCGGCACCGGCGGCAGGCAGCCGTGCGAAGACCTGGTAGCCGCCGTCCGGCCGGGGTTCGGCCGTCAGCGCGCCGCCCAGCATCGCCGCCCGCTCCCGCATCCCGAGCAGTCCGTGCCCGGCACCCGGCGACGGCGGAGCGGGCCGGGTCGGCCGGGTGTTGCCGACCCTCACCAGCAGCCCGTACGACATGTACTCGATCTCTACATGGGCGGTGGCCCCCGGCGCGTGTCGCAGGACGTTGCTCAGGGCCTCCTGCACGATCCGGTACGCCGACAGCTCCACGCCCGGCGGCAGCGGCCGGCTGTCGCCGACGATCCGCGCGGTGACCGTCAGACCGGCCGCCCTGGTGTTCTCGACCAGCGCGTCCAGCCGGTCCAGGGTCGGCTGCGGGCTGTGCGGGCCGACGCCGGCGTCGTCGGGCGCGTCCTCGTCGGGGCTCTCCGCGCGCAGGACGCCCAGGACTCTGCGCAGTTCGGTCAGCGCCTCCAGGGCGTTGTGCCGGATGCCGTCGAGGTTCTCCCGCAGTTCGTCCGACGGGTTGTCCACCAGGTGCGGGGCGACCTGGGCCTGGATGGAGATGACCGACATGTGGTGGGCCACCACGTCGTGCAGTTCGCGCGCGATCCTGCTGCGCTCCTCCAGCAGGGTGCGCCGGGCCCGCTCCTCGGCGGTCAGCGTGGCCTGGTGGCTGAGCTCAGCGCGGGCCACGCGGCGGCCGCGCAGCGCCGCGCCGAACGGGACGACCACCGCGGACAGGGCGACGGTCACCACCGCGGTGGACACATGCGGCCGCGCGCCCAGCTGGCCCTCCAGGAAGAAGGTGACGAGCGCGGTCAGCACCAACGCCTCGACGGCCACCCGGAACCGGACCCGTAGCGCGAGGAGCAGCATGACCAGCAGCTGCGCGATGATCCCGGACACCGTCCACGGCCAGGCGAACCGCATTCCCGGGGGCAGGTCCAGCCGGTCGAGCAGCGTCACCGCGCCCACCAGCATGCCGCCCGTGGACAGCCACCACGCCGGGATCGGCCGCGACATGGCGAGGACGACCGCGCCGCCCTGCGAGAGCGCGATCAGGAAGGCGCCGCCGAAGCCCAGACGCCCGTGGTCCTGCAGCTCGGCGAGGCCGCCGAACGTGATGCCGACCGCCGCCAGCCACAGCACCCCGTGCGGCAGCCAGCGCAGCCACACCGAGGGGGGCAGCGGGTCCGCCCGGACGGTCCACAGGTCGTCCCGCAGGATCCGCAGCCCGAGCAGGACGCGGCCCGCGAACGCCCGCCGGCTCCCCGTTTCCGTCACGTCGGCCAGCCTAGACACGACGGGCTCCGATCGGTGTCGCCTGATCGGACGAGCGGTGGTCCGTGACGATGTGCGGGCGGGTGGTGTCCGGCCGGGAGACGGCGACACGCGAGCGGGTGCGGGGGCGGTGTGGCGTGCCGGGGCGCTCGTACGTGTGGAACGCCGCCCAGCAGACGGCGAGCGCCAGGGCGAAGACCGGGAGCCACATCAGACGGGCCGCGGCCCAGGTGAGGTGGTCGGGGGGCGTGTGGAGACCGGGGAGGCGGCCGAACAGGAGGCCGGTGGCGGTGGTCGCCATCAGGGCCGTCTGATGCCACAGGAAGATCGTCATCGCGGAGAGGTTCACCAGGGCCACCGCAGCCCAGGCGAGCGGGCGGCGCATCGTTCGACGCAGCCGCTCGCGCAGGAGCAGGGCCAGGCCGCACTGGGCCAGGCCGAAGGTGACGGCGGCCAGCGTGGGCGGGTTGAGGTTGGAGACGGACGCGCCGGGAACGCCGACCATCGAGGCCGGATAGCCCGCGCACGCGACGAGCCCGGCCGTCGCCGCCGTACCGCCGACGAGCAGGACCCAGCCGGCGCGTGGCTGGTCCAGTTCACCGCGGGTCCAGGCGGCGCCCAGGGTGTACGGCACCAGCCAGCCCGCCGCCAGGTTCACCCAGCCGAGGGCGGCCGGAGCGCCGAAGCCGAAACGGAGAAGGTCCACATGAAGGACGACGGCCAGCGGCCACAGGGGGTTGAGCCGGGCGACGAGCGGGGTCGCCGCCGTGAGTGCCGCGAAGACCACCAGGAACCAGAGCGGGGACAGGGCGAGTTTGACGAGGGTGTGGACGGTGGTGACGTCGGCGCCGGAGAGCAGGAGGGCGGTGGCGGCGATCGTCCAGAGGGTCAGGACCGCGGCGACCGGCTTGAAGAGACGGGACAGCCGGGACTTCAGCCAACGGCGGTAGGGAGTGCCGTCGGCCTGGGCGGTGATGTGGCTGCGGGTTGCCACATGACCGCCGACCAGGAAGAACACCGCCAGGGTCTGGAAGATCCAGGAGATCGGGGCCAGCCAGGGAAGTTGCTGGAGGGGGCTGCTGGTGTGCAGCCTGCCGCCGTCCGCCACCAGCGCCGTGACCAGCCAGTGGCCGAGCACCACACCGAGGATGGCGAACGCGCGGAGGGCGTCCACGGCGCGGTCCCGGTCGGGTGGGGTGGCGGTGTCGATGCGGTGGGCGAGAAGGCGTACGCGGTTCGGGAGGCGGGGTGGCGGTGACTCAGGCACGGGTGACCTCCGTGGTCTCGCCGAGGACGATCCGGGCGAGGTTGGCCAGGGAGACCGAGCCCGGGGTGAAGTAGTCGCTGTGGCCGCCGTGGCCCGCCGCGAAGACGCGGGCGCCGAAGGCCGGGGAGACGGGGTCGGCGCCGAAGCCGACGGTCGTGCCGAAGAGGTCGGCGGTGACGTGCGGGACCTCGGCTATCCAGTCGCCGGCGCCTCGGGCCGCCCAGACGCGGGCGGACGTGTGCAGGGCCGTGACCGAGTCGGCGCCGGTGCCGGGACTGCCGACCAGCGCGATGTCGGTGACACCGAGGCCGGTGAGGGCGGGGGCGGCGCGGGCGCAGACCACCGTGCCGTAGGAGTGGCAGAGGAGGGAGACCGCCGCGGGCCCGGGGGCGGTGAGGCTGTGCAGTTCACGGATGAACTCGCGCAGCTGCGGGGCGGCCTGGCCGGCCCGGCCCGCGGTGAGGACGGTGGTGCTGATCGTGTCGGGGGTCCGGTAGCCGAGCCAGGCGACGACGGCGGTCCGGGCCCGCGGGTGCCCGCGGGTGAGGTGCCGGTAGAGGGACTCGGCCGCGGTGTGGAAGCGGGCGTAGGTGTCGAGGGTGGTGTCGGAGCCGGGGACGAGGACGGCGACGCGGCCGGCGTGCGCCAGGTCGCCGAAGACCTCGGTGGCCTGGCCGGTGCCCCGGGCGTCGAAGTGCAGGAGACGGCGGGAAGGGGAGGCGAGGGCGCGGTCGGCGGCGGCGCGGGAGCGGTCACCGTGGGCGGCGGCCATGCGGGCGGCCTCGGCGGCGTTCTCGCGGTTGGCCTGGTAGGCGGTGGTGACGGCGGCCGGGGTGAGGGGCGCGGAGAGGGCGGCCGGTGCCGGAGCCGGGATCGGGGGCCGGGTGGCCGCGGAGAGGGGCAGGACCACGGCCGCGGTGATGAGGGCGGCGAGTGTGGTGCGGCGCAGCCTGTGACGCCAGTCCCCACGTCCCCGGACAGACCTCTCCCGCTCCCCCGCCATGGTGGGCCCCTCCCCGTTCAGTCCGCCCGGCCGTCGGGCTTGTCTGATCGGGAAATTACGGAGCGGGCGACGTCGTTCGCGTCCCGCCAGAGAACTCACCTGGCGGGTAGCTCTCAGGTACTACGGGTATGCGGGGGAGGCTCAGGGGCACATCATCACGGCAGGTCGTCACGAGGCCGGCCGAACCCGGCAGGTCGGCCGAGCCCGGGTAGGTCGGCGCGGGCACGAGGCCGGCCGGGCTCAGTACGCCAGTTGGGCGATCTCCTCCGCCACCACCGCGCACGCGTCCGCCGCCGGGTCGATGAGCGGGAAGTGGCCGACGTCCTCCAGCAGCGTCAGGCCCACCACCTCGCCCGCCTTCGCCGACGCCTCCGCGTAGGACTCGGCGACCGCCTGCGGGACGACGTTGTCCGTGCGGCCCTGGACCAGGGTGGTCGCGATGCCGGTGGGAAGCAGCAGCGCCGGGTCGGCATAGCGCTGCCGGTCGGTGAACTGGTCGCTTCCACCGAGGAGTTGGAGCGCCGCATGACCGCAGACCTCCAGCTTCTCCGCCACCGCGAAGTCCGCGATCGGGGCCAGCGCCACCACGCCCCGCAGCGACGCCGGGCCGGACGTGCGCCATGCGGCGTCCGCCGGGAGGACGTGCCGGGCCGCCGCCCACAGCGCCAGGTGGCCGCCGGCCGAGTGGCCGGTGAGGACGGTGCGGCGCAGGTCCGCCTGGGGCAGGGCCTCGCGGGCCAGCGCGGGCAGGGCGTCCAGCGCCGCCGCGATGTCGTCGAAGGTGTCCGGCCAGCGGCCGGCCACCGGGGCCGAGCCGCCCTGCCCGGGAAGCGCCGCGCCGCGCCGGTACTCGACGTTGGCCACCGCGAAGCCGCGCCGGGCCAGGAAGTCGGCGAAGGGGGTGATGTGGCCGCGGTCGTACGGTGCCCGCCACGCGCCTCCGTGCAGGACCACGACCAGCGGGGCCATGGTCTCGTCACCGCGCGGGACATAGAAGTCGACGACCTGGTCGGGGTGGTCGCCGTAGGCCGCCGTGGCGTCGGGCGCGACGTGCGGGTGCGAGAAGGCCGACTCCTCCTCGGCGGCGGCCCGTTCTGCTGCGGCGTCCGGCATGCTCAACCTCTCAGCGGCGTAATGACATTGGCGGACCAGGTGGGGAATTCGGCCGTTGGCCGGGACGGTATCAGGCCGGTGACGTGCGGCGACACGTGGATGTCACGCACGGTGAGGATTACGCGGTTCTGTACCGTCCCGGTTTTTCCCAACCGGGTCGTCGTGTCCGTATGTCGACTCGCCGAAGGGTGCTACACGGCCTCCGCGAGCACCCGCGCCGCCCGTTCCGCGTCCGCGAAACCGACGTACAGCGGGGTGAAGCCGAAGCGGAGGACGTCGGGATGCCGGAAGTCCCCGACCACCCCGCGCTCGATCAGCCGCTTCATCACGTCCCCGGCGTCCGGGCAGCGCAGCGCGATCTGGCTGCCGCGCTCCTCGTGCGCCGGCGGGGTCACGCACTCGACCCGGCCCGCCGGCAGATACGCCTCGACGCACTCCAGGAAGAAGTCCGTCAGGGCCAGGGACTTGGCGCGGACGGCGGCCACCGGCACCTCGTCCCAGACCTCCAGCGCCGCCTCCAGGGCCAGCATGGACAGGATGTCCGGGGTGCCGACACGGCCGCGCACCGCGCCCGGGGCCGGGGTGTAGGCCGGGCTCATGCCGAACGGCTCGGCGTGCGAGTTCCAGCCGGGCAGCGGCGAGTCGAAGCGGTCCTGGAGGTCGCGCCGGACGTAGAGGTACGCGGGTGAACCCGGGCCGCCGTTCAGGTACTTGTAGGTGCAGCCGACCGCCAGGTCGACCCCGTGCTCGTCGAGGCCGACCGGCAGCGCGCCCGCGCTGTGGCACAGGTCCCAGACGGCCACGGCACCCGCCGCGTGGACCGCTGCGGTGAGGGACGGCAGGTCGTGCAGCCGGCCCGTACGGTAGTCGACGTGGTTGAGCAGGACGGCGGCCGTACGGTCGCTCAGCGCGGTGCGTACGTCCGCCGGCGCCACCGGACGCAGCGTACGGCCGGTGAGCCGGGCCGCCGACTCGGCGATGTAGCCGTCGGTGGGGAAGGTGGTCGCGTCGACCAGGATCTCCGTACGCTCCTCCCTCACCAGCCGTACCGCGCCGACAAGTGCCTTGAAGACGTTGACGCTGGTGGAGTCGCCGACCACGATCTGGCCGGCCGCCGCGCCGACCAGCGGGGCGATCCGGTCGCCGATCCGCTCCGGCGCCGTCCACCAGCCGCTCTCGTCCCAGGACCGGATGCGCAGCTCGCCCCACTGCCGCCGGACCACGTCCTCGACCCGGCCGGGGACGTGCGCGGGCAGGGCGCCCAGTGAGTTGCCGTCCAGGTAGACGACCTCGTCGAGGACGAAGCGGGAGCGCACCCCGGCAAGCTCGTCCGCCGCGTCCAGTTTCTCCGCCCGCAGGGCCAGTTCAGACATGGGACCTCGCCGTCCACAGCTCGGGGAACACGTTCTTTCGGGCACGCTTCTCCAGCCAGGCGACCCCGGCCGAGCCGCCGGTGCCGGCCTTGGCGCCCATGGCACGGCGGGTGGCGACCAGGTGGTCGTTGCGCCAGCGCCAGACCAGTTCGGCGACGTCGGTCAACGCCTCGCCCAGCCGGGCGAGTTCGGCGTCCCCGTCGCCCGAGTAGACGGCCGTCCAGGCGGCCTCGACGGCGTCCGAGGGGTCGTACCGCCGGGACACGTCGCGCTGGAGCACCGCGTCCGGGACCGGGTGTCCGCGGCGCGCGAGGAGCCGTACCACCTCGTCGTAGAGGCTCGGCTCGTACAGGGCCTTCTCCAGTTCCGCGTGGACGCGGGGGGCGCCGCGGTGCGGGACGAGCATGGACGCGGACTTCTCGCCGAGCAGGAACTCCATCCGCCGGTACATCGCCGACTGGAAGCCGGAGCCCTCGCCGAGGGCCGAGCGGTAGGAGTTGAACTGGGCGGGGGTGAGCTGGCCGAGCGGTTTCCAGGAGGCGTTCAGCGCCTCCAGTTCCCGGGTGGAACGCTTCAGCGCGTTGATCGCGGTGGGGATGTCGTCGCCGCGCAGGGCGGTCGCCGCGGTCTCCCACTCGTGGACGATGACCGTGAACCACAACTCCATGACCTGGGTCGTGACCAGGAAGACCATCTCTCCGGGATCGTCGGAGAGGGTGTGCTGGAGATGGGTGAGCACGTCCGCCTTGACGTAGTCCTCGTACGGCGTGGTGCCGGCGAAGTCGAGATGCGGGGTCTCGGGCTCCGAAGCCTCGTCGGGCTGAGCCTGAAGGGACATCGCTGTCTCCTGTTGTGTACTCCGGGTAGCGGTCCGCCCCTGCCGTTCTCGACACGGGGGCCCCGGTCCCCACCCGCATCTTCCGCAACGTACCCCGCACACGGCAAGGCCCGCCCGCTGCCAGACGGGCCACACCGGTCACCACCGGCACCGGTCACCCGGTCGGCCGAGCGCCCCGGGCCGCGGGAGCCGGCCGGGCTACGGCCGCGCGCGGACCGTCCGCCCCCGGTACAGCCTGCCCGGTACGCCGGTGAACTCCAGGTCCAGGCCGACCCCGTCGCGTTCGGCGTGGATGTGCAGGTGGGGTTCGGTGGTGTTGCCGGTGTTGCCGACCTCGCCGATCGGCCGGCCCGCCCGGACCATGTCGCCCTCGGCCACCGTGACCGAGCCGGGGCGCAGATGGGCGAGCTTGACGATCTCCCGGCCGGTGTCCAGGAAGACGTGGTTGCCGTAGGGCGGCTGGTAGCGGATCTCGCCGGGTTTCTGGTCCCGGACGGTGTCGACGGCGGAGACCACCCTGCCGTCGCAGGGAGACCGCACCGGGCGTCCGTAGGCGGCGTACGCGGTCAGCTCGCGGCCCCGCCGGGTGCGGGTGCCGTACGGGCCGAGCGCGACCAGGTCCAGGGCGCCGCGCTGCTCGGGCACCCGGGTGTGGTGGTTCAGCAGACGGCCGCCGCCCTGGACGACGTACCAGGAGCCCTCCAGCGGGAACAGCAGCGGCCGGGACAGCGGGGCCCGCCGGCGGGGCAGCCGGGCGGCGACGACCAGTCCCCCGGCCGCCGCGAGGAGCAGGGCGCCGCCGGCGAGGCGGAGCACGCCGTGTCCGGTGGGCAGGCCGGGCAGCCGGCACGCGGAGGCGAGGGCCACGACGGCGCCCGCCTCGACCGTGCGCCGCAGCGGGCGGGGGTGCATCGCCGGTGCGCCCCAGCCCTCGACGACCACGGAGCAGGCGGCGAGGATCGCCAGGTCACCGGTCCAGGCCAGGCGGTCGGCGGCGGTCCAGAGGGCCAGGACGTTCCAGAGGACGACCAGGCCCGCGCAGACCGCCCAGGTCAGGGAGGCCGGCAGGCGCGGGCGGCGGCGGGGCGGGGTGTAGGGGGCGCCTTCGATGCGCAGCGCGGTGAGTTCGCCGTCCGGGCCCGCCTGGGCCCAGGCCCGCACCCGGCCCGTGCTGCCGGACACGATCAGCCCGTCCGGGCCGTCCGTGACGGTGCCGAACCCGCCGGTCCGGGCGGCCGTGGCGTGCACGATCCGCTCCAGCGTCGCCATCCCGACCGCCTCCGTCACCCGCGGGGCGAGCCGCGGCCACTGCTCCGGGTCCGCGGCGAGGAACCGGGCCAGGACGTGGGCCTCCGGCGACTGCCCGCCGGGCATCGGATCACGCACGTGTGCTCCCCCCTTGCCGTCCCGTACGGGGCGGCGGTCTGGAAGACGGCAGGACGCGGGGTGAGGTTCCCCCCCCCCGGCGCCCCCCGCCCGACGCCCTCCCCGGGGCCCCGCCGCGGGCGGCGGTGGCAGACTGGCGCCATGACGACGCACACGAACCTGCTCGGCGGCCCGGAGCCGACCTATCTGCCCGCGAACGAAGAGGCGTACCGCCTGCTGGGCGACGAGAAGCTGGCTCCGGTCGAGGTCGCGGCGAAGTTCCCGACCTTCTCGCTGGCCTGGGCGCTGCTCGCCGACGACGCGTTCGAGCGCGGCGCGGTGGTCGAGTCGTACGCCTACGCGCGTACCGGCTACCACCGTGGGCTGGACGCCCTGCGCCGCGCCGGGTGGAAGGGACACGGACCCGTTCCCTGGGACCACCGGGCCAACCGCGGCTTCCTGCGCTGCCTGGCCGCGCTCGGCCGGGCCGCGGGCGAGATCGGCGAGAAGGACGAGTACGAGCGGTGCTGGCAGTTCCTGAAGGACAGCAGCGCGGAGGCGTACGCCGAGCTGAAGGGATGACACACCGAGAGGCGAAGGGCCCCGGTTCACCGGCCCTTCGCCTCCGGCCACCGCCCCTCCGGCCACCGGCTTCCGGCTACCAGCTACCGCCCCACCGGCCACCAGCCCTCCGGCCACCGGCTTCCGGCTACCGGCTTCCGCCAGCCGGTCACCAGCCCTCCGGCCACCAGCTACCGCCCCACCGGCCACCAGCCCTCCGGCTACCGGCTACCGGCCACCGGCTTCCGCCAGCCGGTCACCAGCCCTCCGGCCACCAGCTA
>NZ_JBSFJE010000009.1:257382-408528 GCF_053597895.1 Streptomyces sp. NPDC001220
CCGCCCCACCGGCCACCAGCCCTCCGGCTACCGGCTACCGGCCACCGGCCACCGGCTACCGCCAGCCGGTCACCAGCCCTCCGGCCACCGCCCCTCCGGCTACCCGCTCTTCGCCTCCAGCGGTGGTGAGGTCACGTTTCCGTGGGTGCGGCACTCCGGGCGGACACAGCCCGGGGTCGGCCTGCGGACCAGCGCGAACGCCAGGGCCGACCCCACCACCAGCACCCCCGCGCAGATCGGCATGGCCCGGTCGAACGCCGCGTCGAAGGCCGCGGGCGACCGGTAGGCCTCCGGCCCCATCCCCGCCAGCAGCGGCAGGGCCGCCACCGCGATCAGGCTCCCCGCGCGGGCCGCCGCGTTGTTGATACCGCTGGCGACACCCGCCCGGGCGGTGTCCACGGAGGCGAGGACCGAGGCGGTGAGCGGGGCCACCAGGGTGACCATGCCGGCGCCCATGACCAGGACCGCCGGGAAGACGTCCGTCAGGTAGTTCGCGTGCGCGCCCACCCGCAGCATCAGCATCATCGCCGTGGCGCAGAGCAGCGGTCCGACGGTCAGCGGCAGCCGGGGCCCGATCTTGTCGGCCAGCGCGCCCGAGCGGGCCGAGAAGAGCAGCATCAGCGCGGTGGAGGGCAGCAGGGCCGTGCCGGCGGCCAGCGCCGAGTAGCCGGCCACCACCTGCAGTTGGAGCGCGGTGAGGAAGAAGTAGCCGCCGAACGCGCCGTACACGCACAGGGTGACCACGTTCAGCGCGGTGAACTGGCGGGAGGCGAAGATGTCCAGCGGGAGCATCGGGTCCTGGCGGCGCTTCTCGACGTACACGAAGGCCACGCCGGTCGCGAGGCCCGCGAGGGCGAGCAGGGACGTGGTCCCGGCCTCGATCAGCGCGTAGGTCACGAATCCGAGGGTCAGGGCGGCCAGCACCGCGCCGAGCACGTCGAAGCCGCCGTGGGCGCGCCCTCCCCCACTCTCGGCTCCGCTCGCGCGGGAGGTGCCCTCGGCGGAGGACTCCGGGACATGGCGCAGCGCGACCGGGACGCAGAGCAGGGCCAGCGGGACGTTCAGCAGGAACACCCACCGCCAGCCGGGGCCGTCCACCAGCCAGCCGCCCAGGAACGGGCCGACGGCCGCCCCGATGCCGCCGAATCCGGACCAGAGGCCGACCGCCTTCGCCCGGTCGTCCGGATGGAAGGAGGCCTGGATGAGGGCGAGGGAGCCCGGTGTGAGGAGGGCGCCGCCGATGCCCTGAAGGGCGCGGGCCGCGATCAGGACGATGTCGTCGGGGGCCAGGCCGCACAGCAGCGAGGCGGCGGCGAACCAGACGACCCCGAGCACGAAGATCTTCCGGCGGCCGTACCGGTCGCCGAGCGAGCCGCCGAGCAGGATCAGCCCGGCCAGCGTCAGCATGTACGCGTTGACCGTCCACTGCAGGGCCGCGAGGCTCGTGCCCAGGTCACGGCCGATGCGGGGCAGGGCGACGTTGACGACGGTCGAGTCCAGCAGCACCATGCTGGAACCGAGGACGGTGGTGAACAGGATCCACTTGCCCTGCGAGGAGGCCAGCCGGACGTCGGGCATGGTTCCAGGTATACAGCGGACCCGGTGCCGTAGCATCGGGTCCGTGGAAATGCCGACTACTTGATCTTGTTGCCAGCCGAGCGCAGGTGCTGGGTGGCCTCGACGACACGGGCGGCCATGCCCGCCTCGGCCAGCTTGCCCCAGGTGCGCGGGTCGTAGGTCTTCTTGGAGCCGACCTCGCCGTCGACCTTCAGGACGCCGTCGTAGTTCTTGAACATGTGGTCGGCGACCGGACGGGTGAAGGCGTACTGGGTGTCGGTGTCCAGGTTCATCTTCACGACGCCGTTCTCCAGCGCGGTGGCGATCTCCTGCTCGGTGGAGCCGGAGCCGCCGTGGAAGACGAAGTCGAACGGGGACGCCTTGCCGAACTTCGCGGCCACGCCGTCGGCCAGCTCCTTGAGCAGCTCGGGGCGGAGCACGACGTTGCCCGGCTTGTAGACGCCGTGCACGTTGCCGAAGGAGGCGGCGAGCAGGTAGCGGCCCTTCTCGCCCAGGCCCAGCGCCTCGGCGGTGCGGATCGCGTCCTCGACGGTGGTGTAGAGGGAGTCGTTGATCTCGTGCGAGACACCGTCCTCCTCGCCACCGGTCGGGGTGATCTCGACCTCGAGGATGATGTCGGCCGCGCGGGCCTGCTCGAGCAGCTCCTGCGCGATGGCCAGGTTGTCCGCGAGGGTCTCGGCGGAACCGTCCCACATGTGCGACTGGAACAGCGGGGTCAGACCGGCCTCGACGCGCTTCTTGGAGATCGCGATCAGCGGCCGTACGTACCCGTCGAGCTTGTCCTTCGGGCAGTGGTCGGTGTGCAGCGCGATGTTGACCGGGTACTTCTCGGCGATGACGTGCGCGAACTCGGCGAGCGCGACCGCGCCGGTCACCATGTCCTTGCTGTACTGGCCGCCGAGGAACTCGGCACCACCGGTAGAGATCTGGACGATGCCGTCGCTCTCCGCCTCCGCGAAGCCGCGCAGCGCAGCGTTCAGGGTCTGGCTCGAGGTGACGTTGATGGCCGGGTAGGCGAACTTGCCTGCCTTCGCCCGGTCGAGCATCTCGTTGTAGACCTCGGGGGTTGCGATGGGCATCTGTCCGCTCCTTGAGTGTGCGGGTCGGCGTACTGCTGGTTCTCTACGGCCCTGACCTAGACCTTGAGGTACGACGTCATCGTCGTCCCCATCTTTCCAGACATGAACCGATGCTCCGGGCGCCGGGCGCCGGTCGCATCCGGGTCAATCCCACTCGTCGACCGGGGTGTCAGTCCAGCCCCAGTTCATCCTTCGAGAAGGCGAACAGGTACGGCACGCCCGCACCTTCGCGGATCTTCTCGTCGGCGCCGGTGGCCCGGTCGACGATGGTCGCGACGGCGACGACCTCGGCGCCGGCCTCGCGCACGGCCTCCACCGCGGCGAGCGGGGAGCCGCCGGTGGTGGAGGTGTCCTCCACGACGAGGACCCGCCGGCCCTTGATCTCCGGCCCCTCCACCCGGCGCTGCAGCCCGTGCGCCTTCGCCGCCTTGCGGACGACGAAGGCGTCGAGGTGACGGCCGCGCGCGGCGGCCGCGTGCAGCATCGCGCCGGCGACCGGGTCGGCGCCCATGGTGAGCCCGCCGACGGCGTCGTACTCCAGGCCGTCGGTCAGGTCGAGCAGCACCTGGCCGACCAGCGGGGCGGCGGCACCGTCGAGGGTGACGCGGCGGAGGTCGACGTAGTAGTCCGCCTCCAGCCCCGACGACAGGGTCACCCTGCCGTGCACCACGGCCTTGTCCTTGATCTGTTGCAGCAGCTCAGCGCGTACGTCCGTCATGCCGACCAGCTTAGAGGCGGCGGACTCAGAGGCGGCGCCACGTCCAGATGGTGGTGGCTTCCAGCGGCTCCAGCGGGGTGACGAGACGGGGGAGCGTGTTGAGGCCGTTCGGCGGACCGGTCTGCGGCTCCACGCACACCGCCGCCTCCTGCTCGTCGTAGACCACGACCCACTGCTCGCGGCTGGCGACCTTCAGCTCCAGCTGCCCCGGCCAGGTGAGGGTGACGTCGACGCCGTCGGGCATCCCGAAGCAGTCGTCCCAGGGGCCGGGTTGGGGGTCGATGCGGTTGCCGGTGGGCAGATGGTCCGCGCCGCGCTCCTCCTGCCAGGCGGGGGCGAAGCCGACCTGGGCGTCCTGGCCGCCGAGGTTGCGGTTGAACCAGGGATGCCAGCCGATCTGCGCCGGGAAGGAGTTGTCGTACGTCTCCACGGCCATCGTCAGCGTCAACGAGTCCTCGGTGAGCTGGACCGCGTGCGTGACGCGGGCGGGGTGCGGCCAGGGGTCGCCGAGTTCGCACGTGATCACGGCCTCGTCCGCCGAACGGCGGGCGATGCGCCAGGCGCCGTCGCGGGCCGTGCCGTGGATGGCGTGCGGCGGGGAGTTGAGCGGCATCTGGACGATGTCGGCGCCGTCGCGGAAACGGCCGTCCCGGATACGGCCGCACCAGGGCACCATCGGGAAACAGCCGAAGCGGTCGCCCTGGCGGAGGAGTTCGAGGGAACCGACCTCCAGTCCGGCGATACGGCCGCCGTTGCCGGGGTGCAGGTGGAGGGTGGCGTCGCCAGCGGTCAGCGTGATGTCTTCGTTACTCACGGGATGAGAGTAGTGGGGAGGGGGGTTTGGTTTCGGGTGCGGGTGGGTGGGGGGTTGCTCGCACAGTTCCCCGCGCCCCCAACGGGGCGCATCAACTCATTCAGCCGCGGGCAGTCGTGCCGCTGGGGCGGCACGGGTGGGCGCGGGCGGCCTCCGGCCGGCGCCGGTGAGCGTCCCCACGGCCGGGCCCCAGCGCACCCGCACTTGTCACCGCCGGCGCCGCAACGCCCTCGTCACCACGATCGCCGACGCCAGGGCCAGTGCCGCCGCCGGTGCGGCCCAGCGCAGTGCCGAGGCCGCCGCCACCGTCTGCGGTGCCGGCACCGGCGCGTAGCGGCCGCGGGGCGGCGCGTGGTCGACCTCCTCCGCGCTGCGGCCGATCATCGTGCGGCGGGCATGGGCCGCCTCGGCGAAGATCTCGGGCAGCGGCTCCTCGACCGGTTCGGGCGCCGGCGACGGCGGCGGGACCTCCGTCTCGAAGATCGACACCGGTTGGTCCGGGGGCTCGGGCCGCACCTCCCCCAGGCCCTCCACGAAGCGGTTGAGCAGCCGCGTAGCCGCCGACTCCACGGCCTCCGGCGCCAGTTCCGCGACCCGCCCGTCGGCGGAGGCCGTGCCGGTCACCGTGACCTGGCAGCCCTCGTCGGTGTCCGTGAGGCGGAGCGTGAGCGCCAGCTTCACCGTGCCGGCGCCGCGCGCCTCGGTGGCGTCGCCGTCGAGCGCGTAGGAACCGTCGGCACGGGCGCTGACGCGCAGGGAGCCCCGGTAGGTGATCGAGTGGCTGCCGATGCGGACCTTGACGCGGCCGGTGCCGGGCGCGGCGCCCGTGTCCTGCTGGAGGCCGGGGAGCGCCCGGGCGACCCGCGCGGGGTCGGCCAGCGCCTCCCTGAGCCGCGAGGCCGGGGCCGGGACGTACACCTGGTGCTCCATGCCGACTGAGCCTACCCAGGAGTCAGGCCGGCGTACCCTCCGCGACGCACGGCACGCAGCCGGGGTCCGGGCTCCCCGTGGCCGGGTCCGGGCTCAGTACCGCGGATCCACCAGCGTGGAGGCCGGCAGTTCGGTCGGCGGGCTCTCCAGCGCGTCTTCGCGCAGGTCCCGCCGGGTCAGCGTGTGCAGCCGCGGACCGTCGGCCGGCAGCCGCAGCCGGGGCCCGCGCGAACCCTCCGTCGCCAGGATGAAGCCCCAGTCGTGCGGGGCCCTGGACTCGCCCGCCGAGCGGTCGGGGCCGGGGGTGAAGCCGGGGTCGCGGCCGAGCACCCGGTAGGGGGTCGTGGCCAGGCCGGCGGCGCGCATGGTCGCCGCGACCGTCCAGAAGTCGCGGGGGCGGGCCCGGACCGGGCCCGCGTGCACGACCAGGCGGCCGCCGGGGGCGAGGGCGCGGCGGGCCAGGCCGTAGAACTCCTCGGAGTACAGCTTGGTGCTGGCCGTGATGCCGGGGTCGGGCAGGTCGGCGATCACGACGTCGTACGCGGCGGGCGGCGCGGTCCGGCGCAGCCAGCAGAAGGCGTCGGCGGTGACCACGTGGACGTGCGGGTCGTCGTAGACATGGCCGTTGAGCGCGGAGAGGGCGGGGTCGTGGCGGGCGAGGCGGACCAGGCCCGCGTCCAGTTCGACGACGTCGACGCGGTCGATGCCGGTGTGCCGGAGCACCTCGCGCGCGGCCATGCCGTCGCCGCCGCCGAGGATCAGCACGCGCGCGTGCGGGCCGCTCATCGCCGGCTGGACGAGGGCTTCGTGGTACCGGCGTTCGTCGCGGCCGCCGACGCGCAGCCGGCCGTCGAGGAAGAGATCGAGGGGACGTCCGTGGGTGCCGCCGGTGAGGACTATCTCCTGGACGTCCGTCTGGAGGGCCACCCGGACGTCGTCGCCGTAGACCGCGTGCCGGGCGGCCCGTTCGAAGTCGTCGACGTGGGCGGCGGCGGAGGCGAGGACGCCGAGGACGGTCACGTTGACGGCGAGGAGGATCCAGCGGGCCCGGCGGGACAGGTCGCGGCGGAACAGGCCGAGCACCAGGGCGCCGCCGGCCACGACGTTGACCGTGCCGGTGAGCAGGGTGCCCGTCAACTGGCCGAGGAAGGGCAGCAGGAGGAACGGGAAGGCCAGGCCGCCGACCAGCGCGCCGACGTAGTCCGCCGCGAACAGGTCGGCCACCGCGCCGCCCGCGTCCTGGCGGCGGATGCGCTGGATGAGCTCCATCAGCAGCGGCACCTCGGCGCCGATCAGCAGGCCGATGGCGAGGGAGAAGGCGACCAGGAGGCAGCGCGGGCCGGCCGACCACAGGCCGCCCCAGCCGCCGGTCCAGGCGAAGACGGCGTACAGGGCCATGGCGCTGCAGCCGCCGACCAGTGCCAGCGCGGCCTCCACCGCGCCGAATCCGGCCGCCGCGTGCCAGCGCAGCCGCTTCGCGGCCAGTGAGCCGACGCCCATGGCGAAGACCATCACGGACAGCACCACGGAGGCCTGGGTGACCGAGTCGCCGATCAGGTACGAGGCGAGGGCGACGAGTTCGAGTTCGTACACCAGCCCGCAGGCCGCGCAGACGAAGACGCACGCGAGGACCAGGAACCGGCCCGTCCCCGGCCGCACGGGCAGCGGCGCGGGGGCACCCCAGGGCGGCGGTGCGCCGGGAGGGGCGGGTGCGTGCGGATCGATCACTCTGCGACGTTACGTCACTCGCTCGGTACGCTTCGTCACCCACACGTGTGGAAATCGGCCGTCTTGACGGCCCGTTGGTTTATGTCACCCGGGGAGGTGTCGGGCCACCGGAACCCGGACGCCGACCCTCGTCCGGGTCGCCACCAGCTGGCCGTCCTGCGGGTACGCGTGCCAGGTCCGCCAGTGCACCTGGCCCTCGTGGCGCTGGGCGAGCAGCGCGGTGAACGCGTGCGGGCTGCCCGGGAAGACCCCGGCCAGGCCGTGCGGGTGCTCGGAGACGAGGGCGAGCAGTTCCTGGGCGCGGCCGGCGAAGGAGCCCGGTGACAGCACCTCGACGCGGGCCGCGAACTCGTACTCCCAGTCGCCGATGCGCTTGGCGACCCCGAGCGGCAGCGGGGTGCTGGACCCCGGGATGCACGCCACCGTCTCCGAACAGCCGCCGCACTCCTCCTCCAGGAGTACCTGATGGGACGCGCCCAACAGTCTGAGCTGCAGTTTCGCCCCGGACAGTTCCAGGTCGAGGGTGGCCAGGGCAGGCAGCGGCTCGCGACCCAGGGCCCAGGCGAGGTCGGCCGCGCGCGTATCGGTGTAGGTGGTGTTCAGGGTCGTGAGCATGGATCGGCTCCGCTAACACGCAAATGGGGAGGAGGGGGGGTCCGGCGCACCTCGGTGGACACCGGGAGATCGGCCCGGTCGGCCCAGCCGGGGGAGGGGTGTCGTCAGGACGTCCGAGGCGCTGCTTTGGTGATTTAGAGGGAATCATGAACTGTGGCGCTGCCACAGCGTTTTTACCCAACTTCGTGGGGTTTCCATCCCTCAGAGGGCTCCACAGCTCAACTGTTCAACCACGTTGTGCGCCCTGCTCCCTCTGGCGCACGCCGGGGCGCCCGGAGAAGGCCACCCACTCGCCGTCCGGACGCCCCGCTCCCCCACTGCCCCGCTCCCCCGTGTCCCCCGTGTCCCCCGTGTCACCGAGGCTGCGGGTCAGCTGCCCCCGCCGCAGCCACCCCCGCCGCCGCAGGACGAGCCCCCGCCACCACAGGACGAGCCGCCGCCGCAGGAGGAGTGCCCTCCGCCGCACGAGTGACCTCCGTGCCCCCCGTGCCCGCCGTGCCCGCCGTGCCCGCCGTGGCCTCCGTGCGACGACGACCCCGAGTCGCCGGCCCACCAGCTGCCCGAGCTGTCGTAGGAGGAGGATCCGCCCCGGCCGGACGCCCCCCTGCCCACCCCGCCCTTGCGGGCCGCGCTTCCGACGATCACCAGGCAGACGATCGCGGCCGCCGCCACGATGAAGACGATGCCCATGGCGTCACCTTCTTTCGGTTCGCGCGGAGCGACCCCCCGTGGGCGCCCCGGCCGCCGCGTGACCGCGGCGTGCCCCGGTGATGCCCGGGCCGCCCGGCAGCCAAAGCGGAGTTGAGGAACTCCAGAGCTTGGGCGCAGGATGACCGGCATGACCTCCAGCGAACGCCCTCTACTGAACCGCCGGCTCGCAGAGTTCGGGACCACGATCTTCGCCGAGATGTCCGCCCTGGCGCTGCGCACCGGGTCCATCAACCTGGGGCAGGGCTTCCCGGACACCGACGGCCCCGAGGAGGTCAGGGAGGCGGCCGTGCGGGCGCTGCGCGAGGGGCGCGGCAACCAGTACCCGCCGGGGCCGGGCGTTCCCGAGCTGCGCACCGCGATCGCCGCGCACCAGGAGCGCCGGTACGGGCTGTCGTACGACCCGGACGCGGAGGTACTGGTCACGGCGGGCGCGACGGAGGCGATCGCGGCCGCCCTGCTCGCCCTGGTGGAGCCGGGTGACGAGGTCGTCGCCCTGGAGCCGTACTACGACTCCTACGCGGCGTGCATCGCGATGGCCGGCGGCACCCGGGTCCCGGTCACCCTCCGCCCGGACGGCGCCGCCTTCCGCCTGGACCTCGACGAACTGCGCGCCGCCGTCACCCCGCGCACCCGGCTCCTGCTGATCAACACGCCGCACAACCCGACCGGCACGGTCCTCACCCGCGCCGAACTGACCGCGATCGCCGAACTTGCGGTCGAACGGGACCTGCTGGTCGTCACCGACGAGGTCTACGAGCACCTGGTCTTCGACAAGGCCGGGCACCTCCCCCTCGCGACCTTCCCGGGCATGCGCGAGCGCACGGTCACCATCGGGTCGGCCGGCAAGACGTTCTCCTTCACCGGCTGGAAGGTCGGCTGGGTGACGGGCACGCCGGACCTCGTCACCGCCGTACGGTCGGCCAAGCAGTTCCTGACGTACGTGGCGTCGGGGCCGTTCCAGTACGCCGTGGCCGAGGCGCTGGCGCTGCCGGACACGTACTTCGCGGCGTTCCGTGCGGACATGCTGGCCAAGCGGGACGTGCTGGCGGCCGGGCTCACGGAGGCGGGGTTCAAGGTCTTCCAGCCGGCGGGCACGTACTTCATCACCACCGACATCCGGCCGCTCGGCAAGTCCGACGGCTTCGCCTTCTGCCGCGCGCTCCCGGAGCGCGCCGGGGTCGTCGCCATCCCGAACGCGGTCTTCTACGACCACCGGGAGGCGGGCGCGCCCTTCGTGCGGTTCGCGTTCTGCAAGCGGACCGAGGTGCTTGAGGAGGCGGCGGAACGGCTCCGCAAGGCATTCGCGCACTGACCGCCGCCCTACGGGGAGCTCTCGCGCCGGAGGCCGCCCGGTCAAACGGCAACGAGGGATCGGCAAACCGGACCCGCTCAAGCACGGATTCCAGGGCTATTGGTCGCGCCGCGGCAACGACGAGCACCGACTGATCTACAAGGCCACCGAGGACGCCGTCCTGATCGCGCAGTGCCACTACCGCTACGAGAGCTGACAGGACTCAAGGATCGAGCAGGCCCGCGATGCGCGTTCGGCAGCGCCACCCTGCGCGGCTCCTCCCGGCCGGTCGCGGCCTCCGTCGTCCTGCGGATGACGTTCCCGCCAGCGAGCGGACGGAGTGCTTCCCTGAGCCCGCCCGGTCACGTACGCGCCACAGGGCCAGGCGTTCACCTGCATCTTGTGGCCGCCCGGGATGCTCCAGCTGTTGGAGGCCGACGCGCCCGGCACCGCAGTCGGCACCCGCACGCATGTTCAACAGATTTCTACGGCCTCGCCACGCCCGTCACCATCGCACCTTCGGGCACCCTGCCCTCCAGGGCTACCAGCCCAACTCGGCTCAGCTCCGCTTCGCGCACGTCTTCTGCTTCGCCAGACCCGACACGATCCCGGACACCTTCCCGATGACGGCGTCCTGGTCCTTGATCTGCTGCGACACCGTGACCTCGGCCGCGGGACTACGCCCGTACGACAGGACCGTCTTCACCCCGTCGTGGGTCTTCCTCGCGTTCACGACCCAGTCGACGCCCTTCACCGACGTGCACGAAGCCGACTCCGGAACGTCCGAGATGTTCCCGCACCGCAGAACCACATCGCCATCTCCCCACACAGCCGTCCCCTTCTGGTCGGAATCGCTGCGCTCGTAACCCCCCAGCTTCTGTGGGGCCTTGCCCACCAGACTGGAGCAGGCGGCACTGTCACCCCCCGGAGCCCCCGACACGTTGTAAGAACGCGACGAGGCCCCGCAGGCCGCAAGAGCGGCGGCACACAAGGCGATCACACCGGCCTGTGCCAGACGCCGGGCAGAGGTCATCTCCATGAGTCATCCCTTGTCCAGGTAACGCTGCTATGGGTTCTCTTCGGCGAAGGCCGCCCGGGGTCAGTCCTCGCGGACGCTGAGCAGGTCGCCGGGTTGGCAGTTCAGTTCGCGGCAGATGGCGGTGAGGGTGGAGAAGCGGATCGCCTTCGCCCGGTCGTTCTTCAGGACGGAGAGGTTGACCACGGTCACCCCGACCCTGGCCGCCAGTTCGGAAAGGGTCATGCCGCGCTCGACGAGCAGCCGGTCCAGGTGGACCTGAACCCGGTGTTCGTCCTCTGGCGGCATCAGACCAACCCCTCGGTGTCGGCGCGTAGCTTCGTGCCGCGCCGGAAGACCTCGCCCAGGGCCAGGATGAGGAAGGCGAGCAGGACGTACTCGCCGGTGAAACTGACCGAGAAGGGGATCTGTTCGGCCATGGGGGTGCCGCTCACCAGCACCTGCGTGGTGAGCGCCGGCAGCACTGGGGAGAGGACAGCCAGCACCAGCACCGTGAGCCCTATGACGCTCAGACGGCGGGCGTTCTTCGGCACGAAGACGTCGCCGTCGCGCAGGGTCCTGGCCATCTGGACGAGGAGGGCCAGGACGAGGAGCAGCAGCAGGCTGCCGATGACGTCCGGCAGCGCGAGCAACAGACGCCGGCCCAGGTCGGGATGGGCGAAGACGAGGTCGGCCCGGTGGGTGCCGGTGAGGGTCATGCCGTGGCCCGCCACCGCGTCGGTCACGGTGCCCGGTACCTGCGTCGCGGTCGCGGTCTTGACCTCGCGGCTGTCCACCGGGGCGATGAGGCCGACCACCCCGAGGACCGGGACCAGCACCCCGAAGACGCCGACGAACAGAGTGGCCAGGCCCAGAGCCACCTCGAGCAGTCGGTTGTCGGTCCGGCTCCACCAGGACTTCGTACCCACGGTTCCCCCTGTCGTCCGCAGTGCGCATATCGCTTATCGATACTATCGATAAGCGATATGCGCACTGTCAAGCCCAGGGTGTGACGGCGTGCCGGACGGGCCCTCACGGGAGGAAGGCGAACGAGATCCTCAGGGACGGTTGGTGAGGCTGTCGTGATGGGCGTAGGCACAGAGGGCCGCTTCAGTGCGGCTGGATACTTTGATCTTGGTCATGAGGTTGGTCAGGTGCGCTTTGACGGTGCGTTCGGCGATGCCGAGCCGACGGCTGATCTCGCGATTGTCGGCGGCGTGGCCGAGCAGGGTGAGGACTTGGCGCTCCCGGGGGGTGAGGGAGGGAATGGCGTCGAGGTCCCCGGGAGTGGGAGGAGCGGCTGGGACCGAGCTGAAGTCCTCTCGTGGTCCCGTTCTCTGGTTGTCCGTCGTGCGGTAAGTCACAGCGGTGGTCTCCCCGTTCGTTTCTGTCTGACCGCTCCAGCCGGTTGTCCACGAAGACATGGGCGGGATCGACGACGAAGCCGCGCCGTTCGGCGATCTCGCGGCAGATGGGCTCCTGGCGGTACTGAGGTTGCCCCTGGTGGGCCTGTTACGCGACACGCGAATGGGTGCACGAGAGAGGCGTCACCTGGGTGACCTCGACGCCGGAGCTGGTCGCGGCGGTGCGGTCGGCGAAGCAGTTCCTGACGTACGTGGCCTCGGGCCCCTTCCAGTACGCGGTCGCGGAGGCCCTCGCCCTCCCGGACGCCTACTTCGAGGCCTTCCGCGAGGACATGCGGACCAAGCGCGACATCCTGGCGGGGGGCCTCGCGGAGGCGGGCTTCAAGGTCTACGACACCGCCGGCACCTACTTCATCACCACCGACATCCGCCCTCTCGGAGAGGACGACGGCTTCGCCTTCTGCCGTTCGCTCCCGGAACGGGCCGGGGTCGTCGCCATCCCGAACGCGGTCTTCTACGACCACCGGGAGGCGGGGGCCCCGTTCGTGCGGTTCGCGTTCTGCAAGCGTGCGGAGGTGCTCAGGGAGGCGGCGGAGCGGCTGCGGCGGCTCGGGTAGCCGCGCCCGATACCACCCCCGGGTTCGCCAACGGCCCGCGCCACGCCAGGAGGCGTACCCCTCCGGTACCCCATCGGGCGCATATTTCTCGCACTTCGCCCCGGTCCCCCGCAGGGTGCGAATGTGAGCCACGCCAGCACCACCGCCAGTTCGACCACCGGCACGACCACCGGAACCGCCGCTCTCGCCCCGTCGCTCGTCACCGCGGGCGGTGTCGCGGTGGGGCTGTTCGCGGCCGCCCGGCTCACCGGCATGGCCGTGGTCGCGCTGGCCGCCTGGGCGAGCGGCAGGCATCCGCTGACCCTGCTCGGCCGGTCCTGGGACTCGGTCTGGTACCTGGGCATCGCGGCGCACGGCTACGGCCGCACCCTGTACTTCCGCCCCGACGTCATCCACAGCGACCTGGCGTTCTTCCCGCTCTACCCGGCCCTGATCCGGATACTGACGGCCGTCACCCCACTGAGCGGGGCGGGCGCCGGCCTGCTGGTGTCCTGGACGGCCGCGGGCGTCGCCGCCGCCGGCATCTACGCGCTGGGCGCCCGGCTGCACGGCCGCGCGGTGGGCACCGCCCTCGTCCTGCTCTGGGGGCTGCTCCCGCACTCCGTGGTGCTGTCCATGGCGTACACGGAACCGGTCCTGACCGCGTTCGCCGCCTGGTCCCTGTACGCGGTCCTGGCCGGAAACTGGCTGTGGGCGGGCACCCTGGCCGCCCTGGCGGGCCTGTCCCGGCCGAACGGCTTCGCGGTCGCGGTGGCCGTGCTGCTCGCCGCCGTCCGCGAGATGCACCGCTCCCGGGGCCGGGTTGCCCACAGGCTGTGGACGGGCGCGGGACTCGCCCCGCTCGGCTGGCTCGCGTACGTCCTGTGGGTGGGGCGCCGCGCCGGCGATCCGCTGGGCGGCTACTTCGGCGTACAGCGGCTGTGGGGGTCGCGCTTCGACTTCGGCCGGGGCTCGCTCCGCTTCGTCCGCGACCTGCTGCTGCGCGGCGACCGCTTCGTCTTCCCGACGGCCCTGGTGATCGTGGCGGCGGCGGTGGTCCTCTTCGCGCTCCTGCTGCTGGACCGGGCGCCGCTCCCGCTCGTCGCCTACACCGCCGTGCTCCTGCTGATCACGCTCGGCGGCTCGGGCTTCTTCGAGTCCAAGCCGCGCTTCCTCCTGCCGGCCTTCCCGCTGCTCCTCCCCCTGGCCCGGGCGCTGGTCCGCACGGCGAGAGCCCGGCCCTGGCACGCGTCCGTGGTGGTCGCGGCCCTGGCCGGGCTCTCGTTCGGCTACGGCGCGTACCTGGTCGTCTTCGCCGGCACACCCCTGTAGCGCTGCCTACTCCTCGTCGTCGCCCTCGGGCTGGTCGGCGTCGTTGACGGCCTCCTCCAGGCCGAGCTGCTCGACGAGCCACTTGTCGAACTCGATCGCGGCCCGCACCCAGCTGACCGTGGACGACACGAAGTGGTTGATGTCGACACCCATGCCGATCAGCATCTGTGCCTCGCCGATGAGACGGACGGTGCCGTCGTCATGGGTGTGGGTGTAGACCTTGGGCCACAGCGTCCGGCGGTTCCAGTCGTCGATGGACTCCAGGAGCTGGGGCTTCTCGTCGATCTTGTGGGGGCGGTCGTAGAACGTCCGCACCGAGAAGACCGACTGCTCGTCCTCACCGCGGAACATGAAATACGTACGGAACTGTTCCCACGGCGCCGCGAGGTCGCCCTCGTCGTCGACGACGTACTTCAGCTCCATCTGGTCGAGGAGCTGCTTCACAAGATCCTGATCCGGGACGACGGGGCCCGCCGGTCCTTGGGGCTGCGGCTCGGGCTGGCCCCCGAAGTTCGGAATCGAGGACGGGTCGATGGTCACCGTGATTTTCCCTTCATACGGATCCCGCCATCCTCCCCCATCCGGGGAGGGGGGTGGCAACCCCCGCCCCGGCGGGTTCATCTCCCGTTGGCGGAATTCCGCTCAGAGCGTTTTCCCGGTCTCCTGACCGGTGCTTTCGACGGCTTCACCGGCCGTTTCGGCGGCCGATTCCCCGACCGATTCGCCGACCGCTTCCTCCGCCGTCACCGGGCCCACGATCAGGCCCTCGCCGAAGGCGTCCACCCGGATCGTGTCGCCGTCCTTGACCTCGCCGGACAGGATCTCCCTGGCGAGGCGGTCGCCGATGGCGGTCTGGACCAGACGGCGCAGCGGGCGGGCGCCGTACGCCGGGTCGTTGCCCTCCTCGGCGAGCCAGGCCAGGGCCTCCGGGGTGATCTCCAGGGCGAGCCGGCGGTCGGCCAGCCGCTTGGCCAGCCGGTCGATCTGGAGCCGGGCGATCCGGGCCAGCTCGTCCTTGGCCAGGGCGGAGAAGACGACCAGGTCGTCCAGGCGGTTGAGGAACTCCGGCTTGAAGGAATGCCGGACCGTCTCCAGAACCTGCCGCTTCTTCTCCTCCTCGCCGAGCACCGGGTCGACCAGGTACTGGCTGCCCAGGTTGGACGTCAGCACCAGGATGGTGTTGCGGAAGTCGACCGTGCGGCCCTGGCCGTCGGTGAGCCGGCCGTCGTCCAGCACCTGGAGCAGGATGTCGAAGACCTCGGGGTGGGCCTTCTCCACCTCGTCCAGGAGGACCACGGTGTAGGGGCGGCGGCGGACCGCCTCCGTCAGCTGGCCGCCCTCCTCGTAGCCGACGTATCCGGGCGGGGCGCCGACCAGCCGGGCCACGCTGTGCTTCTCGCTGTACTCCGACATGTCGATCCGGACCATCGCCCGCTCGTCGTCGAAGAGGAAGTCGGCGAGCGCCTTGGCCAGTTCCGTCTTGCCGACACCGGTCGGACCGAGGAAGAGGAAGGAGCCGGTCGGGCGGTCCGGGTCGGCGATACCGGCACGGGACCGTCGTACGGCGTCCGAGACCGCGCGTACGGCCTCGGTCTGGCCGATGAGCCGGCGGCCCAGCTCGTCCTCCATGCGGAGCAGCTTCTGGGTTTCGCCCTCCATGAGGCGCCCGGCGGGAATGCCGGTCCAGGCGGCCACCACGTCCGCGATGTCGTCGGAGCCGACCTCGTCCTTGACCATGGTGTCCCGGGAGGTCTCCACCTCGGCCTCGGAGGCGGCCTCCAACTCCTTCTCCAGTTGCGGGATCTCGCCGTACAGCAGCTTGGAGGCGGTGTCGAAGTCGCCGTCGCGCTGGGCGCGTTCGGCGGTGCCGCGGAGTTCGTCGAGCTTCTCCTTCAGCTCGCCGACCCGGTTCAGGGACTGCTTCTCGCGCTCCCAGCGGGCGTTGAGGCCGCGCAGGTCCTCCTCCTTGTCGGCGAGGTCGCGGCGCAGCTTCTCCAGGCGCTCCCGGGAGGCCGGGTCGGTCTCCTTCTCCAGCGCCAGCTCCTCCATCTTCAACCGGTCCACGACACGCTGGAGTTCGTCGATCTCCACGGGCGAGGAGTCGATCTCCATGCGGAGCCGCGAGGCCGCCTCGTCGACCAGGTCGATGGCCTTGTCGGGGAGGAACCGGGAGGTGATGTAACGGTCGGAGAGGGTCGCGGCGGCCACCAGGGCGCTGTCCGCGATCTGCACCTTGTGGTGAGCCTCGTAACGGCCCTTCAGGCCACGGAGGATGGCGATGGTGTCCTCGACGGTCGGCTCCGCCACCAGCACCTGCTGGAAGCGGCGTTCCAGCGCCGGGTCCTTCTCGATCCGCTCCCGGTACTCGTCGAGGGTGGTCGCGCCGACCATGCGCAGCTCGCCGCGGGCCAGCATCGGCTTCAGCATGTTGCCGGCGTCCATGGCGGAGTCACCGCCGGCTCCGGCGCCGACGACCGTGTGCAGCTCGTCGATGAAGGTGATGACCTGCCCGTCGGAGTCCTTGATCTCGGCGAGGACGGTCTTCAGCCGCTCCTCGAACTCACCCCGGTACTTCGCACCCGCGACCATGGCCCCGAGGTCCAGCGCCACCAGCCGCTTGTTCTTCAGCGACTCGGGCACATCGCCCTTGACGATCCGCTGGGCCAGTCCTTCGACCACGGCGGTCTTGCCGACGCCCGGCTCGCCGATGAGCACGGGGTTGTTCTTGGTACGGCGGGACAGCACCTGCACGACCCGCCGGATCTCCTGGTCCCGTCCGATGACGGGGTCGAGCTTGCCGTCCCGCGCGGCGGCCGTGAAGTCGGTGCCGAACTTCTCCAGCGCCTTGTACTGGCCCTCGGGGTCGGCGGTGGTCACCCGGCGGCCGCCGCGCGCCTTCTGGAAGGCCTCCACCAGCTTCTTCGCGGTGGCCCCCTGCCGGTCGAGCACCTCGCCGGCCGCGCCGCCCTTCGCGGCGATGCCGATGAGCAGGTGCTCGGTGGAGAGGTAGTCGTCACCGAGGTCGCGGGCGCGCTCGTCCGCGTCGGCGAGGACCGCGAGCAGGTCACGGTTGGGCTGCGGGGGCGCGACCGTGGAGCCGGTCACGCTGGGCAGGGCGGCCAGCACCCGCTCGGCGCCCTGCCGTACGACGGCCTGGTCGGCGTCCACGGACGCGAGCAGGTCGGTGATGTTCTCGTTCTCCTGCCCCGCCAGCAGAGCCAGCAGCAGGTGGGCAGGCGTGAGGTCCGCGTGCCCCTCGGTCACGGCCCGGCTGCTGGCCGCGTTGATCGCGTCCCGGCTCCTGTTGGTCAGCTCGGCGTCCACGTTCGCGTTCTCCTCCTCGGCATCGTTCGGCTGACTCAGCCAACGTACACAAAGTTGAGTCTATTCCACTCAAGGTGGAGACGGGACCCCTTCCGGGGACCAGCTTCCGGGTGCGTGGACCCGGCCCGCCGAGGGGCGGGCGCGGAGGGGGCAGATGGCCGGAAGAAGCGGACCGGGGCGGCTCCGGCGGCCGAGCGGGGGGGGCGGTGCGGGCGCCAGGGGGCCGGTGGAGGTGCGCGCAGCGGTACGGGAGAGCGGCGGGGGACCACGGGAGAGTGGCCGGGGACCACGGGAGAGCGGCCGGGGACGGGGAACGCCCTCCGCGACGGCCGTCACGGCCACGATGGCGCGGATTCCGGGGCCGGGGAGCGGGAACGAGCCGCCGGCCCGGGGCGGCCGCCCCGTTCTGTCGGCGCTCCAGCGACAGGTTTCAGCCACGGTGGACCTTGGCCGAAACCGGCCGATAGGCAGAAATGTCCCCAGAAAACTGCAGCGGCGTCACCGTGTTCAGGTCACGGTGACGCCGCTGCGGGGGGAAGCACCTGAGCGATCTTTTACGACGGGGGAATCGCGTCAGGCACTGCGGGGGGTGGCCGAGATGGTCCTCACGTCCGGGACGTCCGGCCCAGCCAGCCGGTGGTCCCGTTGGTCCAGATTCACAAAAATCATTCCGTACCGGACGGCGCACCGCACGGGCTGCGGCGCACCCCGGGGCTTGCGCAGGCACCGGTAGGCCCGTACGTCCTCGTCCTCGTCCCGCGTGACGACGACCGGCTCACCGAAGACGGTCACCATCAGCGAGTCGCCGCTGTGGGGGATGGCGGTGACCAGGTCGATGAAGTGCCAGCCGGAGCGGTAGGCGGTGGCCATTTCACGCCGGAAGGATCGGTCGTCGGGTGGGGTGGTCACGTCAGCTCCCAGCTCCATCTGCTGCAGAATCTGCCCCGCTCGTGTCGCCCGTGGGCGCCGTCGCAGTCACATCCGTCGGCCACCAGGTGTTCGCTCGTACATCACTCTGCGCGCCGAAGACACCACTCAGCGCACAGAGGGCAATAGCGGCCAAGGAGGCGGCAACGAGCGTCGAGCGAAGCACTCTGTCTCGCATAGTCGGCTTCGTCCTCACTTGAAGGTCCCCTTTTCCCCCGTCAGGTAAGACGATGGCTCATTCGGGCACGTGGTGGCCACACAAACAGTGCATCATGTTCCTGCATGTTCAGGACCCTGGGGGGTGGAGATTTGGTGCCGAACCAGCCAAAAGCGACACATCCCCACGCAGCTACCCCGCTGTGCGACGAAGGCAGCCGCATCTACAGCGCCGCCCTCCGTGCGGGACGGGTTGCCCGCGTGGAGACGGAATCGGCCCCCTGCCTCAGGGAGCTCGCCCTCCTCTACCCGGATCCGGACGATCCCAACTGGCTCCACCCGGTGCCGCCCTCGGTCGCCCTGGCCCAGCGGCTGAGCCCCATCGAACATGAGATAACCGAGCGCCGTCGCGTGTCCATCGAACTCGCCGAGGCTTTCGAACCGTTCATGGCGCTCACCCCGATGGCCCCCATGGACAACGACTCCGTCACGGTGCTGGAGGGCAGTGAGCGGATCAACGCCGCCCTCAACGTCGCCACCGCGCAGTGCCAGACGGAACTCGTGACAGTGCAGCCGAGCGCCCGCGTCTCCGAGAGCAGTCTGCTGGCCGGTCTCGAACGCGACCGGCCTCTGATCGAACGCGGCGTGCGGCTCCGCAGCCTCTACCAGCACACGGCGCGCCACAATCCGGACAAGCTGGCCTACGTGGCTCAGCTCTCCAACGGCAAGGTCGAGTACCGCACCATCGACGAAGTGGTCGAACGGTTGATCATCTGCGACGGTACGGTCGCGTTCATTCCAGCCCGCGACGACCAGCAGGTCGCCCTGGAGCTCCGCAACCCCGGCCTCGTCCGCTACCTGATGAAGGTTTTCGAGTACCTGTGGGACCGCGCCGTCCCGATGAACGCGGGCGCCCCCTACGAAACCGCTTCGGACGGCATCACCGACATCCAGCACTCCATCGCCAAGCTCCTGGTCGAGGGCCATGTCGACGAGGCCATCGCCCGTCGGCTGGGCATGAACGTCCGCACCTGCCGCGCCCACATCGCCAAACTGGCCCAGGCGCTCGGCAGCGGCAGCCGCGCGCAGCTCGGCTACCTGATCGCCCACTCCGGGATTCTGGACCAGAAGCTCCCCGAGGAGGGCAGCAACCGTTGACCCGGGCAGCCCCGCACACCGAGCACGGCATCGACGACCTGTGCGCCGCGGGCACGAGACTCTACGAGCGCGCCCTGCGCGAGGAGCACATATCCGCCCAGGACGCCGCCGGCGCCCCCTGCCTCACCGGCCTCGGCCTGCTCCACCCGGCGCCGGACGACCCCGGCCACCTGCGGCCGGTGGACCCGGCCGTCGCCCTGAACCGGCTGGTGCGCGGCGTGCGCGCCCGGGTCGCCGACGAGTGGCGGTTCGAGGAGCGGCTGGTGGACCTCTTCACGCCGCTGACGCGCTTCGAGGGCACACTCGACACGGCGGCGGACTCCCCGGCGCTACGGCTGCTCAGCGGGACCAAGCGGATCAACCAGGCCATCACCGAGGCCATGGCCGAGGCCCACCGGGAAGTCCTGTGCATCCAGCCGCACGCCGGCCTCGTCGGTGAGCGCGGCGCCGTCGCGTACCCCATCGCCAACGAACGCGACCTGGCCTTCCTCGACCGCGGCGGCCGTATCCGCACCCTGTACCAGCACACCCTGCGCCATGTGGCGAACGTGTACGTCTACGTGGAGCAGCTCAGGGGCGACACCGTGGCCCGCGGTCTCGACGAGGTGCCCGACCGGCTCGTCGTCATGGACCGCGAAGTGGCCTTCCTCCCCGCCAACGACGACGGCTCGCTGGCCCTGGAAGTGCGTCAGCCGGCCCTGGTCCGGTTCATCGCGACCGCCTTCGACCGCCTCTGGCGCCTGGCCACCCCGATGTTCCCCGAGGCCGAGCAACGCCCCACCGTCAACGGCATCACCCCCCGCCAGCAGGCCATCGCCGCCCTCCTCGTCGAAGGCCACACCGACGCCGTCATCGCCGAACGCCTCGGCATGAACATCCGCACCGCCCGCGTCCACATCGCCAAACTCGCCACCACCCTCGGCAGCGAGAGCCGCGCCCAGCTCGGCTACCTCATCGGACGTTCCGGGATCCTCGATCAACCGGAGACGGTCTCATGAGCCGCTGCGACCACGGCGTCGAGGAGCTGTGCGCGGCCGGGGCGAAGTGGTACGAACGCGCCCTGACCGTGGGGCACGTATCCGCTCGGGACGCCGCCGAGGCCACCTGCCTCACCGACTTCGGTCTCCTGCACCCCGCCCTCGACGACCTGGACCGGCTGGAACCCGTCGCCCCGACCGCGGCCCTGCACCGGCTGCTGCGCTCCTCGGCCGCCCGGATCGCCGACGAACGCCGCCGCGAGGAACGGCTGACGGCACAGTTCGCGGCGCTGACGCGCATCGAGCACCGGACCGACGCGACGACGGACTCCCCGGCACTGCGGCTGCTCAGCGGCACCCGGCGAATCAACGAGGCCATCACCGACGCCATGGCCGACGCCCGGGAGGAAGTCCTGTGCGTCCAGCCGCACGCCGGCTGGGCCGGTGAGCGGGGCGCCGCCGTCTACCCCGCCACCAATGAACGGGACCAGGCGTTCCTCGACCGGGGCGGCCGTATTCGCACGCTCTACCCGCACACCCTGCGCCATGTGCCGAACGTCTACAACCTCGCCGAGCACCTGGAGGGCGACACCGTGGCCCGCGGTCTCGACGAGGTGCCCGACCGGCTCATCGTCATCGACCAGACGGTCGCCTTCCTGCCCGCCGACGACGACGGCACCCTGGTCCTGGAGGTCCGCCAGCCGGCCCTGCTCAAGTACCTCGCCACCACCTTCGACCGCCTCTGGCGCCTGGCCACCCCGATGTTCCCCGAGACCGAACAACGCCCCACCGTCAACGGCATCACCCCCCGCCAGCAGGCCATCGCCGCCCTCCTCGTCGAAGGCCATACCGACGCCGTCATCGCCGAACGCCTCGGCATGAACATCCGCACCGCCCGCGTCCACATCGCCAAACTCGCCACCACCCTCGGCAGCGACAGCCGCGCCCAGCTCGGCTACCTCATCGGACGCTCGGGGATCCTTGATCAGGAAGGCTGACCACGGCCGGTGTCCCGCTCGCCTCGCCCGGCGGCCGGTCCAGCCCCACCTGCGCTATCCGCACGCCCAGTTGGGTACGGCTGGCCGCGCCCAGCGTCTCCGAGAGGCGGGCGATGTGGGCACGGCAGGTACGGACGCTGATGCCCAGGCGTTCGGCGATCACCGCGTCCTGGTGGCCCTCCGCGAGCAGCGCCGCGATGGACTGCTCCCGGTGTGAGATGCCCTCGATACCGGTGTCGGGGAGCGGGGCGGTGAGGGGGATCGCGAGACGCCACAGGCGTTCGAAGACGGTGACGAAGTACTCGACCAGGGCGGGGTGGCGCAGCTCCAGGGCCATCGTGCGGTCGGCGTTGGCGGGGATGAAGGCGACCGTGCGGTCGAAGAGGATGAGGCGGTCGATGACCTCGTCGAGCGTCCGGGCCTCCACCGCGTCGCCCATCAGCTCCAGGTAGTTGAGCAGGCCCTGGCCGTGCCGGGCGACATGGGTGTACAGGTCCCGCATGCGCACGCCCCGGCCGCGCAGGGCGACCGCCCGGTGCAGTCCCTCGGTCAGCTCCGACTCACGGCGGATACCGCCGGGCTGCACGGTCAGCACCTCACTGGTGCACGCCTCCGTCGCCTCGTCCATCGCCGCCTGGATCCGTGACAGCCCGTCCAGGACCCGGATCGCCGCCGTGCCCTCGGCGGAGGCCGACGCGACCTGCAACTGCCGTCCCAGACCCGCGTACCACTCGAAGGCCGCGACCGCCGATCCCACCCGCCGCTGGCTGTCGGTGACCTCGTCGTAGACCCCGCGCAGCAGCCGGGTCATGACCTCCTGCGGGGAGGTCGGCACCAGCCAGTCCATGTCGTCGGGGTCCGGGTGCAGCAGCGCCAGCTCCAGCAGACAGGGCACCGCGTCGGCGTCCGTGCGCGGTACCCGGCCCCGGCGCACGGCACGGGAATACACGCGATCCCCGGCGGCGCACAGTCGGTCGGCACCGTGTGGATGCTTGTCCGTCCCGTGCCCGGCCATCGCCCATTCCACCCCCGGTTTGCTGCCTCTTCCGCAGCGCAACTATGAGCGGTCCGGACCGGGTCCGCAACACGGCTCCCCGTGCGCCGGGGGGCGTGATACGCGGATACGCACCACTATCTCCCGGCCTCCGCAGCCCGCACTGCAACAAGATGACGGTGTTGGCGGAGAGACCTGCGGGGCATCGTGGACACCGCTTCCCACGGGTGTTCGCCGGACACCCGGAGGGGCCCCGGTCCGGCCTCCCCCGATCGGTTCCGGGGCCCCCGCAACGCGCCCACGGGGGAGGCGCGTTGCGGGGAGGGCCGCTCGCGGGCACGTCACGCGGGGGACCTGGCGAATCCCCGAAATCCGCCGGTGATCACCGTGTTACGTGCCCGCTCTAACGTCCCTTCATGGCGGACATATTTGACGCGTACGCGTTGGCCGACGCGTGGGACGAGATGTTTGTGCGGCCGGGTGAGGTCAGGACCGCCTACGAGCCGGTACTGGCGGCACTCCAGCCGATCGAGCCGAGTGAACTGCGTTTCCGGGCCGACCAGATGGCCCGTGCCTTCACCGACCGCGGGGTGACCTACGCCTTCGCGGGCGAGGAGCGGCCCTGGCCGCTGGACCTGGTCCCCAGGATCCTCGACGCCCTGGAATGGGATCTCGTACGCCGAGGTGTCGCCCAGCGCGTCAGAGCCCTGGAGGCCTATCTCGCGGACGCCTACGGGCACGCCCGGGCCTTCGAGGACGGGGTGGTGCCCTGGCGGCTGCTGCTGTCCTCGCCCCACTTCCACCGGGCGGCGCACGCGGTGGAACCGCCCGGCGGGGTGCGCATCCACGTGGCCGGAATCGACCTGGTGCGGGACGAGGCCGGCGAGTTCCGGGTCCTCGAGGACAACGTGCGGGTGCCGAGCGGGGTGTCGTACGTCATCGAGAACCGGCGGGCGATGACCCGGATCTTCCCCTCGCTCTTCGCCGAGCAGCACGTGCTGCCGGTGGACGGGTACGCCGGGCGGCTGCTCGCCGCGCTGCGCGCCGCCGCGCCCGGCGGGGCGGCGAGCGACCCCCGGGTCGTGGTGCTCACCCCGGGGCCCGGCAACGCGGCCTACTTCGAACACGCCCTGCTGGCCCGGCTGATGGGCGTGCAGCTGGTCGAGGGCCACGACCTGGTGTGCCGCAACAACCGGGTGTGGATGCGGACCACCCGCGGCGAGGTACCCGTGCACGTCGTATACCGGCGCCTCGACGACGACTTCCTCGACCCGCTCCATTTCCGCCCCGACTCGGTGATCGGCTGCCCCGGCATCCTGAACGCCGCCATCGCCGGTCACGTCACACTCGCGAACGCCGTGGGCAACGGCATCGCGGACGACAAACTCCTCTACACCTACGTCCCGGACCTCATCCGCTACTACCTCGGCGAGGAACCGATTCTCCCCAATGTGGAGTCCTACCGACCTGATGAACCGGGCCAGTTGGCGGCGGTTCTTGACCAGCTCGACCAGCTGGTGGTGAAGCCCGTCGACGGCGCCGGCGGACAGGGCATCGTGATCGGGCCGAAGGCCGACGCCGAGACCCTGGAACGCACTCGCAAAGCCGTCCTCGCCGACCCGCGCGGCTTCATCGCGCAGCGTCCGGTCGCCCTCTCCACCTCCCCCACCCTCGCGGGTGAACGCATGGCACCCCGCCACATTGACCTGCGCCCGTTCGCCGTGAACGACGGCGACGACATCTGGGTGCTGCCCGGCGGACTGACCAGGGTTGCCCTCCAGGAGGGCAACCTGATCGTCAACTCCAGCCAGGGCGGCGGCTCCAAGGACACCTGGGTGCTCGCCGAGGGCCCCGCCGAGCGGCCCGCGCCCGCCCCGGCCGGCGCCGTCCCGGAGATCGCCCCGCGCCGCCTGGGCCCCGACGGCACCCGTCCCGACGTACCGGAAGGAGCGCACCAGCAGTGAGCGACGTGATCCTCTCCCGTATCGCCGAGGCACTGACCTGGACCGGACGGTACGTCGAGCGCGCCGACGCCACCGGCCGCATCCTCGACGCCTACCTGCACCGGATGCTGGAGGACCCCTGGCGCGACGAGGACACCGCCTGCCGGTCGCTGTACGCGATCCTCGGTGTCGACGCCGGCCCGGAGCCCGTGGACATGCAGCAGGTCCTGGAGCAGCTCGCCTTCGACGCCCGCTCGACGGGGGCGATCGAGGGGGCGCTGGGCGCCGCCCGCCGGAACGCGCGCAGCGCCCGTGAGGCCGTCTCCTCCGAGATGTGGGAGTGCCTCAACTCCACCTGGCACGCCCTGGCCGGGCAGCGCCTGGCGGCCCGCCGCACCGGCCCGTACTCCTACCTGGAGCTGGTACGGCGCCGGGCCGCCCTCTTCTTCGGCCTCGCCGACTCCACCATGAGCCGCGACGACAGCTGGCGGTTCGTCGTCCTCGGCCGCAGCCTGGAGCGGGTGGACATGACCGTACGGCTGCTGTCGGTGCGCGTGCTGGACGCGGCGCACGCGCCGGACTGGCCGACGCTGCTCAGCGCGAGCGGCGCCGACGAGGCCTACGCGCGGGTGCACAGCGGGTTCGGGGACACCCCGAGAGTGGCCGGGTTCCTGCTCCTGGACCGGGACTTCCCGCGCTCGGTGCTGCACGCCCTGACCACGGCCGAGGAGTGTCTGGCCGCGCTCGGCCGGCCGCGCCAGGATCCGGCGCGGTCACCGGTCGGGCGGCTGCGGACCCGGCTGGAGTACCTGGACACGCACGCCCTGGAGGACCAGCTGCCGGTGCTGCTGCGGGACCTGCGGCAGGCCTGCATGGCGTCCGCCGATGCGGTGGCGGAACGGTTCTTCCCGTACCAGGGGCCCGTCGAGTGGGCCCAGGAAGGAGCCTGACATGGCTCGTCGCCTTCGGATCCGGCACGTCACCCGCGTCGCGTACGCCCGGCCCGCGGCCTCCTCGCACAACGAGGTCCGGATGACCCCACTGACCCTGCCGGGGCAGACCACGCTGGACGCGCGGGTCACCGTCGCGCCGGCGACCACCGTCTGGTCGTACTGGGACTACTGGGGGACCCAGGTCACCGGGTTCGACCTGCTGGAGCCGCACGAGGATCTGACCATCACGGCGTCGAGCCTGGTGGAGACCTCGGCGCCGGGGCCGTTGCCGGAACCGCCGGCCTGGGCGGAGGTGGCCGGACGGGCGGGCGGCTCACGCCTGTCGGAGTTCGTGACCGGGACGTCCCGGACGACGGTGCCGAAGAAGCTGGTGAAGAAGGCCCGGGAGGCCGCGGCCGGGCTGGGGCCGCACGAGGCGGCGGTGGCCGTCTCCCGGATGGTGGCCGACCGGGTGGCCTACCTGCCGGGGGCGACCAGTGTGAACACGTCACCGGCCGAGGCGTGGGCCCAGCGGGCGGGGGTGTGCCAGGACATCACGCATCTGACGATCGCCCTGCTGCGGGGGCTGGGGCTGCCCGCCCGGTACGTCTCGGGGTATCTGCACCCGGAGCGGGAGGCGGAGCTGCACCGCCCCGTCGCCGGGCAGAGCCACGCCTGGATCGAGTACTGGGCGGGTGACTGGTGCGGCTACGACCCGACGAACCGGGTACGGGTCGACGAGTCGCACGTGGTGGTGGCCCGGGGACGGGACTACGACGACGTCACGCCCCACAAGGGGATCTACCGAGGGGTCCCCGGTGGAACTCCTGAGGTGACGGTGGAGTTCACCAGGGTCGCCTAGCGCTCGCGGGCACCGGGCGGGGGCCGGTGCGGGCCGGGCGGGGGCCGGTGCGGGCCGGGCGGGGGCCGGTGCGGGCCGGGCGGGGGCCGGTGCGGGCCGGGCGGGGGCCGGTGCGGGCCGGGGCCGCCCGCCGCGGCGGGGCCTACTTGAGGCCCGCCGCCGCGCACGCCGACTTGTAGTCGGCCGTGCAGATCTGCGAGATCTTGTAGATGCCGTCCGCGACGACGGTGTCCTTGATCTTGCTCTTCGTCACGGCGTTGACCTGCACCAGCTGGGCCGGGATGTTCTTGGTGGTCGGGCTGTCGACCTGGTCCTGGGTGAGCGCGTCGAACTGGATGTCCTTGCCCTGCACCTTGTAGACGGCCATCTGGGCGGCGGCCTCGGCCTCGTCCGGGTAGGGCTTGTAGACGGTCATGTACTGCTGGCCGATGAGGATCCGCTGAATGGCGTCGAGGTCCGCGTCCTGGCCGGTGACCGGCGGCAGGTTGGTGATGCCGGCCGCCTTGAGGGACTTGATGATCTCGCCCGCCATCGCGTCGTTCGCGGAGTAGACGCCGGCGATGTTGTCCTTGCCGATCGCGTCGATCGCCTTGGTGGTCTCCTTGCCGGCGGTCGGCGGGTCCCAGTCCTTGGTGTCGAACATGGCGCCGTCCGGAATCGTCACCTTGCCGGTCAGCTCGGACAGGGCGCCCGTCTTGAACTGCTTGGCGTTCGGGTCCGTCGGCGAGCCGTTGATCATGATGACCTTGTCGGAGGTGTCGACGTTCGACCCGAGGCCCTCCAGGAGCGTACGGGCCTGCACCTCGCCCACCAGCTCGTTGTCGAAGGAGACATAGGCGTCGATCGGGCCCTCGGCGAGGCGGTCGTAGGCGATGACCGGGATGCCCGCGTCCTTGGCCTTCTTCACCGTGGGCGCGATGGCGTGCGAGTCGACCGAGTCCAGGACGATGACGTCGACCTTGTCGTCGATCATCTTCTGCATCTGCTCGGCCTGCTTGGAGGCGATCGACCCGGCGTTCGCGTACGCGATCCGCCCCTGCTTGTTGGTGAGCTCGGCGATCTTGGCCTTCATGATCGGGTAGTCGAAGTTCCGGTACCGGGTGTTGATGATGTCCGGCATCAGCACCCCCACGGTGATGTCGTTGCCCTTGGTGGGGCTCGCGGTGGTCGACGATCCCGTCGCGTTGAACACGCCGCAGCCGGCGAGCGAGAGGGTCATCGTGGACGCGGCCACAAACATGGGTATACGACGCATTCGGGGGCTCACTTCAGGTGCGTTCCGGACATGGGGCTGCTTGCGACCCAGATGTCTGAAAAGACAACGCGTACGCCACACCCGGCGTCAAGCGGAACTACTTAACGAGTGCGCAACACTACCCTCCGCTGCACCTGTGAAGGCGAAGCGGAATCGTCTCCAAACACTCTTTACGGACCCTCCATCCAAAGGGAGTTCACGGGTAGGCAAAGATCAGTACAACCAACTCCTTTCCTCATGAGTCGACATCGGCAACGGCCATCTCCGTCGTAACGGAAACGACCAGAGGATCGAATGAAGCCAGCCAGACGCACCGCGGCCGGCGCCGTGGTGCTCGCCACCGCCGGCACCCTGCTCGGCGGTGCCACCGTGTCCGCCTCGGCGGCCACGACGACCTGCACCGCACCGGTCTACAAACGGCAGCTGTTCGCGAACACCACGTTCAAGGGCACCCCGAAGAAGACCGCCTGCGACTCCGCGATCAGCGAGAGCTGGAGCGGCGCCCCCGCCTCCGGCCTGCCCAAGGACAACTTCGGGGTGCGCTGGAGCGTCACCCGCGACTTCGGCTCCGGCGGCCCCTTCGCCCTCGCCGTCTCCGGACTCGACGGGATCCGGGTGTACGTCGACGGCGGTCGCAAGGTCGACCTGTGGAAGAACACGTCCAAGACGGTGACCAAGACCGTCAACGTGACGATCCCCAAGGGCCGGCACACCCTGCGGATCGACTACGTCAACTGGACCGGAGCCGCCAAGGTCAAGTTCAGCTACACCCCGAGGACTTCGGCCTCCGTCGACAAGGTCAGGCCCCTCACCCCGCTGGATCCGCTGGTGTCCTACGACGGCGACGCCAACGCGACGAAGCTGAGCTGGACGAAGAACCGGGAGATGGACCTCGCCGGCTACCGGGTCTACCGGCGCCTGCGGTCCAGCACCAGCTGGACGAAGGTGGGAACGACCACGGCGACGTCCCTGACCGACATCCCGCCCGCGACCGGCGCCCTCTACTACTACGAGATCCGCGCCTACGACAAGGCGGGTCACGAGTCGACCGGCACCGCCGACGCCCTGGTCACCAGCACCGTGCTGCAGACGCCTGCCCGGTTCACCGCGTCCGCCACCGACACGGGCGCCGAACTGAGCTGGTCGGGGGTGCACGCCGCGGTGAAGTACCGGGTGGAGCGGACCGACTTCTACGGCGTCGTCACCAAGTCCTGGGAGCTCAAGTACACCGTGAGCCTCACCGACGACACGCTGGCACGTGGCGAGGTCGCCAAGTACCGGATCGCGGCCGTGGACGGCTCGGGCCACGCGTCGCCGTTCACCGACCTCCAGGAGGTGACCCGCCCGCTGGCCGCACCCCGCGAGCTCACGGCGACCGCGGGCATCGGCAGCGCGACCCTCCAGTGGACGGTGAAGCCGGAGGACGCCCCGTACGACGAGTTCCGCGTCTACCGCTCGACCACGCTGCCCGTGGACACCTCGACGGCGCGGTGGGTGACCTGCACGACCAGCTTCACCACCCTCTCCGACGGGTCCCGCCGCTACAGCTGCGGCGACTTCTCGGCCGAGGAGGGCACGACCTACCACTACGCGGTGGCGAACGTGCAGGGGCCCCACGTGTCCGCGCTCTCCAACACCGCGACCGTCACCACGCTGGTCTCTGACAAGCCGCCCGCCCAGGTGACCGGGCTGACGGCGACGGCCACGGAGTACGGCGTCGAACTGGACTGGGACGACAACACCGAGCCCGACCTGAACCGGTACGCGGTCTACCGGGGCACGGTCCTCGGTGAGGAGGGCGACGAGCAGGTCTGCTCCGGCTCGGAGTGGGCGTGGCTGCCGGCGGGCACCTCCCACTACCGGGACGTACGGCTGCCGGACGGCGACCACGCCTGCTACTGGGTGGACGCGATCGACAACGCGGGCAACTCCAGCAGATGGCTGGGGCCCGTGTCCGCCGTCACCGTCGACGAACTGGACCTGACCCCGTCGGTGGCGACCCCGGAGGGCTCCCCGCTCACCCTGACGACGGACCCGACCGACTCGGGTGTCGGCCTGTCGTGGAACGCCGTCGAGTCGGCGACGGGCTACCAGGTCTACCGCTGGAACCCGGCCACGCGGACGTACGAGAAGCTGGCGGCCACCACGGACCGCTCCTACGACGACACCACGGCCGCCGCCGGCACCACCCACTACTACTGGGTGACCGCGCTGTACGCCGACGGCACGGAGTCGGCGCCCGGTGCGGACTGGGCGATCCTGGAGCCGTGAGCACGGGAAGGGGCCCGGAGGATCTCTCCTCCGGGCCCCTTCCGCACCAAGCCGCTAGTCCTTGGCCTTCTTCGGACGCCACACCACCAGCGCGCTGGTCTGCTGGACCTCCTGGTACGGGACCAGGTCACGGCGGTACGAGGCGTGTACCGCCGCTTCGCGCTGCCGCATCGCGGCCGCCGCGCCGTCCAGGGCCGCTTCCATCTCGGCCACGCGGGCCTGGAGCGCGGCGACCTGGTTCTCCAGTTCGATGATGCGCTTGATGCCGGCCAGATTGATGCCCTCGTCCTGCGACAACGCCTGCACCTGGCGGAGCAGTTCGATGTCGCGGGCCGAGTAGCGCCGGCCCCGCCCGGCCGTGCGGTCCGGGGAGACCAGGCCCAGGCGGTCGTACTGGCGCAGCGTCTGCGGGTGCAGTCCGGAGAGCTGGGCGGCCACCGAGATGACGTAGACCGGGGTCTCCTCGGTCAGTTCATACGGCCCACGGAAATTGTCACTGCGTCGACGGCCGTCCATCTCAGTCATGCTCCCTTCGCGGCCTCGAACAGCTCGGCACGCGGGTCCTCACCCGCGGTCGCCTCGCGATACGCCTCCAGCGCGTCACGAGCATTCCCCGACAGGTCCTTCGGGACCCTCACCTCGACGGTGACCAGGAGGTCGCCGCGGGTGCCGTCCTTGCGGACCGCGCCCTTGCCACGGGCGCGCATGGTCCGGCCGTTGGGCGTGCCCGGGGGCAGCTTCAGGGTGACCGGCGGTCCGCCCAGGGTGGGCACCCTGACCTCGCCGCCGAGCGCCGCCTCGGTGAAGGTCACCGGGACGGTCACCGTGAGGTTGTCCTCCTTGCGGCCGAACACCGGGTGGGTGTCGACGTGGACCATGACGTACAGGTCGCCCGCCGGACCGCCGCGCTCGCCCGGTGCGCCCTTGCCGCGCAGCCGGATCCGCTGGCCGTCGGTCACCCCGGCGGGGATGCGGACCTGCATGGTCCGGGACGACTTGGCGCGGCCGCTGCCCTTGCAGTCGAGGCAGGGGTGCTCCGCGATCAGGCCGCGGCCCTTGCAGTCCGGGCAGGGGTCGGTGAGCGAGAAGCCGCCTCCGGATCCCCGCGCCACCTGGCCGGTGCCGACACAGGTCGGGCACACGCGCGGTGTGCCGTTCTTGTCGCCGGTGCCCGAACAGGCCTTGCAGGGGGCCTGCGAGGACATCCGCAGCGGGACCGTGGCGCCCTCGATGGCCTCCGTGAAGCTGAGCGTGACCTCGGACTCGATGTCCTGGCCGCGCCGGGGCTGGGTGCGCGTGCCCGCGCCGCCGCCCCGGTTGAACAGGCCCCCCAGGACGTCGCCGAAGCCCCCGCCGAAACCGCCCCCGCCCTGCTGTTGCGCGTTGCCCCCGAAGAGGTCGCCCAGGTCGAAGTTGAAGTTGCCGCCGCCCGCGCCCGGCCCCGGGCGGAAGCCGCCGTTGCCGAAGAGGGCGCGTGCCTCGTCGTACTCCTTGCGCTTCTTGGGGTCACCGAGGATGTCGTTCGCCTCGGAGATCTCCTTGAAGCGCTCCTCGGCCTTGGCGTTGCCCTTGTTGGCGTCCGGGTGGAACTCGCGGGCGAGCTTCCGGTACGCCTTCTTGATCTCGGCCTCGGTGGCGTCCTTGGGGACGCCGAGGACCTTGTAGTAGTCCTTCTCGATGAAGTCCTTGGTGCTCATCCCCGACGCCCCTCCTTCCGCTCGGTACTTATTACGTCAGCCCTCCTCAGGGCCGTTGTCCTTCTCGTCGCCGGCCGCGGGGGCCTCTTCGGTCCCCTCGGCCTTCACCGGGGTCGCTCCCGGCTGCGGTTCGGCGACCGCCACCCGCGCGGGGCGGATGGTGCGCTCGCCGATGCGATACCCGGGCTGCAGAATCGCCACGCACGTCGTCTCGGTGACGTCCGGCGCGTAGCTGTGCATCAGCGCCTCGTGGATCGTCGGGTCGAAGGGCTCGCCCTCCTTGCCGAACTGCTGCAGGCCCATCTTCGCCGCGACCGTTTCGAGCGACTCGGCCACCGACTTGAAACCGCCGACCAGTTCGCCGTGTTCCCGTGCCCGGCCGATGTCGTCGAGCACCGGCAGGAGTTCGGTCAGGAGGTTCGCGATGGCGATCTCCCGGACCGTGATCCGGTCGCGCTCCACCCGGCGGCGGTAGTTCTGGTACTCGGCCTGGAGGCGCTGGAGGTCCGCGGTGCGCTCGCCGAGGGCGGTGCGCACCTGGTCCAGCTGGGCCGTCAGACCGGTCAGCTCGCTTGCGTTTGCGTCCCCGGCCGGGGCCGCCCCCTGTGCGGGAGCGGCCTTCGGCTCGGCATCGTCGGAGGTGGCGCCGGAGGGGACGTCGGGCTTCTCCTCGAAGCCCGGGGTCTCCTCCGTCACGCGGCACCGTCCTTGCGCTCGTCGTCGACGATCTCGGCGTCCACCACGTCGTCGGCGTCACCGGCGGCCTCACCGGCGGGACCGCCGGCGGCGGTCTGCGAGGCCTGGGCGTCGGCGTACATGGCCTGGCCGAGCTTCTGGGAGACGGCCGCGACCTTCTCGGTGGCGGTGCGGATCTCGGCGGTGTCCTCGCCCTTGAGCGTCTCCTTCAGCTCGGCGATGGACTCCTCGACCTCGGTCTTGATCTCGCCCGGGACCTTGTCCTCGTTGTCCTTGAGGAACTTCTCGGTCTGGTAGACGAGCTGCTCGCCCTGGTTGCGGGTCTCGGCGGCCTCGCGGCGGCGGTGGTCCTCCTCCGCGTACTGCTCGGCCTCCTGGCGCATCCGGTCGACCTCGTCCTTCGGCAGCGAGGAGCCGCCGGTGACGGTCATCTTCTGCTCCTTGCCCGTGCCGAGGTCCTTGGCCGTGACGTGCATGATGCCGTTGGCGTCGATGTCGAAGGCGACCTCGATCTGCGGGACACCGCGCGGGGCCGGCGGCAGACCGGTCAGCTCGAACATGCCGAGCTTCTTGTTGTACGCCGCGATCTCGCGCTCGCCCTGGTAGACCTGGATCTGGACGGAGGGCTGGTTGTCCTCGGCGGTGGTGAAGATCTCGGACCGCTTGGTCGGGATCGTCGTGTTCCGCTCGATGAGCTTGGTCATGATGCCGCCCTTGGTCTCGATACCGAGGGACAGCGGGGTCACGTCGAGGAGCAGGACGTCCTTGACCTCACCCTTGAGGACACCGGCCTGCAGGGCGGCGCCGATGGCGACGACCTCGTCCGGGTTGACGCCCTTGTTGGCGTCCTTGCCGCCGGTCAGCTCCTTGACGAGCTCGGCGACGGCGGGCATACGGGTGGAGCCGCCGACGAGGACCACGTGGTCGATCTCGCCGAGCTGGATGCCGGCGTCCTTGATGACGTTGTGGAACGGCGTCTTGCAGCGCTCGAGGAGGTCCGCGGTCAGCTGCTGGAACTGGGCGCGGGTGAGCTTCTCGTCGAGGTGCAGGGGGCCCTCGGCGGAGGCGGTGATGTAGGGCAGGTTGATCGAGGTCTCGGTGGAGCTGGACAGCTCGATCTTGGCCTTCTCGGCGGCCTCGCGGAGGCGCTGGAGGGCCATCTTGTCCTTGCCGAGGTCCACGCCGTGGCCGGCCGCGAACTGCTTGACCAGGTAGTCGACGACGCGCTGGTCCCAGTCGTCACCACCGAGGTGGTTGTCGCCGTTGGTGGCCTTCACCTCGACGACGCCGTCGCCGATCTCCAGGAGGGACACGTCGAAGGTGCCGCCACCGAGGTCGAAGACGAGGATCGTCTGGTCGTCCTTGTCGAGGCCGTAGGCGAGCGCGGCCGCGGTGGGCTCGTTGACGATACGCAGGACGTTCAGGCCCGCGATCTCGCCGGCCTCCTTCGTCGCCTGGCGCTCGGAGTCGTTGAAGTAGGCCGGGACGGTGATGACCGCGTCGGTCACCTTCTCACCCAGGTAGGCCTCCGCGTCCCGCTTCAGCTTCTGCAGGATGAACGCGGAGATCTGCTGCGGGTTGAAGTCCTTCCCGTCCAGCTGGATCTTCCAGTCGGTGCCCATGTGACGCTTCACGGACCGGATGGTGCGGTCCACGTTGGTGACCGCCTGACGCTTGGCGACCTCGCCGACCAGAACCTCGCCGTTCTTGGCGAAGGCGACGACGGACGGCGTGGTCCGGGCACCCTCGGCGTTGGTGATGACGGTGGGCTCGCCGCCTTCAAGAACGCTGACGACAGAGTTAGTCGTGCCCAGGTCGATGCCGACCGCACGTGCCATGGTGATTTCCTCCAGCTGACTTGAGTGGAACGGACTCAAGTGTGCATCAAGCCCGGCCACGGGTCAACAGACCTGAGTCGTCAAGGCTCAACTCTTATCCGTTCCTTACACGCAAGTACCCGCTGACCTGCGTGGATTCCAGACGCCGGGGCCCATACACCGGCACCCGAAGGAGTAGCAGCACGACGCTGACGGTGACGCAGGCGACGCATGTGGCGCCTGTCCGCCCGACCCAGCCGCCATGCACGAGCACCCCCACGAGTACCCCCGCGAAGGATCCGGCGCCGAGGACGACGGTCACGCCCGGCGGGGTGAGCCCGAGCCGCCGCAGCCGGTGGGCGAGATGGTCGGGCCCGCGCCGCAGCACCGGCCGCCCGGCAAGCAGCCGCGACAGCACGACGAGCAGGACGTCGGCGCTCGCGACGGCGGTGAGCGCGAACAGCACGCCCGCGCTGGCGCCGGGGTCGTACCCGGTCCGGGTGATCAGCGCGGCCGCGGCCAGCACGAACCCGGCGAACAGCGAGCCGGTGGCGCCCAGCGCGATCCGCGCGGGGTGCCAGTTGTGCATGAGGAACCCGGTGAGCGCCGCCGCGAGCACGCTCAGCAGCACGGCCAGCCCGTCCATGACCTCGGCGGCGGCGCAGGCCCCCACCCCGAAAGCGGTGATCACCCCCACGGTCCCGGCCAGCCCGTCCGCGTGGTCGAGCCCCTTGAAGGCGACGGCGACGAAGGCGATCCAGCCGACCCCGAGCAGCCCTTCGCCCACCCCGAACTCCCCGTACGGCACCACACAGGCGGCCGCCACGGCCGTACCGAAGAGCAGGAACCGGGTCTTCAGCCGCCACACGTCGGCGACCAGCCCGAGGAGCGCCACGGCTCCCCCCGCGGCCAGCAGCTCCCCGACCCCGGTACCGAGCGGGGCGACCCCGCTCCAGTCGCCGGCACCGGCGACCAGACAGGTGGCGCCCACGACGGCGAACCCGCCGAGCACCGGGACAGGGCGCGCCCGCCGGCGGTCGACGAGCCCCAGCCGCAGGGCGAACGGCCGGATCAGCGCGGCGAGGACGGCGGCGAGCAGCAGGGCGGTGGTGGCGGCGGCGATCCCGTAGAGCACAGGTCTAAATTAGACCTAAATGTAACAATTCCGTACGAGTAACACGAATAACACGATCACTTTGCCGCCGCAAGGCAGCGGCAGGTCAGGCACACCTCAGCGATTCAGATCACCCCGCACCTGACTACAGTGCGAGTAAAGATGCGGGTAGTCTCAGACCGACTGCATAAGTTACCGCTTAGTAATTTCGGGCACCCTCGCGCAGAGACCCGAAGAGACCCCTCGCAGGCCCGAGGAGCCCCCATGCAACTCGCCGCGATCATCGTGTCGCTGGTTCTGATCGTGGTCGGCGTGGCGTTGTTCGCCCGCGCCGTCTTTCAGATCTACAACTTCATGCGGCTCGGCCAGAACGTGCCCGCCGGCACCCGTACCGACGAGCCCGTGCAGCGGACCGTCACGGTGGTCAGGGAGTTCCTCGGCCACACCCGGATGAACCGGTGGGGCATCGTCGGCGTGGCGCACTGGTTCGTCGCGGTCGGCTTCTTCTCGCTGCTGCTGACGATCGTCAACGCCATCGGCCAGCTGTTCCAGGCCGACTGGCTGCTGCCGGTCATCGGCGAGTGGGCGCCGTACAACGTCTTCGTCGAGTTCATCGGCACCATGACGGTCCTCGGCATCCTGGTGCTGATCGTCATCCGCCAGCTGAGCAAGCCGAACCGGCCGGGCCGCAAGTCCCGCTTCGCCGGCTCCAACTTCGGCCAGGCGTACTTCGTCGAGACGGTCATCCTGGTCGTCGGCGTCTGCATCTTCATGCTGCACGCCCTGGAGGGCGCCCAGCACCACGTGGACTCCTACGAGGCCTCCTTCTTCATCTCCTACCCGGTGGTCCACTGGCTCGGGGGCATGGACGTCTCCACGCTCCAGAACCTCACCTACTTCTTCGCCGGCCTGAAGATCGCGACCTCCTTCATCTGGATGATCGTGGTCGCCCTCAAGACCGACATGGGCGTCGCCTGGCACCGCTTCCTGGCCTTCCCGAACATCTGGTTCAAGCGCAACGCCACCGGTGAGACCTCCCTGGGCGCCCTGCTGCCGATGACCTCCGGCGGCGAGCCGATCGACTTCACCGACCCCGGTGACGACGACGTCTTCGGCGTCTCCCAGGTCGAGCAGTTCTCCTGGAAGGGCCTGCTGGACTTCTCCACCTGCACCGAGTGCGGCCGCTGCCAGTCGCAGTGCCCGGCCTGGAACACCGGCAAGCCGCTCTCCCCCAAGCTGCTGATCATGTCGCTGCGCGACCACGCCCACGCCAAGGCGCCCTACCTGCTCGCGGGCGGCGGCAAGACCATGGAGGGCGAGGAGAAGGCGAGCGAGGAGCAGCTGGCCGGAGTGCCCGCCGCCGCCCTCGCGGAGGCCGAGCGGCCGCTGATCGGCACCGCCGAGGAGAACGGCGTCATCGACCCGGACGTGCTGTGGTCCTGCACCACCTGCGGCGCCTGCGTCGAGCAGTGCCCGGTGGACATCGAGCACGTCGACCACATCGTCGACATGCGCCGCTACCAGGTGATGATCGAGAGCGCCTTCCCCTCCGAGGCGGGCACGATGCTCAAGAACCTGGAGAAGAAGGGCAACCCCTGGGGCCTGGCGAAGAAGCAGCGCCTGGAGTGGCTCAAGGAGGTCGACTTCGAGGTCCCGGTCGTCGGCAAGGACATCGAGGACCTCACCGAGGTCGAGTACCTGTACTGGGTGGGCTGCGCCGGTTCACTGGAGGACCGCGCGAAGAAGACCACCAAGGCCTTCGCCGAGCTGCTGCACATCGCGGGCGTCAAGTTCGCGATCATGGGCGGCGACGAGAAGTGCACCGGCGACTCCGCCCGCCGCCTGGGCAACGAGCCCCTGTTCCAGGAGCTCGGCATGGAGAACGTCATGGCGCTGAACATGGCGTTCGGCGAGGAGACGGACGACGACGGCAAGGTGACCGAGGAGTCCCGCAAGCCGAAGTCGGCCAAGAAGATCGTCGCCACCTGCCCGCACTGCCTCAACACGATCGGCAACGAGTACCCGCAGCTCGGCGGCGACTACGAGGTCATCCACCACACCCAGCTGCTCCAGCACCTGGTGGACGAGGGCAAGCTGGTCCCGGTCACCCCGGTCGAGGGCATCATCACCTACCACGACCCCTGCTACCTGGGCCGCCACAACAAGATCTACACGCCGCCGCGCGAGATCATCGCCAGCGTCCCGGGCCTGCGCAACGAGGAGATGCACCGCCACAAGGAGCGCGGCTTCTGCTGTGGCGCCGGCGGTGCCCGGATGTGGATGGAAGAGCGCATCGGCAAGCGCATCAACAACGAGCGCGTGGACGAGGCGCTGTCGGTGAACCCCGACATCGTCTCCACGGCCTGCCCGTTCTGCCTGGTCATGCTCACCGACTCGGTCAACGGCAAGAAGAACGACGGCAAGGCCAAGGAGTCCATCCAGGTGGTCGACGTGGCCCAGCTGCTCCTCGACTCCGTGAAGACGCCGGCCGACCCGGCGGGCGAGGCGGAGCAGGAGAGCGCGCCGGAGCCGGAGCCGGTGAAGTAACCCGTTCACACGAAAGCGCCCCCCGACCCATTGCGGGTCGGGGGGCGCTTTCGTGTGCTTCCGGCTCGGTCAGCCGCGCGGGCGCTCGAAGGTGAGCAGCAGGCCCTCGACGGCGCCGGGACCTATCCGGCCCTTGACGTCGGCGGAGGTGATGGCCTTGAGGCCCCAGCCGTCCTCGGCGTGCTTGTTGAGGACCTTCTCCAGCTTGTCGCTGTCCAGCGCGTCGCCGATCAGCGACTCCCGGAAGGTGACGACCTTGTACTCGTACGCGTAGGCACTGCTCATGACTGAGGGATCCTCCTGCCGGCGGGGCCGGGTCGGGACGGGTTGCCGGGGCCAGACAATCACCCCGGGGCACCGCCGCACACCGCGGGACCGGAATTGGGGGAGCCGGCCGCGTCAGGCCGCGGCGGCGGTGGCGTTGACGGTGACCGGGATGTTGCCGCGTGTGGCCTTGGAGTAGGGGCAGATCCGGTGGGCGGCCGCACCCAGCTCGGCGGCGGTGGCCTGGTCGACGCCGCCGAGTTCGAGATCGAGTACGGCGGCCAGGCCGAACTCCCCGTCGTCACCGTGATGGAGGGTGACCTCGGCGGTGATGGCGGTGCTCGTCAGCCGGACCCCGCGCTCGGCGGCGGCGCGGCGCACGGCGCCCAGGAAGCAGGCCGCCCAGCCCGCCGCGAACAGCTGCTCGGGGTTGGTGGCGTCGCCGGCGCCGCCCAGCTCCTTCGGGATGGCCAGCGTGGTGTGAAGGAGCCCGTCGGCGGAGTGGACCCGGCCGCCGTTGCGGCCCTCTCCGTCGACGTTCACGACGGCGGTGTAGCTGACTGCCATGACAGTTCTCCCTTGTTCGTCACCTGTCGAAGCGGTGATCGGATACTTGCAGGCTCCTCGTCACCGGTCAAGCAGGTGACGAATCGGAGGGCGAGCAGCCAATAGAGCAGCCCCATCGATCATCGTCACCGTCTTGACCGGTGACGATCCCCGTGCGACAGTCACTGGGTATCGAGCCGGACGAAGGGAGTTCAGCCATGGAGAGCCGGAACACCACGGACTTCACGGGGGCCGCGGCCGCCACGGACGACGCGGCGGCGGCGCTGCGGCGCGCGCGGTTCGGGGCGCTGCCCGCACGCATCCGCTACGAGGACATGGTCGAGGAGCACACCGCCACCCCGGCCGACCCGGCCCGGTACGCCTACGACCCCGAGGGGTCCTGGCAGTCCTTCTCCTGCCTCGCCGCCGACCTGGGCCTCTGAGCGCGGGCCTTGATGACAGGGGAGTCACCCGTCAGAATGGTGATGTGAACCTCGACCATGTATTCGTCTGCGGAAACCCGGCCCTCGACTTCGCCGCCACGCTCCGGGCGCGCCGTTCGGTGCGCTTCGAGATGTTCGTGACGCCGGACCGGCTGAACGCCTGGTACGTGGAGTCGGGCATCGTCGACGCGGTCTCGCCCGGCGAGGAGGCCGACGTCGAGCAGGCGAGGACCGTGCGCGAGGCCGTCTACCGGCTGGTGACCGCCCGGCGGCTGGGCGAGGAGTACGACGGGGCGGCGCTGACCGTCGTCAACAACGCGGCACGCAGGCCGCCCGCGGTGCCGCAGCTCACCCCGTCGGGACGCTGGACGCAGGCGACGCCGGAGGAGGCCCTCTCCCTGGTGGCGCGGCACGCCGTCGAGCTGCTGAGCGGGCCGGACGTGCCGCTGCTCAAGGAGTGCGAGAACCCGGAGTGCACCCGCACCTACATCGACCGCTCCCGGGGGATGCGCCGGCAGTGGTGCGGGATGGAGTCCTGCGGCAACAGGATCAAGGCAGCCGCGTACCGGGCCCGCAAGAAGACCGTGCCGTCGGCGGCCCGCTGACGCGCAGGTGCTCGATGCCGGTGTCGAGGGCCGCCCTGAGGTGGGTCGAGTCACCGGTGGACATCATGATCGAGACACCGCCCTGGATGCCCGCGAGCAGTGCGGCGGACGTGCGGTCGACGTCGAGGTCCGGTGACACCAGCCCGTTCTCCTGGAGGGCGCGCATGCCGCGGGCCAGCTGCTGCCGCCACTGCCGCATCAGCTCCGCGACGATCGCCCGTGCGCCGGGGCTGGACCGCCCGACCTGGAGGAACAGCGAGCCCAGGGGGCACCGGTCGCCCTGGAGTTCGTAGCGTGCCACCACCACGTCCCGCCACTGCCGCCAGGACTCCCAGGAGTCCAGCCGGCCCAGGTGCGGCTGCTGGTCCGCCAGGACGCGGTCCGCCTCGAACCGGGCCACCGCGAGCAGCAGGGCGTCCTTCCCGTCGGGGAAGTAGTGGAAGAGCTGGCTCTTGCTGGTACCGGTGCGGCTGCGGATGTCGTCGAGCGTGGTGGCGGCGACCCCCTGCGCACGCAGCACCTCGGCGGCCCCCTCGACGATCCGGGCCCGGGTGGCCCGCCCCTTCGCGGTCAGCTTCTCCGACATCCGGCTCTCCCTCCGAACTCCGGTGACGTGGTCCGCCCCGACGGTCGACTTTCTGGACTTGCCGGTCCATTTTATGCGACGCACAGTGGACCGCACACCGCGCGCCGCGGGACAACGGACTGAGGGAGACGGCGTCATGAGTGAACGGCTGCGGAACAAGACGGCCCTGGTCACGGGGTCGACGAGCAACATCGGGCAGGCCATCGCCGAGGCGCTCGCCGCCGAGGGGGCACATGTCATCGTCTCCGGGCGCAATGCGGAACGGGGCGCGCGGGTGGTGGCGGGGATCCGCGCCGCCGACGGCCGGGCCGACTTCCTGGCGGCGGACCTCGACGGCAGCCCGGAGGCTTCCCGGGACCTGGCCGCCCGGGCCCGGGAGACCCTGGGCGGGCGGATCGACATCCTCGTCAACAACGCCGGCATCTATCCGTCCCCGGGCACCACCGCCACCGACGAGAAGACGTTCGACCAGGTCTACGCGGTCAACGTCAAGGCGCCGTTCTTCCTGACCGCCGCCGTCGCCCCGGCGATGGTGGAGGCCGGCGGTGGGGCGATCATCAACCTCGGCTCGTGGATCGCCCGGCTCGCCGTCCCCGTCGGCGCGCTGTACAGCTCCACCAAGGGGGCCATGGAGACGCTCACCCGGGCCTGGGCCGCGGAGTTCGGCCCCCAGGGGGTGCGGGTCAACGCCGTCTCACCGGGCGTGATCCTGCCCCCGACCCCGCCGGGCGCGCAGCCCCACCCGGGCGAGGTCATGATGAAGGGCACCCCGGCCGGTCAGGTCGGCACCCCGGACGCCATCGCCCATGCCGTGGTCTGGCTGGCCGGCGACGAGGCGTCCTTCGTGCACGGCACCGTGGTGGATGTCGACGGGGGCAGGACCGGGGTCGCCGTCATCGCCGCGTAGCGCGGCCGGCCGGTGCACCGGCCGGCCGGGCGTCGGGGAGCGGATCACGGCCCGAGCCGTCGCCCCTTGCCGGTCGCCGCTAGTGCAGACCGATCGCCGCGCAGTCCGCCGCGTACTTCGGGGTGCAGATCTGGTCGACCGAGTAGACGCCGTCCGCGACCACCGTGTCCTTGATGTTGTCCCTGGTGAGGGAGACCACCGGCACGAGGGTCGCGGGGATCTTCCGCCCGCTCGAACCTTCGACCGTGTCGCGGGTCAGCGCGTCGTACTGGATGTCCTTGCCCTGCACCTTGTACACCGCCATCTCGGCGGCCTGGGTGGCCTCGTCCAGGAACGACTTGTAGACGGTCATGTACTGCTCGCCCGAGACCACCCGCTGCACCGCGTCCAGGTTGGCGTCCTGCCCGGTGACCGGCGGGATCCGGGTGGCCCCCGCTTTCTTCATCGCGTCGATGACGGCGCCCGCCATGCCGTCGTTGGCCGAGTAGACGGCGGCGATGTTGTTGAGGCCGACGGTCCGGATGGCCTTCTTCATGTTCGCCTCGGCGACCGCCGGCGACCACTTGTCGGTGTCGTACGCCTTGGCTATCCGGACCTTGTTCCGGAGTTCGTCGAGGGCGCCGTCCTTGAAGCTCGCCGTGTTCGGGTCCGCGGGGTCGCCGTTCATCATGACGATCTCGCTGGTCTCGGCCTTGCTGCCGAGCGCCGCCGTGATGGCGCGGCCCTGGACCTCGCCGACGAGTTCGTTGTCGTGGGAGACGTACGCGTCGACCGGGCCCTGGGCGAGACGGTCGTAGGCGATGACGGGGATGTCGGCGTCCTTCGCCTTCCGGACCTCCGGCGCGATGGCCTTGGCGTCGACCGCGTCCACCAGGATGATGTCGACCTTCTGCTCCACCATCCGCTGGAACTGCCGGCTCTGGGTGGCCGGGCTCGACTCGGCGTTGGCGTAGACGACCCTGCCCTTGCCGTGGGTCAGGGAGGCGACCTCCTTCTTGAATATGGGGTGGTCGAAGGCCTCGAACCGGGCGGTGTCCTTGTCGGGCAGGAGCAGACCCACCGTGATGTCGTCGCCCTTCGTCGCGGTCGCGGAGTCACCGCTCCCGCCGATGCCGTCGACGACGCCGCACGCGGTGAGCGCGAGAGCGGACGTGAAGCCGGCCAGGGCCAGGGCGATACGGGGCACGGGGGTGCCGAAGAGGACAGGAGCGCTCACACCAGGCGCCTTCCGAGTGGGGGGAACATCATGCGCAACCGACGATGTGAAGGAAGCAAACGCGGAGCGGACTTGCGCGTCAAGCCGTGAGGGCAGCCGCCCCGTTGGGCGGTACCGGGCACATCGGGGCGGCAACGGGTGACAGAGCGGGGGTTGTTGCTGGTCAGGGCGGTGCGGACGGGAGGGCGAGCGACAGGCCACCGAATGTGCGGATTTCGGTGGGCCTGAGGCGAGGAACGGTGAAGGCCGTGTGACGCCCTGGCCGCTTCGCGACCGCTATCGCCGGTAATCAGCCCGCTCGCCGGTCCCGGCGCCCGACTCGGAGCCCGGCTCGGAGCCCGACCCGGAGCCCGGCGCCGGCTGCCCGGAAGCGGTGTGCGCGGGCGGCGCCAGGGCATGGAGCGCGGACAGCGCGCCGTTCGTGATCGGGGACGGTGGCGCCGACTCGGGCGGGACGGCACGGAAGGCGCTCGGGGGCAGGCCGTAGACCGCGCGGAACCGGCGCGAGAAGTGGTACGCGTCGGCGAAGCCGCACTGGACCGCGATGGCACGCAGCGAGAGGTTGCTCAGCCACAGCAGTGGTTCGGCGCGCGCCAGACGGAGCCGTTCCAGCGCTTCCACGGGGCCGGCGCCGAGACGCCGCCGGCAGATCCGGCACAGCGTGCTCTCCGAGACCCCGGCCGCCCGCGCCAGCCGCCCCAGGGCGAGCGGCCGGGCGACACCGTCCGACCAGTGGGCCCGGACCGCGGCCATCATGGCGACCAGCGGCGGGGGGAGCGTGCCCGCGCCGGTCTCGGGGCCGGGGCCGTGCACGAAGGTGAGGAGCAGCAGCCGCAGCGTCTCCTCGGCGTGCCGCTCCCAGCCCGGCGGGCGGCCCGCGCCGAGCGTCAGGAGGTACTGGCAGAGCGCGGCCATCGGATCGCCCCGCCCCGTGAGGTCGCGGACGACGGGCCAGCCGGTGTCGTCGGGAGGGTGTGCGCCCCGTGCGGCCGGGGGCAGCCGGAAGTGCGTGTAGCCGTGCCGGGTGGGCCGGTTGGGGTCCCAGTGGAAGGTGTCGCGCATACCGGGTCGTACGAGCAGCAGCGCGCTCGGCGTCAGCGGCACGGTCAGATCACCGCAGACCCAGCGGGCGCTGCCGTGCAGCAGCCAGACGAACTCGTACGACCCCGCGTCCCGGGGGCCGAAGACCGACCCCGGCGGGTAGTCGGCGACGGCGGGACCCAGCCGGGCGAGGAGCGCGGGCGCCAGGAGCGGGACGGACCCGGCGTCCTCCGTCATGGCCTCACCGGTCGCAGCCCCCGGACCGGTCGCGGCGTACCCGGGGGGTGCGGATGCCGGTGGTGCCCTTGTAGGCGTACGGGTCGCTCCCGGCGACCAGCACGACGTCCCGGAAGTCGGCCTGGGCCATCGGTGTTCCGGCGTCGGGGGGCGCCCAGGGAAGCAGCGACGAGGCGCTCATGTAGTGGTTGACCAGGGCTCGCCGGAAGCCCCGCCGGCCGGTGTTGGGCAGCGACTTGTGCAGCAGGTAGCCGTTGAAGAGCAGTACCGATCCGGCGGCGATCTCGACGGGTACGGCGTCCGTCTCGTCGTACGGGAAGCCGTAGGACTGGACCGTGCAGTCGTAACGGGCGTCGTCGTGCTCGCGGTTGGGGTAGATGACGCCGGGCCGGTGCGAGCCCGGCAGCACCCACAGGCAGCCGTTGTCGACGGTGGCGTCGTCCAGGGCGAGCCAGGCGGCGGTCAGGGACCGGTCCCGGGTGGGGATGAACATCTCGTCCTGGTGCCACGCCTGGCCCGGCCTGCCCTCGGACTTGACGAACAGCATCGACTGCATCGACTTGACGTCGGGTCCGATCACCTCGGTCAGCGGCCCGACGACGGCGGGATGGCGCATGGTGTCGAGCATGAGCGCCGACAGCTTGTGCGGATAGTGCACGCACAGGAACCGGCGCACGGTGTCGTCGTCGCTCTCGCCCGCCACCGGCACCGGCGCCCCCTCGACGGCGCCCCGTTCGCCACGGCAGATGCGTACGGTCTCCGCGCGCAGCTCCGCCACCTCGTCCGGTGTCAGGGCGCCCGGCAGCACGGCGTAACCGTCCCGGTCGAAGCGGGCGGCGAGATCATCTTCCACGGTGGCCCGGACGGTCATCGCATTCCCTTTCCTGCCGGAGCGCCGGCGGCACGACGGAGAACGGCCGTGATCCCGATGTTCCTGAACGGCCCGCCCGCCTGCCATGGCTCGCCCGCGCACGAGGATGGCGAATCCTGTCACCCGGCCTGATCGAAATGCGCGGGAAACGGTCCCGGCAAAGGGAGTTCACGCGTCTTGACGTGTTTCGCGACGCCCGAGTAGCGTCACTCGGCACCTGTTAATACGTATTAACCGGGGGTGCTCATGGTCCCTCCCGAACGGCGTAGACGCTCCACCCAGCGGGACATCGCCCGGCACGCCGGCGTCTCCCAGGCGACGGTGTCACTGGTGATCAGCGGCGGTGCGGCCAGTGCGCAGATCGCGGAACCGACCCGCCGGGCCGTGCTGGCGGCGGCCGAGGAACTGGGCTACGCGGCCAATGTCGCCGCACGCAGTCTGAAAGGCGGCCGGAATCGGCTGCTCGGGCTGTACACGTTCGAGTCGGTCTTCCCGACCGACCAGCGCGATTTCTACTATCCCTTTCTGCTCGGCGTGGAGGCGGAGACGGCCCGGCAGGGATACGACCTGCTGCTGTTCTGTTCCGGCGGGGGCGGATCCGGTCCTTCGGCGGCCGAGCGGTCGATCTACGTCGGCGGCGCCAACCGGCTGAAGATCGCGGACGGTTGTGTGCTGCTCGGCCGGAACGTCCGCCGCGAGGAACTCTCCGCCCTGGTCCGGGAGGACTTCCCCTTCGTCTTCGTCGGCCGCCGCGAGGTGGACGACGGTGAACTCTCCTACGTGGCCGCCGACTACGTCTCCGCGACCGCGGCACTCGTCGCCGAACTGGCGCTTCTCGGCCACCGGCGGATCCTGTATCTGCGGGCCCTGGAGGACAGCGAGCCCACCCGGGACCGCGAGGAGGGATACCGGCGCGGGCTCGCCGAGGCCGGTCTCGACCTGGACGAGGCGCTGATCCGGAGCCTGGCCGACCCGGCGGACCTGACGGTCGAACACGTCGAGGACTGGATCGGCGGGCTCGGGATCACCGCGCTGCTGGTCGAGCCGGCCGAGGACAACCGGCTCACCGAGGCGCTGGCGACGATGGCCGGCACGGAGCGCATCCGGTTCCCGGCGGACTGCTCACTGGCCCTGCTGGGCGATCCGCCGTCCTGGACACCGGAGTTACGGAACTGGACCCGGTTCTCCCTGCCCCGCGCGCAGATGGCGGGTGAGGCCGTGCGGCTGCTGATCGAACTCCTCGACCAGGAGACCTGCGAGCCACGACAGCTGACGGTGCCCTGCGCGTTCGTGCCCGGCGACTCGATCGGACCGGCCCCTACCGACGGGAGGCCCGGCGCGTGATCCGGATGATCGTGCACCGGCTGCTCGTCGGCGTCTTCGTGATGTGGGGCGCCGCCTCGCTGATCTTCCTCATCGTCCGGGCCGCGCCCGGCGACCCCGCGACCGTGCTGCTCGGACCCGACGCCGACCAGAGCCAGATCGACAGCCTGCGCGCCTCGCTCGGACTGGACCGGCCGCTCGGCGCGCAGTACCTGAGCTACCTCGGCGACGTCTCCCGCCTCGACTTCGGCGAGTCGCACCGGCTCGGCAGGCCCGCCATGGACGCGGTCCTCGACCGGCTGCCCGCCACCATCGACCTCACGCTGACGGCCACCGTGATCGCGGTGATCGTGGGGCTGACGCTGGGCATGCTGGCCGGCGGACGGCCGGGCGGCGTGGTGGACCGGGTGGTGTCGGCCTGCACGATCGCCCTCCAGTCGTTCCCCACGTTCTGGATCGGCATCATGCTCGTGCTGGTCTTCGCCCTGGGCCTGCGCCTGCTGCCCAGTTCCGGCTCCGGCACGCCCCAGCATCTGGTGCTGCCGGCCGTCACCCTCTCGTTCCCGTTCATCGCGATCATCGCCCGGCTGACCCGGACCAGCCTCGCGGAGACGATGCGCGAGGGCTACATCCAGACCGCGCTCTCCAAGGGACTGACCGGACGTCAGGTGCTGCTCGGGCACGCCCTGCGCAACTCGCTGATCCCGGTGGTGACCGTGGTGGGCGTCCAGGTCGGGGCGCTGGTCGGCGGCGCCGTGATCGTCGAGAACGTCTTCGCCTGGCCCGGCCTCGGCTCGCTGGTGGTGGACGCGGTGGCCAACCGCGACTACGCCGTCGTCCAGGGCGCCACCCTCCTGGTCGCCGGCATCGTCGTCGTCCTCAACCTGGTGGCCGACCTGCTGATCGCCCAGCTGGACCCGCGGATCCGGACGGGAGCCGTCTGATGGCCGACCTCGCCACCGCCCCCGAGACGCTGCCGGCGGCCCCGCCGCGGGCGCGGCGCCGCGGGCCGCTCTCCCGGATCCCCGCCGTGGTCGTCGGCTGCTACCTGCTGGTCGCCGCCGTGGGACCGCCGCTGATCCACTACGACCCGGTGCACACGTCCCTGGACGACCGGCTGCTCTCCCCCGGCTCCCGGACCTCCACCGGGGGCACGGCCTGGCTGGGCACCGACGGGCTCGGCCGCGACCTGCTGGCCCAGATCGTCTACGGGGCCAGGACGTCGGTGCTGATCGGCGTGTCCACGGTCGCCCTCTCCTGCCTCGTCGGGGTCCTCCTCGGTGCCGTCGCCGGTTACTTCCGCGGTGCCGTGGACGCCGTACTCGCCCGGGTCTTCGACATCCTGCTGGCGTTTCCGGCGATCCTGCTGGCGATCGTGATCGCGGGCGCCTTCGAGCGCAGCGTCCTGCTGGTCGTCCTCGCGCTCTCGGCGACCGGCTGGATCACCTTCGCCCGGGTCACCCGCGGTGTCGCGCTCTCCCTCAGGGAGCGGCCCTGGGTCGACGCGGCCCGGGTGCTGGGGGTGCCGGGCCGGAAGATCCTCACCCGGCACGTCCTCCCGTTCACGGCGGGGCCGGTCGTGGCCCTCGCCACCCTCGAGTTCGCGCTGGTGGTGCTGGCGGAGGCCGGTCTCAGCTTCCTCGGCATCGGGCTGCCCCTGTCGACCGTGTCCTGGGGGCAGACCATCGCCAACGGCAAGGAGTACCTGGAAACGCAGTGGTGGATATCCACCCTGCCCGGCATCGCCCTGTCCTTCCTGATCGTCAACGTCGGCATCCTCGGCGACCAGCTCACCGCCCGCTACGGGCGGGGCCGCTCCGACTGAACTTCCCGGACTTCGCGCACCGCTCTCGTTCCCAGACAGGAGCACCTCCATGACCAAGACGCGTGCGTACGGGCGGAGCCGGCTGATCCGGCTCGCCACCACCTGCACGGCGGGCGCGGCCCTCCTCGCCGCCTGCTCGACGGCCTCCGGCGGCAACGGGGGCGGGGCCTCGGGCGACGTGACGGTCGCGGGCACCTACCCGATCGAGAGCCTGGACCCGCACGGCGCCCAGGGCGCCTCCACCGGGACCCAGCTGGCCGCCCAGGAGATCTTCAGCCGACTGGTGAAGCCCACCGCGGACGGCACCCTCAAGGGCGACCTCGCCAGCTCCTGGAAGCCCAACAGGGACGTCACGCAGTGGACGTTCACGCTGCGCTCCGGCGTGACCTTCTCCGACGGCTCCCCGCTCGACGCCGACGACGTGGTCGCGTCGTTCCAGCGGATGATCACCCTGAACGGCCCCAACGCCGGCAACTTCCCCGGCTACACCATGACCAAGGTCTCCCCCACCGAGGTGGTCCTCAGGAGCCCGGCGCCCGACGCGTCCGTCCCGGGCAAGCTCGGCACCTTCTACGTCATCCCCTCCGGCGTCGGCAAGGAGGACACCGCCTTCTTCAACCACCCCGTGGGATCGGGCCCGTTCACCGTCGACGGGTTCACCCCGGGCCAGTCGCTGGTCCTGGTGCCCAACAAGAAGTACCGGGGCACGAAGCCCGCGCTCCACCAGGTCACCGTGCGCAACGTCCCCGACCTGTCGTCACGCCTGACCGCGCTGCGCACCGGCGAGGTGGACGTCGTCTGGGGCATCCCCGACGACCAGCTCGCCGCGCTGAAGGGCGACAAGGACCTGACCGTGCGGACGGTGCCGAGCAGCGCCGAGTTCACCATGTGGTTCAACTCCTCGACCCCCGCCCTCAAGGACGCGAAGGTACGCAGGGCGATCTGGCAGGCGGTCGACTTCAGGACCATCATCGCCAAGCTGTATCCGGAGACCGGCGAGCCGGCCGACGCGCCCGTGACCGGCGTCGTCCTCGGCCACGTACCGCAGTCGCCGGTGGCCTACGACCCGGCCGCCGCCAAGGCCGCGCTCACCGCCGCGGGCTTCGACTTCTCCAAGAAGCTGCGGCTCCAGTTCGCCAACGACGAGTTCCGGCCCTTCATCCAGGCCGTCGTCTCCGACCTGCGGAAGGCCGGCGTGCAGGCGGACCCGCTGGAGAAGGAGCAGGCCACCTTCACCGAGGACCTGATCGCCCTCAAGTGGGACATCAACTTCCAGCAGCTGGCCACCCCCAGCTACGACGCGGCCAGCAACCTCGGCCGCCTCTACACCTGCGCCGCCAACCGGATGGGCTACTGCAACAAGCAGCTGGACGGACTGCTGGCGTCGGCGGGCGCGACGGCCGACAAACAGAAGCGCACCGACCTCTACGGCCGGGCGAGCCAGATCATCTGGCGGGACGCCGTCGGCATGTACCCGATGTCGGTCAGCATCGCCTACGCGTGGAACAGCGACCTCAAGGGCTTCGTCCCCGACGCCAGCGGCCTGCCGGACTTCGCCGGCGTACGGACCGACGGCTCGTGACCCCCGCCGGAACCGCACCCGAACGCGGGGCCGCCGCACCGGCCCCGCCCGCGACCGACGGGCCGCCGCTGCGCGTCGACGACCTGGTGGTGGAACTGCCCGGCCCGCACGGCACCCGGGTACGCGCGGTGGACGGCGTCTCCTTCGACGTGCCACGCGCCACCACCGTCGGGCTGATCGGCGAGTCGGGCAGCGGAAAGACCATGACCGCGCTCGCGGTCCTGGGCCTGCCGCCCGAGGGCGCCACCCTGGCGGGCCGGCTGCTCTGGCACGGCGAGGACCTGATCGCCGCCGACCCGGCCCGGCGCCGGGCCGTGCGCGGCCGGGAGATCGCGATGATCTTCCAGGACCCGCTCGCCGCGCTCAACCCGACCCAGCGGATCGGCCGCCAGGTCGGCGAGATCCCCCGTCGTGACCGGCTGCCGCGCGCCGAGGTGACCCGCCGGGTCGTCGAACTCCTCGGCCGGGCCGGTGTGCCGGACCCGGAGCGCCGGATGCGCGCCTACCCGCACGAACTCTCCGGCGGCCTGCGCCAACGCGCCATGATCGCCATGGCGTTGGCGGGCCGGCCCACCCTGCTGCTCGCCGACGAGCCCACCACCGCGCTCGACGTCACCGTGCAGTCCCGGATCCTGCGGCTGCTCGCCGACATCCGGACGGCGGACGGCCTGTCGATGCTGCTGGTCAGCCACGACCTGAGGGTCGTGTCGCACGTGGCCGAGCAGGTCGTGGTCATGTACGCGGGGCGGGTCTGCGAGCGCGGCCCCGCCCGCGACGCGCTGCGGCGCCCCGCCCACCCCTACACCGCCGCCCTGGTCCGCAGCGTGCCCGCCGTCAGGACCCGCACCGCCCTCGCCGACCCGCTGCCGGGCGCCCCGGCGACACCGGGAAACCGGCCGGCCGGCTGCGCCTTCCACCCACGCTGCCCGCTCGCCCGCGCCCGCTGCCGCGCCGAAGTACCGGAGGTGCGGGAGGTGGCGCCGGGCCGCCGGAGCGCCTGCCACTTCGCCAAGGAGGTGCTGGGTTCGTGAGCACGAGTGAGGCCCCACTCCTCGATGTGCGTGATCTGCGCGTCAGTTACGGCGGGCGGGGGCCGGGCCGCCGGGGCGGCCTGGTCGCCGTCGACGGGGTGAGCCTGTCGGTCGCACCCGAGGAGACACTCGGCCTGGTCGGCGAGTCCGGCTCCGGCAAGACGACCGTGGCCCGGTGCGTGGCCGGACTGCTGCGGCCCGGCGCCGGGACGATCGCCTTCGACGGCCGGCCGCTCGGCCGCGCGGGACGCAGGCCCCCCGAGTTGCAGCGCGCGGTGCAGATGGTCTTCCAGGACCCGCGTTCCTCCCTGAACCCGCGGATGACGGTCGCCGCGATCATCGCCGAGGTGTGGCGCACCCATCCGGTCACCGCGCCCGACGGCGACCGCACCGAAGCCCTGCACCGGCTCCTCGCCGACATGGGGCTCGACCCCGAGGTGGCCTCGCGGCGCGCGGGCGACCTGTCGGGCGGCCAGTGCCAGCGGGTCAGCATCGCCAGAGCGCTGGCGGTACGGCCCCGGCTGCTGGTCTGCGACGAGGCGGTGTCGGCGCTCGACGTGTCGGTGCAGGCCCAGATCCTGCGGCTGCTGGTGGACCTGCGGGGCAGGCACCGGCTCGCGATGCTGTTCATCTCCCACGACCTGGGGGTGGTGCACCAGATCGCCGACCGGGTGGCGGTGATGCACCGGGGCGTCCTCGTGGAGGAGGGCCGGACCGCCGAGGTGCTGACCGCGCCACGGCACGCGTACACCAGGGCCCTGCTGGACGCGGCCCTGGACCTGGACGACTCGGTGCCCGGCGACGGCACCGCCGACGACAAGGCGGTCGTATGAGCGAGAGGCCCGCCGCGGTGACTCCGGCGCCGACCGGCTGGAACACCTGGGACGTCCGTACGCACACGGGTATGAGCAGGCTGCCGAGCGGCCCACGGGTGCGGTTCGGCCTCCTGGGCCCCGACGGCCCGGTCCTCGACGGCTTCACCTGGCGCGACGGCCTCGACCGCCTGGGCCCGCACACCGTGGACGGCAGCTACGCCGAGGTGACGGTACGCGCGGCCGGCCACCGCCTGCGCCTGGCCTTCGCGGGCGGCCCGGGGGACGTGCTGGACGCCCGCGCCGAGAGCACGGGCCTGATCGTCCTGTCGGTGGAGGGCCTGGACGCCGTCGAGGAGCCGACGGGCCTGACGACCACCGTCCGCGCGGGCGGCACCCGTTGGACCGTCTCCGTCTCGGCGCCGGCCCGCAGGATCGAGGGCCCGGCGGGGGCGCTGACGCTGGCATTCGACACCGAGGCGGGCGAAGGTGCCGTAGATCTACGGATCACCTCGGCCACATCGGCGCCCCTCAGAGGCGCGGGGAACCGCGCGACCAGCCACAACGGCGCGGCAGCCGACCGACGGCAGAACATCACGGCGCCCACAGCGGGGCGCCTCGCGGCCCACCGCGCCGCCGCCGACCGGACCCGGCTCTGTTCCACCGGCTGGCTGGGCCCCGCCGCCGACGCCCTGACCAGGGCCGTCACCTGGAACACCGTCTACGCCCCGGACATCGGCCGCGTCCTGACCCCCACCTCGCGGGACTTCGTCTGCGCCGAGCGCAACGGCTTCTACGGCACCTGGGCCCTGCACGCCTGGGACACCTTCTTCACCGGCCTCGCCGCCTCCGCGGTCGACCGGGACTACGCGCGCGGCATCTTCGGGCAGATCCTCCCGTACGCGGACGCGGCCGGGATGATCCCGAACCGGATCTCGGACGAGCGGGGCCGCACCGACGACCGGTCGCAGCCGCCGGTGGGCGCAGTCACGGTCCACCAGGCCTACCTGGCGGGCGGCCTGTCGCCCGGGACCCGCGACACGACCCTCCTCGCCGACACCTTCCCGGCGCTGCTGGCCTGGCACGACTGGTGGCCCCGGGCCCGGCGCGGACCGCACGGGCTGCTCGCCTGGGGTTCCGACCCGGTCCCGGACGACCCCGCGTCGGCGACCCTGGACCGGGCCAAGCGGGAGTCGGGACTGGACGATTCGCCGATGTACGACGAGGCCCGCTACGACCCGGCGACCCACACCATGGATCTCGCCGACGTCGGCCTGAACGCCCTGCACATCGCCGACGCCGAGGCCCTGGCGGAGATCGCCGGCATCCTGGGAGACGGTGCGACGGCCGACCGGCTGCGCGCCGAGGCCGCCACGGCCAGGGCGGACGCCGACCGGCTGCTGTGGGACCAGGAGCGCGGCGGTTACCGCAATCTCACGGCAGCGGGTGCGCACGATCCGCATGTCTCGCCGACCATGCTGTACGCGCTGCTCGGCGGGTTGCCGGACGCCGACCGTGCGGCGGCCATGGCCGCCGACCTGCTCCGGCCAGAAGTACTGGGCGGGGAGCGCCCGTTGCCCAGTGTGGCGCGCAACGACCCGGGTTTCGCCGCCACCTACTGGCGCGGCCGGATCTGGGCGCCGATGGCCTATCTCGCGGTACGCGGGCTACGGCGGTACGAACTCACCGAGTTGAGCCGGCCGGTGGTCGGGGCCCTGCTGCGGCTCTTCCTCGACGAATGGCGGGAGTACGGGCATGTCAGGGAGAACTATCCGGCCGTGGCGGGCGAGAACCTGACAGGCCTCCAGAAGCGGTCGGACGGGCTGATGGCCTGGGGCGGGCTGCTGGCCTATCTGGCCTTCGGCGAGCTGGCCGACGCGCGGACCGACGGCTGGCGGTTCGCGCACCCGGGCGAGCCCGCCGAGCTGTGCAACCTGCCGCTCGGTGAGGGCCGCCTGGACGTCCGGGCGGCCGACCGGCTCACCGTCGGCCTCGACGGACGGGTGCTGCTCGACATGGCGCCCGGGGTCGTCGTACGCGGCTACCGGCTGACCGGCGACCGGGTGAGCGGGACCGCGGAGGGTGTCGGCGACGTCCTGGTCGCCCCGCCGGGCGGTGGCCCGCCCGTGCCGGTGGACGTGCGGGGCGCACCCCGGAGCTTCGTGTTCGGCCCGGACCGCGGGCGTGACGTACAGGACGGGAGCGGGACATGAGCGCGGAGACGTCGGCGGCCGCGGACATCCTCGTGGTGGGCGGGGGCCTCGGTGGGGTGGCCGCCGCGCTGGCCGCCCTCGACCGGGGGCGGTCGGTCCTGCTCACCGAGGAGACCGATTGGATCGGCGGTCAGCTCACCAGCCAGGGCGTACCGCCCGACGAGCACACCTGGATCGAGCAGTTCGGCGCCACCCGCACCTACCGGGCGCTGCGCGAGGCGATCCGCGACCACTACCGCAGGTGGTATCCGCTCACCGAGGAGGCCAGGCGGCGCCGGTATCTCAACCCGGGTGAGGGGCGGGTCAGCGCGCTCTGCCACGAGCCGAGGGTGGCCGCCGCCGTACTGGAGGCCATGGTCGCGCCCTATGTGGCGGCCGGCCGGCTGCGGATCCTGTACGGATACCGGCCGGTGGCCGCCTCCGTGGCCGGCGACCGGGTGCGGTCCGTGCTGGTCGAGGGCCCGGACGGGGCCGGGGTCGAGGTGTCGGCGCCGTACGTCCTGGACGCGACGGAACTCGGCGACCTGCTGCCGCTGACCGGCGCCGAGCACGTGACGGGCTTCGAGTCGCGTCGGGACACCGGGGAGCCGAGCGCGCCGGAGGAGGCTCAGCCGGCCAACATGCAGGCGTTCTCCTGGGTGTTCGCCGTCGACCATCTGGCCGGGCAGGACCACACCGTCGACCGCCCGGCCGGTTACGACGCCTGGGCCGCCTACCGCCCCCCGCGGTGGCCGAACCGGCTGCTGAGCCTGAGCGCGCCCGACCCGAGGACGCTGGAGACCGTGGAGCGCGGCTTCACGCCGAACGCCGATGCGGCGGGGCCGGTCGTCGCCGACCAGGGCAAGGACGCGGGGGACAAGGAGCTGTGGGAGTTCCGCCGGGTGGTCTCCCGGAAGCTGTACCGGCCGGGCTTCGCGGCGAGCGATGTGACCATCGTCAACTGGCCCATGATCGACTACCTGCCCGGGCCGCTGATCGGGGTGGACGACAAGGAGCGGGACCGGCATCTGGCGGGGGCCCGTGAGCTGAGCATGAGCATGCTCTACTGGCTGCAGACCGAGGCACCCCGCCCCGACGGCGGCACCGGCTGGCCGGGACTCCGACTGCGCGGCGACGTGTTCGGTACGGCCGACGGGCTGGCGAAGGCCCCGTACATCCGGGAGTCCCGGCGGATCGTGGCCCGGCGCCGGATCGTCGAACAGGACCTGTCCCTGGCCGTCCGGGGCGAGCGGGGCGCGGTGCGCCACCCGGACTCCGTCGGCATCGGGATGTACCGGATCGACCTGCACCCCTCCACCGGCGGCGACACCTACATCGACGTCGCCAGCAGCCCCTTCCAGATCCCGCTGGGCGCCCTGCTCCCCGTACGGCTGCGCAATCTCCTGCCGGTGTGCAAGAACATCGGCACCACCCACATCACCAACGGCTGCTACCGCCTGCACCCCGTCGAGTGGAACATCGGCGAGGCGGCCGGATCACTGGCGGCACACTGCCTCGACAACCGCCTGGAGGCCGACCAGGTGTACGAGGACGCCGAGTTGCTGAGCCGCTTCCAGACCGAACTCACCCACGCCGGAGTCGAACTGGCCTGGCCCGAGGTCAGGGGGTACTGATGGGCGACCAGGAAAGGAACACAGAGAGGGAAAGACAGGTCGACCTGAGTGAAGCGCCCCACAGGGGCGCGGGGAACTGCGCGGCCAGCCCCCACGGCGCCGCAGACGACCGACGGCAGCTCGACGGCCGCGCGCTCCTGACCGGCGTCACCGTCCCCTTGGTCACACCGATGGACCGGCCAGGGCGGCCCTCGGCCGCGGCGGCCGACGCCCTGCTAGGCGCACTGGCCGCGGCAGGCGCCCGCGGCGTCATGCTCTTCGGCAGCAACGGCGAGGGCCCGCTGCTCCCCACGGCGGAACTGGGCGAGTTCGCCGTGGGGGTCGCCAGACGCTGGCGCCAACTGGTCGACGGCGGCCCGGTGCTGATCAACGTCACCGCACCCGGCACCGCCGGGGCGCTGGCACGGGCGGAGGCCGTTCTGCCCGCCGCACCGGACGCGCTGGTGCTGAGCCCGCCGGTCTACTTCCACCACCGGCACGACGAGATCGTCGCCCACTACGCGGCCCTGGCCGGCCTCGGCGTTCCCGTCGTCGCCTACAACGCCCCCCGCTACAGCAACCCGCTCACCCCCGCCCTGCTCGACGAACTGACCGGCCTCGCCCACCTCGTGGGCATCAAGGACAGCTCGGGCGACCCCGCGCTGTTCGGCCACGCCCTCACCGCGGCCCGGCGGCGCGACGACTTCGGGGTCGGCCAGGGCGCGGAGCGGCAGGCACTGGACGCGCTGCGCCTCGGGGCCGACGGGGTGGTCCCCGGGGTGGCCAACCTGGCGCCGGGCGCCGCCGTGGAGCTGTTCCGGGCCCACCGCGACGGCCGGGACGGTGACGCGCGCCGCGCGCAGCAGCTGCTCGACCGGGTGCTGGCGCTGCACACCGTACGACCGGGAGTGCCGGCGGTGAAGGCCGTCCTCGCCGCACGGGGGCTGTGCCCGCCGCATGTCGCGGCCCCCTTCACCCCGTGCTCCGACGAGGAACGACAGGCCCTGCTCGACCTGCTCGCGCCGATCGACGCACATCTCATACGCGCCTGATCCCGCACCCTCCCCGCTCCCGACCGGTACCCGCCGGCTCCCGTTCCGCCGTACCGCCTCCTCCGTACCGCCCGAAAGGGGTGGCCCACCATGTCCGACAACGGACCGCAGCGCACCGCCATGAACCGCAGATCCTTCGCCCTGGGCGTGGCCGGCGTCTCCGCGGCCGCCGCGTTCGGGCCCGCGGCCCTCGGCTCCCCGGCCCACGCCGCCGACCGGGCCTCCGGGTCCGGCCGGCCCGGCACCTTCTTCGAGGAGCAGACCCTCTGGGACTCCGTCGCGGGCCCGCTCGTGAACTACCACGTGCACGCGCTGGCCGTGCTGCCCGACGACACCGTCCTGGCCGTCACCGAGGGCCGGCACGAGGTGTGCGACGCCGGGCCGCGCGATCTGCTGCTGCGCCGCAGCACCGACGGCGGCCGGACCTGGGAGGAGAGCCGCACCCTGGTCGCCTCCGTCGACGGCGAGTCCTGGGGCAACCCGGCGCTGGTCGTGGACCGGCGGACCCGGGAGGTCTTCCTCTTCTACATGCTCTCGCTCCGGCTGCCGGAGAACACCTCCTGCTCGGGCGACTCGGGCGACCTCTACCTGATCTCCAGCCGGGACAGCGGCCGGACCTGGGGCGAAGCACGGCACCTGGCCGGCCTGTTCGACGGGTTTCCCTACGACTGGGCGCTGCACGGCCCCGGCCCGGGCCACGGACTCCAGCTGAGATCCGGCCGGCTGCTGCTCAACTGCCTGCACCGCAGGGTGATCGTCGGCAACACGGTGGCCGAGCGGTACTACGGCGTGGCGCCGGTCTACAGCGACGACCACGGCGCCACCTGGCAGGCGGCCGGCGAAGTGCCCGTACAGGTCGCCTACCCCATCAACGAGGCGCGGATGGTGCAGCGCGCCGACGGCAGCGTGCTGGTGAACGGCCGGGCCGCGGCGGGCGGTGAGGGGCAGCGGATCGTCTCCGTCAGCGAGGACGACGGTCTGACCTGGTCGCAGCCCGCGCTCGACGGGGGCACCGGTTCGATCAACGCGGTGGACGCGAGCCTGCTGCGCCACACCGGCGGCCCCGGCGGCCACGACACCGACCGGGTACTGTTCAGCCGCCCCGACTCCCCCGTCAGACGCAACATGACGGTGTCGGTCAGCTACGACGAGGGCTACTCGTACCGGTACTCGCGGGTCGTCAACGAGAACCGCGCCTTCTACTCCGACCTCGCCCACCTCTCCGACGGCACCGTGATCCTGCTCTACGGCTGCGACGGCGACTCGGCGAGCGTCCCGCTGCGGGTCAACGTCTGCCGTTTCTCGCTCGACTGGCTGACCCGCGGCCGCGACAGCCTGCGCCACGGCCCCCGCTACCGGGAGACCGTCGTCGCCCTGGCCGCCACGGACCGCGAGATCACGGGCGGCGGCACTGTGACCACCGTCGGCGACCCGCTGGCCCGCGGCGGCGAACGACTGGTCTTCACGCCCGCACAGGTCGGCGACACGGTCCGGTTCACGATCCGGGTGCCGCGCACCGGCGAGTACGAGCTGCTGCTGCGCCACCACCGCTCGGCGGACGGCGGCCTCGTCACCGTCACGGTGGACGACGGCACCGGGCTGCCCGCGTACGCGATCGACACCACGGCGCAGACGGCGGCCGGCTTCGACCTGGCCCACCTCGGCGCCGCCCGGCTGCGCGCCGGACGGCACACCGTGCGGTGCGCGGTGACGGGGCCCGGCAGGGGTGGCGGAACCCTGCTGGGCCTCGACTCGCTCAGCCTGATCGAGGCGCCGGGCTCGGCCGACGTCCGCGCGGAGGTGGTCGTGGACAACGACCGGCTGGGCTTCGAGGTGGTCTCCGGCAGCTGGCCGACGGCGACGGCGGATCCCGGCTTCTGGTCGGGCAACTACCGCACGGCGCCCGCCGGTCCGGGCACGCGGAAGGTGCGCTGGCGGCCGGTCGTACCGCAGGACGGCGGGTACGAGATCCAGGCGTCGTATCCCCCCGCGGCCACCCGCGCGAGCAACGCCCCGTACACCGTCGTGCAGGCGGACGGCACGGCCACCACGGTCCGGGTCGACCAGCGGGCGGCGGGCGCCACCGACCCGCGCGGCGGCACCTGGGTCTCCCTGGGCGAGTACCACCTGCCGGCCGGTCTCGGCACGTCGGTCGAGCTGACCAACGACGCGGACGGGACGGTGGCCGCCGACGCGATCCGCCTGCTGGGGCCGCGGACCTGAAGTCCCGCGGTCCGGCGGTCCCGCGGTCCCGCGCGAGGATTGCCGACCGGGCCGCGATGCCCCTTCCGTCGACCGGAGTTGCCGCTGTTGCCGCTGCCCGTGCTGTCCGGATCTACTGATGTCCGGAGTTGCCGTGTCCGGAGTTCTGGGCCGCGCTCACGATGAGGTCGGTGACCTCCTGGGGGTGCGAGATCAGGGACACGTGCGAGGAGTCGATCGCCACGGTCTTGCGCGCGTGGGCGCGCTTGGCCTCGTACTTCTCCAGGCTCGGGTTGATCGCCCGGTCCTGGTTGCCGACGAGGACGTAGACCGGCTTGTCCCGCCAGGCCGCCGCGGTGAGCTTGTCGGTGAACGCGGACTGCGCGATCGGGCGCTGCGTCGCCGCCAGGACGGCCGTCTGCCGCTGCGGGAGATCCTGGGCGAAGGTCGCGCGCAGCTTGGCGGGCTGGATGTACACGTCCGTGCCGGTGGTGCCGTCGCCGTTACGGAACGGGACCGGCTGGAACGCATTGGTGAGCGGGACTGCCGGGAACTTGCTGGAGAGACTGGAGAACGACTCGCCCTTGTCCGGCATGATCGCGTTGATGTAGACCAGCGCCTTGACGTTGTCGAGCCCGGCGGCCGCCTGCGAGATCACCTCGCCGCCGTAGGAGTGTCCGACGAGGACGATCGGCCCCTTGATGGTCTTCAGGAGGCTGTTCAGATACGTGGAGTCCTGGGGTATCCCGCGCAGCGTGTTGGGCGGCGCGACGACCTGGTAGCCGTCCGCCTGCAGGCGCTGCGCCACCGCGTTCCAGCTGGACCCGTCGGCGAACGCTCCGTGCACGAGCACCACGGTCGGCTTCTGGCCCGCCGGGGCCGCGCCGGAGCCGTCCGCCGCGTGCGCCGGCACCACGGTCAGGGCGGCGAGCACCGTCACTCCCAGGGCCAGCCTGCCCTTGCCTGATTTCAAGATCCCAGAGGCGGTCATGTGCTTCCACTTCCTCGACGTACAAAGCTCGACGTGCACAGCGAAATGGGAGGCCCGAAGGGTCGACATAAGGGGGCCAAATCAGCCTAGTACCCTATCGACGGCGGTCAAGCGGAGACCCCCACTCATAGTCGAGCGGCAATTGATCTGCGCTTCTGAAACGCATTTCACGGACGTCACGATCCGTGTTCCGCGATATCGGTATCCGTACCTGCGCGCGCACGGGCCGGTCACCGGTTGCCGCCCCCGAGGGACCCGCTCAGACTTGTTGCATACCTCCAATCAGCCACGGAACTTCCGGAGTTTCCCATGGCCAAGATCCTGTGTGTGCTGACCGGCGCCAGCTACTGGACGCTGAAGGACGGGCACCGACATCCGACCGGCTACTGGGCCGAGGAGTTCGTGGCGCCCTACAGCGTGTTCACCGATGCCGGACACGACGTCACCGTGGCAACTCCGCACGGTGTCGTGCCTGTTGTGGACACGATGAGCCTGGAACCGCGGATGGCGGGCGGCGAGGAGAACTCCCTCCGCGAGGAGGCCGTGATCGAGAAGGCGGACGAGCTGCGGCACCCCGTCTCCCTCCAGGACGTGCGCCTCGAGGACTACGACGCGGTCTACTACCCCGGCGGACACGGCCCGATGGAGGACCTCTCGGTCGATACCGAATCGGGGGAACTGCTGCGCAGAGCACTGGCGTCCGGTAATCCGCTCGGCATCGTCTGCCACGCCCCGGCGGCACTCCTCGCGACCCGGGACGCGAACGGCGAGACGCCTTTCGCGAACTACCGTCTGACGGGTTTCTGCAACGAGGAGGAAGCCGGCGTCGGATTCGCCGACAAGGCCAAGTGGCTGCTGGAGGACGAGCTGAGGAAGCTGCCCACCGAGTATTCGCGGGGCCCCGCCTGGGAGCCGTACACGGTCTCGGACCGCAACCTCTACACCGGGCAGAACCCGGCCTCCTCGGGCCCGCTCGCCGAACAACTCGTCAGCGTCCTGTCCGCACCGGACAGCTGAATGATTCATGGCCCACGGTCCCCTTCGGCGGCGTCCAGCGCAGTGGCTACGACCGCGAGCTGTCCGGCCTCGGCATGCGCGAGTTCATGAACGCCAAGACCGTCTGGATCGGCCAGGACGCCTGAGACCCCCGGAGGAAGGAACCATGACCCGTGCCGGTGTCGCCGCCGCGCGTTCGAGCACGGCGGACCTGGCGGAGATCGTGCTGCGGACGGACGACGAGCAGTGGGAGCTGCCCTCGGCATGCGCCGGCTGGCGGGTCATCGACGTGATGGCCCACCTCGCGGCACTCGCCTCCGAGGCGGTGGACCCGCCGCCGCCCGACCCGTCACTGCCGACGAACCGCGAGCGCTACCACGACCTGCGCGTCGACGAACGCCGGGGCCGGAGCCATGCGGAGGTCCTGGACGAGTGGCGGCGCAGCACCCCCCTCCAGCTGGACCTGCTGGAAGCGGCCCAGGAGCCGCCCGCCGCCGGCGAACCCGTCGAGGTGGCCGGGCTCGGGACCTATCCGCGTCACCTGCTGGCGAACACCATGGCGTTCAACGTCTTCTGCCATCTGCGCAACGACCTGCTCGCCCCGGACGGCCCGCTCCCCTTCGTCCTGCCGGAGCCGACCGACGAACTGGTCGCCCCCGCCGTCGACTTCATGCTCGCCGGGCTCCCCCAGATGCAGGGCCCCGAACTCACCGCCACTGTCGGCAGCCCCCTCGTGCTGGACCTGACCGGTCCGGGCGCCACCACGGTCACCGTCCTTCCCGCGGCCGGTCCGGACGGGCGGCTGACCGTGGCTGCCGGCACGGACGCGGAGGCGACGACGCGGATCCAGAGCACGGCACTCGACTTCATCGCCTGGGCCACCACCCGCAGACCCTGGCGCGACCACTGCCGCATCACGGGAGACGCCGCCACCGCCACACCGTTCCTCGACTGCCTCGACATCGTCTAGCAGAGGCCGCTCCCCGGCCGGGGTCATTCGCCGCCCAGGTCCAGGAGGATCTTGGACGCTCTCGTACGGTCGCCGGCCAGGTCGAACGCCTCGACCGCGCGGGCCAGGGGCAGGGTGTGGCTGACGACCGGGCCGACGCCCAGGCCCGAGGCCAGGAGCGCGAGTGCCTCGTCGAATTCGTGGTCGAAGCGGAAGGCGCCCCGGAGGGTGATCTCGCGGGTGACCACGACGTTGCCGAGGAAGCCGGTCTCGCCGGGCGGGAGCAGTCCGAGGAGGACGACGGTGCCGCCCCGGCGGACTCGCCGGACACAGGTGCCCAGGCCCGCCCCGGAACCGGACGCCTCCACGGCCACGTCGACGTCGTCCGGCCAGGCCGGATCGCCGGGGCGGTCCGCCCGGACGGTGGCCGTGGCGCCGACGCTCCCGGCGACGGCCAGGGGAGCGTCCAGCAGGTCACTGACGATCACCTCGGCGGCTCCCGCGTGCCGCAGCGCGGCGACCACCAGGGAACCGATCGGACCGGCGCCGGTGACCAGCACCCGCTTGCCGTCCGGGCGGGTCGGGCCGCAGGTCCGGCGGCGGCACCCGTTCCGCCGGGCGCGGTCCGCCCGGGCGGTCAGGCTCCCACGCTCCCGTCGATGCCCTCCCGCAGGAAGTCGGCGTGTCCGTTGTGGCGGCCGTACTCCAGGAGGACGTGGGTCATCACCATCCGGAGCGACACCTCCTCCTCCCACCTCGGCTGGTACCCGGCCTGGTCCAGGGAGCCGGCCTCGCGCTCGATGCGGCGCGAGGTCTCCACCTCCGCCTCCCAGGCCGTGAACGCCTCGTCCCGGGTCGACCCGCTCGCGTCGTAGGCCGCCTGGAAGTCGATCTCGTCGGACCAGACCATGGGCGCGTCGTGATCCTCGAACACCCGCCGGAACCAGGCCCGTTCCACCTCGGCCAGGTGCCGCACCAGACCGAGCAGCGAGAGCGTGGACGGCGGCATCGACTGCCGTCGCAGTTCCTCGTCGGTGAGTCCTTCGCACTTCATGGCGAGGGTGGCCCGGTGGTAGTCGAGAAAGGCCCGCAGCATGTCGCGTTCGCTTCCGAAGGCGGGCGGTCCTGTGCGCTTGTCGCTGGTCACCGGCGGCTCCTCATCCGTTCCGTCGTCCGGGTGCGGCAGCGTCGCCCGGAAAGGATCATCCAAGGGCCTCCCCCACGTCGCGGGCAAGGCCCGGACGAACACCGGTCGTACGGCAGCGGGCTCCCGGCTCCCCGGGTTTCCGCGACCCCTGTACCGGGCCGCCCCGTCCGGCAAGGTCAACTCCAGCGGCAACCTCTCGGTCACCCTCACTCTGAAGCGGAAGACCAGGCTCACGGCGAAGTTCCCGGGCGACGCCCGCTACGCGCCGAAGACGGCGACGAGCACGGCCGGCGCGCGGGTCAAGGTCTCCACGGCACTCAGCGGCCACTACCGGACCAAGTACACGTGGAAGCACACGTACTACTACTTCCACCAGTCCAAGGACCCGCTCGTCACGACCACGATGACGGCGTACCCGGGCCGCAAGCAGCTGCTGCAGATCCAGATCTACGCCGAGGGCGTCTGGCAGACCACGGCCAAGGAGTACTTCAAGCTCGACTCCACGGGCAGGTCCGCCGTCAAGCTCACGGGCACCCCGCCCAAGGGATACCGCTTCCGGGTCCGCGACTCCTACGTCAGCGGCTCGGGCGACAGCGTGAACACGACGACGTACGGCGCCTGGAAGTACTTCACCTTCACCAGCTGAGGCCGGCGTCCGCCGTGGCCTCGGCTCACCGGGTCCAGTACCGGGCGAGGGCCCCTTCCCGGTACGGGGAGGGGCTCACGCTGAGGTCGCCGGCGAAGGGACGGTCCAGGACGAAGACCAGGAGCAGGCTGAAGCCGACGAGCCCGGCGACCGAGGCGACGAACAGGATCTGGACCCTCAGTTTGCGCATGCCGTAGAGGAACGTGAGCGGGACCAGGACCAGCGCCCCGCCGACGGCCAAGGCCTGCAGCAGCGGCGGGAGTTCCTGACGGGCCATGGTGATGCGGGCGCGGCGCTGGGAGGCCACGTCGTCGAGATGGCCGACGGCCTGCTCGTAGAAGACCTGCTCCCGCTCGCTCTTCGGGTCATAGGTCTGGAGCACCCGGAAGGCGTCCTGGAGATGGCCTTCCGTGGCCCCGTAGCTGGGGTGCCCCGCGCGCATCCGGGGCCACTGGTCCTCGACGACCGCGTGGACGTAACCGCTCAGGGCGGAGTCGAGACGGGCCCGCACCGTGGTCGGGAACGAAGCGGCGTCGCGCGTGATGAGCGCCGCGTCGGTGGCCTCGGAGGCGACGATGGTCTGGGTGTCCTCCAGCTGCGTCCACAGGGTGACGATCACGAACGCGAGGATGATGCCGTAGATGGCGCCGAACATCCCCAGCGTCACACCGACCATGTCGTTGTGCTCTCCGCGGGTCAGCGACGGGTACCTGCGGCGCATCAGCACACTGCCGGAAACGGCCAGCAGAACGGTCCCGCCGACGGTGACGACGGCCAGCGTGAGGGTGCTGAAGTGGTTGAGCAGCCAGAGCGACATGTGCGCGGAGTCTAGGCCGGACACAACCCCCCAAAAACCTCGACTTCGGCGCCCGCCGCGGGTGTACGGGACGAAGTTCACACCACCGAGTGAGAGCCCGGCACCGGTCCCCTGCGGCGCGTGACCATGACGCGTACGGCACACGCCCGCACCTCGCCCCTTCCACGGTCGGGCGCGGGCCACCGTGCCCTGTGTCGTTCCTCTGCGGGCGCTCAGGGCAGCAGGTCGCCGAGGAGCCCCCTCTCGATCGTCCGCCACACCTCCTCCCCCGCCGCCAGCGCGACGGGCAGCAGCAGGGATTCGGCCGCCATGAGGAAGGCGTGGTCGGCGTCGAGCGTCACGCCGGCCTGCGCCGCGGTACGGATGTTCTCGGCGGCCAGTTCGGCGACAGCACGCAGTTTGCCCGGCGTCATCAGCCCGGCCGGGGCGTCGAGCGCGGCGAGACGCCGCGCCAGCTCCGCCAGGGCGGGCGCCGACGGATCGGTCCTGCCGTCGCCGGACGGCCCCACGGGTGCCCGGTCCAGGTCGACCACCCCGAACTCGTCCAACAGATCGTCGCCGAGGGACTGCGCGAGGGCGGCGGCCGACATCGACGTGGTGACCACGAGGCGCCAGGAACCGCGCTCGGGCGGGGCGTCGGACCACGGTGACGGGTAGTCGAGCCTCTCGGTGTACCGGCGTGCCCGGACGGCCGAGATGCCGGCCGCGAGCCGCGGCGTCGACGTGGTGCGCAGCAGGTCGACCAGGCACCAGGACCCGGAGTGATACGCCTCGCCGATCGCCTGGTGCAGGGCCGTCGTGGCCGTCGAGGTACCGAACGAGGACACATCGGGCGGTCGGTAATCGAAGGGACTGCTGGACGGCGACCACATCGCCTCGTGGGCTTCCTCGGTGCCTGCTACGACCTTTATCGCGGAGCACAGCCCGCGGGCCCGCGCCTGCCGCAGCAGCGCAACCGCCAGCGTCGTACGTCCGCTGCCCGCGCCGCCCCGGATGACCAGATGGCGGCCGGCCCTCAGCACCGCCACACAACGGAAGGCCGTCAGCGGCGCGTGAGCCGTCGCCTCGGCCACGACGTCCCGGGCGCGCAGCTCCCGCACGCTCGGCGCCGAATGTGCCAGGCCGGCGAGGCCGGACGGCGGCAGGACGGACTCCACGTCGCCGGGTGCCAGCTCGCACAGTCCCCCTGCCGCCTTTTCACCCAGGGCCACAGGGACCGCGACCGGCGCGGGGAACACCCACACGCGGTCGAACACCATGGCCGCTGTGGCCGACGCCCCGTCGGCCTCGGCCACCCGGCGCGCGGCCACGGCGGCCGGGTTCACCGAGGCATCACCCGCCACCACGGTGACTACCCAGTCGCCGGGAGACAAAAGGGCATCGCCGTCCGGCGCCTGCCAGAGATCGACGGCGACCGGCGGTGCCCCGCCGGGTTCCCACTGGACCCACACACGGCCCTGGACCACGTCGGGCGGGACCAACGGCGGTGGCGGGGGAGCAACCTGCCCGCCCGGACCGGGGTGAGCCTGCTCGGCCTTCGACACGACCGCACCGCACCCCTGCGGAGCGAAACCGGCAAGCTCACCCGCGTAGGGACTGTCCGGCACGGAACAGGTACTCATCAACGTCGACACCGGACCGCCCGCCGCCCGCAGGATCACGACCCCGCCCAGTAAGGACGAATCGGCGGCGGCGACCGAGGCCAGCAACTCGGCCTGCGCGGCCGCACACTCGCTCTCGTCGAGGCAGACGACCACCGCGTACTTTCCCTCGTTCCGCAGAGGCTCCAGACCCTCCGTGTACCGACCCGCCACGAACTCTCGGTCCTGCTGCCAGTCGCTCATCCCGAGGCGACGAGCCAACGCCCGCGAGGCCCAGTGCCATCGCCGGTCCTCCGGGTCGTTGAGCCGTACCTTCGACACCTCGGTCAGGAGAAGGTCATGCATGGTGCCCCCTCAGGAAATGCGGGACGGCGACGAAGTCGTCCGGCGGCCGTTCATGTCAGTGCTCTGCGCGACGAGGCAGCGTCACCCCGCGTCGAAGGGCAGGTCCTGCCGCATCGCGGCTATCAGGGGACCGATCCGCAACTCGTCCGTCACCGAGAACTCTCCGTTCGTCATACGTCGTCTGGCGGAGTCCTCCCAGGCCAGCGCCAGCGCGACTAGATGCGGCGGCCCCAGTAGCCGCACCTCGGAGTTCACCTGGGCCAGCACTCCCAGGCACTCTTCGACACGAACGGGATCCGGGACAGCGCCCACTCCGGCAGCCTGGTCCTTGCTCATCCGCTGCACGATGCGCGCGGCGACGATCAGACGGGCGTACACCTCCCGCTTCTCGGACAGCAATCTTGCGGAGCGTTCGCGCCGGTGCGCCGCACGGGCGAACAGCCCCGAGCCGAGCTGCTGGACCGCGACTCCGGCGAGCGCGAAGCCGCCGCCCACCAGGGCGTCGACCGACGCCATCATTCCGCCCTCCGTCCATGGTCAGCCGTCCATTGCGGGTCCAGCAGCGCATGGACGTCGGCGCGCGCGTACATCCCGCGCAGGTCCTTGGCCGCAACCTGCCGGTGCACGATCAACAGGCGGTTGAGCAGGTCCTGTGCGGAGATCTCCACGGAGCCCGCCGCGTGTTGGGCACCGATGGCCATGGCTGTCTTCGGCGCGTCCGGCGACAGCGCGTCCTCCGCCAGCTCGCGCACCGTTTCCAAGTTCAGTCGCCGGCAGATCTCCAGCAGGTTGTGGGTGTCCCGCTCGATCACCGCCGTCGACGACGCCTCCTCGAGCAGCCGCCAGCCGCCCAGCTCCGCGATCTGCGCGAGGACCGATCGGACCTCCGGTGCGTTCGTGTAAGCCTGTACGGACAGTGGGTTCAGCGGGAGGTCGAGTTCCCCGGAGGAGACGTTCTTCGAGTAGGTCTCCTCCAGCTGGGAGGCCTGGACCGCGAGACTCGAGAACTGCTCGTCCGCCACGCCGAGCAACGCGCTGAGCCGAGCGAAACTGCGCCGCAGAGGCAGGGGGGTCTGGTCCTCGCGCTTGTAGATCAGCTTGTGGCTGATCGACGCCCACGCGTGTTGCAGCACCGTCCGTACCTGGATCTCCGCGGTCAGGCCGGCGAACTTCTGCCACTCGTCAAGGTGCGAGCGCTGCTCCGCGAGCCGTACGACGAGGTGGCTCGACTCGTAGCCGAACTCTCCGGGGGCGTCCGGCCTGTGGGTGTCCTGGCCGGACACGTCGACGGCGAAGTTCCTCGCAAGCAGGCCTGTTACGCGGTCCACGTCCTCCAGGTAGTACGTCACGATCCTGATCCCGGTCAGATCCGTGATCTCCGCAAGCGGATCGCGGTACTTGTCCTTGCGGCGGATCTTCTCCACCAGACTGTCCAGACTCTTGGTGCGCCCCTGAACCTGCGCCACAGTGATGTCCGCCGCGGAGAGCAGCACCGTGAGCAGGTTCTGCAGCCGCTCGGTGAACTCGCCCTGGAGCACGAGCCTGTGGCGGTAACGCACCTCCGCGTCCAGCTCGGAAGCCTCGGCAGGGGAGCGGCGACCGCTGTCTTCGGCACGGCTCACGGCGTGCCCTCGGTCCAGCGGGCGATCGCCTGGTTGGTGAAGCGTGACCGGAGGGTCAGCACGACGGGCCGCTTGTTCTCGTAGACGAGCAGCGCGGTCCCTCGCTCCATCCCGCGGATCCTCCGGGGGCCGTTCCAGGTGCTGTTCTCTGCGTTGGCGACACTCTCTCCACGCATCAGCTTCTCCACGTAAGCGAGCGTCTCGTCGTCGCGGGTCCCCGGGAGCACCACGAAGGCCGAGTGGTTACTGACGATCGACCGGGCCGGGTAGAGGCCGTACACCTTCGCGATCTGCGACAGGTCATGGAAGATGGTCACCATCTGGACGTACGTGCCCGCGGCTGTGGTCGCCAGTGTGGAGAGGTTCTTCAACGGTGCGATGTTCCCGGCCTCGTCCAGCAGCATGAGCAGGGGGGTCAGCTCCCGCGTCGGGCGGATCACATCGCCGTCGACGGCCGCCGTACTCCGGTCGCTCTTGTAGTCGGAGACAAGCGTGTTGCGGGCATACGCCTCGCGTACGACGGTGCGTACCAGGCCTGTGAACAGATCCCGGTACTCCTCCTGCTCGTCCGGCGGGGCGCAGAGATACAGGGTGTCGCCGGAGGAGTCCAGGAAGCTGTCGACGTCCAGGAAGGGCGGCTCGTCGACGGCGACATCGTCGAAGTCGAAGATGCGCAGGACCGACGCCGCGGTGGTGTAGACGTTGCTCTTGGTCCGGTCCTCCCGTTGCCACGCGGCTTCGGCCGAGGCGAGGGCCGTGGGGTGGCCGAGCTTTTGCAGCAACGTCCGGACCTCGAACTCCTCCTGCTCTTTGATCCATTGCACCAGGGCACGCATCGGCAGTCCGGACGCTGCCGCCGCGAAGAGGTGCGGTGCCAGCAGTTGTGCCGCCAGCGATCCCCAGAAGTCGCCGTCCGCCAAGGCGTTCAACTGACGTGCCTCGGTGAGCGCGTTGGCAGTCCGCACGCACTCGCTCCAGGTCCGGCAGTGGTCGAGGACGTCCCAACTGTGCCGGAACCGTTCGTACTGCGTCCCCTTCAGCGAACCGGACGGGTCGAAGACGCAGATCTTCCCCGACTTCGCGCGGTGCTGGTACGTGTGGTCGAGAACATCACGCCGTACCGAGGTCACCAGGGCCGGCCCGCTCCACTCGAGGAGCGTCGGCACGGCGAACCCGGACGTCTTGTAGCTTCGCTGCGGCCCCAGCACGAGGACCGGCCGGAACGCCTCAGCAGCGAATGTGTAATGCCCGACTGTGCCAAGGCGGACCCGGTGACCCCCCAGATCCGAGCCGTTGGGCGCGGTGCTGATCAGCTCACCCCAGCCGGCTCCAGCGGACCGTTCGCTCTCCATGAGCTCCCTCCGAACTGCCTGGCTACCAGAAGGCCGGCGTGTGGAACGTGAACGCGATAGGTGACGACGGTCCGGCGTCTTCCTCGTCGACCTGCGCGGGCTGTTCCTCCGTGCCGTACAGAATGTCTCGGACGAATCCGCACAGGCAGCGCTGGCGCAGGAAATCCAGGTACGCTTCCGCCGCCGTCTCCCCGGCCAGAAACTCCTTCTGCTCGAACTTCTCCCGGTCACCGTCGGACGGCACGTACGTCTCACCGACGTAGCCGAACTTGAACATCAACAGCTTCCACCGGTTGTTGCTCGGGGCGGAGACGCTGTAATGCTCTGACACCTTCTTCTCCCGGTTCCAGCGGGAGACGCTGTAGTCGATCCTGCCGAACTCTCCGGGCTCCATTTTGGCGGGATTGCTGAGCCGACCCGTCGCGGAGGGAACCCGATTCACAAGGGTCGCGTTCAGAACCTCGATGTTGGGCAGGACCAAAGGGTTCTGATCCGGGTTCAGCAGATCGATCTGAAGGGCTACGTTGAACGTGTAGGAGGCGCGCTCCGCCTGGATGATCCGCTTGCGCTTTCCGGGCCTCGTCGGATTCTGTTCCGCCTCGTCCGCGCTGAGCCCGGTCAACTCGTCGTCGATGGTCTCGATCGTCTTGAAGGCGATGTGCGGCAGCGACGGCATGAAGTTCCGGTACCACTCGTGGAACGCGACGGCCGAGGAGGCGGGGCGCTTCAGGGCGATGCGCCCGCGCCCGTCGATCGCGTAGCTGAACTGGTAGTCGGGGTCCAGGTACTGGAACTCGATGCCGTCACGGAACCGTCGGGCCTCCAGCGCCGCGAGATTGTGAAACCCGGAGGCCTCCAGGGCGTCCTGGATGGTCCGCTGGAGGAGCAGGGTGACCCGGCGCTCCTTCTCCTCGGACCAGCCGCCGAGAAAGTTGGTCTGTGCCATGAAGGTGAAGTCTCCGACATTCGTGATTCTGCTCAGAATGTCGGGATCCGCCGAATTCTCGAGATACCGCTTGTACGTTTGCTGCTCAATCCCCTGATCGGCCATTCTTTCGGTACTCCACTCGCCGAGCCAGTTCCTCTGCGGTCTTCTTGTCCAGGTGCACCCGTGCGGGGCGGGAGACGGCGCGCTCCACTTCTTGACTCAACAGTGAGAGCAGCGGAAAAAGGATCTGATGCAACCCCCGCGCACCGATCTTCAATTTGGCGGCCGCGGCCGCGATCCAGTGCTGCGCTTCGTCGGCGATGGAGAGCTCCACACCCAGGGAGCGCAGATATGTCACATAGAACTGGGAGGGATCGGTCGCCTCGTTTCGCATGATCCCTACGAGCTCCTCCTCGCCGAGCCCAGAGAATTCGATGATGACCGGGATACGGGCGATGAGTTCCGGCATGAAGCCGTAGCGCACCAGGTCCTGGGAGATGACATGGTTGTGACGCGCCATCCCCCGCATCACTTCATGCGGACGTCCACCGAGGTCCTCGAGCAGATCGGTGAAGGCGCCGGCCACCAGGAACAGCACCCCCGCGGTGTCGAACGGCAGCTCGTCCTCACCGATGTGGTTGCCCGGCCGCAGACTTACCCGGGTGCCGTCGATGAACTGCAGCAGCCGCCGCTGCACGAGTTCGTTGCGGTCATCGCGTACACGCGCGTCCGTGGCGAGCTTGTCGAACTCGTCGATGAAGACGATCCCCTGTTCGGCGTCCTTGAGCTCCTCCAGCTCGGACAGGTCCGCCTTGTCGAGCAGGGGCTGGCTCGCGTGCTGTTTGAGCCTGCCACGGGAAGCCCGCAGCAACTCGATGAGCACCTCGTCCAGCTGTTCGTCCCCGTAGGCGGAAGTCGCGAGACGCGTCGCATCGACGATGGCCAGGGGCAGTTCCAGGACGGCAGCCGCGGTCCGGATCGCATGGGTCTTTCCCACGCCGGTCGGTCCGATGATCAACGCGTTCGGTGCGGTGTGCGCCGGGTTGACGGGCCGCTTGACCTGTCCCTGCACGTGCATGGCGAGCAGGGTCGCCAGATCCCGCTTGCCGTTCTCCTGGCCGATGACATCGCCCAGCCCCTCGTAGATGGCCGACGCGCCGCTCGCACGCTGTCCACCGGAAGAAGGCGCCCCCTGGCTCATGCGTCCCCCCGCAACCGTTCGGTTCCGTGCGCCGTCGCGGGGCGCGTCCGAGGAGTCTATGGGCGTTCTCAACCTCTTGTCATGTGTTACGACGGAATGCCTTTTCTATGGTGTTCATGGCACTAAATGCGTCGATCGACCACTTATGAGCCATGTGTAAGCGCGCGTCACCTCACGTACAGGGCGTGAAAGTTGAGACGGAGGCGGCGGCGTATCACCTTGGGCCGCAAGCAGCGGTGTGCCTGACAACGTCTACGGCGTGGACCTCGGGCTTCACCTGGCGACCGACCACTGACATCCGCCGGTCCGCCCGCGGCTCGACCGCCGGGCGGTTGGCTCAGAACACCCCCTTGTAGCCCTGCCAGCAGGTGGCGATCTTCGTGCGGACGCCGAAGGGGCCCTTGCCGTTGCCGCTGTTGCGCCAGACGGTGCCGGAGGTGCACGGGAGACGAGGTCGGCCCTGCCGTCACCGGTGCCCGGGAACCCGGACGTGCCGTCGTGCCGTCCCTCATGGCTGCCCCGGGGACTGCCCTCGCGGACCTGTGGGTGAGGGCAGGGCTCCGGTAAGGATGGACAGGCAGTCGTACGGGGCGAAGGGAACGTCATGCACGCGCGGGGAGAGCGGGACCGGTCGTCGGACGAACGGGACACCGCCCAGCGTGTGATCCGGCCCAGTCCGCTGGTCCAGCGGATGCTGGACCTCCAGCAGACGGCGGGCAACACCGCGGTGGCCCGCATGGTCGAGCAGGAGCGGCACCGGCACGGCCCGGGATGCGAGCACGTGGATCCGGCCGTCCAGCGCCGGGAGGCCCCGCACGGCCACCGGCACGACGGTGCCGAGGAGACCCACCCGGCGGACCAACGCAGCCTCATCGACGCCGCGATGGCCACGCCGAGCAGCCCGCTCCCGGGCCCCTTCCTCACCAAGGCGAAGTCCTTCTACGGCAACGACGCCCTCTCCGTGGGCCGCGTCCACGACAACGCGACCGCCCAGCGCGCCACCGCGGCGCTGGGCGCGCAGGCCATGACGATCGGGAGCCACATCTTCCTCGGCTCGTCGGCCGTCGGCGACACCGAGATCCTCGCCCACGAGACCAGCCATCTCGACAAGAACCTCCGGGGAATCCGCGAGACGGGCAACGACAACGGCGCCGGTGTCACGGTGACCGACCCGGGACAGGGCTCGGAGCGCGCGGCCGTCGCCGACGGCGCCGCCTTCACGGCGGGCGCGGCCACCGCGCCGTCGGCCGTGGCCCAGCGCGCGGTCGGCCACGAGGCGGGCGGCGCGGAGGCGGGCGGCGCGGAGGCGGGCGGCGCGGAGCGGACGGCCCAGCGGGTCCCGGACGCCGGGACGGCCGAGGTACGGGACGGCGGCCCGCACGGCAGCCCGGCGGTCCAGCGCGCGGTCTGGGAGTTCGACCAGGCCGCCAGCTTCAGCGACCCCCGCTCGGGCCAGGAGACCCGCTGGCGCGACAGGAGCAACCCGAACGACGTCCGCACCGCCACCCAGCTGGGCATCAACATCCAGGGCACCCCGCGGCACGGGGACGTCTACGACGACGCGACCCACCAGGTGCACAGCAGCGCGAACGCGAGGTTCTCCAAGAAGGGCACCATCCCGGAGCGGGAGTACCCGCAGCGCGAGTCCCGGACCCGCCGGGCCCTGGTCGAGGCGAAGCAGGCCATCTCGACGGCCCTCGCCCTGCTGACGGCGGCGGGAGACACGCCGGGCGGTCAGCTGCTGACGGCACTCCAGTCGGGCTTCCCGGCGTTCCGGGCCGCGACACCCGGGCAGGTCGCCGCCTTCCTGCCGCGGATCGTCGAGGTCGTGCGGCGCATCCAGGCGGGACTGAACGCCCAGGGGGCGGAGATCGCCCTGGTGGGCGAAGGCAGCGTCCCCCGCGGCGTGGCCGGCTGGGTCGGCTCCAGCTGGTACGACGTGTACAGCCGCGTGACCAACCCGGAGCAGCAGAAGAGCGAGGAACTCCCGACCCTGGACACCGGCCGCAGCGGCCCGATCAACCTCACGGACGAGGGCCAGAACGCCTGGTACATCATCCACGAGGCGACGCACCGGTTCGCCGGCACGCTGGACTACCAGTACAGCCCGCGCGCCTCGGAGTTGCAGGAGGAGGACTTCAACGCCGGGATGGCCGCCGTCGATCCCGGCGCGGCGGCGGCGAGCGACGCGGCCTCGCTCGCCAAGCGCGCCCTGCGGGACCCCTCCGAGTACAGCGGTGAGAACAACGACTCCAACCGCCAGCCGAACTGGTACTCCATGGGCCGCCGCGCCCTGATGAACGCCGATTCCTACGCCCAGTTCATCGTGACCGCCTCGGGGGCCCCGGCCCCGCGGTTCTGACCCACCGGCACGCCCGGGTCTCCTCGCCCGACGGGTGCCGCGTCCACCGCCCGTCAGACCCTGCGCCAGCGCGCGTTGGCCCAGGAGAAGACCCCGAAGGCCATGAGGCCGACCGCTATCAGCGCCAGCAGCCAGGGACCCGCGGGGGTGTCCGCGAAAGTACGCAGGGTGTTGTCCATGCCCTTGGCCTTGCCGGGCTCGTGCTGGACCGCCGCGGCGATGGCGAAGCCGCCCGCGGTGGCGAAGACGACGCCCCGGGCCGTACCGCCGAACACCCCGAGGAAGGAGACCACTTTACGTGTCTTCTCCGACATCTCCGACATCTTCAGATGCTTCTCGAACTTGCGCATCACGGCCCGGACGGCGATCCAGATGCCGGCAGCGGTCACCGCGGCACCCGCGACACCGACGATCCACTGCCCGCCGGGCCAGTCCAACGCCCTCGCCGTGACGTCCTGGGAGTTCTTGTCGGAACTGCCGCTGCCGCTGCCCTTGTCCCCGGCGGCGTAGGAGAGCACCGAGTAGGCGACGAATCCGTAGAAGACGCAACGGCCCGCGGCCGCCACCCTCTTGCCCGGCTTGCCGCCGTCGGGACCCGCCTGCCCGAAGGCTGCCTCGGACAGCCGCCACAGGGCCATCCCGGCCAGGGCGATGCCGAGCAGCCACAGCAGTACGGCGCCGAAGGGCTTCTGGGCGATCTCGGCGATCGCGCCGCCCCGGTCCGCCTGCTGGCCCCCGCCGGAGAAGGCGATCCGCAGGGAGAGAACGCCGATCAGTGCGTAGATGACCCCGCGGGCGACGAAGCCCGCACGCGCCGCCGCCGCGACCGCTTTGCTGTTCGCGGCACGTTGAGCCTGCCCGCGTCCGCCTGCCGTTGCCGATCCAGTAGCCATGCCCTACCGGATGCCCCGGAAGAACGAGGCCATCCCGGACGGCTGAGAACACCCGGCGCCCGGCGGTCACGCACGGCTGCCGCCAACGGGACGAGGCGCGCAGGCATGACATTCGGCAGTCGGGGTAGACGCGTGCTTGCCGGGCGACGGACCGGCGAGGACGAGGGCGACCGACCGGGAGGGGCATCATGCCGACGACGACCTTGCAGACCGCCGGACGGACGGTGGAAGTTCCGGAGATAGCGGACCCTTCCAAGGTCGCGCCGAAGGACGCGCGGGAGTTGTCGAAGCTGTTCTTCGACCAGCTGGCGGTGGTCGAGGAGGGCACGCCCGAGTACCAGTACGCCCGCAACACGCTGATCGAGATGAACATGTCCCTGGTCCGCTTCGCGGCCGGCCGGTTCCGCAGCCGTGGGCCGGAGGAGATGGAGGACATCGTCCAGGTCGGCATGATCGGGCTGATCAAGGCGATCGACCGCTTCGACCTCTCCCGGGAGGCCGAGTTCACCTCTTTCGCGATCCCCTACATCGTCGGCGAGATCAAGCGCTTCTTCCGCGACACCTCCTGGGCCGTGCACGTTCCGCGCCGGCTCCAGGAAGCCCGTGTCCAGCTCGCCCGCGCCACCGAGGAACTCCGCAGCCGCCTCGGCCGTACCCCCACGGTCAGGGAACTCTCGGAGCTGATGAGCCTGCCCGAGGAGGAGGTGCGCGAGGCCCGTCTGGCCGCCAACGGCTACAACTCCTCCTCCCTGGACGCCACGATCAACGCCGGCGAGGACGGCGAAAGCGCACTGCAGGACTTCATCGGCGCCGAGGACACCGCGCTGGAACTGGTGGAGGACTTCCAGACCCTGGCCCCGCTGATCGCCGAACTCGACGACCGTGACCGGCAGATCATCCACATGCGGTTCGTCGAGGAACTCACCCAGGCCCAGATCGGCGAACGCCTCGGCGTCTCGCAGATGCACGTCTCCCGGCTCCTGTCCCGCACCCTCGCCCGGCTTCGCGAGGGCATGCTCACCTGATACCTGAGGGGAGCGGCCCGTCATGCCCAAGGGGTGGCGGGCCTGCGCAGCCGGAGATGAGCGACGACCTGTTTGCCGGTGTCCCGTGCGACGGTGTGCAGCCGGCCGCAGAGCCGGGTGACCAGGTACAGGCCGTGTCCCCCGACGCGGCCGGCGTCGGGTGCGCGCAGTACGGGCGGGCGAGGGGAAGTGTCGCTGACGGTGATGCGCAACAGCGCGGCGTCGGGTGACACCTCCAACGCCAGGCCGACCGGGCCGGGCGCGTGCCGCACCGCATTGGTGACCAGTTCACTGACGACGAGTTGGGCGTCCTGGCTCGGCCGGTGCCGGGGATGGTGGCCGACCCGGGCCAGCAGCACGCGCACGGCAGCTCTCGCGTCGGCGATCGATGTGTCCGTCGTGTCCCAGGCGGCGCTGTAGCGCAGCGGCGCCGCGGGCTCCCGTTCATCCGATGCCCGGTACTTCAGCGAGGTGACCATAGAACTCTTCCTGAGGGTCGTCCTTTGCTCTTCGCCACAGGCTCCCGTCTTCGTCACGGGCTCCCGCCTGTTTTTCGGCACCGGCGCTCGCGGGCGGAAGGCGGCGCCGGGGACTGGTACGGGCCGGAAGACGGACCGGACGCCGATGTCTTCCGGCCCGTGTCTTCCGGCCCGTGGTGTGCCCGGGCCGCGTGCGCTCCGGGCTGGTGCCCGCCGCGACGGCCCGGTGCCGGGCCAGGCGCGAGGAGCGCACCGGAGGTGCGGGGAGTGGGTCACCAGTAGTGGCGGCGACCGCCCACCGCGTGGCCCACGGAACCCAGGACCCACAGGATGAGACCGATGACCAGCAGGACGATTCCTATCGTCCAGAGAATGCCGATTCCCGTGAGGAATCCGACGATGAGCAGAATGACACCGAGAGCGATCATGACTCCTCCAGTGGGTAATCTTCGCGGCTCACCGAGTACCCGTCCTCCGAGGATGTACGCGGCCGGAGATGCCTGCCCGGGAGGATGTCCGTCAGCTGGGTCCGTCAGGGCGCCTCAGCTGGGTCCGTCCGGGCTCCGGGAGAAGGCCGTGTCACCGGCCATCGCCACGATCGCGTCCTTGACGAACAGCACTCGCGGCGGATACCCCTGCGCCTTGTCCCCGGGGTCGTCCAGCGCGGAGGTGCGCCAGACCTCCGCTCCGGTGCGGCTGTCCAGTGCCAGCAGACGGCCGAAGCGGTTGGAGAAGTAGACCCGCTTGTACGTCGCCGACACCGCGGGCGCGGAGAGGCTCTCCACGTCCGTCACCTTGTGCCAGAGCTGCCTGCCGCTGTCCGCCGACACCGCGGTGACCGTCCCGTCGGACCGGACGAAGTAGACGACGCCGTCCACCAGGGTGGCCGCGCCGGTCAGCGGATGTGCCAGCGGTATCCGTCTGATCTGCCCGGTTTCCCGAACCACCCGCAGCAGTGCGTTGTACGGCCGCTCGTAGCCGGCTTCGTACACGTCCTTCGCGGTCTGGGGGGCGAGGAAAAGGGGCTGTCCGCCGACCGTGCCGAGCGCTTCCGCCTTCTTGGGCAGGGTGGCGGTCGAGGTCAGGCTGCCGGGTCCGAGTTTCATCAGCTCGACCGGGGCCTTGCCGGGCTCGGTGCCCTCCGAGCACAGGGCGTAGGGGACGCCTCCCAGCGCCGACGGAGTGCAGTACTCGGCCAGCGAGGGTGCCTGCCACAGTTCCTTGCCGGAAGGCCCGTAGGCCACGAACGACGAGTAGTCGGGGGACAGGGTCAGCAGCCCGCCGTCGTACAGGACCGCGGCCTCGGACTTGTTGATGTCGCGTTGCCACCGCCGGTGCCCGGTAGCGGCGTCGAGGGCCACCACGCGCCTGGTGCTGTCGTCCGGATCCTCGTACACATAGACCAGCCCGTCGCGGACGCCGATCGGCTGCGCCCCCTGAGGGCGGGTACCGGTCCGCCACAGGGTGCGGCCGGAGGCCGCGTCGATCCTGGCGGCCGTGAAACCCGTACCGCCGCAGAACAGGGCGCTTCCCGCCGCCACGCATCCGGGGCTGTCGTAGTCGAGAGGGACACCCTTCACGTCGTACCGCAGCTCCTTCTGCCACGGCCGCCAGCCGGCGGGCAGTGACGCGGGACGGGCGGTGGCGTCCGAGGCGGTCCGGGAGGCGGGGGTGTCCGGAGCGGAGGCGAAGACGCCCACCCCGACGGCCAGCCCCGCGACGGCCAGCGCCGTGCCGAGGCCGGTGAGCAGTATCCGGGCCCGACGTCGCTTCCCGGTGCCGGTGCCGGTGCCGGCCGCGGCGCCCGTGGGGGCGGTGGCCGCGCTCCGAGGAGTGGGGCGGACGCGGTGTTCCGCGGACCGGGCCCCCGGGGACTCGGCGGCGTCGGATTCCGGCAGCGCCTGGAGCATGCGGTGGATGTCCGTCAGTTCCGGCCGTGCGGCCGGGTCCTTGTCCAGGCAGCGCTCGACGATGCCCAGGAACGCTTCGGGCACGCCGGCGAGGTCGGGGGTCCCGTGCACCACCTGATAGCCGGTTATGTACGGGCTGTCGGCGTCGAACGGTCCCGTGCCGACGGCCGCGAACACCAGTAGTGACCCCAGCGAGAACACGTCCGAGGCCGGGGTGACGTCCCGGGGCGAGGCCAGTTGTTCCGGCGACATGAAGGGCGGGGTGCCGATCATCCGCCCGGTCGTGGTCAGGTTCTGGTTGTCGGAAGCGCGCGATATGCCGAAGTCGATGACGCGCGGCCCGTCCTCGGTCATCAGGACGTTGCGCGGTTTGAGGTCCCGGTGCACCAGGCCCGCCCGGTGGATGTCGCGCAGCGCCTCGGTGAGCCCCAGCCCCAGCGCGCGCAGTTCCGCCCGGCTCAACGGGCCGTCCTTCTCCACGACTTCGGCAAGGTTGGACCCCGGCACGTAGAGCGTCGCCATCCACGGCCGGTCGGCGTCCGGGTCGGCGTCCACGACCGGCGCGGTGAAGGCGCCGCTCACTCTGCGCGCTGCCGCGATCTCCTGCCGGAAGCGCGTGCGGAACTCCTCTTCCTGAGCGTACGGCCCGTGTACGAGCTTGACCGCGACCTGCCGTCCCGAGGCGGAGACTCCCAGATAGACGACTCCCATGCCGCCCGTCCCGAGCCGTCCGAGGAGGGTGTAGCCGCCTATGGACTCCGGGTCCCCGGTGCTCAGGGGCGTCATCGCCGATCACCCTTCCCAGCGCCTGCCTGCCTCACGGGGATCACATTAGGGCCTGCCGTCCCGGAAACGGAGCCGCACCCAAGCCGGAGCCGATGGCGGCGCCGACACCGAAGCCGACGCCGCAGCCGATACCGAAGCCAACTCCGCAGCCGACGCCGCAGCCGACGTCTCGTCAGCCGCCCGCACGGTCCGCCATCCCATTCGGCATTCCAGGAGGACCACGTTTCCGCAGCTCAGAGCCGGTATGGGCATTCCAGCGTCCCGAAACTCCCGAGGGGAATGGCGGACGGGACGCCGCAGGGCACAGGCTTCGGTCATCGAGAACGGCGCCCCACCGGACGGGGCGATCGTCCTCGCTCAACCCCGCGTTCACGGCCCGCACTTCCGGCGCGCCCACGCACACCACACGCAGCGCACCAAGACAGGTCCGTCCGGCACAGCCCACAACCGGAAGTTCGCCTTCCGAATGTTCGCAGAAAGCAGCTCACTCATGCGTATCGCCACTCGTCTCGTCTCCCGCGCGGCCGCCTCCTCCATGGTCGTCGCCGCCGCCCTCGCCCTCGTCGGCTTCCAGGCCACCGAACAGACCGCCTCCGCCGCCACCAAGAAGGCCACGTCGGTCGTCACCTGCACCACGGCGAACACCAAGCTGACCGTCACCGAGGTGTCCCGCCCGATCAACCACCTGCTGCTCAAGGCCACCAACACCGGCACCAAGCCCTGCTACGCCTACATCGCCCCCTACCTGAGGGCCGGCGCCGACGCCCAAGCCCCGCTGCCGTGGGCCGAGGAGACCACGCCGCAGGCCGTGGTGACGCTCGACCCCGGCCGGTCCGCGTACGCGGGCATCACGACGTCCTCCCCCGAAGGCGAAGGCGGAGCCAAGGAGAAGACCCTGGGCGTGCTCTTCGCCGACCGGAAGGGCAAGGCGATCAACAAGGAGAAGACCCTGAAGCTGCCGAATGCCGGTGTCTTCTTCAACAGCGCCGCCACCGTCACCTACTGGCAGGACAACGCGAGGGACGCCCTCGCCTGGTAGCGGCCCCGGCGGCCGCCGCCGGTCCGCCTCGCCGACGGCGACGGCGACGGCGACGGCGAAACGGCGGCCGCACGCACATGCGGGGGCCGACCGCGGTGTTCCGCGGTCGGCCCCCGCTGAGCGGGTTCGGGCCCCGAGGGGTCAGATGCGGCGCTGGTCCGTGTAGTAGCTGCCCACCTGCTCGTGGTAGCCCGCGTCGCCCACGTGCTTGTCCTTGTCGAACTCCGGCGAGTTCTTGATCTCGTCCTTGGTGAGGTCGACGAAGATCTTCCGCTCGGCCTGGTCGACGGTGCGCACGGTGCCGGCCGGCAGCAGAACGTGCTTGCCGAAGATCCAGACGCCCGTGTCGACCACCAGATACGAGGAGTTGACGTCGTCCGAGTGCTTGTCGACCTTTCCGATGGCGCCGTCCGTGGCTTCGACCTTGTACCCGATCAGGTCGATTCCGGTGGTGTGGCCGGAAGTCGGCTGGTAGCCCCAGATGTTGTCACTCATAAAACTACTCCCTCATAGAGATTGCACGACAGACATTTCACGACAGAGATTTCACGCTGAACAGCCGAAACCACGCAGCGGATCAGCGGCTCTGTGATATTCGGATACGCTCTGTCAAATCAGTGGGTGCCCATGATCCGAAACCCCACACATCAACTCGGCAGAAAATCCTGAAAACCTCTTCGGCCCGTCGAGACGTGCTGTCGGCAACGCGGTGACCACCTCCCGCCCGGCGGCGCAGGGCGGCACTGACGGGACAGCGGGACAGCGGGACAGCGGGACAGCGGGACAGCGGGACAGATCAAGCCAACGCCTCGTCGATCAAAGAAATTCACGTACCCGGGCTGTCATCTCACGCGTTTTCCAAAAGAGCGCCCTGGGCCGGATATCTCGCGGACGGGAGAGCGTCGACGCATGTTCCCTCTGGGTCCGGTGTTTCGGTGGCGGACACGGATGTGGCTGTGACGTCACGCGGCCCGCGTTCTTCCGCCGGCCCCGGGCCCTACCGCCGAACATGCCGAACATGCCGAAGAAGTCTGAAGGCTGAAAAGCGATTACGGGGGCACCCGGTTTCTGCGGCACCGATGAGTGCCGCCCCCCTGAAGAAGGAGAAACCCGTGTACATAGGTCTGGGCACCATCGTCGTGATCATCGTCATCGTCGTTGTCGTCATGATGCTGCGCCGCTGACCCCGCGCTTCATGGCGCCCGGCCATCCATGATCAAGGCCCGCCCCGGAGGCCGCGAAGGCGCGAGCTCAGTCGGCGCCGAGTACGGAGTCGTCCTGGGGGCGGGCGCCGGGAAGCCGGTGGCGGGCGGCGACGAGGGCGAAGTCGACGTCCTGGGCGCCGGTCGAGACGCACAGTGTGTAGGCGATGTCGTCCATCCGCCGCTGTGTGGCGGGGCTGCCGTTCTCGGCGTGCAGCACGCGCAACGTGTCGTACTGCGCGACCAGGTCCTTCAACACCGCGGGGTGAGCCATCAGCACCAGAGGTCTCCCTTCACTTGGCCTGCGACACGCGATGCGGTTACCCCCGGCCCACCCGCCCATGCGACGGGCTGGTCACAGCGGTACGCCGTGCACCTCGCCACTCGCGGTCGCCGCGTACACGGCCTCCTGCGAGGGGGCACAGACCACGGCGAGCACCTGACCGCGCATGTCGAAACTCTGCAGTGAGGTGCCCTCGAGCCCGTCGACGACGTGCAGGCGCCCCTGCCACCCGCCCCACACCACGACGGTTCCGGTGGCACACAGCGCGAAGACCTCGTCCCCTCCCGGGCCGGCGCTCCGCCACCTCTCCGCTCCCGTGGCGAGATCACGGGCGTGCACCACTCCGGCCGTGTCGCCGACGACCACCGCGTCGCCCACCCGCACCGGCGCGGCGACGACCGGCGCCCCCAGCCGTACCCGCCAGCGCAGCGCGCCGTCGGACGCCGCAACGCAGTACAACGCGCCCCGCGTGTCGGCGAGGTACACCGCGTCCCGCTCCGGCAGCGGCATCGCCCGCACCGGTGCCTGCAGAGCGACCGGCGCCGCCCAGGCCACCCTGCCGTCCTCGTCGTCGAGGGCGTGCAGCCGCCGTCCGTGATCGACGAGCGCGTACACCCGCTGCCGGCCGGCGGCCAGCGCGGTGGCGATCGGCAACGGTTCGCCCTGCCACCACACGAGACGGGTGTCGGCGTCGAAGTGGTGCACCCTTCCCCCGGCGTCGCCGAGCAGGACATTGCGTCCGTGCAGCAGCGCCGGAGCCGGGCCCCGGCCACCCGGTTCAGGCACCGACCAGCGACGCGTCCGGGACACGGTGTCCCAGGCCTCCAGCCGTCCGGCGGCGTCCTGGACGAGGATCGCCCGCTCTCCCCCGTACAGCCGCAACGGCGGCCGGAATCCGACATCGGTGCGTTCCACCGCGCCCGTCCCCGGGTGCAGCCAGTGCAGCCGGCCCGCTCCGTCGGCGGTGGCCACGGTGTCGTCCCCGACGGCCGCGAGGGCGTGCGCCCACTCCCCCACCCGCCTGCTCCAGCTGCGGCGGCCCGGCCGGAACGGCACGGTGAGGTCGGCCTCGTTGTCCGCGCCACGCAGGAACTCCGTGAGCAGGGCGCGGTGTGTGTCCAGGGCCCGCCGGACACCGGCCGGCAGCGTGAAAGCGCCGGGCTCGCCGAGCGCCGAGCGCAGTTCGCCGAGCGAGGGCCGGTCGCCGGCGCGTTCGGCGAGACAGGCGGCGACCGTCTGCGCGGCCTGGTCCCGCGGAAGCCCGGACAGATCCGCCGCCCGCCCGGCGGCGGTCCGCGGTCCCGGGTAGGGCGCGTGCCCGGTCAGTACGTAGAGCAGGATCGCCGCGATCCCGAAGACGTCGGTGGCCGCGTCCGTCTCGGCCAGGCCCGCCAGCTGCTCCGGCGCGCAGTAGTGGGGATTGCCGAAGGCCTGGTCGAGGGGCCGGGTCAGCTGCTGGCCGCGGATCCGGGTCAGACCGAAGTCGATGATCCACGGCCCGTCCGCCGTCAGCAGGACGTTCCCCGGGTGCAGGTCGCGATGCCACACGCCCTGGTCGTGCGCCGCGAGCAGGGTGTCGACCAGGTCGGCTCCCACGGCGTAACCGGTCCCGGCCGGCAGCGCTCCGCCGTGCACCGCCATCACCCGGTACAGGGCGGGCCCGGGGATGAACCGGGTGGCGATGGCGGGCGGCCTGCCCGCGTCGAACTCGAAGGACAGCAGTTCGGGGATGCGGGCGCCGGCCCCCCGCAGGAGCGCCTTGCTCTCCTGACGGAAGCGCTGCACGTGCAGGGTGTTGCCGGAGTACTCCTGCTTGAGCAGTTTCACGGCCGCCAGCGTGTACGGGTCGCCGCCCGGGTCCACGGCGTGGTCGACCGCCCGTCTGCCCAGGTAGATGTGGCCGAAGCCGCCGGTGGCCAGCCGGCCCAGCAGCCGGAACCCCGCGGCCTCGGCGGGGTCGGACCGCTCCAGGGCGACGATCGGGGCGGGACCCGGGTGCGGGACCGCGGGCGCGGAGGGGTCCACCTGTGCTCCCGTCACCGGTCGGACGTGTGGGAGAAGCCGATCCCGCACAGGACGGTCGACTTGCCGAGTTCGCACTCCCCGCTGTCGACCAGGCGGGGGGCGTTGGCGCGTACGGGTTCCCGCACGCACTCCACGGCCAGCACCGTGCGCCCGGCCGGGCCCCGTCCGCGGACCCTGACCCGGGCGCGTACCTGTGCGACCTCGACGTCCTTCGCGAACAGCCGCCCGTCCAGGGGATGGTGGACCCGGTCGCCCGAGCGCAGGTCCGTGATGACGAGCGTCCCGGACAGCGGGTGGTTGCGCCGTCGGTACGCCGTCCACCCCGCCAGCACCCCGCCGAGCACCAGCACGACCAGCACCGGGTACAGCCACGCGGGCGGTTCGCCGGGCACCTGGCCGTGCAGCCGCACCCGCGCCGTGGCGGGATCGGCGAGCCGGAAACCGGGGTAGCCCAGTGCCCCGTGGACCGTGGGCGTCCATGACGACGTCACCTCGGCGGAGACGGCCAGTCCCGTCTCGAAGGGCTTGGTGGAAGGGGCGAGGGCGGACCGCGGGTCCTGACGCCAGAGCAGGGTCAGGTGGTAGGTCCGCCGCGCACCCGGTGCGAGGGTGACGGCCTCGTCCGGCAGTCCGACGGAGGTCACCGCCGGGCCGCCCCCGTCGGTTCGGGTGTGCAGCCGGACCCGGAGCGGCACGTGGTGGGCGGTGGAGGTGACGGTGAGCCGTACCGTCTGCCGCCGTGCGCCTTCGCGGTCGCCGGTGCCGAGGTCGAGTGCGTCGGAGCCGGTGCCGGAGGTGCCGTCGGTCAGGGACAGCCGCACCCCCGCGCCGGCGTCGTCGCGCAGGGTGCGGACCGCCTTGTCGGTCCGGACCCGGTCCTTGGCGCTGTTCAGCTGGGTTCCCAGGGCGGCCGCGCCGACCGGGAGGATGCGCGGCGTCGCGACGACCGCGCCCAGGATGTCGGAGACGTGCGTGTCGTCGGCGAGCGGCAGTCCGTAGCCGACCACCGTGCGGTCCTGGCCCAGCGCGCGGTAGCGCTCGCCGAGCTTGCGCCAGCTCGGCGAGCCCAGCTTGGCGTACGCGCTGTCGGGGGCGTTGATCGCCCCGTCGGTGAGCAGCAGCACCGCCGCCACCGGCGTACGGCTGTCGCGCAGTTGGTCGGCGGCGGTCTCCAGGGCGCTGCCGGGGTCGCTCGCGGTCTCCGTGGCCCGCGCGGGCAGGTCGTCGACCGCGTCCCGCGCGCCGGCCGCCGGGCCCAGCGGGTGGACGACGCCGACGGAGCGCCCGAAGGAAACCAGCGCCACCTGGTCCGAGGGCCCGAGTCCCGCGAGGAACGACCGCAGCCGTTTCCGCACGGTGTCGTACTGGGTGGCGCCGTCGGGGCCGCGGTCCTCCATCGAGGAGGAGGTGTCGACGAGGACGACGTACGAGGCGGGCACGTCGTCGACGTGCAGGGAGCGGCAGATGTCGTCGGGGGACGGCGCCGCGGGCAGGTCGTCGGCCCGGGGCGACGAGGCGCCGAGGAGCATCGCGGCGGTGAGGAACAGGGCCGTGGCACTCGCGCGTACGCGCAGCGCGGACGGAGCGGATGTGATCATGACGTGCCAACTCTTCCTGGGCGTGGCCCGGTCGAGACTCGCGGGTGGTGAACACCCCCGGCGCGATGGGTGGTTCGCGTACGGACGGGGTCGGTGGTCGGGTCGCTCAGCGGCGGGTCAGGTGCAGCGTTCTGAGCACCTGCCGGCGATGCCGGGCCTCCTCGCGCAGTTGCTCGTTGCGTCGGATGGCGTCCGTGGCCCGCTCCTCCTGGTCCCGCAGGTGGGCCTCGGCCGCCTCGAAGTACGCGCTCCACAGCCGCTCGCCGAGCCGCTCCCACAACTCCTGCTCCAGCAGCGCCCGTTGCTCCGGTCCGGCCGGATCGCCCTGTTCCCGGTAGGCCTCCCGGTAGGCGTCCAGCAGCTCCAGCACCGCCGTACCGGGGCGCGCCCGGCCTTCCGCCCAGGCGGCCAGCGGGCCGCAGAGCTGGGCTCGGGTCGCACCGGCGCGCTGCGCCGAGCGCAGCCTCCTGCCGAACTCCTCGGCGCTCAGGGCCCCGTCCCGGGCCACTTCGCCCAGTGCGTACAGGCGCAGTGTGCCGCTGATCTGCGGTACGGACTGCGCCAGCCGCTCCAGCCAGGCGGCCTCCTCGTCCTGCGCACGCCAGCCGGGCGCCGCCATCAGGTCGGAGACGGACTCGGCGGTGATGCGGCGCAGTGCGGGGTCCGTCGGCTCCTGCACCAGGCGTTCGGTCACGGCCCGGGCCGCCGCTCCCGGGCGCCGTCCGGTGGCCGGGTCGAAGCGCAGCAGACAGCGCAGCAGGGTCTTCGCGGCGGTCTTGCGCCGATGCTGGGACAGCTCGTCCAGGTGGCGTTTCAGCGTGTCGGCATAGGGGTTCAACTCCTGCCTGGACAGCGCCTCGGCGTCGTGCGGCAGCGCGCTCGGGGCCTCACCGGCCAGTGCGCACAGCAGGTCCCAGCGGGCTCGCGAGGCCAGGCCGAGGGCGGCGCGGGGTCCGGCGGCCAGGGTGGCCCGCAGCCCCTCCTGTTCGGTGCGCGCACCGCGCAGGCGCAGGACGCGGCCCGGCCCGCCCGACCCCAGGGCGTCGCTCAGATCGTCGAAGAACGACGAGGTCAGCAGGGTGTCGCCGCGTCCGCAGGCGACGGCCAGGCTCAGCAGCCGCGCGGCCTCGTCGGGATGCTTGGCGGGCCGCCATCCGGACTGCGGCTGCCAGACGACCGTCTCCGGCCGCAACAGGTCGTACAGCAGCGCCAGTTCCTCACGGGCGCCGCTGTCGAGCCACTCCAGCCAGCGGCGGACCGAACCGGCGGGGTCCGGGGTGCCGGCCGCGCCGTCCAGCAGGATCCAGGTCAGCTCGGGCCGGGCGGCCACCGCGCCGCGCGCGATGGGCATGGTGCCGGGGGTGAACGGCTCCAGCGACGGCAGCAGGTTCAGGGTGGCCGTGATGTCGATGTCCTCGTCGGGTCCGTCGACCGGGGCCACGAGGTAGCCGAGGGCGTGGTCGACGACGTCGAGGTTGGTGCCCTCCACGCGGGTGGCCCGCAGCAGGCTGTTGACCTTCTCCTGCGCGGCCGCGAAGCGTCCGGCGCGCAGGTCCTCGCGCAGCCGCAGCTGGAGCGAGGCCGCCACCTGGGGATCGTCCAGGTACGGAGGCAGCAGCGACAGGTCGGTGGAGGTCCCGGAGAGCTTCGCCCGGGCCATCATGCTGGCGGTCCTGCGGTTGGTCCGCGGATCGCGCAGGAAGCCGTCGACCACGTCGTCGGCCACCGGCCCGCCGCGCAGCACCTCCGCCTCGACCTGGAGTTCGTGGTCCATGGCGCACAGCGACCGATGTGCCTGCTGTGCCGTCGGCAGGCCGGCGTGAGCGCTGTCGGGCAGGGCCGTGCAGCGGGCCAGATGGTCCAGGACCGTGTGGCCGCCCCGGGACTCCCAGGCGTGGATCAGCAGGTCGTGGTAGTGGCGCGCCACGGAGGACAGCCGCTCGACGCCCACCGCGCCGCCCCAGGGCACACAGGCCCGTCCGGGGGCGGCGCGCCCCCAGGACAGGCCGATGCGGTGGTTGGCGCCGGAGGAGGTGGCGGTGGCGGCCGACAGGCACGCGCGCAGGCCGTACGGCAGCATGGCGGCGATGTTGTCCAGGAGTCGCAGCCGTTCCAGCGGGTCGTCCTCCGGTGCGCCGGTCACCACCACCGGGCCGTCCAGCAGCAGGGCGGCGACCGCCGCGTGCCAGTGCAGCAGGGAGTCGCTGGCCGAGACGAACTCCTCGTCGAAGCCGTTCATCAGGTGTTCGTCGGTGGACAGCGGCAGGCGTACCGGGCCGTGGAGCGCACCGGACTCGCCACCCGCGGCGATGCTGGAGAGCCCGGTCCGGCCGGCCAGGGCGGCGCGGGCCAGGGAGCTCCAGCCGAGACCGCGGTCGGCCGCCTCCTCGTAGGAGACCCAGAAGTGGGTGACGTGGTTGATCGGCCGGCTGTGCACGTCGGCCGTCTCGGTCCGGTCGAGGACGAAGACCCCGAGGGACATCCGGTTGTCCGGGTTCGTGCCCGGCCCGACCGTGACCCACGGCAGCCGGTCGGCGGGCGAGGGCGTGCCCGGAGACCAGTGCTGGATCGCCTTGGTGTAGTAACTGCTCCACTGCGGTGGCCAGGCCGCCATCACATGGAAACCCTGCGGGCTGTGGGGGCGCTTGCCCCAGACCGCCCAGCCCGCGCTCAGCCCGGCGCCGTCGGACGACATGGGCGCACCTCCCTCTCTCTCGCTCGGGACGTCATCGCTGCCGGGACAGGCCGCGCAGGAACAGGAAGGGCTCCATGACGTTGACCGGCCGGGGCGGGGCCACGAACCGGACCTTGTCGTCGACGGCGTTGACCAGCGAGGGGTTGTCGAAGTCGAAGCCCCGGTCCGGATCGACCCAGAAGCCGACGGCGCTGCACACGAAGTAGCCGACGCGCTCGGGCACGAAGTAGCGGCCGATCTGGTTCCTGATCTCGCCGAGGCTGCCGTGCGGGAAGCGGTCGCACAGGTCGTCGAAGAGCCGTTTGGCGTCGACGGCCTCGGGCTGGCCGGTGCGCGGGTTGAGCCGTACGTTGCCGTGCTCGCAGGCGAACCGGAACACGTCGTCGTCGTCGAACTTGGCCAGGCAGACGGCGATGCTGTGCGGCAGCCGGTGCCCGTCGCGGTGCCCGCGGATGGCGATCTCGGTCGCCACCCCGTCCAGGACCTCGGTGAAGAAGTCGGCGCTCTGCCGCTCGTCCTCGTCCACGGGCCCGTTCTCGCCGTTGACCCGCCACTCGCGGGCCGCGTCGAGGACGTACACCATGGCCCGCGAGTCGGCCAGGTCGGTGACCAGCCGCGGCCCCATCAGGGCGCCCATCTCCGAGCGCAGGTCGAAGGCCTCCCCGGGCATGTCCCGCAGGGAGACCCGGAATTCGAGCACGTCCGCCGCGGGCTGCCCGCCGCGGCGCCACCGCCGCCTGCCACCGGACCTGCTGGAGTAGGGAGTTCCGCCGACGTCCCCGACCAGCGTGAGCCGGACGGGCAGTTGCTCGTCCTGGGTGGCGCTGGGAAAGACGCGTTCGCGGTAGAAGGTGTGGGCGAGATCGCTGAGGTACTGCTTGGAGGCGTGGTCCTCGGGAAACACGTTCCACGAGCCGTACTCGGGATCCATCAGCGCCCGGGTGAGCGCGGCCAGCAGGGTCGACTTGCCGCTGCCCATGCCGCCCCACAGCGTGATGGTGGACGCGACCGTGTCGCTCCCGTCGGCGGTCGGGGCCGGGGCGACGGACTCCTCGGTGCTCTCGGCCCACTTCGCCGGCGGCTCCTTGCCCGGCCCCGGCCGGGTGCGGGGCAGCGGTGGTGTCCGTTGTTCCACGTCCTCCGCCACCCGGACGTCCTCCTGTGCGGGGAACGTCATGGGCGGGCCGGGCGAGGGTGTGGGGCCGGGCAGCGCGAGGTGCTGTTCGAAGGCGGCATACGGGTTCTTGCGGCCGCTGTCGGCGCGGCTGCGCCCCGCCTGCTGCGGTTCGGATTCGGTGGTGTCGTCTCGGTCGTTCATGTTCCCCCTGGGTCGGCGGCCTCCGCACGGCGCGGAAGCCGGTGTGCGGCACCCGACGTCGTGTCAGGGCGCCTGCGGCGGCACGTACGGCAGCCAGCGCTCCGGCCGGCCCGCCGCCAGGGCGAGCCCCGGAAGCCCGGCGTCACCGGTCCCGGCGCGGGTGTCGAGCAACAGGCCCGTCACCACCCGCTCCGGGTCCTCGTGCGCGTCGAAACAGCCCTGGGCGCCGATGTGGGCCCAGGCCTGGCGGGCCCAGCGGGCCACCAGCGGTTCGCCGTCGTCGTCCATCCAGTCCGGCTCGTCCACCAGGGCGAGGCAGCTGAGCTGCTGCTCGTGGCGGAGCCGGGCCAGCGCGGTCACCCAGTCCAGCCGGTCGGGACAGACCCGCACCGGGGCCCGTCGGCGCACCGCCTGCGGTTGCCGGCTGTGCGGATGCGGCGGGCGCGATCCGACGACGATCAGGCCGCGCAGGCTGCCGGGGCGCCACCGGCCCTGCCAGGAGTGCAGTTCGTGCGGGACGTGTTCGAGGCCGGTGGCGAAGTCGTGGTGGAGCGGGCTGGGCTCCCACTCCTCCAGGATCCGCAGCGCCGAGGTGACGGGGGAGAATCCGGTCCGGTAGTGGAGGGGGCTGGTGTCGCCGGGGCCGGCCAGCGGCATGTGGTCCCGGTAGCCGATGAGCGCGACCCGCAGCGACTCCGGGTGGCGGGTGCCGTCCCGCACGGCCTCGACGACGGCCTTCGCCCGGCGGACGCGGGCGGCCAGCTGGGCCGCGCCCTGCCGGCGCCGGACCGCGGTCTCCACGGCCAGGACCAGGTCGAGGGGGCGCGGGGGTGCGAGTCTGCGCGGCAGTCTGCCGACGAGCGTGGTCCAGGCGGTGGACTCGGGCCGGTGACCGCCCTCGTACAGGAGCCGGACCCGCCCGGGCCCGTCGAGCCGGTAGCGCAGCGTCGCCTGTCCCGTCGCCGGGAGCACCAGCCGGTCGGCCCGGACGGCGTGCCAGTCGGCGGGGGCGTCCTCGACCGGTCCCGTGACGACGACGGCACCGGCGTGCGGCTGTTCCTCGCCGTCGGAGTGGGCCTGCACCTCTACCTCGGCGAGCTGCTCCGCGGGCCCCCGTCCCGGCACGGGTGCCGTGCTGCCCGCCCAGAACAGCGGCTGCCGCACCACCTGCACCGCTCCGGTGGACGGCTGGACGCGCGCGGCGGCGAACCACAGGGTCCGGCGCAGCGGGGTCGGGGCGAGCAGGTCGTCGGGGCCGTCCGGCCATCCGGCCGGGAGTCGCAGCCACAGCAGGGCCGTGGGCGGAGCGAGCCGTTCGACGGCCTGCTCCAGGCAGGTCCAGCCGGCCGCCCGCACGGCGACGACGAGCGGTATGTCCCCGGCCAGGGGCTCGGGCAGCCCTCGCAGGGCCCGTTCCAGCGCCTGGCCCAGGGACCGGTCGAATTCCTCGGCCGTGGGCTTTCCGGACGCCAGCTCGAAAAGTCGTCGTATTCGGCCGGCGGAGCGATCTCCCTCGCCGGCCGGGAGGGTGTCCCATTCCGCTTCGAAAAGAACGCGACCGCTCGGAAAGGCGTCACCCGTGTCTCCCGTGACACGGGTGACGCGGATTCTCTCGCAGCCGCATTCCACGAATGTCGCCTCGGCCATTTCCCCGCCGGCGAGTGCGGTGGCGAGCCACCCCCGTCCCGCCGGAAAGAGGTGCCGCCGCTCCTGTTCGCCGATTTTCCGCAGCGCCGCCCGCCATCGCTCGGGCGAGTGACGGGCGACCTCGGGCAGACGATCCCTGACCGTTTGTTCGACCTGCTCAAACACCTGCTCGGGACGCGGTTCGGCGGTGGCCGCCGCCGGTGCGCCCAGGGCGTGCACCACACGGGCGGCGGCTGTCAGGATGTCGTCACGGCCCAGAACCCCGTTGTCTTGCTGCGCTCTCACGTGCCCCCCAGGGCAGGACGCTCCGCGGTACGCGGATTGCCCTGCCCTCACATAAATCGAACGAATGACGCCCCAGCGGATTCAGAAGGGCGCACAAATGCACGAATACGCGATGATGCGATTTGTGTGACGGTCGTGAAGATACACGAAATTGCGCCACCGATGGAGGTATCGGTGATTTTCCCGGAGGGGTATCGGGCGGGTATCGGACGCGAAACGGAGGGGTATCGGGCGGGAAACGATCGAGTCGCCGTTCGGTCTCCCGGCGCCCGCACGCTTCACCTGCGACCCGCCGGCCTCCGTTTCCACCGACCCGCCCGTACAGCGGCGACGTGTCAGCTCTGGCAGCCGCATCCCGACGCGGCCTTGGCCTCGGCCACCGTGGCCGAGGGGTCGGCGGCCCGCTCGTCCGAGGAGCAGCACGCGGAGACACCGCAGCACGTACCCGCCGCCGGAGCCGAACCGCTCTCCTCGGCGACGCCGGAGGGCTTGACCGCGCGGACGACGGCGGAGTGCATGCCGTCGGCGACCGGGTGCGTCGGGGTGATCTCGACGTCCGTGAGGCCGGCGGCGGCCAGGCCCTCGCGGTACTCGGCGAAGGACAGGGCACCGGCGATGCAGCCGACGTAGTCCCCGCGTTCGGCCCGCTGTCCGGCGGTGAGGGCGTCTTCGGCGACGACGTCGAAGACGCCGATACGGCCGCCGGGCTTCAGGACGCGGAAGATCTCGGCGAAGACGGCGGGCTTGTCGACGGACAGGTTGATCACGCAGTTGGAGATGACGACGTCGATGGTGTTCGCGGGCAGCGGGACGGCCTCGATGGTGCCCTTGAGGAACTCGACGTTGGTCGCGCCCGACTTCCTCGCGTTGCCGAGCGCCAGGGCGAGCATCTCCTCGGTCATGTCCAGTCCGTACACCTTGCCGGTGGGGCCGACGCGGCGGGCGGAGAGCAGGACGTCGATACCGCCGCCGGAACCGAGGTCCAGGACGCGTTCGCCCTCGCGGAGTTCGGCTACGACGGTGGGGTTGCCGCAGCCGAGGGACGCGGCGACCGCTTCGGCGGGCAGCGCCTCGCGCTCGTCGTCGGCGTAGAGGGCGGAGCCGAAGTTCTCGTCGACCTCGACCGGTTCGGGCCCGCAACAGGCGGTGCCGCCCCCGGTGACCTTCACGGCTGCGGCGGCATACCGCTGCCGGACGGTTTCGCGCAGGTCTGTGGACTGCTCGCGCATGGCGTCACTCCTGGGTGAGACGGGGCATCGCGATACCCCGGAACGGCCTGTATTGACGTTCGTTGATGCAACCTTGCGGCTTGGATCGAAAAACGTCAACATAGAGGCATGTCGAAACAAGAGCTTGAGGTGCTGGGCCAGGACACGGCCTGCTGCCCGGGGCTGACCGCCGCGCCGCTGGACGAGGAACAGGCCACCGAGCTGGCGAAGGTGTTCAAGGCCCTCGGGGACCCGGTCCGGCTCCGCCTGCTGTCGATGATCGCCTCACGCGGGGAGGGCGGCGAGGTCTGCGTCTGTGAGCTGACCCCGGCCTTCGACCTGTCCCAGCCGACCATCTCCCACCACCTCAAGCTGCTGCGGCAGGCCGGACTGATCGACTGCGAGCGCCGCGGCACCTGGGTCTACTACTGGGTGCTGCCACCGGCTCTCGACCGGCTCGCCGTGTTCCTCACGACTCCGGCGGCCGTCAAGGCGCCGGCGTGAGCACCTCTCTGGGGCGCCGCGCCCTGGCCGAGGCCGTCGGCACCGCCGCGCTGGTCACAGTCGTGGTCGGTTCGGGCATCCAGGCCACCGAACTGTCCCACGACGTCGGCGTCCGGCTGCTCGCCAACTCCCTGGCCACCGTCTTCGGCCTCGGCGTCCTCATCGTGCTGCTCGGCCCGGTCTCAGGCGCCCACTTCAACCCCGTGGTCACGCTCGCGGCCTGGTTCATCGGCCGGCGCACGGGCGGCGGACTCGGCGGCCGGGACGTCGCCGCGTACGTTTCCGCCCAGATCGCGGGAGCGGTCGCGGGAGCGGTCCTGGCCGACGCCATGTTCGGCACGCCGCTGGTGCGCTGGTCGACGCACGACCGCTCGGCGGGCCATCTGCTGCTGGGCGAGACCGTGGCCACCGCGGGCCTCGTCCTCCTGGTCCTCGGCCTGGCCCGGGCCGGCCGTGACCGCTTCGCCCCGGTGGCGGTGGCGTCGTACATCGGCGCCGCGTACTGGTTCACGTCGTCGACGTCGTTCGCGAACCCGGCGGTGACGATCGGCCGGGCCTTCACGGACACCTTCGCCGGCATCGCACCCGGCTCGGTCGCTCCGTTCATCGCCGCGCAGGCCGGCGGCGCGGCACTCGGACTGGCGCTGGTGACAGCGCTCTTCGGCCGCCCGGCCCCCACGCGGGCACCGACGCCACCGGTACCTGGCGAGCCCGAACTCGCCGCTCCCACCCTCCCCTGACCCACCGCCCCGAAAGCCACCACCATGACCAGCACTCCCGCCGGCGACCGGCCCTCCGTCCTCTTCGTCTGCGTCCACAACGCGGGCCGCTCCCAGATGGCCGCCGCCTTCCTCACGCACCTCGCCGCGGACGCCGTCGAGGTCCGCTCTGCCGGCTCGGCGCCCGCGGACACGGTCAACCCCGCCGTCGTCGAGGCGATGAGCGAGGTCGGCATCGACGTCTCCGCCGAGACCCCCAAGATCCTGACCACGCAGGCCGTCCGGGCGTCGGACGTGGTGATCACGATGGGGTGCGGCGACACCTGCCCCGTCTTCCCCGGCAAGACCTACCTGGACTGGAAGCTGGACGACCCGGCCGGGCAGGGCGTCGACGCCGTACGTCCCATCCGCGACGAGATCGAGAACCGGGTCCGCGGCCTGCTCGCCGACCTCGGCGTGGAGTCCGGTGCCTGACGGCGACCGGCGTCGGCCGACCCCCAACGACCCCGGCGTCTACACACCGGGGTCGCCCTTCCAGGCCGGTCGCACGTGAGAGTGTGCCGACCCGCTTTCACCCTATGCCTGATGCGCATTTCGGGCATCAGGGGTCTCGTGCTCCGCTCGGGGTCGCTGGAAGTGGGACGTACGACCAGGTCCCGTCCCCGGCGATACCCCGGCCGCCGGAGCGGCGGTCCGTTCGGCCTGTCCGAGGAGTACGGTGGAGTCACCGAGGATATTTCGCGCACCGGCTACCACGCTCGTGTCGTTTTCGGCGATTGAATAGGCCGGGCCGATCGCGGTCGGCCCGGGGCAGGGTTCGCGTCATGACTGCGGCCATTTCCTTCTCGCCGACACTCGAAGACCGGTTGTCGTCGTCCGCATTGTCTCCGTCGTCCGCTTCCTCTTCGTCCTCCCCCTCGTCCCCCTCGTCCCCCTCCTCCTCGCCTCCGCTCCGCCTGTCGCTGGCTCCCGTCGGTCCCGCACCGGCTCTCCTGGACGGCGCCTGGTGGCCCCGCTCCCGTGACCTCGGGGCGGAACTCCCCACTCTGACCGCCGTGCTGGACCCGCTGTGGGGGCGGATCACCCGGGTCACGGTGAATCCCACCCACTGGCCGGTCGTTCCACGCAAGGTGCCCGTCGCCGGGCATGTGGTCAACGTGGGCTGGTTCCTGGCCGAGCAGGACCCGAACGAACTGCTGCTGCTCTCCTACCGCGTGGGCCGGTGGAACCTGCTGGTGATACCGCCGGGGACGGACCAGCTGTCGGCCGCCTGGCTGATGACCGCCGCGAGCGACCCACTGGGTACGTCGACCGCGAGCCGGCTGATGGAGGAGGCGGCACGTCTGCGGACGGTGTCCGAGGCCGACCGGGCGGTGGAGGCGGTCTGGGACTCCGAGGGCGGACACCGGGCCCATGATCCGGCCGATCACGCCGCCTCGAGAGTCGACTGTTCCTCCTGATCCCTCCACAGAGGGTTTCTGACCGCGCTCGCGCCGCGATGGCCGTGGCGCGCACGGCCACCGCGCTCGCGCCGCGATGGTCGTGGCCGCGCACGGCCACCCCCGCCCCACCCCGCTCACCCCGTGCGTCCGAACAGAGGATCCATGACCCTCCCACAACTGAACGTGCAGGATCCCCGTCGCCATGGGCGGTGCGCTGTGACGGGCCCGTCCCGGCCTGTCGCCATGGGCGGTGCGCTGTGACGGGCCCGTCCCGGCCGATCCGTATGTCGGGTCCTCCCGCGCGCGCCCGGTGCGGAGTACCGGCACCGGGAGACGTCTGAACGGCGGCCGACCGGCGCCGTCGGACAGCCCGGCTTCGCCGGGTCGCTGGGTAGGGTCGGAGCGTGGACCGCAGCAGCAGGCAGCCGGGCGACGCGTTCGCGGGTGAAGCCGGGGGTGAGCCGTCGCCGCGTGCGGTGCGGGCACTGTGGTGGGGGTCGGGCGGGCTGGTGCTCGCCGTCCTCGGCACCTCGGTGTTCGTCGCCGGCGCGGATCGCGGAGGGCGTCTGCTCGTGGCCGTGGTCCTGGTTCTCGTGCAGGTCTGTGCTCTGCGGTGGCAGGTGCGCGCCCCGGCCGCCGTACTGGCCGTGAACGCGGTGACGGGGCTCGTGGTGTGGACGCTGCTGCCCGCGGTGTCCTTGACGGGCGCACTGCTCGCGGCGCAGGTCGCGTTGTGCGTACTGTCGGCCACCGGACCGCGCCGGGCGTCGGTGTGGGCGCTCGCGGCGATGTGCCTGCCGGTGCCACTGGCGTTCCGGGCGGGCGGTGGCCCCACGGGGATGACGGTCTATCTGCTGGCCGTGGTCCTCGCGTGGACCGCGGGGCAGTGGCGCCGGGCGCAACAGGCGCGGCGGACGGCGGAGACGCGCCGGGCCGTGGCCGAGGAACGGGCACGGATGGCGCGCGAGGTGCACGACGTGGTGGCGCACACGCTGTCCGTGATGGTCGTTCAGGCGGCCGCCGCGGAGGACGTGTTCGCGGCACGGCCCGACCAGGCCCGGCAGGCGCTGCGTGCCATCGAGACCGGCGCCCGCTCGGCCCTGGGGGAACTGCGGCTCCTGCTGCGTGCGTTCGGGCCCGATGCGCGGGACGACGAGGCCGGGGAGCAGCGCAGACCGGGCCCCTCGCTCGCGCGCCTGGACGAGCTGGCCGACACCGTGCGCGCGACCGGGATGACCGTGCGCGTGCACCGCGAGGGTGTCCTCGACGGGCTGCCGGCCACGGTGGACCTGGCGGCGTACCGGATCGTCCAGGAGGCCCTCACCAACACGCTGCGTCACGCGGCCGGTGCCGACGAGGTGAGCGTGCACGTGACCGTCGACGGGGAGTGCGTGAAGGTCATGGTGGCCGACAACGGACGTACTCCCCAGGGAAGTTCGGTCCCGGCCGGTGAGGGACGCGGTCTGGTGGGGATGAAGGAGCGGGCGCGGCTCGTGGGCGGCAGCCTGCGCGCGGGTCCGCTGCCCGGGGGCGGGTTCGAGGTGACCGCGCGGCTGCCGGTGGAGGGCGTGTCATGACGTTGCGTGTGGTGGTGGCCGACGACCAGGCCCTGGTCCGTACCGGATTCCGCATGATCATCGACGCCCGGGACGACCTGGAGGTGGTCGGCGAGGCGTCCGACGGCCTGGAGGCGGTGCGGCTGACCCGGGAACTGGCACCCGACGTGGTGCTGATGGACGTACGCATGCCCGTGCTGGACGGCATCGAGGCGACCCGGCGGATCGTGGCGGACGGCAGTCGCGCCCGGGTGCTCGTGCTGACCACCTGGGACCTGGACGCGCACATCGTCGCCGCCCTGCGGGCCGGGGCGAGCGGTTTCCTGCTGAAGGACATGCGCCCCGGCGAGCTCGTCGACGCGATCCGCGTCACCGCGCGCGGTGACGCGCTGCTGGCGCCGACCGTGCTGGGCCGCGTCCTCGACCGGTTCCTGACCACCGCGCCCGACCAGGCACCGCCACCCTCCCTGCGGGACCTCTCCGGCCGCGAGCGGGAGGTGCTCACCCTGATCGGGCAGGCGTTGTCGAACGCGGAGATCGCCGAGCGGCTGCGTCTGTCGGAGGCCACCGTCAAGAACCACGTCACCGCGGTACTGCGCAAACTGGACCTGCGCGACCGCGTCCAGGCCGTCGTCGCCGCCTACGACCACGGCCTCGTGCAGCCGCGCCGCCCCTGACATCGGGCCTCCTCCTCAGGGAGGAGGCCGGGCCGCGGTCCTCCCGCGTTCCCAGAGCCGTTCCGTTCCCGCGGCCGATCCGGGGCCGGGGTGCCCGGCCCTAGCGTCGAAGGGTGAACGACGACCTGGCCTGCCTCATGTATCTGCTCGCCCACGACGCCGCGGCCGAAGGCCCCTTCGACCGTTCCCGTACCCGGTTCCTGGTGCGGGCCGCCGCCCTCGTCGACCTCGCGTCGCGCGGCCGGCTGGGAGAGAACGGCGGCAGGGTCACCGTGTCCGGCACCGGACCGACCGGTGACCCGGTCCTGGACGGCGTGCTGCGCGACGCCGCCGCCGGACACGGCTGGAAGCGTCTCGTACGCCGCCACCGCAGGCAGACCCTGACCCGGGTGGAGGACCGGCTCGCCGCGGCGGGAGTCCTCACCGTGAAGGCGCCCCGCACCCGCTTCGGCACCCGGCGCCTGACCGTGCGCGACCCCGCCGTGCCCGCCGCACTCCGAGCCCGCGTTTCCGCGGCGCTGCACGGTGACCGCCCCGTGCGGGAGCTCCCCGCCGCCGACGCCGCGCTGCTGGCACTGGCCGCCGCGGGCGGCATCCGCTCGGTGGTCTCACGACAGGACCACAAGACCTTCCGGGCCCGTATCGACAGCTGCACGGGGTCGCTGGCCGCGCTCGCGCCGGGCCTGGAGAAAACGGTACGCACACTGCCGATGACCATGATCGCCGCACAGGGCGGTATGGGCGGCAGCTGACCGAACGGGGAAACGATGACCAAGCACCGCATCCTGACCACCCTGGGCTGCGCCCTCACCGCCGTCCTCGCGACGGCCTGGTCCGCAGCGCCACCGCCCCGCCCCGCCGGGGCCGCCACCACGACGGTACGTGTCCACGACGGCCTGGTGCGGGGCACCGCCCACGACGGCTACCGCACCTTCGAGGGCGTTCCCTACGCCGCGCCCCCGGTCGGCACCCTGCGCTGGGCACCGCCCCGCCCCGCGGCCCCCTGGCCCGGGGTGCGGGACGCGACCCGGCCCGCGAGCGCCTGCCCGCAGCCGGCCGGCGAGGTGCCGGGCGGCAGCACCTCCGAGGACTGCCTCCACCTGAACGTCACCACGCCCGACAGCGCGGCACCGGCACGCCCCCGGCCGGTGATCGTGTGGCTGCACGGCGGCGGCTTCACCACCGGAGCGGGCAGTTCCTACGACGCCCACCGCATGGCCACGCGAGGCGACGTCGTGGTCGTCACCGTGGACTACCGCCTCGGCGCCCTCGGTTTCCTCGCCCACAGCGGGCTGCCCGGCTCCGGCACCTTCGGCCTGGCCGACCAGCAGGCGGCGCTGCGCTGGGTCCGCTCCGAGATCGGCGCCTTCGGCGGGGACGCGCACGACGTGACGCTGGCCGGTGAGTCGGCGGGCGGCTACAGCGTCTGCGCCCAGCTCACCTCACCCGCCGCCGCGGGCCTCTTCGACCGCGCGATCGTCGAGAGCGGCCCGTGCACCGGCAGCCCCGACCGCCCGTTCGCGCCGTCCGCCGTCCCGCTGCCCACGGCGCGTGCCACGGGCGCGGGCCTCGCGGCGAAGGTCGGCTGCGGCTCCGCCCGCGACGTGATGGCCTGCCTCCGGCGCGTGACCGTCCCCCGCCTGCTCGCGGCCCAGGACACCGACCAACAACCCGCCTACGCCACCCCGCTGTTGCCCGGCGACCCCGCGGCAGCGATCACCGCCGGACGCTTCCACCACGTCCCCGTACTCGTCGGTGACAACCACGACGAGGGCAACGGCTGGGCCGCCGGGATCATCCAGGCCGGCAACCCGGTCACCCCCGACACCTGGCCCGACGTCGTGTCCGCCTTCTTCCCCTCCCCGGGGCAGGCCGAGGCGGTCGTCCGCGAATACCCGGTGCACGGCACCGACGGGGGCCCGGTGTTCGGCGCGGTCATCGGCGACGCGGACTTCGCCTGCCCGACGGCGCGCACCGACGCCCTGCTCACCGCCCACGTACCCACCTGGCGCTACGAGTTCGCCGACGAGCACGCCCCGCCGCTCACCTCCGGCACGCCCCCGTTCCCGCTCGGCGCACCGCACGCGAGCGAACTGCCCTACCTCTTCGACCTGGGCGGCCGCCCCCGCGACCTGACCGCGGCACAGCACCGGCTGGCCGACACCATGATCGACTACTGGACCCGCTTCGCCCGCACCGCCGACCCCAACGGCCCCTCGTCGCCGCACTGGCCCCGGCAGACCGTGCTCTCCCTCGCCCCGGACCACATCGTCCCCACCCACACGGCGGAGGTCCGCCACCACTGCGCGTTCTGGAACGCCCACGGGTGACCGCCGCGCGGGCACGAAGGTGCGAGGTGGACGCCGAGCCGGGTACCTGCCCGAGAACCGTCGCGGTGGCGAGGCCATCTGGTTCACCATGGGGTGTGCGATTCGATTCCGTGCCCATGCCGGCGACCGTCGAGGCAAGACCTCGTGACAGCCGCGGCTATCCCGTGCCCGCCATCACCCCGTGGGAGGGCGACGAGCCCCGGTTCGCGCTCACCGACTACGGGCGCAGCGCCGAGTGCGCGCGACAGCGTCTGTGTTCCGTCTGCAACACCCTGATCCCCAGGGGTCCGGTGTGGCGGGTGGTCGGCGCCGCGGAGAGTGCCGCGATCCGCGATGCGCTCGCCGCCGGGCGGCCGTACCGCAACATGGCGGCGACGCTGGAGGCGCCGGGGCACCGCGCGTGCATGCTCTACGCCTCGATGGTCTGCCCGTATCTGGCGCGCCCCAACGCACGGCGGGGGCTGACGGCGCAAAACCCGGACGACATGACCGCGCATGTCGTCCGGGGCGCCGTTCGTGGGGACATGGGTGCCGTGGTGGGGTACGGCGACTACGAGTTCGCCGTCACCAAGACCCAGGTCCTGTTCCGCTTCCTCGACGTGGTCGAGTACCTGCCGCACGACACCGCCGACCAGCACCTGCCCGAGCTCGAGGCCGAACTCGCCCGCTCCGGCGGCCGTTTGGGTGGCGGTCAGCCGCGGTAGGCGGGCAGGCCGGTGTGGTGGGAGACCTTGACGGGCTTGCCGAAGCCGTGGGCGGTCTTGGTGATGGTGTAGGTGCCGGTCGGGGCGCGGAAGGCGATGGTCTTGCCGTTGGGCGACCAGGTGGGCTCGGTGTAGTCGGTGGTGGCGTTGGGGGTGACGTCCTTGACGACGTGGGTGGAGCCGCCGAAGTCCTCGACGAAGAGGTGGTCGTGCCCGTGGACGGAGCGGACGAAGACGACCTCCTCGTTGTCCGGGGAGAGAGCGGGCTCGGAACCCTTGGTCAGCGCGCCGCCCTGCTGCCGCAGGTAGTCGTCGCGGATGTAGACCTCGCCGGTGTGGGTGTTCTCGTAGACGGCCGAGCCGTAGTTGCCGCCGACATTCGGCCAGGTGTTGTTGGTCTGGGGGACATTGCCGTCCCCCGGGTCACCGTTCAGGCTGATCCTGGCCGGCTTGCCGTGGTTGCTGGTGGCCTTGACGCCCTCCAGGACGGTGCTGCCGTGGATCTTGGCCGAGAAGATGAGGTTGTTCTTCGCGGGGATCTGGTTCGCCCGGTCGGCGGCGGTCACCTGCCAGGTGGGGTGGGACCAGGTCTGCCCGCCCGGGTTGGCGGCGACGGTGACGCGGTGGCTGCCGTCGGGGTTGGAGACGACGAGGTCGCCGTGCCCGTCGACGAAGGCGGCCTTGCTGCCGCTGGGGTTCCAGGCCAGGTCACGGACGGTGGTACCGAAGTCGATCGACTTGCCGTTGACCAGGACGTGGCGGGTGCCGTCGCTGATGGAGAGTCCCCTGGGCACGGTGACCGTGTGGTCGGACACGGCCGCCGCGACCATCGCGGCGCTGCCCTTGGCGTCGCCGCCGGAGGACGGGGCGGCCGTCGCGGCTGCGGCCGTGCCGCACAGGGTGAGCAGAGCGGCGGCGCCCGCGGTGGTGACAGCTGCGGTGTTCCGACGGTTACGAGCGGGCATCGAGGTTCCCCCAGGAATGTGATGGGCACGGCGACGAGAGTGACGCGGGAACCGCCTGCCGTCCCCGAGCCCTGAACCGGTCCGTCGGCTTGCCGCCCTTCGCGATGAGAGAAGTCTTCCCGCAGCGAGTGACAGGGTTGTGCGCTCGCCGTCACAGCCGTGCAATAGCCGGTCCCATGAGATGAGGAAACATCGAGATGCCGTAGTGATCCCTGAACCCGGCAGCGATCCGTGGCTCTGTCGAGACCGAGCGATGCGGGTCATCGAGGCCGAGATTCGACCTCTTGGGGCGGGTGCCGGTCATTGCCGGTTGCCGCGTGCAGCGCGGCCGAGGGGACGACGGGCACGGCGCCTCCCCGTCCAGGCGGCCGCGGGACGACCGGCCCATGAGCTCCGACACCCCAGGAGCATCACTGTCCGCCGGTGAAACGCGGGAAGTGCGAAGGCGCCCGGTGACATCAAGTCCCCGGGCGCCTTCGGCGGGGCGAGCTCAGCCCCTACGAAGAGGCCTTGCAGCCGCTCCATCCGCGCCTACGACAGGGCCTTGCAGCCGCTCCAGCCGCGCCTACGACAGGGCCTTGCAGCCGCTCCAACCGCGCCTACGACAGGGCCTTGCAGCCGCTCCAGCCGCGCCTACGACAGGGCCTTGTAGCCGCTCCATCCGCTCGCGATCTTCACCCGCGCACCGAACGAGCCCTTTCCGTCGCCGCTGGTGCGCCACACGTTGCCGCTGGTGTCCCGGGAGACCAGGTCCGGCCTGCCGTCGTCCGTGATGTCGCCGACCCCGACGACCGCGTTGTACGTGCCGCCCCAGTTCGACAGCACCTTGACGCGGGCCGCGAACGTGCCGTCGCCCTTGCCGTTGTAGCGGTAGACGTTGTTGGACGTGTCCTGGGCCAGGAGGTCGGCCCTGCCGTCGCCGGTGATGTCGCCGGTGCCGACGATCTTCTTGTAGCCCTTCCAGTTGTCGTAGAGCTTGACGCGGGAGGCGAGCTTGCCGGCGCTCGTCCCCTTGTAGAGGTAGACCGCTCCGGTGGACGCGTTCCTCGCGATCAGGTCCGGGCGGCCGTCACCGCTCACGTCGCCGGGCGAGGTGAGCGCGTTGTACTGCGTCCAGCCGCTGGTCCCGAGGGTCGTGTACGACGTCGACGGCTTGACCGCCGCCCCGCAGCCCGGCTTGTACAGCCGCAGCGCGCCGCTGCTGTAGCGCACGAGGACGTCGTTGCAGCGGTCGCCGCTGAGGTCGCCGAAGGGGATCGCCGTGATGGTCCTGGGCCAGCCGGTGCCGGTGTACTTGTCGCCGAACCTGCCCGTCCCGGTGCCGCTGTGGAAGGTCAGGCCGCCCGAGGAGTTCAGGGTGAGCAGGTCGCCGCGGCCGTCCGGGCCGTCGGGGCTGACGAAGTCGCGGCGCACCGCGGCTCCGCGCTGCAGGAAACCCTCGCCGCTGCTCACCGTGTTCGCCGTGGCGGTGCCGAGGCCGGTCGCCTTCAGGGTCCAGGTGAAGTGGCCGTTGGGGAAGTAACTCCCGCTCGCCGCCTTGCCGTTCCAGGTCGCCGTCACCCGGGCCGGGGTCGCGCCGCCGGTGAGCGTGCGGGTGGCCCTGCCGTTCGCGCCGCTCTGGACCGAGGTGAGGGTGAGCGACCAGGAGGTGGCCGGGCGGGACAGCACCCAGGCGCCCTCGAAGGGCATCCCCGGGTCCACATAGCTGCCGGCCGACGTCTCGAAGGCCGTGACGGCGGACGGGGCGATGCCCGTGGTGGTGACGTGGGTGCGCTCGTAGTCGTCGAACCAGGCGACCAGGCCGGTGTACTCGTCGACCGTCCAGCGGTAACGGCGGTCCACCGAGCCCTTGCCGGGCAGGCCCGAGGCGATCGTGCGGCTGGTGCCGGTGGCCGCCTCGGTGAGGATGAGCGTGCCCGCGCCGTGGTCGTGGCGGACGGTGAAGCCGTCGCCGAGCAGCACGTCGCCGGGGGTGACCGTCCTCGACGTACCGGCCTTGGTGTCGTACACGCCCGCCGAGTGCGTCCCGCAGGCCCAGTACACCCAGCGCCCCGCCGCCTGGAGCTCGCTCGGCACGCAGGCCAGGCCCGGGACGGTCACCGTGGTGAGCGTCTTCGCCAACGGGATGCTGTACGAGGTGACCTTGCCGGCGGTGGTGGTGGCGCTCCACAGGGTGGAGCCGTTCAGGGCGGCGGCGCGCACGGACCGCTTCAGCTTGCGGCCCTGGCCGAACTCGCCGACGTACTGCGCGGGGCTGGTGCCCCCGGAGTCGAAGACGGCGTAGCGGTCGGAGACGTCGACGATGTGGCCGCCCCGGCCGCCGAAGTCCAGGTCGTTGCCACCGATCTCGACCAGCCGGTCGTCGCCGAGGCCCTCGCCCTCGTCGGTGCCGCCGTTCGCGTCGAGGTAGACGTCCCGGGCGTCGAGGTTCCCCCACAGCGCCGAGCACGTGGTGCCCTCGTACGGGCAGAGGGCGGCGTAGATCGAGCGGCTCGGCGTGGCCCCGGACGCCGTCAGCGTGGCGGAGCCGTCGGTGGTGAGGGTGCGCACGGACGTGGTGTCCGCGGTGGCGTCCGGGTCGTCCTCGGCGACCCGCAGGCTGCCGCGGCTGAGCGCGATACCCGTCTTGGCGTTCTCCACCGCAGGGGTCTGCTGGACCTTCTCCACCTCCAGCGTGCCGTCCTCGGCCTGCTTCACCCGTCGCACCCACCAGTCGGTGGCGTCGGTGCCGCCGGTGACCAGCGCGCTGCCGTCACCCGCCGCCAGCGTGTACTGGCCGGCGCTCGCCAGCAGGGTCTGCTGCACCGAGGGATCGTCGACGTCGACCGCGAGCAGCCGGGAGCCGAGCGCGCTGGAGGACAGCGGCAGCAGCAGCCGGTCGCCGACCAGGACCGGGTCGCCGTCGAGCGCGCCCGGGTGGGCGGGCAGCGTGACGACCTGCTCGGCGGCGGCGAGGTCGGTGCGGGACTTCAGGTGCAGTTCGGCCTTGCCGGCGTCGTACCAGCCGATGCGGTCCTCGCTCATCACGTAGTGCGAGGCGTAGGTGGCGTCGGTGAACACGGTGGTGTTCACCGCCGACGCGATGTCGATGTAACGGAGCGAGCCGTAGGTGTTCTCCGACACGAACACACCGGCGGGGTCCGCGGCGAGCACGTCCTCACTCCCGACGTTCGTCGCGTCACCGGTGACCTTGCGGGTGCGCCACTCGCCGTCGACGCCGTCGACGCCGTCGACCTTGTCGACCTTGTCGATCAGGGAGTTGGTGGTGACGATCGTGTCGCCTGCGAGGGCCCGATAGTAGCCCTGGCCGTACTGGATGGAGCTGTTCCAGCTCACCTTCTTGGCGGTGGCCGTCGCCGGATCCCACAGGGTGGCGTACGCGTCGTTGGCCGTGGCCGGCAGCGCGACCAGATCGCCGTCAGAGCCGTACCAGGCCTTACGGCATTCGGAGCCGATGGACGTGCAGCCGGTGCCCGGGGTGTAGACGCCGTCGGCGTTCTCGACGGTGACGGTCCTGCCGGTCGCGTAGTCGGTCCACAGCAGTCCGGTCCTGCCGGTCTGCCGGTGCAGAAAGCCGGTGTCGCCCGCGACGTACGGGCGGTCGGTGCGCGGTGTGGTCGAGCTGGGGTCGACCAGTGTGATCGCGGTGGTGTCGGCCTCGGTCGCTTCCGCGGAGCCGCCGCCCTCCGACAGGACGACGGACGCGGCCACGACGGCGACCGCGAGCGAGGAGACGGCGGCGGTCAGGCCGCCCCGTCTCAGGGCGTGTCTGCCCACGTGATGTTCCCTCCCCTACGAGGGTCCGCACCCTCGCACAAGTGGCCGGATCTTACCAAGGATTGGTAAAGCCGACGATGCTCTCGCAGGTGAGAGGGGACGGGATCAGCGGCTCCCCGAGTGCCTTGGCTACGGGCGAACCTTCGTCGGCGAGTGAGCTGTACCGGTCCGGCCCGGATCCCTCCGGCCGCATCCCGGCCGGCCTGGTACTGACCTGTGACTGAGGCTGCATCATCTGGTCGCTGGTCGACTTCCGTGACCCTGCGGGCCCCATGTGACGCAACTCTCCGACCTCTTCGCGACCGGAAACGACCGAATCTCCACAGCGAATGCGCAACTGCGGCACGGGTGCATTCGGTTGGTGCGGATTTGTCCTGGCCGGAACTGCGGTGGCAATAGTTGTCGGTTTCCTATTGCGGGGTTACCTGTAGAGAAGCTGCCCCCAATTCGTGTGCGTGCGTGCATGGATGAGTAGCCGACCGTTTCAAGTTCCCTGCCGGGAGCAGTCACTGACTGGATGCCGGGCACGCCCCGTGATTTGATCCTTCGCGCCGCCGGGATCGCGCCAAGGTGTCCGGAAACGGACGGCGCGGACCTGCGGTCGCGGCCCATCGGCTATCCCCAGCTTGGCCGCTACCCCCTTGTGGACCATCCATACGAAGGGCAGTTTCATCATGAACTCCGCTCCCCAGGTTCAGACCCTTGAAATCTCTGACGCCGAACTCGACACCGTTTCCGGCGGCCTGAGCCCGCAGGTCGGCATCGTCGCCGGCCCCACGGCGATCAGCAGCTCGGACCTCGTGGCTCAGCTCGGCGCGGTCAAGGACGGGGTCCTGGCCACCGTCGGCCAGTACCACCAGGTCGGCGTCACTGCCTCCTTCTGATCGTCAGATCGCGGGACTTGCTCATCGCGGGATCGCCGATACCGGCAGCTCGACCGCCGATCGGCGTCCACGGCGACAAGCCCCCTACCCGCGGGTCTTCGCTGGTAGGGGGCTTGATCATTAGGGGTTGCCGATTCTTGTCCCGGGTCTTGTCCCGGGTCTTGTCCCGGGTCTTGTCCCGGGTCTTGTCCCGGGTCTTGTCCCGGGGTCTTGTCGGGGGGATCTTGGTGACCTGCGTTTTCCCTGCTCGGCAGGGGGTGGGCCCTTGCGCCTGGCGGTCGCCCTTGAGCGGCTTGGAGTGACACCCGCGCACCCCTCGGGCGGCCCACTTGCCTGAACTCAGGACACGCAGGGGGCATGCCTGGTGGGGGATCGCACCGCTGGTGACCGTGGTTCGCCGGTCGTAAGGGCATGCTGTGGGCACGTCGTCGACTCGGAGGCGTGGATGACCGCTCCACGTGGCCGGCGGGCGACCGAGCTCGGGAATCGAGCGTTGGCCGGAAGGGCGTCGTCGCGGGAGCACACGGAGGGCGGCTCGGCAGTGACGGAACATCTCGGGCGTACGCGCGGGCCGGGAGGTGCTGGGATGCGGTGGTGGGCCGGGGGATGGATGGTCGCCGTGGTGGTTGTCCTGGCGGGGTGCCACACGTCGGAAGGTGGCGGATCGGTGGGAGGACCGTCGGAGAACAACAACTCGGCGGGGCCGTCGGCCAGTGCGTCGACGCACACGCCGGCAGCGCCGTCCGCAAGCCAGACCGGGGGGAGCCCGTCGGTGTCGGCCACCAGTCCCTCCCCTGCGCCGGGGAGGTGTGCCGCTGGGCATACGGAGGTCACCGTCAGTCCTGGTGACGCGGTCGAACAGCGGCTCTGTGTACGGCCCGGGACCGTGGTGTCGCTCGTCCTGCGGCCTCGCACGGATGACAAGCGGTGGACGGCCGTGCGGAGTTCCGCGCCGGTTCTCGTCCTGGCGTCCGGATGGCGGGTGGACGCGGACGGTACGTCCCACGCGTCGCTGCGGTGTGCGGGGACCCGGGCCGGTGCGGCCGAGGTCACCGCGTCGGCGAAGGCGCCGGATGTGGCGGGTGCGGCGAGGGTCGCCTTCACGCTGCACGTGAGCGTGGTGCCGTACCCGACGCAGGGGTGACCCCGGCACTCCGGGACCACCCCTGCGATGTCGCCGCGTCAGTGGCAGTCGCGCACGTCGATCGTGTAGATGCCGCGGCCGTGGGTGGCCGCGTACAGCGTCCTGCCGTCCGGGCCCAGCTTGAGCTGGAGCACGGCGACGGCCGGGAGGTTCCCGACCCGCTGCCAGGTCGTACGGCCCGGTGCGCGGTAGACGACGCCGAGGTCGGTGGCGACCGCGAGGCCGCCGTTCGGTGTGACGACCGCGGAGTTCGTCGGCACGTCGGGAAGGTTCTTCGAGATGTCCTTCCAGGTGGTGCCGCCGTCGGTGGACTCGAAGACGTGGCCGACACCGGCACCGGGGCCCTCGGTCCAGTGCCGGGAGAAGCCGTTGACCGCGAGGTAGACGTGGTCGGCGTTCCTGGGGTCGACGGCGAAGCCGGCGAGGTAGCGGTTGGGTACGGTGCCGTCCGTGCCGGTGGCCGGGAGGGTGATGTCGTGCCAGCCGGTGCCGTCCGCGTTGCCGACGGAGATGCCGCGGGCGAAGCCCTGGTTGTTGCAGGGGCCGCACCAGGCCGCGTACACCTTGCCGCCCGAGGCCGCGACGGCGGTCGCGGTACGCCCGGCACCGAGGTCGTAGACGCTGGTCCACTCGTCGCCGCTGCGGATGGCGTAGCCGTGGGTCTGGACCCAGATGTGGCGGCCGCCGGCGATCCAGGTCGCCGGGTTCTTCGCGTCGGCCGTGATCGGGGCGATGAAGCGGGCCTCACCGGTGGCGTTGTCGGCGGGAGCCACGTTGTACGACGTGATCTTGCTGGGGTCGGTTACCCAACTCCCGTCGTTCACGGCGCAGTTCTGGGTCACCTGGATGGCGAGATAGACGTACTCCTCCGCGATGTCGCAGCCGTCGGCCGGGTCGGTGAGGGTGTCGCCGCCGTCGCCGCCGAAGTCGGAGCCCATGACCTTGTCGTTGCTGCGCAGGATGGACTGGCCGTTGTCCTGCAGGCCCCCGGTGACGGACACCCCGCCGTAGGTCAGGTCCTTGCCGACGCCCACCGAGTAGTACTGGAGGGTGTCGATGGTGCCGTCGTTGAGCGAGGTCCAGTCGGTGGCGTGCCCGGAGGCGTCCTGTGAGCCGTTGAGCGGGCGCTTGTAGACGCCGCCGTCGTTGCCGACGTAGACGAAGCTCCTGCCGTGGTAGCTGCCGATCGCCACGCCGTGCTGGTCGGAGTGGGTGGTGGGGTTGCAGTCGCCCGTCTGCTTGGTCGGGTCGATGCTCCAGCACGGGAAGCCGAAGTTCCAGTAGGGGCCGACGGTCGACCAGCTGCTGCCGCCGTCCTTGGTCTCGTAGACCTCCTCCAGGCCCGCGTACACGTGCTCCGCGTTCGCCGGGTCGACGGCCAGGAACTGGTTGTACCAGGCCTGCACGCCCGGCATGTAGCCGCTGGAGGTCAGCGCCGAGCCGTCGGCGGCCAGTCCCTGGTAGTCGGCGATCTTCGTCCAGGGGCCGGTGGGCGAGCCGGACTTGGAGACGTAGATGCCCTCCAGGCCGCTGTCCGGGTTGGTGTTCAGCTGCTCCGGGGACTGGTCGATGGCGTAGTAGCGGGAGCCGTCGGCGGAACGGGCGAAGGTGACGTTGCCGACGTCGTCAGCGTCAGCCGGCAGGTCACCCAGGCCGCTGGTGATCCGCGTCCAGGTGCCGTCGGAGCCCTTGGTGTAGAAGCCGTTGTAGTCGTCACCGCTGCGCCATCCGACCGCGAGGACCACCTTGGAGGGGTCCTTCGGGTCGATCGCGATGTCGTTGGCTATGTTCTTGTACGCGGCCGAGTCGTCGTGCGCGAGCGAACCGCCCGGCAGATAGTCGGGGTTGGGTGCGAACTCCAGCTTCCAGGCGCCGCTGAGCCTCTTCGTGGAGTGGCTCCAGACGCCCTCGCTGGTCGCCGCCCACACCTTGCCGCCGCCGAAGCGCAGTTCGTGGATGGTCGTGGACTCCAACTCGTCGCCGCCGACCCGGCTGCGGGAGGAGAAGGTGCCATGGCGGGGGTTCGACAGGACGTAGACGCCGCTGCCGAGATACGCGTCCGCATTGGTCGTCGCCTCGCCCGTGCCCAGCCACAACCGTCCGGCGCCGTCCAGCGCGAGCGCGCCGGTGGACTGCGAGGGCAGCTTGTCACTGATGGGCTGCCAGTGACCGCCTCCGCTGTGCGAGCGCCACACTCCGCCGCCCGCGCTGCCCGCGTACACGTACCCGCCGTCGTCGGCGGCCATCGCTGCCATCCGGCCGGTCACATTGCCCGAGCCGCCGCTGGAATTGGAGTCGTAGTCGCGGTAGCGCGGGTCGTCGGAGTTGTAGGGCAGGTCGGTGATGTTGCGCCAACTGCGACCGGTGGTCGGCAGGTTGGTCAGACTCGTCCAGGCGGCGCCGTACGCGCCCGGTGCGACGATGCCGGGTGAGGTGCGGGCCTCGGCGTACTGGTCCGCGCCCTCGGCTATCTCGTCGGCCTCGTTGCCGTCGTCACCGCCGCCGTCGTCGTCCCCGGCTTTCGCCTTTGGGCTGACGGAACCCACCGACTGCCCGCGTTCGGCGGCCAGTTGAGCCAGTGCGCGGGCCCCGAAGGGGCTGCCGGCTCCGCCGGGCGCGGCGCCGGCGGGTATCGCCACGAGTGCGGCGGATGCGGTGATGGCACAGATCGTGAACCAACGTCTCTTGCGGGTCGGTACTGACACCAGGTCCTCCCGAACGGGCACGGATACAGCCGTCGGGGACGACCCGACCATCGGAGGCGGGAGGAGTCCGGCATTTGGACAGCCCTTGACCAGAACCTGTCACTATCGATGGCCGGAAGCAGACCGGCCCAGCCGCGCCTTCGCCGGCCTCGCCGCGCCTTCGCCGACCCAGCCGCGCCTTCGCCGGCCTCGCCACGCCCGCGCCGGCCTCGCCGCGCCTTCGCCGGCCTCGCCACGCCCGCGCCGGCCACTCCGGGTCAGACGGCCGCGGTCCGCCCGCGGGCGACGACCGGCAGCACACCGGCGAGAGCCAGCGCGATGCCGCCGGAGGTCAGCAGCGGGAGGTGGCCGTCGGAACCCCAGGCGAGGCCGGCCCACACGCCCGCGAGCAGGACGGCGGCGCCGGTGGCGCCCTGGTAGAGGCCCTGCGCGGTGCCCTGCTGGTGGTCGGGGACGAGCGTGGAGATCCAGGCCTTGCCGACGCCGTCGGTGCAGGCCGCGAAACCGCCGTAGAGCGGCAGCACCACGAACACCGACCAGGGGCTGTGGATCAGGCCGAGGCCCAGGTAGCCGATCGCGAAGAAGACCAGACCGGTGGCGAAGACCAGCGGGCGCGGCAGTCGGTCGGACAGCGCCCCCGCGGGGTAGGACAGGGCGGCGTACACGAGGTTGTAGACCGCGTACGCGCCCACCACCCCGGCCGTCGAGAGGCCCAGGTCGTGCGCACGCAACAGCAGCAGCGCGTCGGGGAAGTTGACGAGGTTGAAGGCGAGCAGCACCCCGAGAACCCGCCAGTAGGGGCGGGGCAGGGACCGCCAGGGTGTGCGGGCGGCGGCCCGCGCCGAGGAGCCGCCCGCCCGGTCGGTTCGGGGGTCGCGGACGGCGGCGACCAGCGCGACCGATGCGACGGCGGGGATCACGGCGATCCAGAACAGCGGGCGCAGCCGGTGGTCGAGCGCCTCGTACAGGACCAGCCCGACGAGCGGGCCGACCACCGCGCCGGCGGTGTCGGCGGCGCGGTGCAGGCCGAACACCTTGCCGCGCTGTCCGTTCGGAACGCCCTCGACGAGCAGGGCGTCGCGAGGCGCCCCGCGCATGCCCTTGCCGAGCCGGTCGGTGACCCTGGCGACGAGCACCATCGGCCACGCGGTCGCGAGCGCGATCAGCAGCTTGCCCACCGCGGCCAGCCCGTATCCGGCCCCGATCAGCGGACGACGGGCGAACCGGTCGGCCAGGCGCCCGGCGGCCACCTTGGTGATCGAGGCGGCCCCCTCGGCCGCTCCCTCGATGGCGCCGACCGCGACGGGCGGGGCGCCGAGCACCACGGTCAGGAAGATCGGCAGGATCGGATAGAGGAGTTCGCTGGCCGCGTCCTGGAGAAAGGACACGCCGCACAGCACCTGCACGTTGCGGGTCAGCCAGGCGGGGCGGCGTCCGTCCGGCCGCGGGGCGCTGCTGGTTTCTGTCACGGGTACAGGATCTCCAGGAAGCGGTCGGGCGCCATGGTGACGTCGGCCGGGACGAGGGCTGTCGCGGCGACCAGGACCGCCGCGCGAACGGACACCGACGTGATCTCCTCCCCCTCGACCGGCGGGACTTCCCGGCCGTACGTCGCTCGGGCCGCCACAGGACGTTCCGGATCCTGCCTGACGACCTCCCGCTTTGACACGAGGCCCCGCTGCCAAGCATCCACTCACGCACCCGGCTTGGCCTTCTCGTTCCGAGACCTGGAACCTGCTGCACCTCGCCCGGACGCCGAAGGATCTCGGAGGCATCCCCGCCTACGGCAGCCGGCGCCCCGCCTGGGAGGCCGGCTGCCACCGCGACTACGCGCACCCCCGAGCACCGCTGAGCCTCGCCGCAGTGCTGGATCCCGCGGACCGCTCCCGCCTCACGAGCGGTACGGGATGTGGAGGTGTCATGACTTGACCTGTTCCTCGGGCTTCGGTCCGAGGAACAGGTCAGTGCACGTGGACGTACGTCTCCGGGCCGCTGGAGTCGATGTGGTGGCTGTCGGAGGTGAACCACACGACGGTCCAGGTGCCACCGCGAGTTGCCTTGCCGCTGTGTGCTGCCCGCACTGGTCGCCGGGTTCGGCGGTCCAGGTGATGTGCGGGGGCTCGACGCGTGCGCACAGAGGGCCGCCGGCCGCATCGGTCAGGCCGAGGCGGCCGGTCAGCAGGCCGTGCTGGGGCCGCGGCACCCGCCCAGGCCCGGCGCGCCTTCGTCGTGGGCTCAGTCGAGGGTGGCGAGATGGTCGGCGTCGCCGCCTCGCCACTCGATGAGGAAGATGGTCGCGTCGTCGCTCGTGGTGCCGCCGCGTTCCTGTTTCAGGGCGTGGGAGAGGGCTCGCACCACCGCCCGCACCTCGGTGCGTTCGCGGAGGATCCGGTTGGTCCACTCGACGAGCTGCTCCTCACCGAACTGTTCCCCGCCGGCCTGGTGCTCCTCGATCAGGCCGTCGGTGAAGCACAGCAGCCGGTCCCCGGGGCGCAGCATCCGCTCGGTGACCACCGGCTCCTCGCCGCCGAAGCCGACCGGCAACGTGGTCGGGCTCTCCAGCCGGTCCACCACGGCGCGGTCCCGGATCAGGAACGGGGCCGGGTGGCCGGCGTTGACCCACCGCAGCCGTCCTGTGGCGATGTTCAGAACCATCATCTGCGCGGTGACGAAGTGGTCTGGGCCGAACTGCTCATCGATGGCCCTGTCCATGAACGCGTACACCCGGGACAGGTCCGTGTCGGACCGCCGCGTGTGGCGGTAGGCGCCGATGGCCACCGTCGCCATGGTCGCGGCATCCAGTCCGTGGCCCATCGCGTCGATCATGGCCACGTGCAGGATGTCGCCGTTGAGGGCGTAGTCGAAGCTGTCCCCGGCCACGTCGTAGGCGGGCTCCAGGATTCCGGCCACCTCGACCTGGGGAACGGTCATCGACAGCGGAGGCAGCAACGACCACTGGATCTCCGCGGCCACACTCATCGGGGCGCTGCGGCGGGCCTGGAAGAACAGGTCGGTGTAGGCGTCCTTGGTGACGATCATGTCCGCGACCAGACCGGCGAGTCTGCGGAGCAGGCGCCGGTCGTCGTCATCGACCCTGTCCAGGGTGACGGCCATCGCCCCGATCTGGTCGCTGCCGTCCAGCAGCGGCAGGTACATCCGCACACTGCCGTCCTGTGGCACCTCCACCGTTCTGCGGCTCAGGAACGCCTTGCCGGCGGGCGAGTCGTCGACCGACTCGGGGCCGCCGACCCTCAGCCTCCGGCCCGGCAGCGGCACCAGCAGCACCTGTTCGTAGTCCTGCAGGAGGATGGAGACCTCCCGCCCTCCAACCCTGGCCACCTCCTCCGCGACGAGCGGGGCGATCAACTCCGGCGGCATCTCGTGAGCACGGTCCAGCAGCACACCCAGCAGTCGTTCGCCGAACCCCTCCGACCGGTCCACCCCGATCCCGCCCGGCATGTGCCCACCGTCCGTCATCGCTGCCTGCTTCCCTTCACCCCGCGGCGCGATCTACCGGGGGAACCCAAGGGGCGGCCGCGTCCACGAAGTGTTCGCCAGGCGGCCCGGTACCCCGGCCTCGTCGAACCGCAGCCGGTGCGGGGCGGTGACGGCCGGAACGGGGCGTCAGCGCCTACGACGTCCGACCACCTGTCCCGCCCCACGGCGCCCCGACGCAACGCACACCCCGCCCTCTCGCATCCATCCGTCAGCCAGCGGCGACCGGCGTGCCACAACGCTGCCGACCGGCCCAGGTTTGCATCGCCGACCGGTCCGACGAGCCGATTACGCCAAGGGCGGCATGTCGGCCCCCAACTGGCCGTCGCCACAAGACGCCGGGGCGAAGAGGACATGAGTACGCCGGTGAGCGGGCCCGCACCCGGGGTACCGATCTGATCGAACCGGGCCGACGGTGACCATGGCCTGCTTCCGACGGCGCGTCGGCCGTCCTCCAACGACCCCGGCGTACGCACACCGGGGTCGCCCTTCCAGGCCGGTCGCACGTGAGAGTGTGCCGACCTGCTTTCACCCTGTGCCCGATGGGTATTTCGGGCATCAGGGGTTTCCTGCTCCGCTCGGGGGTCGCTGGGAGTGGGACGTATGCCCCCCTTCCCCCGGCGATACGCCGCCTGCAGCCACCGTGCGGGGACCTCGTCCGCGCCCCCGGGCATCGTTTGTTTCCGCCTGCTGATCAGTCGGTTCTCCGGACAGCGTCTTGGGACTGGGCCCGTCCGAAGGAGACCGTCCGGCAGAGGAGCGCTGGGGGGCGGTTCATCCGCCGGTCGTTCCACGCAAGGTGCCCGTCGCCGGGCATGTGGTCAACGTGGGCTGGTTCCTGGCCGAGCAGGACCCGAACGAACTGCTGCTGCTCTCCTACCGCGTGGGCGTGCCCGGCCTCTACTTCGCCGGAACGCTGATGCAACAGCGTGACTTCAAGAAGTCCACCGGTGGCTTCATCCACGGTTTCCGGTACGCCGTACGCGCCTTCGGCCGCATCCTCGACGAGCGCCACCACGACCGGCCCTGGCCGTACCGCCCGCTGGACGCGTCCCCGTCCACGCCGGCGGACGCCGTGGTGGCCAGGGTCAACCGCAGTTCCGCGCTCTGGCAGCAGTTCGGTGTGATCGGGGACCTGATCGTCGCGCCGCCCGGCGAACCGGCCCGCTACCACGAGGAGGTGCCGGTCGCGTACGCCCGTGAACGCCAACTGAGCTAGAACAGCGCCTACTTCACCGTGCCGCCGGTATACGGTCCGGACCACGACAACGTCGACCCCTTCGACATCACCGTGCGCCGCACCGCCCAGAACCCGGTCGACGGCGCCTTCGACGCGGCGTACCTCCACCCGGTGATCCGGCACCACGGCGGCGGCGAACTCCTCGGCACCCACCACATGGCCGAGAACCTGGAGAACCACCGGGCCCACCCGGACGTCCACCACGCCCCGCTGGCACTGCGCCATGAACGTCCTCCACAGCCTCCACCTGGAACCTGCTCCACCTGGCCCGCGCGCTGAAGGACCTCGGGGGCATCCCCGCCTACGGCAACCAGCGCACCGCCTGGGACGCCGGCTGCCGCCGCGACTACGAGAACCCCGAACACCGGTAGGGACAACGGTGGCCGGATCAGCCGCGCACAGCCCGGAAGCAGCGTCGATCGTCGTCGAGCGTGCCGAGGGCATCCCCGCCCGCGGCGCGGAGGCGGTGGTTCCGCCGTTCGGCTGAGACGGGCACCCGCTTGCACCTCAGGCCCGGACAGCCCACCTGGCCTGTGCCAGCTTGTAGGTGTCCTGATTGTCCGGCACGGGTTGTGACATCGCTGAGCCGACCTCTTTGCGAGTGCGGCTCGAAGACGGGAGGAGACGGCCGATGGCAGGTGGCGGACGGCCGTCGGGTCCGGCCCCGACCGGAGGGTCGCGACGCCCGGGACCGGACGGGACGTCGGCGCCGAAGCGGCTGAAGCGGCTGGAGCGCGTACGGGGCACTGTGACTGTCGCCGCGGCTGCGGGCCGTGCTCGGATCCGCGCAACGGCAGAGCGTGTCGGGCAGTTGCCCTCGCCTCCTGGCCCGTTCCGCCCCGGATTCTGGCGCAGTCCGATCCGCGGGCCCTGGCTGACCTCGGCATTCGGCCTGGTCCTCCTGATCGGCATTCCGCTGCTGTTCATCACCGGACTGCTCTCCTACGCCGCCTACAACCCCGATCTGAGCCCCCTCAACGACGAGACCCCCGACAAGGGCATCCTGGGCTTCTACCTCGTCAGCTGGCCCACCCACCCGTACTGGCTCTACCGGCTGCTCCAGGGCGTGCACACCAGGGTGGTGCTGCGCGGCAACCAGATCCGCGACCCCCGGGCGCTGCTCGCCCTCCGCGTCAACGGCGCGGCCCTCTCGCTCGACCACGGCTACCCGGCCCGCATCATCGTCCCGGCCAACCCCGGCGTGAACAACACCAAGTGGGTCCACCGGCTCACCTTCAGGGCGTGACCATGACGCGATACGTCCGCTGGTACGGCTCCGGCCCCCTGCACCTGCTCGTCCTGATCGCCTCGTTCGCCCTCACCGGCTACGCCATGGTGCGCCTGTTCGCCGTCGAGCCCTGGGAGGTGGCGATCTGGTTCGTCGGCGCGGCCATCCTCCACGACCTGATCCTGCTGCCCCTGTACTCGCTGGCCGACCTGTCGGCCCTCTCCGTACTACGTCACCGCGCCGATGCCTCTGCCAGGCCGACGGTGCCCTGGATCAACCACCTGCGCGTCCCCGCCTTCCTCTCCGGTCTCCTCCTACTGGTCTGGTTCCCCCTCGTCCTCCGTCTGGCGGTGCCCTACCCCGGTGACACCGGCCTGTCCGACAGCATCTACCTCGGCCGATGGCTGGCGATCACCGGCGTGCTCTTCGCGGCCTCCGCGGTCGCCTTCGCGGTGAGACTGCGCCGCGTGCGCCGACCCGGCGGCACCGACGAGAGCCGACCCGCCGCCGGGCACGGCGCAGCACCGTGACAACGGACGAGGACGAGCTGTACGACGCCGACGAGGATCCCTACGCACTCGCCCTGCGCCCCGGCCGGGAACCGGTGTACCTGCGGCTGGACGACGGGCGCCGCATCCGGATGCCGGTCCACCGCTGGCACGAGCAGCCCACGGCGGCCGACAACACCGTCCTGGAACGCTGCGCCGGCCCCGTCATCGACATCGGCTGCGGCCCGGGCCGCATGTGCAGAGCACTCCTGAGCCAGGGAGTCTTCGCCCTCGGGGTCGACATCACACCTCGCGCGGTCGCACTCACCACCGCCCTGGGCGGGCTGGCACTGCGGGCATCCGTCTTCGACCGGCTACCGGCCGAGAAGGGCTGGGGGACGGTGCTGCTCATCGACGGCAACATCGGGATCGGAGGCGACCCGCGTGGCCTGCTGCGCCGCTGCGGCGGCCTCATCGCCCCCACCGGGTGCCTCGTCGTCGAGGTCGACCCACAGGACGTGCAAGAGCAGTGCATCGCCCGGTTCGAGAACGTCCGGGGCCAGGCCGGTCCGTATTTTCCCTGGGCCCGACTGGGACGACCAGCGCTCCACAGGATCGCCGCCGGGCTCGCCCTCACCGTCACCGACCAGTGGACGAGCGGCCACCGCTGCTTCGCCACCCTCACCCACCAGGGATCATCCTGCGACCGTCCTGACGCGGACCCCACAGCGACGGAGGACGGCGGGGCCGCGGTCGTCTGAGCCGGACGCTGCCCCGCTCCCCTGCGCTGCCTGGGGTCGGTCGGCCCGCACCACGTGCCGCATGCCGCCTGCCCGGTTCCGGCGGCCTCCTGAGTCGTGGGGTCAGTCGGCTTCGGCATGCGCCTCGACGTCCTCGATGCCGGTGGGCCGCGACCGGCAAGGCCAGGACGACGGCGAGTACGGCGGGCCGGCCGGGGTCGGCCGTGGCGGCGGCTGACTCGTGTGGCCACAAGGCGCTACGGGTGGCCCGCGCCCACGCGATCAGCTGGAACCGGAGCTGCCGGCCGCCTCGTCCGCGGCACGACGGTACTCGGCGTTGATGCGCTGAGCTTCCTCGAGCTGGTCCTCGAGGATGACGATGCGGCAGGCGGCCTCGATCGGGGTGCCCCTGTCGACGAGCTCGCGGGCGCGAGCGGCGATCCGCAGCTGGTAGCGGGAGTAGCGGCGATGCCCACCCTCCGAGCGGAGCGGAGTGATCAGACGAGCCTCGCCGATGGCTCGAAGGAAGCCCGCGGTGGTGCCGAGCATCTCGGCTGCCCGGCCCATCGTGTAGGCGGGGTAGTCGTCGTCGTCCAGAAAATCACTAAGAGGATTGTCCGCTGTCATGTCACCTCGCTGTGCAACGCGTCGAGGGGCCTTGGTGCCGTACGGCACCAAGGCCCCGAAGGAAATTCAACACCATCTGTCGGCCCTACTGCTGTGCCGACCTTCTGTTTCCGCTACCCGGCCCGGCAGAGGGCGGGGTAGCGGGGGATCGCAGCTGCTTGACCGGGGACCACCATCCATTCCGGGGTCTTGCGGTACCCGGGCCGAGTGCTTCTCGGGCCGGGCGATCCTGATGGCGTCTGCTCCTCCGTTCCTCTCTGAACCAACCACTGGATGAATCGGCACTGCGGTACTGCTGCGGCAGCTCCTCGACATGCGAGCCGCCCAGTGCGGCTCCCAGCGCCGTCGCCGTTCTGGGCAACCTTGGCTTCGAGGCTCGAGAGCCGCACTGACCTGCGAACTTCGTGTACAGCTCCCCGCCAGTTCGTTTCTGCCGGGTCTCGTTCGACCGCTTCCTACGACAGAAAGCATAAGCATGCCGAGCGGCAATGTCTACTCTGGCAAGAGTAGATTTCACCCCTATGGCAGAGGAGGAATCCTGCCACCTGCGACGATGACCTCCCCATCCGTCGTCACGCGCGGCGCCACGACGGATGGGGCCCCTCGCCGCTCGGTCGCGAACCACCTCCCACCGTCCGCGAAGCCCCCCGGCGGGGCGGGCCCGAGACAGGCCGCTGAATAGGATCTGCTCTCATGTCGAACCCTGATGAACTGCTTGTGGCTCTCTCCGCCGCGGTGGAGTCCCAGCGAAGCAATCAGATGTCGCTGACCGTGGTCGTCGGCGGCGCCGTCATCACCGGCCGGCTGGCTCCCGAGGCCGTGTGGAGGGAGCGGGTGGCGGAAGTCCTGAAGGGATCGGACCGCCTCGGCCCGTTCTCCGACGTCTTCACCGGCGGCCCGCGAGGGGAACGGCCCGGCCGCGGCGGAGATCCCACGCATCTGCACTTCCATCTCGCGCGGATCCTGCAGGGCAGCCTCGGCATCCCGGAGACGGGTGGCATGTACCGAGTCGCGATCAAGGACGTCAGCGCATGGACCGTGGGTGATTTCAGCTACTTCGACCGGTGAGGCGCTGTCCCCGCCCCGCCGCTCGGCCAAGAGTCTGCGAGCGGACGAGGACACAACAGTGGGGGCTCCGTCGACGCGCGTCGACGGAGCCCCCACCTGGATACCGAGGGCGGTTACCCGCCCGTCCTCACACGCCCACAGGGCAGGTGCCGTCGAGCAGTGCCGACGGGGCCCGGAGCGGAAGGGGAACGCTCACGGGCGCGGCCTCGGGGCCGTCGTGGCAGGTGAAACCGAGGCGCGCCATGGCCCGGGTGACTTCGCCGACGGTGAAGTCACGGCGGTCCTGCCCAGTGGTGACCTGGCCCACCTGCTTGACGGGGTAGCGGCGGCGGCCGATGGTCACGGACGCGCCCGTGACCAGCTCGGGCTTGACGCCCTTCATCGAGGCCAGCACCCCGATCTTGGTCAGGTCGAACGGGTACCGGGCGATGACACAACGCATGATGCCTCCCAGGCATGACGGAAAGGAACTGACCCGGGCGGGGTGGATCAGCCGCGGACGGGAACGGGCCGGAGCCGGCTGCCGAGGACGTCCCGCAGACGGATGCGGTCCGTGTACGTGGAACTGGCACGGAGAACGGCGAGCCGGGCCAGAGTGATCGAACCCGTGCTCTGGTCGTCCCCGTCGCACACAGTCAGGTATTCGACACGTGCACCCGCCATGACGGCCAGAGCCACCTCGACGGTCATGTCGTCACAGACCCGGGGCCCGTACGCTTCCACGCCGTCGACCACGGTTGTCGATGCGGGATCCGCCACGCGGCAATGCGTCTGAGTGGGCGTCAAGAATTCCTCCTGCGGTGCGGGTTGGTCGGCTTGGTGGCCATTGCGGCCTGGGGAGACCGCTGTGGTTCCGGGGTCGTGCTGGGTGACGACGCTGCCGGACTCCCCCGCACGGGCCGTACGACCGCCACGGTGCAGGTAGGCCGGGGAGTTCGGCAGGGTCGCCGCCTGGATGGGGAACGGTACGGTCACACCCTCGTGGCCGAGCGCGGCCGGCAACGGCGTCGGCATGGCGAGATCGGCGAACGTCTCGACGGCGGGCAACGCCGGTGTGGTCGTCTTCGGTGGTGCGAACTCACCTTGCGCGGCCTGCCGATTTCCTCCGAAGCGGTCGTATGTGCGAGTCGAGTGTGTGCGAGTTGCGCGTGCACGGTTCATGTGGAACCTTCCTTGACGTGGGCGCCAAGGAATTTCCGCAGTGAGGCGAATGGCGCAGAGGATCGCGAGAACGAGCCGAAAAAACAGGGCTGAATTGCCCTGAAAATGAAGCGCGCTGGGGCCCGCACCCCAAGGTGCGGGCCCCAGCTGCGAAGTATGCGTCAGTGCCGACGCGTCACGCGGGAACGATGTTCTCGGCCGTCGGGCCCTTCTGGCCCTGCGCGATGTCGAACGAAACCTTCTGGCCTTCCAGCAGCTCACGGAAGCCCTGGGCGGCGATGTTGGAGTAGTGGGCGAAGACGTCGGCGCCGCCGCCGTCCTGCTCGATGAAACCGAAGCCCTTTTCCGCGTTGAACCACTTCACGGTGCCAGTAGCCATTTTGTTTCTCCTTCGGAGACGGTGTCAGGAATACGCTCTGTGCGCTTTCCGTGTCGCCGTGATGATCAGCCGCCGGAAAAAACATTCTGGCAACCACACCTGCAACTGATACTGACAGTAGCACGCCGTGAGCGACCCTACTCGGTGAACAATTCCCGGCCGCCTCCCACCTCAGGAATATTTCTCGTGCGCCGTGTCGATTTCTCACTTCGCGACCACAGGAATTGCTCTCCCGGGCCCCACTGTTGCAGTCGCGTCTGTCTGGTCGCAGCCCCGTGACCTCCTCCGACGGCTGGGGCGCGGCTGCCGTCGCCAACCAGCTGACGACATGCCGACGAACGCGCCGAGACCCCAGTAGCGAGAGGAAGGCCACACGGCGGTTCCGGCGGGGCGACCGCGGCGGTCTTGCGGCCCGCGGGCCGATCGAGCTCCGCACTCGGACGTGATTCTCGCCCTCGACCGGTGCGACGTCCGGACTGTCTGCCCGCTGGGCCGCCACAAGGCATTCCGGGTGCTGCCCGACGATCCGCCGCTTTGACGCGAGCGTGGTGGTACTGAAGTCCCATCCACAGACAGGACCTGGTCAGCCGTCGCCTTCAGGCGCAGGGCATGTGACGCGGCCTCACCGAGGGAACGGCAGGCCGAGGGCCAGGACATGCGACGCTCGCCGAAGCCGGCCACGAAACCTCCGGCCGTCGGCGCCCCTTGGCAAACCGGAGCGGTGGCCGCGTGGCATCCGCCAAGCACTCGCGCCTTCCCCGTGCCCGGTCTTCGTGTGCTCGACGGGCCGGCGTCCGGAGGATTCTCCAGCAACACACAAACCCCAGGTCACTGACCTGGGGTCTCATCATGGAGCGGGTGACGAGAATCGAACTCGCGCTCTCAGCTTGGGAAGCGATGGCGCTTGGGGAGCCGCATTGCTTCTGACCTGGGAGTATGTGCTCTGGCGTAGCGTGCGAGAGCACAGGATCGCTCCGCTGTTGACCGTGGTTGTCCGGTCTTATGGGCACGTTATGGGCACGCATCCGCAGGGGAGGCTTCCGAGTCGGCAGACCCGGATATGGATTTGCCATGCGAACTTCGCATTCTCGTCTACGGTCAACAGACGCAGCGCGTCGCGGTGGGCGAGATCCTGTGGAAGGTCGTCGTGGGATACCCGCAAGCCGTAGGAGCTCAGCCGGGCTGCCAGTTCCCTTGGACGCCGGCCCAGGTCCCGTGCGGCCAGGACCAGGAGGAAGAACGGGATCTCGTCGTCCGGGCTGAGCCAGAACCACCAAGGCCCGTATCGCTCGTCCATGTCATCTGTGTCGTTCCGGAACAGGTCGTCGTAACGGAACAAATCGCGGTCGAGTTCGGTCGCGCGCTGCGGCAGAACCATGCCGGTCCTAACCCGATAGACGGCCGGTCAGTGTGCGCAGGCTGAGCCCCAGGTTCTGGGCTACCTCCATGAGCTGGTGGAAGCTCGGCGCACGGTCCGTCCGGAAGGGCGACCACTCGACCTCCCATTTGCCGGCGAGTAATTCGAAGTCGTCGTGCGGCTCTCGGCAAGCCGCCTGCGGCAGCAATGAGAAACCGACGCGTGCGTACTCAGCCCGCACATCATCGGCGGAGTTGTTCAACCACCCTTGGGTGGCCACCAGTTGCCAGGGTGGAAGCGGCCCGGCGGCGCTGACCCACAGCCATTGCCCGTTGTGGTCCCGGCTGAGCCAGTTGACGTATGCCTGGTCCAATGCTCCCGGAGGGTGAACGACTCTACTTCCAAGCCGTAGCGTTCGAGTCGACGCCGTACCTCCCCCGAGCCAACACCGTTCGCAAGGCGGCCTGGGCCACGTGACCGTGTGGCACGGGCCCGTCCTGCTTGGTCTAGGTAGTAGTCGGTGTCCCCCGGTCGTTGGCAGATTGCTTCTTCGAGACTTCCTAGGAGGTTCAACGCGGCCTCGTCGATCTCCTTGCTGATCTGTCGTATCCCTCTTGAAGTGAAGCCCATGACGACAGCGTCCCGACGTGGTCGGCTCCTGGCGAAGTAGTAAGTCGGCTCACCAAAGGCTTGACCTTGTGGGTATGTTGCCCTGCCCAACGACGTATCCGTCGGACTCAACACTCCGTGAATCAGTTGATTGCGTAGCTGGTTAATGGAGCGGGCTTCATCTATGGCACTGGCAAACGCCGCTATCACAATGGCTCCAGGAGGCCACGAATCACGCCATGCCGACCAGTCTCTTGAGATCGCCTTTGCGTCCTCGAGCATCTGATCGAGCGACCGGCCTTCGAAGATTACCCAGCTCGATTCATGACCGCTGACCATCCGCCTCAACACTTCGCGCACAGTTCTTTCGAGTAATGCGCTAGAACAGGCCACTTGACCAACGGCGGCGTAGATATCGGCCGGAATGGTAACTTCATCCGTGTCCACAAGCGGGATGGGTTCACTCATGAGCGTCGAGTCTGTCAGGCCAACCGCATACGCACATGTGGTTTACGCTCCTGCCCGGAGTCGACGCGTAGAGGGGGGCTAGCCCGGTCGACATCCTGGCGCCACCGCTGCCCACGCTGAGCTGCACGAGTGGAGACACGCACACTCATCCCGGGCACACCGACACGGAAACCGAACCCCGCGACGTACCCCTTTCCCCAGGATCAGTCTGGCACCCGAAAGGGGCGTGTGAGGTCGGCTCGGCTGGGTCCTCAGCAACACGACATGGGGAGGTATGCCGGATACATCAATCCGGTACATGGACTACCATTGGTACATGTCCATGAAGCGCACCAACGTCTACGCGGACCCCGAGGACCTGGCGATCATCAAGGAGGCCGCCAAGCGCCGGGGTATAAGCGAGGCTGAGATCATCCGCCAGGGCATCCACCTTGCGGCCATGGCGAACAGGGTCTGGGACGAGCCGCTGTTCTCACGCACCTTCGAGGGGCCGGGGCGCACGCTGTCCAAGTCGGAGGTCCGCGACACGGTCGCCGAGGCCGTCCGGGGTGAGGCTGGCTCGGGCTCCGGATCCGCCGCGTGATCATTGTCATCGCCGATACGTCCGGCCTTCTGGCGGCGCTGGACTCAGCTCATCCGGAACATGCGGCGGCGAACGAGGCGATCATGGCGGCGGGCCTGCTGGTCATGTCCCCGCTCCTGCTGGCGGAACTGGATCACGTGGCGACGCGTGAGCTCGGCAGGGAGGCTGCCCTCAGTGCGGTCGACGACCTGCGGCGCTGGATGAGCCGGGGTCGTGTCGTCCTGCCGGAGATCACGGAGGACCACCTAGGCGCAGCCCAGTCCGTCCGTGTCCGTTACCGCGCGCTGGACCTCGACCTCGCCGACGCGGTGAACGTGGCGCTTGCCGCCGACTACGACACGGACGCGATCCTCACCCTGGACCGACGAGACTTCCGCGCCGTACGCCCGCTGGGCCGTTACAAAGCGTTCCGTGTCCTTCCCGATGACCTCCCGCTCTGACGCAGGACCCAAAGCGGTCAAGTACCTGCTTCCACAAGGGGCTTGGGCACCGCCCACGACGAAGACATGCGGGACGGATGTCCGCCATCGCCCGGAACAGCGGGCTGAGGGGCTCGCCTCCGGCTCAGCTACATGAAAGTGCAGTTCAGCGCCATGCTGCGACGTGATGGGGGCGCCCTCTCAAGGTGCGTGTGCCCTATGCGTGCCCAATCTTGGGGGTGCAGGAGTACTCGCAAAACGCAGCAAAGGCTTCCCAATGAAACAGCCCCAGGCCACTGACCTGGGGTTTCTCTCTGGAGCGGGTGACGAGAATCGAACTCGCGCTCTCAGCTTGGGAAGCGACGGCGCTTGGATGGCGGCACTGCTTCTGACCTGCAGTTATGTTGCCGCAAAGCGGCTTCGGAGGGCTGGCTTCGTGCCGCTGTTTACCGTTGTTGCCCGGTCTTATGGGCACGCTTTGGGGACGTACTCACAAGGGGACAATGTGCGGGGGCTCGACTGCTCCGTTGCGGTACTGCACCTGCGGGTGCTGGATGTGCTGATGTGATGGGATTGCAGATGCACGCTCCTGTGACAGCGCGTATGCGGTTCGAGGGTGGCGGTGGCCCAGCGGGCGGCCACGGCCGGCGAGCAGAGTAGCTGGGTCAGTGCGGAGGCGTCGAAGATCCTCTGCGCTGCCTTCATCCAATGCCTCGACAGAGTTCGACACCCGCTTCAGGAGTGCTTTAGTGATCACGACAGCTGGTTCTGGACAGTGCTCTGAGGTCCGGTTTCTGCAGGTCAGCAACGTGTCGGTTGACGGTCGGTCCACGTCGTGCCGCCGACTGCCGCGCCGTCCGCTCACGCATCGCTCACGCAGGCGGAGCCTCACTCACCTGCAGGTTCCCTCTGTCACGCGTACGAAATCTTCGGCGTGGCCTGCCGGTCCCAGGGAAGTGCCGACGACTGGTCCTGTGCTCTCCCGAACGTGTCCTCCATCGCGGTGCGCCGTCCGGGCTCCTACCACGCGGTCTCGGAGGACGCCTTCTCCGCACCACCGCTGTGCCACGGCCGGAGACACGACGGTGGAGTTGTGACGCCGGCCGGTCAACGAGGTGGCGAGAGGCTCGGTGTACCCGGCGGTGAGCGGACCTCGCACAACCAGGATCAGGACGTAAGCGGTGGCCAGGGGACCGAGTACTCAATGCCGACGGAGACGGCCAGACCGGCGATCACGATGGAGAACTCCCCCCAGTAGCCGGTGTCGATCTTCGTGGTGGTGACGGCGGCGAGGGCGAGCGCCGGGAGCAGGACCGGGGGATGCAGGAGCGGAGGGAACCCTCAGCGGAGAGCACAGAGTGTGGGCGCCCTCCGCGACCTTACGTCGCAGCGCCGCCCGCCGTTCCGACGTCGGCCGCACCGCGGCATCCGCCGCATTCGCCGGGCGCGCCATGATCCGCTGCGGGAGGGCACTGGGCGTCATAGGCTGACCTTCAGGGGGCTGTGCCTTAGGGGAACGGGGCACGGCCGGAATGGCCTGGCGGCCATGCGGTGAAGTCCGTGGCAGGGAGTGAGAGGCTCGTGAACTCTCCGTACACCCTCGCGTTCGACAGCTCTGCCGAGGCCGGGACGAGCAGGCTCGGCGGCAAGTGCGCCGCGCTCATCGTGATGACCCGGGCCGGTGCTCCGGTGCCGCCCGGGTTCGTGGTGACCATGGATGCCTTCGAGGCGCTGCTCGACAGCGGCGGGTTGCGGCGGGCCGTCGACGCAGCCCTTGCCGGGCTCGTCGCCGATCCGGGTGCTGTGGCGGCGCGCGCCGCCGAGATCCGCTGCATGGTGATTGACCAGACCGTGCCCTCACCGGTCGCGTCGGCGGTGACGGCGGCGTACAAGGAGCTCTGCCGGGCCGTCGGCTGCCCGGATGTCGCGGTGGCCGTCCGGTCGAGCGCCGAACTGGAGGACCTGACCGAGGCGAGCTGCGCCGGGCAGTACGACACGTTCCTGTGGATCCGGGGTGCCGATGCCGTGCTCGGGGCCGTCCGGCGTTGCTGGGCGAGCCTGTGGACCGACCGCGCGATCATCTACCGCGTGGCCCGGGGGCTGCCGCAGCGGGGGCTGCGCATGGCGGTCGCGGTGCAACAGATGGTCGACGCCCGTGCCTCCGGCGCCGCCGTGACCGTCAACCCGGCTGACGGCGACCCTTCGAAAATACGGGTGGAGGCGATCTGGGGACTGGGACAGCTCATGGTGTCCGGCGAGGTGACCCCGGACGCCTACCTGGTGGACAAGGTACTGCTCAGCACGGTGCGGACGACGGTGTCGCCGAAGCACCAGGAACTGGTCCCCGCCCCCGACGGGCACGGGCTCGCACGGCGGGCAGTCGAGGAGGGCCGTCAGCAGGTCCCCTGCCTGGACCAGGGGAAGGTCGTGGAGATCGCCCGCCTGGCCAAGACCGCCGAGCGGCAATACGGCTGCCCGCAGGACATCGAGTGGGCGGTCGACAAGCACCCGGACGGCTCCACGGGTATGGGGGCCTCCGTGAGACTGCTCCAGACGCGGCCCGAGACGGTCTGGAGCAGTCGGCCGAGGACACCTGTCCGGGCGAGCCACGGCGCGGGCGTCTCCAGCATCCTAGACACCCTCCTTCGCCCTGGGAGGTAGCCGATATGCCCCCTCGGCCAGGTCGCCGTCGAAGGACTCGCCCACGCCGAGTCGGCATCGCTCGCCTGCGAGCCTTGCAAGGAGCACGTCAAGATGACGGTCTCGCGCACAGCCTTCCCGAGCCCCTACGAGATGACCTCCCCCGCGGCCGCGGAGGGGTGGGAACGGCTGTACCCGTACTACATGCTCTTCCAGCCCTGGCGGCGCTCGGCCGAGGAGGAGCGCTTCTGGTTCCGCGACAGCCAGCACTGGCCCACCGTGGTCAAGCCGTTCGAGACGGTCATCCCCGAGCTCGCGTTCAATTGCCTGGGTCAGTTCAACACCCGGCACTTCGTCGTACCGCCCGCGTACGGCGTCATGTTCCGCATCCACCAGGGCCATGTCTACCTGAGCCCGGTGGCCGCGCCGGACAGCCGGATCCCTGCCCGAGCAAGGCAGTTCCTGGAACGCGCCGGGTACTACTACGCGAACTGGGACAGGCTGCTGGAGAACTGGAAGGGCAAGGTCCTCGGCACCATCCGTGAACTGGAGTCGATCAGCTTCAGCGAACTGCCGGGGGTCCAGCCGTACGAGGACGTCGAAACGGGGACCGGCCTGGGGGCCGCCGATGCCCTGCTCGGCGGGTACGACCGGCTCCTCTCCCTGTGCCATCGCGCCTGGCAGTACCACTTCGAGTTCCTGAACCTCGGCTACGCGGCCTACTTGGACTTCTTCCACTTCTGCAAGCAATGGTTCCCGGACATCCCGGACCAGGGCATCGCGGCGATGGTCACGGGCGTGGACATGGAGCTGTTCCGTCCGGACGAGGAGCTCAGGAAACTGGCAAGGCTCGCTGTCGAACTGGGCGTCGACAGGGCACTGACCGTGCCCGACCCAGGCGAGCACACCCTGACCGCCCTCAGCCGCGAGCCGCGGGGCCGCGACTGGCTCGATGCCTGGAACGCCGCCCGCGATCCCTGGTTCAACTTCACCTCGGGCAATGGCCTCTACAGCGACGACCGGTACTGGAGGGACACTCCCTCGCTTCCCCTGGGGTATGTCCGCGACTACATCCTGCGCCTGCGGCGGGGTGAGGCCATCGACCGGCGCCTCGCCGAACTCGCCGCCGAGCGCGAGCGGACCACCTGCGAGTACGCCGCGCTGCTCGACGTCCCGGCACGTGCCGACTTCGAGGCGAAGCTGGGCCTCGCCCGCCAGGTCTACCCGTATGTGGAGAACCACAACTTCTACATCGAACACTGGACGATGGGTGTCTTCTGGCGCAAGGCCAGGGAGCTGTCCGCCCTGCTGCACCGGGCGGGGTTCTGGCCCGGTGCGAACGACATGTTCTACCTCACGCGCGACGAAGTCCGGGCCGCGCTGTTCGACCACGTGTCCGGCTGGGCGATCGGCGTCGAGCCGGCCGGCCCCGGTCACTGGCCGGCGGAGGTGGAACGGCGACGCCGGATCGTGGCCGCGCTCGCCCGGCAGCGTCCGGAACCGGCGCTGAACGAACCGCCGCGAGCCATCACCGAGCCGTTCAGCGTCATGCTGTGGGGCATCACCGGCGAGCGGATCCGGTCGTGGCTGGCAGCCCCCGGCGACCTGGGCGACCTGACCGGCATGGCCGCCTCGCCGGGCGTCGCCGAAGGCACGGCCCGTGTGATCCGCAGCCCCGACGAGCTGGACCTCCTCCAGGAGGGCGACATCCTGGTCGCCCCGGTCACCGCGCCCAGCTGGACGCCGGCCTTCGGGAAGGTCCGCGCGACCGTCACCGACATCGGGGGAGTCATGTCCCACGCCGCCATCGTCTGCCGTGAGTACTCGCTGCCCGCCGTCACCGGGACGGGCTCGGCGTCCACCCGCATCACGTCCGGCCGCCGGATCCGTGTGGACGGCACGGCCGGCATGGTCACCCTTCTCGACTGACCGGCGTCCAGCTGGGCGCGGTGACCGGGGCGACCAGCTGGACGTGCGCGACAACGACGCCCATTCGCTGTATGTCTTCGCGCTGGCGACCGCACTGCTGCACACCCTGCCAGGAGCACGGGAGGACGTCGTGCTGCCCGCCGTCCTCCTGCACGACACCGGCTGGAAGACGGTCGACCCCGCGGACATCCTGCCCGCCATCGCCGGGCGGGCCGGAGCTGCCGGGCAGGAGACGATACGCAGGCACGAGACCAGGGGCGCCGCCATCGCCGCCCGCATCCTCGCCGAAGTCGGCTACCCCGCGCGGGACACCGAGCGGATCGTCACCATCATCGACGGGCACGACACCCGCAGGGATGCCCTCGACCTGGACGACGCCGTGGTGAAGGACGCCGACAAGCTGTGGCGGCTGACCCCGCACGGCCTGCGGACCGTCGGTGCGTGTTTCGCCCTGGACCCGGACCGGACACTGCGGTTCCTGGTGGCACGTACCTACGACCGGCTGCTCACCGAACCCGCCCGTGCCGTCGGTGCCGCACTCACCGTGCTGGCCCGCACCGATGGCAGCGTGCAGCGAAGCGGCCTGGACGCACCATCCCGCGATGAATGACTCATTTCGGTTGATTATGGATATTTCCGGGGTAAGTCTTGACTGCATGGACGCCTATCCGCCACTCGGAGTGGTCGTGACCGACCGGCAGGGCCTGGTCGTCGGGTGGACACCCGGAGTGGAACGCCTGCTCGGTTACACCAGCGTCGAGGCCCGCGGCCGGTCCGTGGCGGAGCTGCTGGACGCCTCCGTACTCCCGGACGGGGAGCCTGCTCGCGAAGGAGGGGCTGCGGAGCACGGTGAGCGGCATCCGGACGTGAGCGTACGCCACAAGGACGGGCACCGGCTGGGCGTGGCCGTCTCCCGCTACCGCCTCACCTCGGGGGCGGACGGCGCCGGAGGAGGACCCGGAACCGTCCTCCTGGTCGCTCCGCCGTCCGGGCCGGCGGAACCACTGCGGCAGTCGCTGTCCGGCTGGGTTCTGCAGGACTCTCCCATGGCCCTGACGGTCTACGACACCGATCTGCGCAGCGTGTGGCAGAGCGCCGCGATGCACCGCCTCAGCGGCCTGCCGGACGAGGAGCGATGCGGACGCCGGCTGCCGGAGATCTTCGCCGGCCCCAACGCGGTGGAGTGGGAGGAGGCGATGCGGCTGGCCATGGCCACGGGCGAGGAGCAGGTCAGCGAGCTCAAGGGCACCGGCCTGACCGGACTCGGATCCCGTGTCTTCAGTGTCTCGGCGACGCCGCTGCGGGACGCGGAGGGCCGTACGCTCGGAGTCTGTGCTCTCGTGGGCGATGTGACCGAGAGGCGCCGTGCCCGCGAGCGGCTCTCCCTGCTGAACGACGCGAGCCTGCACATCGGCAGCACCCTCGACATGGTGCAGACCGCACGGGAGCTCACCGAGGTGGCCGTACCCAGGTTCACCGACTTCGCACGCGTGGACCTGCTGGACGTCATCCTCCAGGGCGACGAACCCCCTGCTGGGCCGCTGGCCGGCCCCGTGCGGCTGCGGCGCATCGCGGAACTGTTCCTGTGCGAGGGGGTCACCACGGCACAGCACACCGTCGGCGAGGCGGACGTCTACCTCGCGAACTCGCCGGCCGCCCTGTGCCTGGCCACCGGCCGGCCGACGCTGTACCGGGACAGCACCGCCCCGCCGATCCGCACCTACTACGAGATCGACGCGACCCCCGAGCGGCGGGCGAGGGTCCGGCGGATGGGCCCGCACTCATGGATCATCGTGCCGGTGAAGGCCAGGGGCACGACCCTCGGCGTGGTGTGGTTCACCCGCATGCGGGAGACTCCGGAGAGCTTCGACGAGGACGACCTTCCCCTCGCCGAGGACCTGGTGGCAAGGGCGGCGGTCTGCCTGGACAACGCCCGGCGCTTCACCCGCGAACGCGCCGCGGCTCTCACTCTGCAGCGCAGCCTGCTGCCGCAGCGGATGCCGGAGCAGTCGGCGGTGGAAGCCGCCTTCCGCTACCTCCCCGCCGAACAGCGTTCCGGGGTGGGCGGCGACTGGTTCGACGTGATCCCGCTCTCCGGAGCCAGGGTCGCGCTGGTGGTCGGCGACGTGGTCGGGCACGGCATCCACGCGGCCGCCACGATGGGCCGGCTGCGCGCCGCCGTACAAACCCTCGCCGATGTCGACCTCGCTCCCGACGAACTGCTCACCCACCTCGACGACCTGGTCCTCCGGCTGTCGGCGGAGTCCGGGGCCGACACGCAGCCGCCGGGGGCGGAGGCCGCCGGGGACATCGGGGCCACCTGCCTGTACGCGGTGTACGACCCGGTCTCCAGGCGCTGCTCCATGGCGCTTGCCGGCCATCCGCCGCCCGCCGTCGTCGGTCCGGACGGCACCGCCGAGTTCCTGGACGTGCCCGTGGGACCGCCACTCGGACTGGGCGGGCTGCCGTTCGAATCGATGGAGGTCACCCTCCAGGAAGGCAGCCTGCTCGCCCTTTACACCGACGGCTTGATCCATTCCGGCCACCGCGACTTCGGGGAGGGACTTGAGGCCCTGCGGGAGGCGCTGGCCGTGCCGACGGGCACGCTGGACTCCTTGTGCGACCACGTCGTACACAAGCTGCTGCCCGAGGGCCCCGCCGATGATGCGGCCCTGCTCCTGGTGCGGCCCCGGTGCCTGGACGCGCGCAGGGTCGCCGTGTGGGACGTGGAGGCCGACTTCGCCGAGGTGGCGCGGATACGGTCGGACGCCGCCCGTGCCCTTGACGAGTGGGAGCTGGAAGAAGCCGCGTTCGTCACCGAACTGGTGGTCAGCGAACTGGTCACCAACGCCATCAAGTATGGCGCCCCGCCGATCCAGTTGCGGCTCATCCACGACCGCGGGCTGATCTGCGAGGTCTCCGACTCCAGCAGCACCGCACCGCATCTGCGGCGGGCCCGGATGTTCGACGAGGGCGGACGAGGGCTGTTGCTGGTCGCGCAGCTCACGGAGCGCTGGGGCACCCGGCAGACGGCGGCCGGCAAGACGATCTGGTGTGAGCAAACCCTGGCCGCGGCCGGCGGCCCACTCCTCTCCCTGGAGGGAACTGCCGCCATATGACCGCGCCGTACGCGGCGCGCGACGACGACACGGAGGGGTTGGCCCAGATCGCCGGCTGGAGAAGGCGGCCGACGAGAAGGCGCCACTGCCGGACATCGAGGCGACCCGCCGGCGTATCAGTCACGGCCTGGACCTGACGAGCCGTCTCACCGTCGGCGACAGGTGCAAGCGGCCGCGGTCGCCGAACTGCACACCGGCTCCCACCAGGGCGGATTCAGGTTTCGGCAAGGGCACCGCCCCGCCTGGGCAACCGCCCATGGTCAGGACACGACGGAGCGCTGGGGCACGGTGCCCGCCTCGGTCGGCGTGGAGCGGGTGGCGTACTGCGGTACGGGGGCGTCGTCGCGGCCGGTGTCGCGCACGAGTCCGTACCGTTCGCGGTCGGCGGAGTGCGGGGCCGGGGGACTGGCGATGTCGTCGGCTGTCTCCTGCCAGGAGGAGGGCAGGACGTCGAGGTTGTAGTCGGCCTGGGTTTCGTTGAGGTGGAGTGTGACGCCGCCGTCGAGGTAGTAGTACTCGTTCTGCCACATCTGCTGGGCTCCCGGCGGCAGGGTGATCAGTCCTTGCTGCCGGTTGCCCATCCAGGTGCCGCCGGCGGTCGCGCCCGGCTGACGGTCGTCCATGCGGTGGCCGCCGGTGCCGTACTGGAGGGTTGCCCCCGCGTCCACGGTGACCGCGGGCTCGTCGGGACGGCCGACCACGACGTACGGGTGGTTGCCGCCCGGGATCTGGACCCTCTGGTGCTGCCGGGAGTGCGGCAGGGTGAAGGTGCTGTCCTTGGCGAGGACCAGCGTGCCGGTGCCGGACACGCGAAGGGCTCCTTCACCGCTGATCACACCGGTGTACGTGTGGGTTCCCTGCGGGACGCGCACGACCGCGTCACCGGTCAGGACGACATCACGGTTCGCCAGGACGGCCGAGGTGATGTCGCCGTCTGCGGCGACCGCGCTGCCCACCGCGACCACCGGTGTGACGGCTCCCGCGAGGAGAGCCGACGCCAGGACAAGGTGCCAAGATCGATTCATCGAGTCAGGGTGCTTCCTGAAGTGCTGGTGATCCTTACGGACGTGAAGGCCGGTGGCCGGCCACGGGGATCTCAAAAACCCGGAGAAGTTCTCCGTTCCTCCTACGTCGCCCGTCGGGGCGGACGAGGCGCCAGGGGCATCGAGGACTTGCCCACCTGGCACACGGAAGGCATCGGGTCCTGGCGAACGGTTCCCTTTCGTGCCGTGCACCGGTCGCCGGGAAAACAGCGTCGGGGCGGCAACCTTCTCGTCCTCTGCGGCAACTGGGAGCCGGAAGGCCGAGTCGAACTACCGGATGGACGGGCATGAGGGAAACGGAGCACGCCGCGCCGCAACCGTGGCGCAGGCGCGGACTGGTCATGGGCATTCCCTTGGCGCTGCTGGACGTCGGTGTGCCGGCGTCCCGTCCCCCGGGGAGCGGAACCGGTGTCAGGATCACCGACATCCACGGGGAGCGGCTGACCGTCGACGGCACCGCCGTGCAGCCGGACGTCGCGCAGCCGACCGGCGTCCGGTTCGCCCGGCATTGACCAGCCCGCCGGTCAGCCTTCACCGCCCCGCGACCGAGCACGACCGCTGTTCGAATCCCGGGCCGGACACTGTTAGGCTGCGCCCCCCGATATTGTTCAACGTGCAACCAACGCGCACATCATTGCCAGGAGAGGGCGGCCGGGGGATGGTCCTCGATGACGCGTCCGCAGAGTTCCACGAGTTCTTCGAACGCCACTATGCCGAACTCGCCCGTCTGGCACACCTCCTGACCGGTGAGACCGACGCGGCGGACGACCTCGCGGCGGATGCCCTGGTCGCCCTGTGGCAGCGCTGGGACCGGTTGCGGCAGGCCGACCACCCGCTCGCCTACGCCCGCGGTGTGGTGGCCAACCTGGCGCGGGGACGGATCCGCAGCACGGTGCGCGAGCGACGCCGGATCACGCTGTTCTGGTCCCGCGGCCCCGAGAAGGTGGAGGGGCCGGACATGGCGGCCGTACTGGACGTCCGCGCGGCACTCGCCCGGCTGCCGTTCCGCAAGCGCGCCTGCGTGGTGCTGCGGCACGCCTTCGACCTGTCGGAGAAGGACACGGCGGCGGCGCTGGGCATCTCGGTCGGCACAGTGAAGAGCCAGACCTCGAAGGGAATGGCCGAGCTGGAAAGAATACTGGGCGCACGAGCGGCCGGGGACCTGGTGGCAGGGAGGAGGAACCGGTGAACGAGGAGATCGCCCGTCAGCTGCGCGAGGCCGCCGAGGCCCACCGGCCCGACCGCGCGAGGATGCTGGCCCGGGTGCAACGCGGCATGGCCGGCCCCGCCGTCCGTCACCGCGCGCGGCCGTTCGCTAGGTCCGGGACCAGGGTCGCGCTCGCCGGGCTCGCCGCCACCGGCATCCTGGCGACCGGCGGCCTGGCCGTCGCCGCCATCGTCGCGACACCGTCGCCGTCACCCACCGTGACCACGCCTGCCGCCCCGTCCCCGACCGTCAGCTCCCCGCACCCGACATCGGCCCGCCCCACCCCCGTCGCGCCGGCCCCGGCCACCACCCCGGGCAGCTCACGCCCGACCCCGCCGACCGCCAGTCCGTCACCATCCGCCGACGAGAGCCAGAACGGACCGTTGTGGTCGGCCGGCTCGGTGGACCCGCAGAGCACCGTCTACTGGACGCAGAGCAACCTCGTCCTCAAGACGACCCAGCCGCTCACCTCGCTCACGATCGAGATGCGGATCGTGCAGGCCGGCGGGGTGAAGAACACCGGCACCTGGCAGACCCTGCCGAGTGGTGACTTCACCGTCACCATCCAGGAGGCCGACGGCACGCTGGTCTACCGCTGGGTCCTCAAGCCGGGCCTGACCGTGCCGGCCGGGAGCCATGAGTTCGCCGCCCAGTTCAACAACGGCACCGGCGTGCGCAGTGCCGCGGGCGACGGCTACCGCGTCGACGCGCAGGGTACGGGCGGCTCCGCGTCGGTCCGGGGAGGGTTCGTCCCGACCCGGTGAACGGCGCTGTGCGGCAAGGGGACGAGGTCCCCTTGCCGCACAAGCTCGATGGGAGAACAGGTACCCGAACTGCTGGTACGGGGTCCAGTCGGCCGGCCCGGCGTTCGTCCCGTCGCCGCAGGTGGCCTTCATGGTGGCCGGCAGGTCGCCGTGGAGCTGGGTTGGGGATGGTGACGGCGGCCGTGGAAATTCTTCCCTCGATCGCGGCAATCTTTGTGTGCGTGGCGGCAACTGGCGGATGACCGGGGCCGGATCAAGGCCCGCTGTGCCAGAAGGACATGCCGTTGTCAGATCAGAACCGCTCTCATCGCCGCCGCCCGGCAACCCGCCGCGTGCTCGCCGCCGCCGTGGTCCTCGCCGCCGCGGGTGCTGCTGTACCCCTGGTCGCCCAAGCCGCACACACACCGAAGGCCCCCACGCTGGCCGGTGCAGCGGCCGACAGCGGCCGCTACTTCGGCACGGCAGTGGCCTCGGGCAGGCTCGGCGACTCGACGTACTCCACCCTTCTCGACCGGGAATTCAACATGATCACCCCGGAGAACGAGATGAAGTGGGACACCACCGAACCCTCCCGCGGGAACTTCAACTTCGCCCCCGCCGACTCGATCGTGGGCCACGCCACCGCGCACGGCCAGCGCATGCGCGGGCACACCCTGGTCTGGCACTCCCAACTGCCAAGCTGGGTCAAGTCCATCACCGACGCCAACACTTCGCGAACGAGCAGCGCTACTTCCGCTCGTTCATCGCCACCAGCCTGAACGGTGCGTGGACCCCGCAGGCCGCCACCGAGGACAACCCCTTCGCGGGCAAGGCCAACAGCGGTGCCACCTGGACCAACGACATCAGCCACGGTGACCTGGTTCGCAGCAACCCCGACCAGACCATGACCATCGACCCCTGCAACCTGCAGTTCCTCTACCAGGGCAAGTCCCCCACCGCGAGCGGCCCCTACGACCGACTGCCGTGGCGGCTGGGTGTCCTGACCCTGCAGCGCTGACCGCTGCTCACCGCCTCGTCGAGGAACCCCAGCCGTGCGCCGGCTGGGGTTCCAATCTTTTGTGGACCAGGCGGCGGCTCGGCGAGGCTTGTCGGGCTGATGGGTGGGCTCCTGGTCCTGCGCGGTGTGGGGCGCCGGCGTCCCGGGCCGCATTCACCTTCCGCCACAGCGACGCATTCATCGACCGGCACGGCCCGCACTCTCCCGGCCTCGCGGTCGAACTCGGCTTCCCCGCCGTCACCTGTCAACACGATCACTCCCTTCGCCAAGGCCGCCTCGATCGGCGCCCGCACCGACGGCGGCATGGCCGACGCCGCCAGAGGAGTCCTCAGCCCGACGAAGACGACGAAAAGCGCCCCCATCGAAGAGATGGGGGCGCATTCGTCGGCTTCACCTACTTGAGTGGTGTACCACCCGAGTTGTGATAGGCGATCGTCTTGTTGATCAGGTTTCCGCCGTCGGTCTCGGGCGTTGTCTGCTCCGACCATCCCGCACCGAACAGCAGGCCGGCGATGTGCGCGTTCGCCACCTGGTCCATGTGTGAGAAGAACCAGTCCACCTTGTCGTCCTTGAAGTGGCCGGGAGTGTTGTTCCCCGCCATGTTGCCCACGGGGATCTGCCACAGGACGACCGGCTTGCCCACGGACTCGGCCATCGTCTTCCAGAACTTCAGCGAGGCGGCAGCCTTCTGGTCGTTCCAGAAGTGGTCACTGCCCCCGTGGGCCGGCTGTGCGTACCAGCCCGCGTCGCGGTCCGACACATCGGTGGCCAGGAAGTCGGCGTTCTTCGCCCCGAGGTCCGCGTAGTCCTTGACGCACTTCTGGAGGTTGCTCTCCCAGTCGAAGCAGGAAAGGTGCAGCCCCACGGCGGTGTTCGGCGCGTACTTGTGCGCCATCGAGATCAGGCACTGGGCCAGTCCGGAGGCGCTGTTCTCCTGCGATCCGCAGTCCGTCGGATTCGAGGCCTTGACCTGCGCGGGAACCTCGTGCAGGTTGCCGAGCGAACGGGCGAAACCCCAGAAGTCGGGCTCGAGGTCGATCGCGTCGTGCGACGTGCCGATCTTCTGGAGGAAGAATCGGTAGTCGTTCAGGTACTTGGTGAGCAGGTCGGTCCGGTTGATGGCCTTGACCTCGCCCGGGCCGTCGCCCTCGCCTGCCGCGTCCCCGAGGTCCCGCAGGGAGTACCAGGTCCACAGATACTTCTGCGGTCGCGACTTGCCCTGGTAGGTCGCCTTGGCCGCCACGCTGTCCTGCCAGGTCACCTGGTTTCCGGGCGCCGTGCTGGTGCCGCCCCAGCAGCCCCACCAGCTCGACCACTCATCCTTGCAACGTGACGCCGTATAGGCGTCCGACGAGGGCGCGGGCTGGCTGTGTATGTAGGCGTAGCGCACGTCGAACGGCGCGGCGTTGAACGAGGCGTCGGACATCGAGCCGCCGATGAGCACCTTGTCACTGCCCATGAAACTCTTCGCCGACGTGCCGTTGATGGCGGTCGGCGACGCCGACGGCGACGCAGAGTGGGTGCCGCTCGGAGCCGGGCTCGCCGGAGCGCTGACGCTGGGCGTGGGTGTGCTGCCGGAGTTCCCCGGGTTCCCGGTGCCGTCGGCGCTACCGACCGCGACGAGCTTCCACTGCTGGTTCGCGCCGCTCCGGTCGCGGTTCTGGACGATGCCGCCCCCGTTGGCCTTGGCGGCGTTCTGGACACCGACAGCCATGCCGCTGAATCGATTGACCAAACGCACGTAGCCGTCCGGCGACTTGGCCAGCTTGAACTGCTGGTTGGCGCCGTTCATGTTTTTCCACTGCACGAGGGCGGAGCCGGCGGCCTTCGACCAGCCGAGGTCGTCCAGCACCTTGCCGGAGATCCGGTTCTGCAGCTGGTAGTACCCGTCACCCGCGTCGATGAACCGCCACTGCTGGTTGGCGCCGCCGTGACGGCCCCACTGCACCACCGCCGCGCCGTCGTTCTTGGCGGAGCCGCGGTCGTCCAGCACCTTGCCGCTGTTGCGGTTGACCAGCACGTACCACTTCTTCAGATCCGGGGTCTTTTTCTGATCTGCCGAAGCCTGGGTGACCACGACGGCCGAGCCGGCCACGACCACCATGGTGAGACCCGCCCACAGACCCCGACGCGCGAGCAGCCGGCGGCCACGATGCTTCGAGCGACCACCGCGCGCGCCGCCGTCGGCACGGTGGCCGCCGGCGCGGGACCCCACCGATGACGTGGGTGTGCCGGGGACATGTCTGTGTTCTCGTTCCAGGGACACGCCTGTGCTCTCTCTCAGCCGTTGCATCTGACCGGACCACTTGGCCGGACACCACTGAGTGGTCACAGAGGCCGAAGAGGTTGCCGCGAAGAGCCACGGATTTTTTCGCGTCGACCGCTTACCGCGTACCACGCCCACACGGCGGTAGCCGCAGACGTGGCCGACCACGTCTCCCCGTCAGAGGGTTCGGGCCGCGGCGGCGTCGCGGAGGAGTCCGGCGAAGGTCAGGGCGGCGGGGGTGAGGGAGTGGTCGGCCATGCGAACCAGGAGGATGCGGCGGACGGGTGCCGGCGGCTGGAGGGGCAGGACGTTCACGCCGGGTCGGATGCCCTCAAGGGCCAGGGTGGGAGCAAGGGCGACGCCGATGCCGGTGGCGACCATGGCCTGGGCCTCCTGGTAGTCGTGGGCCTCGTAGGCGATGTGGGGCTCGAAGCCGACGGCGCGGCAGCCGCGGACGAGGGCTTCGGCCACCGGGTGATGGTCGGCGCGGGTGATCCAGGGGTCGTGTGCGAAGTCGGCGAGTGAGGCGGCGTCGCGGCCGGCGAGTGGATGGTGGTCGCTGACGAGAAGGGCCGGCGGGTCGTCGAGGAGTGGGGTGACGACGATGTCCCCCCGGTCGATTCGGCTCCAGTCGTAGTCCCACATGAGGGACATCTCGATCTCCCGGTTCTCCAGCATCGTCCAGAGCCCGGCGATGCGGGCGCTGCGGACGGTCAGCCGTACGTCGGGGTGGGCGTCCCGGAAGGCGATCACGGCCTGTGGGAGGAGCGAGGCGCCGACGGTGGGGAAGGTGCCGATGCGCAGGGTGCCCGCGCGCAGGCCGGCGTAGTCGGCGAGTTCGTTCTCCGCGGCCTGCAGTTCGCGTTCGATCCGTTGCCCTCGTTCGGCCAGTGCCCGTCCGGCGTCGGTGAGGGTGACGCCCCGGGCGTGGCGTTCCAGCAGGGGCTGGCCTGCCTCCGTTTCCAGGCGGCTGATCTGCTGCGATACCGCCGACGGGGTGTAGTTGAGGGCGCGGGCTGTCGCGGTCACCGAGCCGCGCCGGGCGACCTCCGTGAACAGCAGGATGCGCCGGACGTCGAGCATGCCGCCACCTCCAGCGTTCACTTCAGCTTAATAGCCCTCCAGTTTTCCGAGATTGTACTTCACGCTGCCGTAACCCACCGTGGAGGACACCACGCACGGCGAGACCGTCGGCGGGCTTCCCCTTTCCTGGCTGTGAGGAGTCGGTTGTGCTGCGTCTGCAGGGCGAGATGATCCGCGGAGGAACCAGCAAGTGCTGGATCTTCGACCACCGCGACGTGGCCGCCACGGGCGTGGACGTCGATGCCCTCCTGCTCGCCGCCTTCAACGCCGCCGACCCCCGTCAGATCGACGGTGTGGGCGGAGCCTCCTCCACCACCTCCAAGGCCGCCGTCGTACAGGCGTCGGCCCAGGCCGGCGTGGATGTCGAGTACGCCTTCGCGCAGGTGGGGATCGGCGACGAGCGCGTGGAGTGGGCCAGCAACTGCGGCAACTGCGCCACCGCCGTGGCCCTGTACGCCGTCCACCACCATCTCGTGCCGATCACGTCGGACACCACCACCGTCCGCATGCTCAACGTCAACACCGGGGCCCGCCTCACCGGCACGATCCCCACCCCCGCGGGCGTGGCCCCGGAGGAGGGCACGGCCGTGGTCCCGGGTACCGCGGCGCCGGGTGTGCCGGTCCTGCTCGGGTTTCAGGACCCGGCGGGCTCGACGACCGGCCGCGCACTGCCGACCGGCCGGGCACTGGACGAGCTGACCGGCCCGGCCGGCCTTGTCGAGGCATCCCTGGTGGACGCCGGCGCGCCGGCCGCGCTGTTCGAGGCCAAGGCGTTCGGCCTCGACGGCACGGAATCCCTCACCGCGTTCGCCACCGCAGTGCCCGCGCTGACCCTGCTGCGCCGCCAGGCAGCGCTGGCCATGGGCCTGGCCCGCGAGGGCGATCCGGTCAGCCACGCGGTGCCGAAGGTGGGCATCGTCGCCCGACCCGCGCCCTATCGCACCACCCAGGGCACGCTCGTCAACCAGGACGAGTACGACCTGGCCGTGCGCATGGTCTCCATGCACGCCCCGCACCCGGCGATCGGCCTGACCTCCGCCGTGGCCCTGGCCACGGCCGCCACCACCCCTGGCACCCTCGCCCACCGCGTAGCCCGGCAGACCGCCGACGGCACGCTGCGCCTGGGCACCCCCGCCGGCGTGATCACCACCCAAGCCGTCCCCGCACCGGACGGCGCGTCCCCCACGGTGCTGCTGCACCGCGCCGCCCGGCGTATCGCCCGAGCCGAACTCCTCGTTCCCGTCCTGGAAGGACGCCCCGCATGAGCCGCAACGACGCCGCCCCGGGTACCGTCACCCAACCACCGGGCCGTATCCGCCGGATGCTGTCCCACCTCTACATCCAGTGCCTGATCGCCGTCCTCCTCGGCGCCGCCGTGGGCGGGCTGTGGCCGTCCGTCGGCGCTGACCTCAAACCGCTCGGCGACGGCTTCATCGCGCTGGTGAAGATGTTCATCGCACCGATCATCTTCTGCACGGTCGTCCACGGCATCGCCTCCATGGGCAACGCCCGCGCGGTCGGCCGCGTGAGCCTGAAGGCCCTGGTCTACTTCGAGGTGCTGACCACCGTGGCCATGGTGATCGGCCTGGTCGTCGTCAACGTCGTCAAGCCGGGCAGCGGTCTGCACATCGACCTCTCGACCCTGTCCACCAAGGGCCTGCCGCCGGAGGCGACCACGGCCCACGAGGGCTTCGCCGCCTTCCTCCTCGCCACCATCCCGGCCACCCTGATCAGCGCCCTGACCGGCAACGAGATCCTGCCCGTGCTGCTGGTGTCGGTGCTGTTCGGATTCGGCCTGCACGCCAGCGGAGAGGCAGGCCTGGGCATCGCCCGGGGCATCGAGAAGTTCTCCACGGTCCTGTTCACGCTCATCCGCTGGATCATGCGGCTGGCCCCCATCGGCGCGTTCGGCTCGATGGCCTTCACCATCGGCCACTACGGCCTGGGCACCCTGCGCCACCTGGCCCTGCTGGTCGGCTCGTTCTGGCTGACCGCCCTCTTCTTCGTCCTGGTCGTCCTCGGGACCGTGATGCGCCTGAACGGACTGCGGCTGCTGCCCTTCCTGCGCTACATCAAGGAAGAGCTGCTGATCGTCCTGGGCACCTCCTCCACCGAGCCCGTCCTGCCGCGCATGATGGCCAAGCTCCAGCACGCGGGCGCCTCGAAACCGGTCGTCGGCATCACGCTGCCCGCCGGGTACTCCTTCAACCTCGACGGCACCGCCATCTACCTGACCATGGGCTCGGTCTTCCTCGCCCAGGCCCTCGGCATCCACCTCAGCCTCACCCAGCAGCTGGCCATGCTCGCCGTCATGCTGCTCACCTCCAAGGGCGCCGCAGGCGTCACCGGCTCCGGCTTCATCGCCCTGGCCGCCACCCTCAGCGCCGTCCCGCACGTCCCGCCCGCCGCCCTGGCACTGATCTTCGGCGTCGACCGGTTCATGTCCGAAGCCCGCGCCCTGACCAGCCTGGTCGGCAACGGCGTCGCCACCCTGGCCGTCGCCCACTGGGAGGGCGAGCTCGACGAGGACCGCGCCAAGGCCGTCCTGCGCGGAGAGATCCCCTACGCCCCCACCCCCGCTCCCTCCGCGGTGACAGCCGAGCCCGATCCGACGGAGACACCAGTACCACCCCACGCCCCCGTCCCCGCCGCAAGCTGACGTCGCGGTCCTGACCGATCTCGCCGCCGAGGCGGATGCCATCACCGTGGGCCGCGGCCGTAGGTGTCGGGGTCGCCGGTGATGATGCCGAGGCTGCCGATGGCGCCCCACTGGTGGGCGTCGTCGTTGACGCGGAGCCAGGTGGCGCCCTTGTCGGTGGAGCGGTAGGGGGCCTGGCCTGCTTCGGCCCAGACGATGGTGGAGCCGTCCACGGCGAGGGCGACATGGCCGCTGTTCGCGCTGGGGACCGGTTCGGCGGTGAAGCCGTTCCAGGTGCTGCCACCGTCGGTGGAGTAGGCGCCGTCCTGCGCGCCGCCGGTGCCGACACGGACCATCACCGCGGGAGCGGACTGGGCGAAGTCGATGTCGGTGCTGCTGCTCATCAGCGGGTCCTTCAGCCGTCCGGCGGGTACCTCGGTCAGGGAGTCGTGGCGGAAGCCGCCCTGGTCGCCCATGGAGGTGATGACGGTGGCGCCGCCGGGAGGGGCGATCGCGTCCGCCAGCGTGGTCTCCTCCAGCCACTGGGCCCAGAGGCCCAGTGGCTGGTGCCACCGCTGTCGGAGGCGTTGGCGTCCTTGCTGCGCCAGATGCCGTTGCCGGTGCCCCTGCGCGGCTATCAGCAGCTACTCGATGACGGGTTGATTGATCTCCGGCGCGGCTGGGGCGCCGTGATGATTGCTGTTCCTGCGCAGGCGGGACCGCGCGATGTCGCGCTTCAGTTGGTGGAGGCGGCTCGGCAGGCCGGCTTCTCGGAGTCCAGGGCGGTCGCCTTGCTGCGTGACTGCTGGGCGGAGGAGGCTTGACCATCGTGTGGTTCGCGCATGTACAACTCCCCACCCAGCGGCAGACACAACAGCACCAAGCCCGCCCACATCGCCACGCGAAGCTCCACAGGCCCATCATCGCGGCGATGCTCGTCGTCGATCTTCACGTCCAGCGTGGTCTAGAGGGTGTTCAGATCATGCGGTGACGCATGATCTGAACACCCTCTGCTCATCTGATGGAGAACTGACTACGGAGTGATACTCAGGCCGCTGAAGCCGGCCGTACCCGAGATCTTGTTGTCGTGGGAGGTGTGGAAGACGCCCGCGTCCTCGGTCGCGTTGGCGCCGGACAGGTTCACCGCCGAGACGACCTGGGTGAAGGTGGTCCCGTTGGTGGAGTAGTACCCGCTGACCTGGTTGCCCGTGCGGGTGAGCCGCAACCAGACCGGTGCCTTGATGCCCGTGGTCTTCGCCTCGGCGTCGAGGTATCCGTCGCCGTTGGAGTCGTACTCGAGAACGACTCCATTGCCCGGCGTCACGGCCATGACCGCGTACCCCGCTGAACTGCCTGCGGCCGTCATGTCGTTACGCACCATGATGCCCGCTTTCGCCCAGGAGTTGGCGTCGTCCAACTGGTCCACCTTGACGGTCACGGTGGTGCCGCTGCTGAACGCCTGGCTCTGGTAGACGGCCCCGTACTGGTCGTCGTGCTGTCCGCCGGCACCCCAGACGGTCGGCCCCGGCTTCGGTGATCGTGAACTGGCCGTTCGCCTGGCTGAAGGTGGCCGGCGAGTTCACCGCGAAGGTGGAGTAGGGAGAGGTCACCGGGTACTTGAGGTACTGGCACGCGGGTTCCAGACCGGCCGCGTCCATGACCGCTTGGGCGCCCGACGGCCAGGCACCGTGTGTGACGATCACCGTGCCGCTGACCACGCTGCCACGAACCCCGTTGTCGACGTCACCGTCCCTCGCACGTAGTCGGCGACCACCGAGTTCCCCGAGGCCGCTCCGGCACCAGGGGCTGATCAGGCCGCGCTGCAGACCGAGTACTCGCTGTGGACTCGCGACGTCGAGGCCGAAATCCTCCCGCTGCTGCGCGAGTTGGGCATCGGATTCGTGCCCTACTCCCCGCTCGGCCACGGCCTGCTGACCGGGCAGATCCGCACCGTCGACGACTTCACCGACGACGACTGGCGCAAGACCAACCCGCGCTTCACCGGCGAGAACTTCCAGCGCAACCTGGCGATCGTCGACGAAGTGCAGACCATCGGCGCCGAGATCGGCGCCACCCCGGCACAGACCGCGCTGGCCTGGCTGCTGACCCGCGGCGACGACATCGCCCCCATCCCCGGCACCCGGCGGGTTGCACGCGTCGAGGAGAACACCGTGGCCGAGGGCATCGAACTCAGCGCCGCTCAGCCCGACCGCCTCAACAACCTCACACGGGCCGCGGGCGAACGCCACGAGGAGGTCAACATGGCGAGCATCGACCGCTGACCGCTGACCGCTGGCGCCCCTGCGCCGGATCAGCCCACGCGCCCGGACTTCGCGAAGGACTGACGCCCCGGCGAGGTCCCCGACGCGTCACACCCGACCGACCTGCATCCATTCACCCATTTCACTGATTACTGAAGAGGTTTCTCGTCATGTCCAAGGTTCTCCTTGTCGTAGGTCACCCCGACCTGTCCCAGTCGAAGGCCAACGCGGCGCTCGTGGAAGCCGTTCGCGATCTGGCCCATGTCACCGTGCACGATCTCTACGCCACCTACCCCGACTTCCAGATCGATGTCGCCGCCGAGCAGGCGCTGCTGGCCGAACACGACGTGATCGTCTTCCAGCACCCGGTGTTCTGGTACAACACCACCCCACTGTTCAAGCAGTGGCAGGACAAGGTTTTCACCCTCGGCTGGGCCTTCACCATGGACGGCTCTGTCTCGCAACTGGCCAGCAAGAAGGCCGTCGTCGCCGTCACCACCGACGTCCCCGCCGACCACTACACCCTCGAAGGCGCCAACCAGGCCACCATCGAGACCCTCCTCAGCAACTGGCACGCCACCCTGCGGCTGTGCTAGTTCGACATCCAGCCGATGGTCAAGCTGTACGGCACCGCCTTCGGACTCTCCGACGAAGACCTGGACACCGCCGCCAAGCAGTACAACGAACTGCTCGCCCCCTTCGCCGCCTGACCGCACTCTCACACCGACAGCCCCCTCGCCGATCGCGACGCAGCGGTGCTGTGCCCCACCGGTCTCAGGTCGCTCTCCGCCGTATCGGCGCCGAGCGACCGGAGATCCGTATCGGCGGCGGCCGCGTCGTGAAACAGCCCTGAGCCTTCTCGTGCCTCGTCACGCGTCCTGTGCTGGATGGTGCTGAGATGGGCCTGCATTTCCACAGGTCCCGGGCCCGATCCACTGGCGGACAGTCGCCGTCGGCTGAGGGAACCACCTTGGGTGCAACTACCCCTTTGCGTAAGCGACTTCACACATGGGTGAACACTCTGTGACGCAGGTCACCAGAAAAGTGTCTCGCGATGTGAGACAAGTTGCCTCTTCGTCTCGAAAGTCGAACCCCATGGGGGCTCCGGCAGTGCCTCCCACCTGCACTTAGAACTCCTAACGAAATGGGTGGCGGGGAACGGTAGGGTCGTTGGCCATGAGTCAGAGCGGTTCGCAGGCGGCGGCATTCTTCCGAGATGTCCGCCAGAGCCGAGTGGTCTGGTTTGTTCGGGATGATGACGGAAGCCCGACTCACCTCTCTGAGGAAGGCACGCGAAGTCTTCCGTTCTGGTCGACCTCGGCCCGCGCCCAGCGGGCAGCGAGGATCTGGGGGCGTGGGCTACGGGTGGGTTCCATGCCCCTGGACACCTGGTGCGAAGGCGTACTGCCTGATGCCGCCCGGGATGGACTCGTGATCGGCATCAACTGGAGTGGGCAACGCCTGGTCGGCTGGAGCTTCACCTCCGTGGAAGTTCTCAACCGGCTGGCGGCGACTGACTAGCTCGCCAGAGAGCGCAGTCGCCGCCAGCAGATGAGGGCGCATGCGAGGGTGAGGAACGCTTCGTGGATGTCGTCGCGGATCTCCCAGCGGATCCGCAAACGGCGAACCAGTGCAGGTGGGCAAACGCGCGCTCCACAACCCAGCGTTGCTTGCCGAGGCCGGACCCGTGCTCGGTGCCACGGCGGGCGATCAGCGGCTTCACGCCGAGGGCCCAGACGAGACGGCGGTACTTGTCGTGGTCGTAGCCCCGGTCACCCAGCACCACATCAGGGCGACGGCGGGGCCGGCCCCGCTTGCCCCGCACAGGCGGCACGGCCTGGAGGAGCGGGATGAGCTGGGTGACGTCGTTGCGGTTGCCGCCGGTCAAGGTGACGGCGAGCGGAATGCCGGTGGCATCGGTGATCAGGCGATGCTTGCTGCCCGCTCTGCCCCGGTCAACAGGGCTTCGTCCCGTCTTTATGCCCCCTTCAACGCTCGGATGTGAGAACCGTCGACCGACGCCCGGGAGAAATCCAGGGCGTTCGCACTGCGAAGCCTGGCCAGAAGGCTCTCGTGCAGCCGGGGCCACAGACCGGCCTCAGTCCACTGGGCCAGGCGCCGCCAGCAGGTCATGCCCGAACCGAAGCCGAGCTCCTGCGGCAGATGCTCCCAGGCGATCCCGGTATGCAGCACGAACAGGATGCCCTGGAACACCAGCCGATCAGGATGCCGCTTGCGCCCCGGGTGCCGGGCCCGACGCTCGACCCTGGGCAACAGCGGCTCGATCACCGCCCACAACTCGTCGTCAACCTCCCACGGCTTCGGCCGAGCCACCCCACACCCCCGGATCATCAGTTCCGGACTGATCCAACCACCTCGAAGATCATTTCGTTAGGAGTTCTTAGGGCACGCGGAGGGCACGCCACTCCCGAATTGGACTAGACAACAAACAACCCCCAGGCCGCTGACCTGGGGGAGATTTCTGGAGCGGGTGACGAGAATCGAACTCGCGCTCTCAGCTTGGGAAGCTGCGGGCGTTTGGGGACGGTTCAGGGTCTGGCCTGCGCCAACGGCTGAGGTGGGGCTTCGCCGGGCGCGACTTCTTTCACCGTGATTCCCCGCTGTTCTCCGCTCGATCTGGTGCGGTAGTGGTGCAGCGCTGCCAGTGGGCGCCCAGTCGGCCATGCTCCCTTCCTGGTCCTCGCCTTCCTCCTGGTTGCCCGACTGCTAGCGTCCGCGCCATGTGGGTTCAAGAGATCGTGGCAGGCCGACCGGCTTGGCGGCATACGCCGTCCGGAGTGGTCTTCCGGGCCGTGCCCGGTGGAACGTTCCGGATGGGTCTGTCCGACGCGGAACTGGACTCGGTCCGCGCCATCGAGCGGGCCGACGGTGCCGATGACGACCTCGAACCGTTCTTCGCCGGTGCCGGCCAGGCCCGGCCGGTGCGGGAAGTGCAGCTCGAACCGTTCTTGATTGCCCGGCATCCGCTCACCGTCGAGCAAGTGCGGCACTGGCTGCCCGAGTACGAGGACAGCTTCGCCGTCTCGGATTCGAACACGGCCCGGCTCAGGGACGACTTGGACGATCTGCTTCGAATGTTGCCGTTCCGGCTGCCCAGCGAGGCGGAGTGGGAGTACGCGGCCCGAGCCGGTACGACCACCCTGAACTTCTGTGGGGACGACAGGCCGGACGAGGACCACGACTTCGCCGACGAGGAACGCATCTCCGCGGCTGAGAACCCCTTCGGGCTGACGGCGATGGGGTCGGCCAATGAAATCTGCGCCGACGTATGGATCCCGCATTTCAAGGATGCGCCGGTGGATGCACGCCCCCGCACCGGGGACGGACCGCGAGTGGTGCGCGGAGGGGCCGGCGACCTCTCTCCGTGGCAGGGCTCCAACGAATGGCTGCTGTTGCTCTCCGCCACCCGCTATGAGTTCCATGACTTCACCGCGGTCCGCCCGGTGGCACCCGTGCCAACCAGTCAGGGCCATGCCGTGCATGGAGGCAAGACGTAGACACGACCTGCGCCCTGGGAACTCCGGAAGAGCGGCAGGTCCCCTGCCGGGGGAAGAACCACGGACAGGGGACCTCTGGCGCGGGCCCACTACTTCTTGCCCTGGGTCTTGTCGGGGATCTTGGTGAGCTGGCTTTTTGCTGGTCAGGAGCGGTGGGCTCGTGCGCCTGGTGGTTGTCGTCGGTCGTCATTGGCCAGTGTCGAGCGACCTCGGACGGCCCAGCCATGGATCACATGAACGGCGTCAGCCGGCGGACACGGCCCGCCACTGCGCAGTAATGCACCCCTCTTCCATGTCCCACCATTCTTTTGCTACACCGTGGCTGAGGAGCCTTTGTACCTTGGTGAGATCGGCGGTGGGCGGGACGTCCAGGGCAACCATGCCGAACCTCTCTATGCCCTCGCCGCAGACCCCGAGAGCGTGAAATGCGTTGATCACGCTCTGCCGTGCAGCTCCTGAACCGCCGTCACGGAACACGATGAGGCGGATGGTGCAGTTCTCCGAACGCCGGACCACCTCGCCGGCCCACCGCACGCCCTCCTCGTCCGGTTCGGTGGCCACGATGTCCCCACAGGCGATACCCCGGACGAACCAGGGGATGTTGTCGAGCCGCACGGTGCCGTCACCCTGGTCGACCGCCCACAGGCTCTCCACCGACGCCGGAGGCCAGTCGTTCTCGATCTCCATCCGGAAGTGCACCTTCACGTACGGGCCTTCGGGGTTCGTCATGGTGTTCAGGATGCACAGTCCTACCGCGCACGCCGCAGGTGGGTGCACGGTTACGTCCACTTGGAGTCGGACACTGGTTTGTCTGTGCCCCAGCCGACGACAGCCAGCCACGACGGCGGGTGCGCCGACTGACCAGGCGCACGTGTGCCTCGCTGTAGCCCCCACCAGCCTCCAGCCACGTTGCCTATGCCGTCGACCAGCAAGCAACTACGACCGGCCCGCGACGACGATTCCGGAGCTCTCAGCTTGGGAAGCTAAGGGCGTTTACGGGAGGCCGCCGAACCGACCTGTGGCGATGCCGTATCGGAGCCTGTGTCTCCGTCGGCCTACTCCCCGCTGTTCCCCGTGGTTCCCCGCCCGATCTGGCACGGGTCTGGCACGGCCGCGTCGCCAAGCAGTTCGGCGAGTTCCCTTAGATCGTTCGCGACCATGACTTGAGCAAGGCGTCCGGCGATGGTCACGACCTCTGGCCACGCAGATGCCCGGAGATACTCCGCGTCGGCGTCGTGGGGCGCCTCGGCCGCCGCGGCGTTGAGCGCGGCACCGAGCTCCCTCATCAGGACGACCTCTTCGTCACTTCGTAGGCTGACGCCGAGGTACCGCTCTGGCTCATCGGCGTCGCAGAAGTCGTCGAAGAGTGTGTGGAAGACATGGGCCAGGTCTTCGAACGCCGACGGGTCGAGCCACACATCCCGCTGCCACGGTGGATTGGCCAGAGCCAGCACAACAGGAACGACGTGGACTCGGTGGTTCGCTAGCACTCGGGCAGCATCGCTCACGAGTCCGAGCGTAGCGACCGCAGCTGATAGAGGTGTTGGCGCTCTCGGAGCACCGCATAAGGAGTTCGACCTACACACGCCTCTGGGGCCGTCGTCGGCTGGTCCGGCGGTCGCCGAGGAGCGCTGCTGTACGCCGCCGTCCGGCCTCGTTGATGTCAGCGTTGGATGTCACCGAAACAGCGCCGGAACTGGGCAGACCTCCAACGGATCGTCTGGCCGGTCCGCCCACTGCCACCATGTGTGCCGATCCGCGCACCGCCACAACGCCCGACAAGTCCGTCGGCCGTCGTCCTCTCGCTTGGAGAGCACCAGGCCGCCAGACTCCATAGGCTGGCGGCACTCTGGACAGGCCGGGACGTTGTCGGTCATGGGGCGCACCCTAGCTGAGTGAACCTCTTCGTCCCGAAGCAATGGGAGCGACTGTGTGACCTGGGGCCAAGCCGGTCGTGACCTGGGCGGACCGTCCGCGAACGTCCGCGGTTATGCGCCCCAGTGCGCAGCCGTCGTAGCGCAGTTAGACACTCAGCCCGCCTCGGTGCTGCAACTGATCTGCAGCTCTACCGGAACCGAGCTAGCGGGCTGACAGGGCTTCTTCGCCGTGGGGGTACGCGAGATCGATTCTTGTGATGTCCCGGAAGGGAAAAGTCACTCGGACCAGGCTCGCGGCCTGTGCAATCTCGTCCGGTAGGTCGGTGATCAAGATAGGGAGTGCGGGCGAATCCACTCGCGTGTAGTGGTCGTCGCACTCTTCGTCCCATTCGAAGCGATACGGTGCGTTTCCTGTGGATTTTGTCTCGGCGAACCAACCCGGGTAGCTCGCCCGAGCGGCCTTCGTCGCGCTGTCCATCACCCGTTCCTGGCTGTTGGCTGCACATGGCACCTGTCCGAAGGCGGAGTAGATGAGGGCAACCTCGCCGGATGGATCCACGGCCCACCAATGGAAGGTCAAGCCCCAGCGGGGATGAACGAACGGATTGGGCGAAGCCATAGTGATCACGTTATCGCCTCACCGCTCCACCCGAGCTTGGGAATCAGCGGGCCCTGCGGTCCTGGCAATGTTCTGACCAGCGCCAACGGCGGTGTGGGCGAACCAGTGATCTCGCCCCGGAACCCGCCGTTGACCGTGGTTTACCGCCCCCTCGGGCACGGAACGGGCACGGCGACCTTCTAATCCGTAGTTCTAGCCGGATCGGTCAGCAACGGTCATTCCGGCCGCTACAAGGCTCCGGAGGGACGCCACCGGACGCAGGCGATCGCTGGGGTTGCGGTACGTGGCTGCTGTACCGCAGGATCCAAACGGGGGTGACCATGGAACGGCATGTGCTGGAATCGCTGTTGGCCGGTGAGGACGAGGCGTCCGCGAGAGCTCTGGCCACCCTCCGCGGCGGCGCCACCTACTGGGTGGCGGACCGGGCACAACCCGCCGGCGTGCATGCCGGAGTCTTCAAGGGCCGACTCCAGCGCATGCGGATGCACGGACTTGAACCTTTCGGGCTGGAACGAGCAGTGCAGCTCGTCCGCGAACATGGCCGGCCCGTGCGCACCGGGCTGATCGATTCCGCCGATCGGACATGGACCACCCTGCTCTTCCTTACCGAGGACGGCAGCGCACTGGTGGCCTGCGCCGGATGGCCGCTGCCGCTAGTTCGTAGGGAGCCACCGCTTTAGGAGCGAGGTGGGGTGAGCATTGGCCTGACCTGCGGATTCCCTGCCTTAGAAGGCGTGGCTGGCGCGTCCCGCTGCGCACCGCGATTCCCCCTGAGTCGCCGCCCGTTCTGGCACGAGAGTGGCACGCCAGGGCACGAGCGAGGGGCTAGGCTCCGCCTTCGGCATGGAGCGAAGGGAGAGTCAGGGACGTCATGTGGGACGGGCCTTTTTACCGGGTGCGGCGGGACGGGTACGAGATCTGTTTCGTGCCCGATGCGGGCGAAGCGCTTGAGGACGTCTGCAACGTCGACATGTGGGTGGTCTTCGCGGGTGGGCTCCGGTGGTCAGGGACCATCTTTACGCTCGCTGAGGTCCAAAGGCTCATGGATCGGTGGGCCACGACGGGTGAGGAGTTGGGAGGAAGCTTCTTCACCTGCTGGGACGGCCTCATCGTCCGTGACGCCGGCATCCCGGCCATGGTGAGAGTTGTGGATCATCTGGTGCAGGCAGGTGAGTATGAGACCGTGTTCCGCTCAGTAGGCCGCGCGGACACTGACGCGGACTGATCGCCTGAATGCGAACTATGGGCGCGGTGGCCGCTGGGGTCTGCTGAGCACGCCACGCGGTTGCTTGGGGCCGACGGTGGTCGGGACTGGTTGCGGTGGTTGCTGTACTTCCCTGCTGTACGGCACTCGCGCAAAGGAAGTGGCAGCCGGGGTCTTACTGTCCGGCAGCCCCCGAGGTTTGCGCGGCAACCGACTTCGGACCGCAGGAGAGACGCGCAGCTTCGCGTGCGGCGGTCAGGTCGTGGGCCTCCTTGGAACCATCGAGCCGTCTGCCGCACTCAAGGCTGCCCGAACCTTCGCTTATCCAGCTCTTCGCGTGTCCGACGGTCACGACTCCGGCGCGTGGGCAGGTGTATCGAAAGTCCGCCTCTACGATGCGCGTCTCGTTGTACTCCACAAAACTGCCTCCCCCTTCTGACGATGTGGCCCGGCTTGCGTTGGGGTCACCTGGTTTTCTGTCAACGTCGGTGAAGGTGAGGCTGGCGGCATCGTCGCCCTCTTGGGCCTGACCGACCAACTTGGCGAGGGAAAACAGCACGTCACGGGACGGCAGTGCCGGGCCATGTGACGATACGGAGGCTTCGGGCCACGACACTCGATGCTTGAGCTTTTTGAACTTGCCGCCACCTTTGCCGAGGGTCTCCACATCGGAGAGGGCGGAGAGCCGGACGGGCCGTTCTATGTTGAACCATTGATACGTACCGTGTGTGCAAGCCTTCGGACCCGAAGCCAAAGTCGTCGCGGGTGTCTTCGGTTGGGCGTGCGTCGAGGCTGCGGTGCACGCACCCGTACTCGCGACTGCCAGGGTGGCGACGAAAGCAGCAATCCAACGCCTCATGGCGATTCCCTCACGCAGTGCTCATGGCTGGTGGCCCTCTCGTCGTAGGAGCGAGAGGCTGCCGGTTGTCCGCATAGTAGGCACACGATGCGAACAGTCATCTCGCGGGCCAGCGTGGTGACGGCCACCGTCCAGCCCGACTCAGCAGGAAGCCGCCGGCTCCCTTGCTCCAGCCCACCACCCTCCCCAGCTCCCATCCCGTCTGCCGTCGGCCCACACACCGTGGAGCGGGCGTGGTGCATGGCGTCCAGGTGGAGCGCGCCACTGTACGAACGACCTGGACGCCATGGGCCGCGTCTGCTCGGCTCTGCCTGGGTCGATGGCAGACGGGATGGGAGCACCGCGCACGCCACTGTCCGCCGGCACTCGCGAACGGCGCCCCCGCCATCTCGGAGCCTGAGCGCCCCCACCGGAGGCTCGTTCTGACCTGACCGCTTCTCTACGGTGATCGACTCATGACCCGGTTCTCGGCGCGTGGGCGCGCGTCGGCGCAGCGCGGGCGGAGCGGGCCGAAGGCAGGAGCGGCGCCCGGCGCGGAGCCGGGAGCGCGCCCGGCGGAGCGGAGCGCAGCCGGCTTGAACCAGTAGAGAAGGTTGTAACTCAGTCGGTGCTTGGGGTGGTTGTCTTGTCTCGGTTGATGCTTGACGCTGTGGCGTCACCTGATGCTTGACACCGCTTGCCTCGGCTTGGCTGTGCGCGTCGTATCCGCGTGCAGG
>NZ_JBSFJE010000010.1:0-378852 GCF_053597895.1 Streptomyces sp. NPDC001220
CGGTTACATTCCGAACCCGGAAGCTAAGCCTTACAGCGCCGATGGTACTGCAGGGGGGACCCTGTGGGAGAGTAGGACACCGCCGAACAAATTTTGAGAGAGGCCCACGCCGTCATGGCGTGGGCCTTTCTGCGTTTACGGGCATGGTCCGGCTAGAACGTCACGTCCGCCGTGTCGACCGTGCCGCCCTTTCGGCCGGGGGCCTCCTGCCACTGCCAGTAGAGGTTCGTGTGCGAGATGACCTGCTGCGGTGCCGGCGCACCGTACGCGGTGAGGTCCTCCGTGGTGTGGGCGTCGCCGACCAGGGTCGCGTCGTAACCGCGGACCATCGCGCCGTGCAGTGTGGAGCGGACGCAGGCGTCGGTCTGGGCGCCGGTGACGACCACGCGGCCCACGCCGTGTGCGGCCAGGACGGACTCCAGTTCGGTGTCCTCGAAGGAGTCACCGTAGCGCTTGTGAATGAGGGGCTCGGTGGCCTCCTCACGGGTCAGCTCCGGCACGTACTGCCAGGGGGCGCTGTCCGGCTTCAGCTCGTCGCTGGAGTGCTGGATCCAGATCACCGGGACCGCCTCGGAACGGGCCTTGGTGATCAGGGTGTTGATGTTGGCGATGACCTCGTCGCGGTTGTGGGAACTGTCCACCACCCCGTTCTGCACATCCACGATCAGCAGGGCGGTGTTCGGTCGGTTCGGCAGAGTCGTCATGGCGTCCACAGTAGGCGGGAGCACTGACAGCGGGCCCTGTGCGAGCGTCGTAAACGGGGTGAGCATGGTGGGCGGTGGCGGCTACCGTGGCCGTATGAGTGCGATGACCAGCGGTGATTACGTTGTTCGTGCGATACGGGCCGAGGAGTGGGAGGACGTGAAGCGGCTGCGGCTGGTCGCGTTGCGGGACCCGGTGGCGCGTATCGCGTTCCTGGAGACCTACGAGGACGCCGTGGGCCGGCCGGACTCCTTCTACCAGGAGCGGGCCGCGCGGTCGGCCGACGAACCGAGCGGTGCGCGGCAGTTCGTCGCCGAGGCTGCGGACGGGGAATGGGTCGGGAGTGTGACCGTACTCGTCGAGGAGGCCGGGTCCACGGACTGGGCCGGGGCCCGGGTCGAGCGGCGGCAAGGGCATGTGGTCGGGGTGTTCGTGCGGCCCGAGCACCGTGCGAGCGGGCTGATCAAGGCGCTGTTCGACGCCGGTGTGGCCTGGGCGCGGGAACGGGGTGCCGAACGGGTACGGCTGCTGGTGCACCAGGACAACGCGCGGGCCCAAGGGGCCTACCGCAAGGCGGGGTTCGTGCCGAGCGGCGTACTCGTGCCGTTCGTCAAGGACGAGACGGAGAACGAGGTGGAGTTCGTTCTGGAGTGGCCGTCCTAGGCACTCGGCCGGACCGGCAGTTCCCGGTGCGGCCAGCGGGAGCGGGCCTGTTCGTGGGAGCGAAGCAGCGCCAGGGTCGGCAGGCCCTGGTCGACGCCGGTGGCGAGCAGGTCGGGGAGCTGGGGGAGCGGGGCCACGGCCGCGACGTCGTCCAGGACCAGGGTCAGTGGTGGGTCGAGCCGACCGGAGGATGACCGTTCGGCCATGCGCCGGCCGCGCTCGACCACGCTGGAGACGAGGGCCGTCAGGAGGGGCATCGCGCCGGGGTTGGTCCTGGGGTCCTCGATGGATTCACCGACCACATAAAGCGTGCCCCCTTCGGCCACGAAGGAATCCAGGGCGAGGGCATCGGATCGGTTGGGTGTGCAGGCCTCGCGGATGTTGACCGTGAAGAGGGCGGCGAGCGCCCGGGCCGTCAACTCCTGTGCGATGTCGCGGCGTTCGGGGTGGGAGGTGAGTGCGGCTTCGAGCTCGCCGGCCGCGCCGGGGGCCGCCTTCGGGTGGGTGCGGAGGGTTCGTACGGCGTCCTGGACGCCGGTGCCCTGTGCCCAGCGGTGGACGTGGCGGATCGTGCGGTTCTCCAGGGCGGCGGCGTGGAGGTAGCTGCGCAGGAGGGTCTCGGCCGTGTCGGTGACCGCCTGGTCGATCTTGGCGGTGGGTTTCACGGGGGTGAGAAGGGCCTGGGCGCGCAGGACCGCGGTCTGCTTGTCCTCGCAGTTGGCCGTGGGGGACCAGTGGAAGCGGGCCGGGGTGTCGCAGAGGTGGTTCGGGTCGTAGAGGAGGGCCGGGCCGAGTTTGGCCCTGGCGTCCTTGGTGTCGGACCAGAGGGCGGGGTTCGAGGTGACGACGAGGGCGGGTCCGGCCGCGTCGCGGACGGCCTGGGTCGCGGTGGTGTGGCGGGTGTCCTTGGGGGCGATGTGGATCTCCGTCCACCTACCCACCAGGCCGCCGTTGGCGGCGGGGTGAGCGTAGAAGCCGTCGGGGACGGGGCGGGCCGGTGCGTCACCAGGGGTGGAGTGGGCCAGTGCGCTGATCGGGCCGGGGGCCGGGTAGGTGCCGTGCGCGTCGTGGCCGGCCTGTTCGAGTCCCGGGGCTCCAGCGTCCGGGACTGCCGCTCCCGGGACGGCCGGGTTCGAGGCTGACGCCCCCGAGGCCGGCGTCTGTGTCGGTTCGTGGCCCGTACGTGGCTCGGGAACCGCGGTGGTCGCCGCCGCGTACTTGTCCGCCGTCCGTCTTCTTCTCCCCGCGCGCCATCTCGCCACCGTGCCCATCACGAAGATCGTCAGGACCAGCAGGATCATCAGCTGGCCGATGAACAGGCCCCAGAACAGGCCCCATCCCGACAGCCGGGCCGGCGGTGTGTCCGGCCAGGCGCCCGTGATGTCGTGCGGTTCGCCGACGAGGTGGCGCATCGCGAGGGGGGTGTGGGAGAGGTCGACGGTCGACGGCCAGGCGCCGTGGGAGAACCAGGCCGCCAGGCCGGTCGCCGTCCACACCATCACCGTGATGCCGAGCAGGAACGCGAGTATGCCGATCAGCAGGCCGTCGGGGATGCCGCCGCCGCTCTGCTGTTCGCGCTCCTGCCGGGGGTCCGGTCTCACGATCGGGTCCTCCCTACGCCACCGTCGATTCCGAGTCGCCGAGATGCTGTTCGACGAAGGCCGCCGCCCGCTCCTCCGCCTCCAGTTCGGCGGCGCGCAGGGCGTCGTCGGCGGCGGCGAGCTGGTCGGCGGACGACTCGGTCATCGCGCGGTCGGTGAAGACGAGCGGGCGTTCCGTCTCGGTGACCAGGTGTTTGACCACCTGGACATTGCCGTTGACGTCCCAGACGGCGATGCCGGGGGTGAGGGTGGGGATGATTTCCACCGCCCAGCGGGGGAGGCCCAGTACGCGGCCGGTGGCGCGCGCCTCGTCCGCTTTCTGGGCGTAGATCGTCCGTGTCGACGCCATCTTCAGGATCGCCGCCGCCTCCTTCGCCGCCGCGCCGTCGACGACGTCGGAGAGGTGGTGGACGACCGCGACGAAGGAGAGGCCGAGCCGTCGGCCGAACTTCAGCAGCCGCTGGAAGAGCTGCGCCACGAAGGGGCTGTTGATGATGTGCCAGGCCTCCTCGACCAGGAAGATGCGCTTCTTCCGGTCGGGGCGGATCCAGGTGTGCTCCAGCCATACGCCGACGATCGCCATCAGGATGGGCATGGCGATGGAGTTGCGGTCGATGTGGGAGAGGTCGAAGACGATCAGCGGGGCGTCGAGGTCGATGCCTACCGTGGTCGGGCCGTCGAACATGCCCCTCAGGTCACCGTCGACCAGGCGGTCCAGGACCAGGGCGACGTCCAGGCCCCAGGCCCGTACGTCGTCTATGGCGACGTTCATCGCCTCCGCGGACTCCGGCTCGGGGTGCCGTAGCTGCTCGACGATGTCCATCAGGACCGGCTGGCGGTCCAGGATCGTCTCGTTGACGTACGAGTGCGCGACCTTGAGGGCGAAGCCCGAGCGTTCGTCGAGTCCGTGGCCCATCGCCACCTCGATGATGGTGCGGAGCAGCGCCAGCTGGCCGGTGGTGGTGATCGACGGGTCCAGCGGGTTCAGGCGGATGCCGTGGTTCAGCGCCGCCGTCGGGTCGAGCCGGATGGGTGTTATCCCCAGCTCTTCCGCGATGAGGTTCCACTCGCCGACGCCGTCCTCGCCCTGGGCGTCCAGGACGACGACCTGGCGGTCCCGGAAGCGCAGTTGCCGTAGGACGTAGGTCTTCTCCAGGGCCGACTTGCCGTTGCCGGACTCGCCGAGGACCAGCCAGTGCGGGGCCGGGAGCTGCTGGCCGTAGAGCTGGAACGGGTCGTAGATGTAGCCCTTGCCGGAGTACACCTCGCGGCCGATGATCACGCCCGAGTCGCCCAGGCCGGGGGCGGCGGTCGGGAGGTAGACCGCCTGGGCCTGGCCGGTGGAGGTGCGGACCGGGGAGCGGGTCGTCTCGACCTTCCCGAACAGGAAGGACGTGAAGGCTTCGGTGAGGACGGACAGCGGGTCCCTCATCAGCGCATCAGCCTCTACCTTCGGATTCCGGTGGCGAAGGGAAGTGTGTTCACGAAGGCGCGGTGGTGCTCACGGTCGCACCACTCCAGTTTCAGGTACGACTTTCCGGCGGACGCCCTTATCGTGCGCTTGTCGCGGTTGAGGGCCTCCGGGGTACGGGAGGAGACCGTGATGTAGCCGACCAGGTTGACGCCGGCCGCACCGCTGGCCAGGTCCTCGCCGCGCTGGTCGAGGCGGTTGTGGGCGGCGATGTCGCGGGGGTCGACGGTCCGGTTCATCTTGGCGGCGCGGGACGCCTCCGCCTCGTCGTTGGTCTTCTCGGTCAGCATGCGCTCGATGGCCACCTCGGTGGGTTCGAGGTCCATCGTCACGGCCACCGTGCGGATGACGTCGGGGGTGTGGACCAGGAGGGGCGCGAGGAAGTTGACGCCGACGGGGGTCATCGGCCACTCCTTCACCCAGGCCGTGGCGTGGCACCAGGGCGCGCGGGTGCTGGACTCGCGGGTCTTCGCCTGGAGGAACGTCGGCTCCATGGCGTCCAGTTCGGCCGGCCAGGCGTTGCGCTGGGTCATCGCCTGGATGTGGTCGATGGGGTGGTCCGGGTCGTACATGGAGTGGATGAGGGAGGCGAGCCGGCCCTGGCCGAGGGGCTGGCGGACACGGATGTCCGCCTCCTGGAGGCGGGAGCAGATGTCGGTGAGCTCGCGGGCCATGACGACCGCGAGGCCGGCGTCGCGGTCCAGCTTGCGGCCGGACTGCGGGCGGGCGGCGCGGGCCATCGCCTGGGCCTCCGCGGCCAGTTCGCGGGAGTAGTGCATGCAGGCGACCAGGTAGGCGCGGTGCTGCTCGCTGCTGGTGGAGACCATGGACTGCAGCTGGTCGTAGGAGCGGGACAGCCAGTCCGGGGACTCCTCGTCACCGCGCTGGGCGACGTCCTTGGCGTGGGCGTCGGGGTCGGCGGGGAGGGTGCGGGCGAGCATCTGCAGGCGGGTGACGAAGCCGTCGCCGTTGGCCACGTGCTTGAGGAGGGTGCCGAAGCGGTCGACGAGGGCTTCCTGGTCCTCGGAATCGCGCAGGCCGACGCCGGGCCCCTCGATCTCGATGGCCGCGGTGACCGTCTTGCGGTCGGCGTGGAGCAGGACGGCGATCTCGTCCGGGCCGAACGGGGCGGCGAGCCAGCTGATCCGGCCGATACCGGGCGGGGGACCGACCTCGACCTCACGGCCGTCGATCCGGGTGCCGGCCTCGGCGGCCGCGGAACGGTAGACCGTGCCCTGGCGGAGCGTCCGCTTGAAACTGCGGTTGATCTCGAACCACCTGTAGAACGTACGGCGCTTGTACGGCACGTAGACCGCCGCCAGCGCGAGCAGCGGGAAGCCCATGAGCAGCACGATCCGCAGGGAGAGGACCGGGACGAGGAGCCCGCACATCATGCCGAGGAACGCGCCCGCGATGATCAGCACGATCTCGCCGGATTCACGGTTCCGGCCGACGATCGCGTTCGGCCGGGCGCGGCCGATCAGATACGTACGGCGGGGCGTGACCGGATGGGAGAGATGGGACTCGGTCGTCAACGCCCTTCACCTCCCGAGCTGTTGTTGCGGGTGTTGCCGGCGTGCGGGGTGTTCATCGGGCTGGGCGCGCGGGGTGCGGGTGCGGCGGAGGGGACAGATCCGCCGCCACCACCGTTCGGGGTACGCGTGCTGTGCGCGGCGACGCCGCCCGAGGCCGGGTTGGACGGGCGGGCACCGGAGGAGGCGGAACCGCCGCCCCCGCCCCCGCCGCCGTTGTTGTCGGCGCGGGCGCTGTGCGTTCTGATGCCCTGGGCGACCAGGTTGGCGGGGCTGCTGATGACGGCGGCTGCCTTGCCCTCGGCGCCCGACATGATGCGGTTGCTGCGGCCGGCCGCGATCTCGTCGCCGAAGCCGGGGACGAAGCGGTAGATCATCGCGCTGGCGAAGATGGCGAGCAGGATGATGGCGAGGCCGGAGACGACGGCGGAGAACGCGTCGGGGCCGCCGTCGGAGGACAGGGCGCCGGCGAGGCCGAGCACTATCACGATGACCGGCTTCACGAGGATGACGGCGATCATGATGCCGGCCCAGCGGCGGACGTGGCCCCACAGGTTCTTGTCGACGAGTCCGGCGTAGACGACGGTGCCGAGGAGGGCGCCGACGTAGAGCAGGGCGGCCCGGATGACGAGCTCCAGCCACAGCACTCCGGCGGCGAGGATGCTGACCAGGGAGACGACGATCAGCATGATCGGGCCGCCGCCGATGTCGTCGCCCTTGCCGAGGGCGCCGGAGAAGGTACCGAAGAACGTGTCCGTCTGGTTGCCGGTGGTCTTCGCGAGGACGTCGGTGACGCCGTCGGTGGCCGATACGACGGTGTAGAGGATGAGGGGCGTGAAGGCGGACGCCAGCACCGTCAGCCAGAGGAAGCCGATGGCCTCGGAGATGGCGGTGCCGAGGGGTACGCCTCGCACCGCGCGCTTGGCGACGGCCAGGAGCCAGAGCAGGAGCGTAAGGATCGTCGACGCGGCGAAGACGACGGCGTACTGCTGGAGGAACTTCTCGTTCGTGAAGTCGACGTTCGCGGTCTCCTTCACGGCGGCGCTGAGCTTGTCGACGGTCCAGGAGGCGGCCTTGGCACACCCCTGAGCAAGCGAGGAGAGGGGGTCGAGGGTGGAGGTGAGGGGGTCGGTGGTGCCGCCGGTGCCGCCGGTGCCGCCCTTCTCGCAGTAGTCCTTCGCGGGACCGCGAATGAGGTCGCAGGCGTCGTTGCTCGCCGTGGGGGACGGAGTGGCGGAGGGCGTGGGGGCGGCGACGGCGTGGGTGGCCAGCAGCACCGCGGCCGTTTGCAGGGTGCCGAGGACCGCGCTGACTTTGAGGAAGCGGTGGCTAGCGCGCATACGTGAACCCTCCGAACTCCTCCACGGCCCTGGTCATGTCGTCGGCGGTGGAGGCCTGCTGGTCACGACCGACGGGGACTGGGCCGTCCTTCTGCTGGAAGTCGGTGATCTTCCAGTCGTCATCGACCCACGTCAGTTCATAGGTGGTGGTGTACCAACTCTCGGTCACCGGGTTGGTCGAGGCCGCGCCGGACAGTCCGAAGAGCGAGGTGTACCAGACCGCGACCGTGGCGGCGTCCGTGCTGGACGCGGTGACCTTCGTGCCCACCGGGATGACCCGGGAGATGAAGGTCTCGCCGACCGGTGTGCTGCCATCGTTGTTGAGGCCGATGTTCGTGAGGAACTTCGCGCTGGAATACGCGCTGTCCAGTCCCGCTTGTCTGCTCGCGGCGACGTCGGGGGCGTAGATCGTGTTCACGAGCGCGTGCCGCTTGGCCATGACGAACATGTCGGTCGAGCCAAGTGCAACGGAATAGTTCGCCGCCGCGCTCTGCGCCCCCTGCACACTGCGCGCGAACCCCGCCGGGATTCCCTCGGTGTTCTTCGTCTCCACCGGCTTCGTACCGCTCGCCGCCGTTGACGAAGTCGTCGGCTGCCCCCCGTTGCCGGTGCCGCCTCCGGTGCCCGTCGCCGATGACGAGTCTCCGTCCCCGCCTCTGTTCGCGAAGGCGATCGCCGCGATGAGGAGGACGACCACGCCGACGACCGTGACCAGGCTTCTGGAGGAGGAGCGGCCGCCGCGGCGGGACGCGCCGCCGTACGGGTCGCTCTCGGGCAGGCGGGTGCGAGTGTGACCCGTCTCCGGGTAGCCGGGCTCGTCTCCGAGGCTCATGCCGCGTACTCCCCCTCCACGTCGTACCGGAACGCGTAGCAGTACGACGGTAGCCGTGCTGGTTCCCGCGCGGGCGCGGTGTGGTGACTCGACATCAGGGAAACGCAACCTCGGAGCGGGGGAAAGGGAGGTGCAGATTGGCTAGACGGCCATGCCGTACACGATCGTGAACAGGGTGCCGAGTGAGCCGATGATGAAGACTCCGGTCAGTCCGGCGATGATGAGGCCCTTGCCCTGTTCGGCACTGAAGGTGTCACGGAGGGCCGTGGCGCCGATGCGCTGTTTGGCGGCGCCCCAGACGGCGATGCCGAGGCAGAGCAGGATGGCGACGGCCATGACCACCTGGATCATCGTCTTCGCCTCGTTACCCAGGCTGCCGAAGGGGCCCCAGTCCGGAGCGATCCCGCCGATGATGGTGTTGATGTCTCCCTTGTCGGCCGCATAGAACACGTAAGTCACCGCCCCTGGTGGGTAGTTCCGTTCGCCCCTGCCGGGTGCAGAGGTCACGCATCATTCTCGCCGAAAACGTCGCCGGAGTATGTCGACTTGACGTCATCGATTGGCGGGTTTCGTACGAAAGGCTCGTACGGTCACTCTGTGTATCACGGCAGGTCACGCCGGGCAATGAGGCCTGAGCGGAACCTGTCGTGTGGTTCCGTCGTTGACCCCCTCTATGACCTGGCACGTTTGATGACGGCCGGTCGGGTGAGGGATCGAGACGATGTTCTCACGGTAGTCATGGGGAAATGGCCAGTGGACCCCGGCCGATGCCGGGGCCCACTGGGTCGGTGACGGGTGCTCAGCCCGCGAAGGCCGTGACGCCCTCCGGGGTGCCCCAGCCGGTCGGACCGTCGTAGCCGGTCGTGGCGGTGCAGTAGTACGAGGTGGTGCAGGTGCCGTTGTTGCCGCTGGTCACGTCGTTGAGGTACGAGGTGCCGGCGTAGCCGTAGGGGAACTTGGCCGGGTAGGAGCCGCTGGACGGGGTGCCGGCCAGGGCGTAGACGCCCGCGATGATGGGCGCGGAGACGCTGGTGCCGCCGAAGGTGTACCAGCCGGCGGTGACGCCGTAGGAGTCGTAGACGGAGACGCCGGTCGCCGGGTCGGCCACCGCGGAGACGTCCGAGATCATGCGCTTGGTGCAGCTGGAGTCGGTCTGCCAGGTGGGCTTGGCGTCGTAGGCGGAGCAGCCGGAGCCGGTGCCCTCGGTGCTGGACGTCTTCCAGACGGTCTCGGTCCAGCCGCGGGTGGTGGAGGAGGTGGCGAGCTTGGTGCCGCCCACCGAGGTCACGTACTTCGACGCGGCCGGGTACTCGGCGCCGTAGCCCTCGTCACCGGCGGAGACGGTGATGGCGACACCGGTGTGGTTGAAGTACGAGGAGTCGTACGAGGTGTCGGACGAGGACTCGCTGCCGCCGTAGCTGTTGGAGACGAACTTCGCGCCCAGGGTGACCGCCTCGTTCACGGCGGTGCCCAGGTTGGCCATGGTGGCGCTGGTCGCCTCGACGAGCAGGATGTTGCAGTTCGGGCAGATCGCGGAGGCCATGTCGAGGTCGAGGGAGATCTCCTCGGACCAGCCGGCGTCGGACGAGGGCAGCGAGGTCGTGGAGCCGGTCTGGCTGACCTTCTTGAAGCAGCCGTTGGCCGTGGTGCAGGCGGAGAGGCCGTAGTACGAGCGGTAGGTCGCGAGGTCGGTCTCGGCGTTGGGGTCGTTGTACGCGTCGACGATCGCGATGGTCTCGCCCGAGCCGTTGGAGGCGGCGGCGGAGGTCAGGCCGTAGGCGGCCCGGAGGTTGGTCGGGCTGTAGCCGGAGGGAGTGCTGGCGTCGGCGGCCTTGGGGGTGACGCCGGTCTTCGCGGCCCGCTCCTTCTGGTAGGCGGTGAGGCCGCCGGTGACGCGGTAGGAGTTGCAGGCGAGTTCGCCCGTGTGCTTGGGGGTGGCACAGGGGGTCGCGGTGTAGGTCACCTTGGCGGAGGAGACGGAAGATGCCGCGTCGGCCTGGACGGCGGTGCCGAATCCGGTGAGCAGCAGCGCGGCCGTGGCCGCTGCCGCCGTGCCGATGCGGCGCCAGCCACCGCGTATGGAAGGTCTGTTGGGGGGAGTGGAACGCATGCGTGCAGCCTCCTGAGTTCCGGTATGGGGGAGGAACAGGGGCGGTGCGGGTGCGATCTGGTGCGTTGTGGTGCGCGATGAGAATCCTTTGTTGAGTACGCGACAACAAGAGGGTTCAGGAATCATGACTTCCGCATTGCCGAACGGGGCGCCCGCGTGACTCGTCGATGGCCGCCCGTTGTCCTGCGGGTGACAGGCACTTGACTCAACTCACAGCCAGTTCAATGGAGTTACCAAGGCGGCCAGGAATAGGAAAAAACGGGCCACGGCCGGCTGCCGTGACCCGTTTCCCTTTGCGTGCCGCCGAGGGGACCCCACGTCCCCCTTACGGTGGCGGCTCCCCGTGACCCGACGGGGAGGTCCTGCGGTCGGGGCTCAGCCGGTGAAGGCGTCGGTCCCTTCCGGGGTGCCCCAGCCGGTCGGGCCGTCGTAGCCCGACTTGGCGGTGCAGTAGTAGGACGTGGAGCACGAGCCGTTGGATCCGCTCGTCACGTCGTTCAGGGCGGAGGTGCCGGCCGCCGCGTAGGGGTACTGGGCCGGGTAGTCGCTGCTGCCCGGCGTGCCGGCCAGGGCGTAGACCGAGGCGATGATCGGCGAGGAGGCGCTGGTGCCGCCGTAGGTGTTCCAGCCGGTGCCGTCGGCGCCGTAGGAGTCGTAGACGGAGACGCCGGTGGCCGGGTCGGCGACCGCCGACACGTCGGCGATCATGCGCTTGGAGCAGCTGGTGTCGGTCTGCCAGGTCGGCTTGGCGTCGTAGGCCGAGCAGCCGGAGCCGGTCCCCTCGGTGCTGGACGTCTTCCAGACGCTCTCGGTCCAGCCGCGGCTGGTGGAGGAGGTCTTCAGGGCGGTGCCGCCGACGGCGGTCACATAGCGGGAGCCGGCCGGGTACTCGGCGCCGTAGCCCTCGTCACCGGCGCTCGCGGTGATGGCCACGCCCGCGTGCTTGTAGTACGAGGTGTCGTACGTCGTGTCCGACGACGACTCGCTGCCGCCGTAGCTGTTGGAGACGAACTTGGCGCCCAGCTTGACGGCCTCGTTCACCGCGGTGCCCAGGTTGGCGTCGGAGGCCGACTTGGCCTCGACGAGCAGGATGTTGCAGTTCGGGCAGGTCGCGCTGACCATGTCGAGGTCGAGGGACTCCTCGCCGGCCCAGCCGCTGTCGGCGGAGGGGAGCGAGGTCGTGGAGCCCGTCTGGCTGACCTTCTTGAAGCAGCCGTTGCCGGTGGTGCAGTCCGACAGGCCGTAGTACGACCGGTAGGTCGCGAGGTCTTCCTCGGCGTTCGGGTCGTCGTACGCGTCGACGATCGCGACGGTCTCGCCCGAGCCGTTCGAGGCGGCGGCGGAGGCCAGGCCGTAGGCCGACTGGAGGTCCGAAGGGCCGTATCCGGTGGGGGAGTCGGAGGCGGCGTCCGGCTTGACGGTCTTCGGCGTCACGCCCTTGAGCGCGGCCTGCTTCTCCATGAAGGCGGTGGTGCCGCCGGTGACCCGCAGGGCGTCGCACGCGGCGAAGCCCTTCTTCGGGGTGGCGCCGCAGCCGGCCTTCTCGTACCGCACATGGGCCTTGGCGACCTGGGCGGCGACGGCCTTGGCGCTGACCCTGTGGGTCGTGGTGGCGGTGGCCGCGGTGGCGTGCGCCGCGGTGCCGAGTCCGGCGACGAGCAGGGCGGCGGTGGCCGCGGCTGCCGAGCCGACGCGGCGCCATCTGCCGCGTATGTGGGGGGTGTCGGGGGTGGTCGTACGCAACGTACAGCCTCCTGGAAGAGGGGGACAGAGGCCTGCGGGTGGGGGCCACCGGTGTGGTTGCCGGTGGGGGCGGCGGCCCGCGACGACCATCGCGTTGTTCAGTACGCGACAACAAGGTGGGTTTCGGAATCCTGACTTCCGCGTTACTGAAGGACGGTCGGGGCTTACTGATCAATGGGCCGCGGATGGCCGGAAGTTGGGGTCCGATTGACCTGGAGGGCGCTGGAGGTGGTGACTCAATGCGCGTTGATCGGGGCGTACCGAGCTGTCAGCGGGGCTTCAGGCCGTGCAGCAGGAGATGGACGTGTTCGTCCAGGCCGGCCAGCGCCTCGTCCGCCGGGAGCGTGCAGTTGGCGACCAGGGCCGCCAGGCCGTGGACGGCGGAGGCGGCGACGAGCGTGATGCGCTCCGGGTCGCCGTCGACGATCTCGCCCCGCTGCTGGGCGTCGGCGAGCAGTCGCACGAAGGAGCCCATGGAGCGGTCGACCGCCTCGGCCAGCGGCGTGGAGATGTCCGGGTCGTGCTTGCGGGAGAACATCAGCTCCAGCAGTTCGGGGTTCTCGACGGCGAAGGTCAGATAGGTCCGGGCGAGCGTGACGATGCGCGGTTCGAGGGGGGCGCCCGGATCGTCCGCCGACTCCAGGCCCCGGTTGAGACGGTCGTACCCGCTGAGCGCGAGCGCGTCCAGCAGGGCCTGCTTGTCCTTGAAGTGCCGGCCGGGCGCGGCGTGGCTGACGCCGATGTCGCGGGCCAGTTCGCGCAGGGACAGCGCGGCGGCGCCCTTCTCGCGCAGGGTGCGTTCCGCGCTGGCGAGCAGGGCGGCGCGCAGGTCTCCGTGGTGGTAGGGGCGGCTTTGCGACATGAAGGTCATCCTAACCCGGATGTTGACGGTGCCAGCTTTGTTGACACCGTCAGCTTTGTTGGCGTTGCCATCTTTGTTGTCATTGACAGCATTGTTGTCGACGCCTACATTGGCGGGCATGGCGAAGAAGACCGGCACATGGAACGCATCCGACCTCCCCGACCTCTCCGGCCGCACGGCCGTGGTCACCGGTGCCAACAGCGGCATCGGCTTCACCGCCGCGGACGCGCTGGCCCGGGCCGGTGCGCACGTGGTGTTCGCGGTACGGGACCCGGAGCGCGGGCGCGCGGCCGCCGCGCGGGTGAACGGCAGCACCGAGGTGCGCCGCCTGGACCTGGCGGACCTGGCCTCGGTTCGGGAGTTCGCGGCGGGCTGGGACCGCCCGCTGGACCTTCTGATCAACAACGCGGGCGTGATGATGCTGCCGGAGCAGTCCACCAAGGACGGCTTCGAGATGCAGTTCGGCACGAACCACCTGGGTCACTTCGCGCTGACGAACCTGCTGCTGCCGCATCTCACGGACCGGGTGGTGACGCTCTCCTCCGGGCTGCACCGCGGGGGCGACGGCGTGATCCACTTCGCCGACGTCAATCTGCGCGGCACCTACAACCCGACCCGCGCCTACGCCCAGTCCAAACTGGCCAATCTGCTGTTCACCCTGGAACTCCAGCGCCGGCTGACGGAGGCCGGCTCCCCGGTCCGCGCGCTGGCCGCCCATCCCGGCTACGCGGCCACCAACCTCCAGAGCCACACCGCCAGCCCGCTGGCCCGGCTCGGCATGCGCCTCGGCAACCTCCTTGTCGCCCAGGACGACCGCTCCGGCGCCCTCCCGACGCTGTACGCGGCGACCCAGGACCTGCCCGGCGCCAGCTACGTCGGCCCCGACGGCATGGGCGGGATGCGGGGCGCGCCGGCCCTGGCCGGCCGCAGTCCGGCGGCGAGCGATCCGGTGGCGGCCCGCAGGCTGTGGACGCTGTCGGAGGAGATGACAGGGGTGACGTGGCCGCTCGGGGTGGAGGCCGTGTGACCGCGGCCCGGTAGCCCGGCGCCCAGTACCCGGACGCCCCTCGGTCCGTCCGCACCCGCCGGATACGGTGAGCCGATACGACGGATACGGCGGATACGACGGTTCTCCGGGAGGCGGCCGGATGAGCGGTGGCGTGGACTTCGCGCTCGACGGGCGTACGGCCCTGGTGACCGGCTCCGCGCGCGGACTGGGCCTGGAGATGGCCCGGGGACTGGCGGGCGCCGGCGCGCGGGTGATCCTCAACGGGCGTGACCCGGCGACGCTGGAGGCGGTGGCCGGGCGGCTCCGCGACGACGGTCTCGACGCGGTGGGCGCGGTGTTCGACGTCACCGACCGGGAGGCCGCCGAGGAGACGGTGACCGCCCTCGGCGCGATCGACATCCTGGTCAACAACGTGGGCCACCGCGACCGGCGCGGAGTCCACGAGATGACCCCCGACGAGCTGTCCGCGCTTCTCGACGTCCACCTGACCTCGGCGTACGCGCTGAGCCAGACGGTGGCCCGGGGGCTGGCCGCGCGGGACGTCCCGGGCCGGATCATCAACGTCTCCTCGGTCGTCGGCCAGCTGGGGCGCACCGGGGACGTCGCCTACGCCACGGCGAAGGCGGGCCTGGACGGTCTGACCCGGGCGCTGGCGGCCGACCTCGGCCCCAGCGGCACGACGGTGAACTCGGTGGCACCGGGCACCTTCGCGACGGACGTCAACGCCGACCTGGCGGAGGACCCGGAGTGGGCGCGGTGGCTGCGCACGCGCACGGCGCTGGGCCGCTGGGGCCGCCCCGCCGAGATCGCCGGCATCGTCGTCTTCCTGGCGAGCGACGCGGCGTCCTTCATCACGGGCCAGACGATCGCGGTCGACGGCGGGATGACCACGACGTTCTGAGGGCGGGCGCCGGCCGCATCCCGTACGGGCGTGCGCCGAGCGCCGTTGACCTGTGGCCGGCCCGGTTCACAGAGAAATCTCAGTCAAGTGGGGAACCGTTTCTCACCTTTGTGGGACACAGTGGGGGCTGATGAAGCGCACCTCACGCATCTCTTCCGTATCGCGCCGTGTCGCGCTCGGCGCGGCGGTCGTGCTCGCCGCCACCTCGGCCTCCGTGGCGGCCGCCGACGACGGGCCCGGGCCGTTCGGGGTCACCGCGGTGGTCGGGCCGACCGCGGAGAGCGCGCGGGTCGGGGCCCTGTTCGGCGCCGACAAGGCCGGGAGTCTGGCCGGCAACCACTTCTGCACCGCCTCCGTCGTGCACAGCCCGCAGCGGGACCTGATCGTCAGCGCCGCGCACTGCGTCGACGGCGACGACACCACCGGGCTCGTCTTCGTGCCGGGCTACCGGGACGGCCAGGCGCCGTACGGGGTGTGGAAGGTGGGGAAGCGGTACCTGCCCGACGGGTGGGCGAAGGGGCAGGACGAGGACAGCGACGTGGCCTTCGCCGTCGTGGCCGAACGGGATGGTAAGAGGGTCGAGGAGGTGACCGGGGCCAATCGGTTCGTCAGCGGCATGGCCACCGGGGCCACCGCCGTGACCGTCACCGGGTATCCCGACTCCCGTGAGGTGCCCGTCAGTTGCACCAACAAGCCCGTCGCCCACAGCGCCACCCAGCAGCGGTTCGACTGTCCCGAGTTCACCGGGGGTACCAGCGGGAGCCCCTGGGTGAACGGGGACCACGAGGTGGTCGGGGTACTGGGCGGCCACGAGCAGGGCGGTTCGACCCCCGACACGTCCTACAGTGTCGTGCTCGGGAGCGAGGCCGGCGAGCTGTACAAGGACGCCGTGGCCGGCTGAGACGGCGTCATGTGCGCCGTCCTGCTGTGAAATAGCGCCACTCTCCGCCGAAATGGCGTTGAACAGCCCTGACATGGGGGAGGGTTGGGGCGTGCGGAAAGTATGGGTGATCGGTGGCGCGGCGGTCGGCGTCGGGCTGAGCTTCGTCATGCTGCTCGTCGTCGGGGTGTACGTCGTCGCCGGGAACCTGCTGGGCGGCGCCGGCGGTGCCGGCAAGGCACTGGCCAAGGGAGCCGTACCGGCCGCCTACTCCACGCTCGTGCAGAAGTGGGGCAACCTGTGCTCCGCGATCAATCCCGCCCTGCTCGCCGCGCAGCTCTACCAGGAGAGCGGGTTCAACCCGAAGGCGCAGAGCGCGGCGGCCGCGCAGGGGATAGCTCAGTTCATCCCGGGGACCTGGGCCACCCACGGCATCGACGGCGACGGCGACGGGGACCGCGACGTCTGGGACCCGAATGACGCGATTCCGTCGGCCGCCTCCTACGACTGCCAGCTCGCCTCGTACGTCAAGGACGTCCCCGGCAACATCTCCGAGAACATGCTCGCCGCCTACAACGCGGGGGCGTACGCGGTCATCCAGTACAAGGGTGTGCCGCCGTACAAGGAGACCCAGAACTACGTCAAGACGATCACCACCCTCGAGGACAGCTTCGCCGCGCCCGTCAGCCGGCTCTCCCCGACCAGGCAGGCCGCCGGCGCCATCGAGTACGCCCAGAACAAGCTCGGCACCCCGTACCTCTGGGGCGGCAACGGCACAGCTCAGGACGGTGGCCGGTTCGACTGCTCGGGGCTGACCAAGGCGGCGTACGCGCGGGTGGGGATCACGCTGCCACGCGTCGCCAACGATCAGTACAACGCCGGTCCGCACCCCTCGCGCAAGGAACTGCTCCCGGGGGACCTGGTCTTCTTCTCCACCGACCTCTCCAACTCCCGCGCCATCCACCACGTGGGGATCTACGTCGGCGGCGGGTACATGATCGACGCGCCGTACACCGGGGCGGTCATCCGGTTCGACCCCATCGACAGCGCCGACTACTTCGGGGCCACCCGGGTCACCGAGGATGGCGCGAAAGCGCTGCCCACCACGGTGTGAACGGAGCGTATAACCCACCCCCTGAGCTGGGGCTTTGTGTCTCTCTTCGATAACGTCTGCGTGATCATTCGGTGGAACCTGGAACGTAGTGATGGGGACCGTGCGTTCCTGTTGACGTAGCCGACCACGGGGGTGGCAGCGAGCGACGCACACGAGGTGCGTCCGGGACGACGACGAAGGGGCCGCAGGCACGATGGCTGTACTCGCCGAATCCGGATCCAACCCCGACGTCGACCTGCTCTACGACATCAACGGCCTGGCCAAGGACGCACCGCACTGGTTCGACCGGGCCATGGAGTTCGTCGGGGAGTACGGGCTGCTGGTCGCGATGGTGCTGCTGGTGGTGTGGTGCTGGTGGTCCGTGCGGCGCCGGGGCGACGCGGACACCGCGTCCACCATGGCCGCGCTGGTGTGGACGCCGCTCGCCGCCGCCATCGCCGTCCTCGTGAACGTCCCCATCCGCGGGTTCGTCGAGCGGCCCCGGCCGTTCCTCACCCACCAGGGGCTCGACGTCCTGGTCTCCGGCAAGACCGACTACTCGTTCGTGAGCGACCACGCGACGATCACCATGGCCCTGGGCGTCGGGCTGTTCATCGCGAACCGCCGGTTCGGGCTGGCGGGGATAGGGCTGGCGCTGGTCGAGGGGTTCTGCCGGGTGTACATGGGGGTGCACTACCCGACGGACGTGGTCGGGGGGTTCGCCCTCGGCACCGCGGTCGTGCTCCTGCTGTCCCCGCTGGCCACGGCTGTGCTGACGCCGGTGATGAAGGCCGTGGAGGGGTCGCCGAGGGCGGGGTGGATCGTGCGGGGGCGGTCGGTGACGGTGGGGTTGGTGCCGGGAGCCCGTACGCCGATGGACCCTGAGGAACGGGACCTGGCGGCGTAGCCGGGGGGTTTCGCTCACCGGCGCCGGCAGGGTGCCGCCGCGCCCACCCGTGCCGCCCTGCCCTGCGGCACGATTGCCCGCAGCTGAGCGGCCCTTCAGGGGCGCGGGGAACTGCGCGATCAGCCCCCGCGCACCCGCGGACGGAAACGACTCCCTACAACCCCTGCGGAGAAGAGAAGAACCGATTCGGGTCGTACTGCTTCTTCACCTTGCCCAGCTTCGTCACGGCGTCGCCGTAGTACGCCTTCTTCCAGTCGGCCAGCGTCGGGTCCGTGTAGTTCTGGTAGGCCGCGCCGGAGGCGTACGGCTTCATCGCCGTGTGCGCCCCGTTCAGCCACGTCTGGCCCGAACCGCCGGAGGCCCCCGCCCCCCACGACACTATGTACTGCGCCAGCATCCGCGACCGCCGGTGCACGAACGCCGTCGCCGTCGGAGAGACCCGGTTCACCGCGCCGCCGAGCGCCGTGAAGGCGATGCTCCCGGCGCCGCCGCGCACCGCGCCGATCTGCCGCAGGGCCGTCTGGATGCCGGCCGCCGAGAGCGAGCGGTCGAAGAAGTCGGAGCGGGCCGCGTAGGTCTCCCGGCCCAGCCTGCCCGCCGTGGAGCGGCCCGGCGTGGACCCGGGCAGGTGGCACTGGGGCTCGGTGGCGAAGGAGGAGCAGCCGGCGTAGCTCTCCATCGCCTCCTCGTAGCCGTGGCGGCGCAGCGAGACGGAGGAGGCGTTGGCGCCGGCCTTGTGGGCGAGCGCGTCCACCGCGTTCTGGAGTTCGCCGTAGGTGCCCATCGAGAAGCAGGCCACGGAGACCCGCGGGCCGCTGCCCGCGTTCTCCAGGTGCAGGGAGGACCAGATCTCGTCCGGCTGGGAGGGGCCCCACTCCTGCCAGGCCTTGAGGACCTGCGCCGCCTTAGACCAGGGCCAGGTCAGGTACGCCGTCACGGCCTGCGGGGTGGGGTGGGTCCTGAACTGCAGCTCGGTCACGACGCCGAAGTTGCCGTTGCCGGCCCCGCGCAGTGCCCAGAAGAGGTCCTTGTTGGTGCTCGCGTTGGCGACCACCTGTGTGCCGTCCGCCGTGATCAGCGTCGCCTGGGTGAGACTGTCGCAGGTCAGGCCGTACGCGCGGGACGCGACCCCGTGGCCGCCGCCGAGGACCAGGCCGGAGACGCCGACGGTGGGGCAGGAGCCCGCCGGGATGGTCACGCCCTTGGCCGCGAGGCCGCGGTAGACGTCGATCAGCTTGGAGCCGGCGCCGACGACCGCCGTGCCGCCGCTGACCCGGATCCGGTTGAGCTTGGAGACGTCGAGGATCAGGCGGCCGTCGCCCGAGGAGTAGCCCGCGTAGGAGTGGCCGCCGTTGCGGATGGAGACCTTCAGCCCGTGGGCCTGGGCGTACGACAGCGTGGTGCGGATGTCGTCCGCGTGGGCCACGTAGGCCACCGCGGACGGCTTCAGTCCGTCGAAGCGGGTGTTGTAGAGCTGGTGTGCCGTCGTCCAGCTCGCGTCGCCGGGGCGGACCAGGGTGCCGTCCAGGGCGTGGGCCAGGGCGGTCCAGTTGGCCGCGGCCGCTGCGCTGGTGGTCTTCAGCGCCGTACGAGAGGATGTGGACGCGAGTGGCGTGCCGGTCGTGTGGGATGTGGTGGCGCCGCCGGAGCTGCACCCCGTCAGTGCGGTCGCCGCGAGGGCGGCCGCCCCGCCCGATATGAAGGTACGCCGTTCCATGCCCGTGCCTTTCGTCGGCTTTCGTGGGACGAGACGGCGTCCGTCGCACAGAGGTTCCCGTGCGGTGTAACGAACGCTGTGACGTCGTAACGGCTGTGATGGCGAACGGCGAATAAATGTTCGCGTAACCCGGCCGTCGGAACCGTGGCGTGCCCTCACCGTGAGCGTTCCGTGACCTAACCGGGTCGACGGCAGGGGTTCACCCTCCGTTTACCTATGGCCATCGGCGGCTTCACCTGTTCTGCCTAATTTCGGCCCTACCCGATGCGGTGAGCGGTCCTAAATGACCAGTCAGGAGGCCCTCACCCATCACGACTACTTCGCACGCCGCCGAAGGTGGCGCCTCTGGAAGGAACCCCCGAAAGTGAAGCTTCAGCGCAAGAACCGGCTGCGCGCCCTGTCTCTCGGTGCTGTCGCTGTCTCCGGCGCCCTGGCCCTGACGGCGTGCGGCTCGGACGACAACGGTGGCGGCAGCGGTTCGAGCACCTCCTCGGCCTCCGCGAACGCCAGCTCCATCAAGTGCGACGACGCCAAGGGCCAGCTGCTCGCCGACGGCTCCTCCGCGCAGAAGAACGCGATCGACGCCTGGGTGAAGGCCTTCTCCCAGGCCTGCGGTGTGCAGATCAACTACAAGGGCTCCGGCTCCGGCGCCGGTGTGACCGCCTTCACGCAGGGCCAGGTCGCCTTCGCCGGTTCCGACTCCGCGCTGAAGCCGGAAGAGGTCACCGCCTCCAAGAAGGTCTGCTCCGGCGGCCAGGGCATCGACCTCCCGATGGTCGGCGGCCCGATCGCCCTCGGCTACAACGTCCCGGGTGTCGACAACCTGGTCCTGGACGCGCCGACGATCGCGAAGATCTTCGACAGCAAGATCACCAAGTGGAACGACGCCGCGATCAAGAAGCTGAACCCCGGCGCGAAGCTCCCCGACCTCAAGATCCAGGCGTTCCACCGCTCGGACGAGTCGGGCACGACGGACAACTTCACCAAGTACCTGATCGCCGCCACCCCGTCCAACTGGAAGTACTCGGGCGGTAAGGCCTGGCAGGCCAAGGGCGGCCAGTCCGCTCCGCAGTCCGCGGGTGTCGCGCAGCAGGTCAAGCAGACCTCCGGCGCCATCGGCTACTTCGAGCTGTCCTACGTCTCGGACGGCGTCAAGGCCGTCTCGATCGACACGGGTGCCAGCAAGCCGGTCGCCCCGTCCACCGAGTCCGCCACCGCCGACATCGCGGCCGCCAAGGTCGTCGGCACCGGCAAGGACCTGGCGCTGCAGCTGGACTACAAGACCAAGGCCGAGGGTGCGTACCCGATGACCCTGGTCACGTACGAGATCGTCTGCGACAAGGGCAACAAGGCCGACACCCTCCCGGCGACCAAGGCGTTCCTGCGCTACATCGCCTCCGAGGACGGCCAGAAGGTCCTCTCCACGATCGACTACGCCCCCGTCCCCGACGACATCATCGCCAAGGTCCGCACCACCATCGAGGGCCTGAGCTAAAGATCCGCGAGTGCGGCCGAGTTCCGTGAGGAGCCCGGCCGCACCGTCCGGTGCACCGCCGCCCGGAGCCGTACGCCCACAAGCCGGGGCGTGCGGCTCCTCCGAGCCGCCCCTCAGGACGGCTCCGCAGACCGGAGAACCCGATGGACATATCTACGCAGACAACAGACGCATCTCCCCCCACCCCACGGCCCGGCACGGCCGAGCAGAAGCGCAACGCCCGCGGTGCCACCCGGGCGGGTGACCGGGTCTTCCTCGGTCTCTCCCGCGGATCCGGCATCCTGCTGCTGGTGATCATGGCCGCGATCGCGGTCTTCCTCACCTACCGTGCCGCCCTCGCGATCAACCGCGACCACGGCAACTTCCTCACCACTTTCGAGTGGAACACCAACATCCTCCCGCCGACCTTCGGCATCGCGGTCCTGGCCTTCGGCACGGTCGTCTCCTCGATCATCGCCATGGCCATCGCCGTCCCGGTCGCCGTCGCGATCGCGCTGTTCATCACGCACTACTCGCCGCGCAGGCTCGGCGGCACCATCGGCTACGTGATCGACCTGCTCGCCGCGGTGCCGTCCATCGTGTACGGCCTGTGGGGCGCGCTGGTCCTGGTACCGCACATGACCGGCCTGTTCGGCTGGCTCGACAAGTACTTCGGCTGGACCGGGATCTTCTCCTGGGACGGCGGAGCCCCCCGCTCGATGCTGACCGTCGGCGTCCTGCTCGCGATCATGATCCTGCCGATCATCACCAACGTGAGCCGCGAGGTCTTCCGCCAGGTCCCGCAGATGCACGAGGAAGCGGCACTCGCTCTCGGCGCCACGCGCTGGGAGGTCATCCGCATGTCGGTGCTGCCCTTCGGCCGCTCCGGCGTGATCTCCGCCTCGATGCTCGGCCTCGGCCGTGCGCTCGGCGAGACGATGGCCGTGGCCACCGTGCTCTCCCCGGACTTCGACATCCACGCCAGCCTGCTCAACCCGGGCGGCGGCACCTTCGCCCAGAACATCGCCAGCAAGTTCAGCGAGGCGACCGCGGACGGCCGTGACGCGCTGATCGCGTCCGGTCTGGTCCTGTTCGTCATCACCCTGCTGGTCAACGGCGCGGCCCGCATCATCATCCAGCGCCGCGCGGAGTACTCGGGGGCCAACGCATGAGCACCGCAGCAGTCAAGCGCCCCAGCACCCTGCAAGGCGCCACCCTCCCCAAGTGGTCGCCCTACGCCATCATCGGCGGGTCCATCGTCCTCGGCGTGGTCATCGGCCTCGTCGGCGGCCTGGACAGCAAGATCCAGTGGGGCCTGATCGCCGCCCTCCTCTACGTCTTCGGCACCTACGGCATCGCCGCCCGGGTCGAGGGCCGCCGCCAGGCGAAGGACCGGATCGCGACCTCGCTGGTCTGGGTCGCCTTCATCATCGCCGTCATCCCGCTGGTCTCCCTGATCTGGGTGACCATCTCGCGCGGTGTCAAGGTCCTGGACCCCTACTTCCTCAGCCACTCCATGGGTGTGGTCGCCGACTCCGAGGCCGGCGGCGGCGCCTACGCCGCGATCATCGGCTCCCTGGAGCAGGTCGGTCTCGCCACCGTGATCGGTGCCCCGATCGGCATCCTCACCGCGGTCTACCTCGTCGAGTACGGCCGTGGCCGGCTCGCCAAGGCGGTCACCTTCTTCGTGGACGTGATGACGGGTATCCCGTCGATCGTCGCGGGTCTGTTCATCCTCAGCCTCATGCTGATCTTCGACATGCAGCCCTTCGGTTTCGCCGGATCGCTCGCCCTGGCCATCCTGATGATGCCGGTCGTGGTCCGCTCCACCGAGGAGATGCTCAAGCTCGTCCCCAACGAGCTGCGCGAGGCCTCGCTGGCCCTGGGCGTGCCGAAGTGGCGCACGATCCTGAAGGTGGTCCTGCCGACCTCCATCGGCGGTATCACCACCGGTGTCATGCTGGCCATCGCCCGTATCGCGGGTGAGACCGCCCCGGTGCTGCTGCTGGTGTTCGGTAACCCGTTCATCAACAACAACCCCTTCGAGGGTGCGCAGTCGTCGCTGCCGCTGTTCATCTACCAGCAGTACGCGAACAGCGCGGGTGCCAACGCCGCGTACGACCGTGCCTGGGCGGCGTCGCTCACGCTGATCGCCTTTGTGATGATCCTGAACCTGGTGGCCCGCGGCATCGCCCGCTGGAAGGCCCCGAAGACCGGTCGCTGACCGGCCTACAGCGACCGACTCCCTGGAAGTGAAGAAGTAATGTCCAAGCGAATCGACGTAAGCGGGCTCACCGCCTACTACGGCTCCCACAAGGCCATCGAAGACATCTCGATGAACATCGAGCCGCGCACCGTCACGGCGTTCATCGGCCCCTCCGGCTGCGGCAAGTCGACGTTCCTGCGCACGCTCAACCGCATGCACGAGGTCACCCCCGGCGGCCGCGTCGAGGGCAAGGTCCTCCTCGACGACGAGAACCTCTACGGCGCCGGTATCGACCCCGTGTCGGTGCGCCGTGAGATCGGCATGGTGTTCCAGCGTCCGAACCCCTTCCCCACCATGTCGATCTTCGACAACGTGGCCGCGGGTCTGAAGCTGAACGGCAACTACAAGAAGAGCCAGCTCAACGACATCGTCGAGAAGTCGCTCAAGGGCGCCAACCTCTGGAACGAGGTCAAGGACCGCCTGAACAAGCCGGGCTCCGGCCTCTCCGGCGGTCAGCAGCAGCGTCTGTGCATCGCCCGCGCGATCGCGGTCGAGCCGAAGGTGCTGCTCATGGACGAGCCCTGCTCCGCCCTCGACCCGATCTCCACCCTCGCCATCGAGGACCTGATCGGTGAGCTCAAGGAGCGCTTCACGATCGTCATCGTGACGCACAACATGCAGCAGGCCGCGCGTGTCTCCGACCGCACCGCCTTCTTCAACCTCGCCGCCGTCGGCCAGCCCGGCCGGCTGATCGAGATCGACGACACGGAGCGCATCTTCTCCAACCCGTCGGTCCAGGCGACCGAGGACTACATCTCCGGCCGCTTCGGCTAGGCCGGATCCGACCCCTCGCGGTGCTGCATGGCGGTGCCACCGCGAGGATGCAAGAGGGCCCGCCCCTGGCTCCCGGGGGCGGGCCCGTCTGCGTTGGGGGGCGGCGGCTCGGTGTTCACACCCTGTGGACGGGGAAGGCGACCGGTTCCGCTCCCGACTCCCGCAGCTTGTCCACAGCCTGTTGGACCACCTGGGGTCCGGTCAGTCCCATGGTCCGCGCCAGCCGCCGCCAGGTCACCGCGTCCGGCCGGCCACCGTGGCCGCCCGGGGACGGCCGACCGGGCGCCGGCCGGCCGGCGCAGTCGTGCGCCACCAGGGCGAGGGGCTCGTCCGCGGCGGCGAACCGGACCACCGAGGCCGTGCTCCGGTCCACCCGGGTGATCTCCCCGTCGGGGAAGGTCGCCACGTCCCCCTCGAAGCCCAGCGCCCCGGCGCAGACCAGCGCCAGGGTGTCCGAGCAGTCGTGCACGACAGTCGTGGCGAACTCCCGGGCCACGTCCTCGCCGACCTTCGTCCCCTCGGCCGAGGTCAGCGCGGACACGAACGCCCAGTAGTCGTCGGCCGAGCCGGATCCCACCAGACAGACGGTGAAGTGCCGCAGCGGCGCGAGCAGCGCCTGTACGGCGTCCCCGGCGGGGCCGGGCGGCGGCAACCGCACCCCCGACCCGCAGGAACACCGGAACGGTCCGCCGACGGACACCACCTCGACGACCGGGTCGCCGAGCTCCCGCCGCAGCGCGGCCAGCACGTCGAGGACGGCCGTGGTCGGCAGCTCGTGATCCACCAGCACCAGCTCGACGGGCGCCGCGTAGGCCGCCCGGACCCAGTCCAGGTCCTGCGGGAGCGCGCCGAGCAGAGCGGGGGTGAGGCGTACGACACCTTCCGTGCCGCCGGCCGCCTCCCGTACGAAACCCTCCGTGCCGCCGGCCGCCTCCCGTACGAAACCCTCCGTGCCGCCGGCCGGCTCGCGCACGGCCCGGCCCTCGTCGCCGACGAGCACGACGGTGGAGACCCGCTCCGCCGCGTTCGGCCGCCGGGCCATCGCCGCGGCCACGAAGTCCCCGAGGCCGTTGCCGGCCATGACATGAATCGTTCCTGCCCTCAGACCCACCGAAGCCTCACCGGTCCCGTCGCGGAGCCGCACAGGGCGTACGGCGTCCCGTCGGCATGATCACACCGAAGGACGAGGATGGGGTGCAGGCGGGGGCGGCGGCCGCTGCCGTTACAGGAATACCAGGTCCACGAGGCCGAACGTCGCGGCTGCCACCAGGGCCGCCGCCGGCATCGTGATGAACCAGCCGAGGACGATGTTCTTGGCCACGCCCCAGCGGACCGCGTTCACGCGCTTCGTCGCGCCGACGCCCATGATGGCCGAGGTGATGACGTGGGTCGTGGAGACCGGAGCCTTGAAGAGGTACGCCGTGGTGAACATGATCGAGGCCCCCGTCGCCTCGGCCGCGAAGCCCTGCGGGGGGTCCAGCTCGATGATCTTGCGGCCCAGCGTGCGCATGATGCGCCAGCCGCCCGCGTAGGTGCCGAGGGAGAGCATCACGGCACAGGCGATCTTGACCCAGACCGGAATCGCGTCGCCGTACGTCTCGTGGCCGGAAATCACCAGTGCCATGACGACGACGCCCATCGTCTTCTGGGCGTCCTGGAGACCGTGGCCGAGGGCCATGCCGGCCGCGGAGACGGTCTGGGCGATACGGAAGCCGCGCTTGGCCTTGTGCGGGTTGGCGCGGCGGAAGAGCCACATGATGGCCGTCATGACCAGGTAGCCGAGGACCAGGCCGACGACCGGCGACAGGAACATCGGGATGATGACCTTGTCGACGACACCGTTCCAGAGGACCTCCGTGCCGCCCGCCAGGGCGGCGCCCACCAGACCGCCGAACAGGGCATGGGAGGAGGACGAGGGCAGACCGAAGTACCAGGTGACGAGGTTCCAGACGATCGCGCCGACCAGCGCGGCGAAGAGGATGCCCATGCCCCTCGAGCCCTCGGGCGTCTCGATCAGGCCCTCGCTGACGGTCTTGGCGACCCCGGTGCCGAAGAACGCACCGGCCATGTTCATGACCGCGGCCATGGCGAGAGCCGCCCGCGGGGTGAGCGCACGTGTCGACACGGACGTCGCGATCGCGTTCGCCGAGTCGTGGAAGCCGTTCGTGTACGTGAAGAAGAGCGCGACCAGGATGGTCACGACGAGCGCGAAGGTGTCCATCGACGCCTCAGGACTCCTTGACGGCGATGGTCTCCACCGTGTTCGCCACGTGCTCGAACGCGTCCGCGGCCTCTTCCAGGACGTCCACGATCTGCTTGAGCTTCAGCACCTCGATCGCGTCGTACTTGCCGTTGAAGAGGTGGGCGAGAAGCTTGCGGTGGATCTGGTCGGCCTGGTTCTCCAGACGGTTGACCTCGATCCAGTACTCGGTGAGGTTCTCCATCGTGCGCAGGTTGGGCATCGCCTCGGCGGTCAGGTCGGCGGCCCGCGCCAGCACCTCGATCTGCTGCTCGACGCCCTTCGGCAACTCCTCGACGTTGTAGAGGACGACCAGGTCGACGGCTTCCTCCATGAAGTCCATGATGTCGTCGAGGGAGGACGCGAGGTTGTAGATGTCCTCGCGGTCGAAGGGCGTGATGAACGAGGAGTTCAGCTGGTGGAAGATCGCGTGCGTGGCGTCGTCACCCGCGTGTTCCGCTGCCCGCATACGCTCCGCGATCTCGGCCCGGGCAGACGCGTCCGCCCCGAGCAGTTCCATCAGGAGTTTCGAGCCCGTGACGATGTTGTCCGCGGACGCGGCGAACATGTCGTAGAAGCTCGTCTCCCTGGGGGTCAGACGAAAGCGCACTTGGGGTCCTCGGTATGCATGGGTTTCGGTCAGGCTGATGCTAGGCGCATCATCCGGCCACGGCTAATGGGCCGTCCTCCAGTGTCGCCCATCGGGCAAGGTGATCAGTACGGGGGCGTCCCGAGGGCCCTATACCCAGCAAAGTTCGTTACCATATACCCACCAGGGGTATATGTATCGGCAATGCGGAGGACGCGATGACGACCACCGAGGCCGGCGCCACCAAGCCCTCCGGCAACGGGGCTCCGGCGACCACGCACGGCTACCACAAGCAGAAGGACGAACACCTCAAACGGCTGCGCCGGATCGAGGGCCAGATCCGTGGCCTGCAGCGCATGGTCGACGAGGACACCTACTGCATCGACATACTCACCCAGGTCTCCGCCTCCACCAAGGCCCTGCAGTCGTTCGCCCTGCAACTGCTCGAGGAACACCTGCGGCACTGCGTCGCCGACGCTGCGGTCAAGGGCGGTGCGGAGATCGACGCGAAGGTGGAAGAGGCCACCCAGGCCATCGCCCGGCTGCTGCGGACCTGAACCGGCGGAATCGAACCCGCGGGCCTGAACCGCGGACCTGACCTGCGGACCTGACCTGCGGACCTGGCCGAAGTCAGCCGTCCTCGCGCGCCTCGGCCACGCGCAGCACCTCGTCGATGCTCTCCAGGCTGAGCCGTTCCTCGGCGGCCGACGCCGCGATGATCAGTTCTCCGCACAGCTCGATCTCGGCGAGGGCCACGTGGTCCTGAACTGCCGTACCGCCGACCGGAGCCACGCGCATCACCTCTTCTCTGCCGTCACCGACTTCCTAGAGTAGGGAGCGGTCTACACAACGCGCATGGCACGGACGGGCTAGTTCACAGGTTGTACAGGGCCGATCCCGGACTAGTGCGCTGGCTGGTTTTCGGCGATCCGGCCCGCGTAGATGTCCCGGGAACGCGGCAACTTTACGTCCACCGGAGTGCCGAAGTCGTACAGCAGAGTCGTCGAGGCGACCGCGACCGTGCCCTTGCTGCTGTCGTTGACGAAGCTGAACCGCTGCCGCAGTTTGCGGATACGGCCCTGGTCGTCGAGGTACGCGTCGAACGGAACCTCGGCCGTGGCGAACCCTTTCGCCGCGGCGGCGAGGGCCGGCCGGTTGCCGGCGGAGGCGGCGCGGGCGGCGGCCGCGAGGTCGGCGGTGCCCCGGTAGTGCCGGACCTCGGCCCCGGCGACCTCGGTCTTCCCCAGGTAGGTCGCGGTGCGGGTGCCGAGGAGCAGCTCGGCCGCGGCGAACGGGTCGGTCGCGCCGCCGGTGACCAGGTTGCCGTCGGAGAGGCTCGCGGTCTCCACCCGGACCCATTTGTCGGCGGGTACCCCGGCGCCCCGGTTCTTCATGAACAGCGCGCCCGGGGCGAGGAGTTCGGTGATCGGACGGTGCTCGGGGGTGCCCGCGGGGTCCTGCGGGAGCACGACCGTGAGTTCGCCGAGCTGGTTGCGGTAGTCGTAGCGGCCCTTGCCGCGGATGGTGACCCGGGTGCCGCCGGTCGCCATCTCCATCGACGTCGTCGCCCTCGAGGTGGCCGCGGCACGCAGGGTGTCCGCCGCGCGCTTGAGGACGGCGACCGAGGTGCCGCCGGGGTCGCCGTTGGCGCCCTCCGCCGCGGCGCCGCCGCAGCCGGTTGCGCATGCGCCGAGGCCGACCATGAGCCCTACGGTGACGGCCGTCTTTCCAGCGCGCCTTTGCTGCCGCCGATCCATCGCCTGCCTACCCCCAGCCGGTACGTCCGTCACGGGCCCCCTGTCGTTCCGCTTAACGAGGGGTGGGTGGGGCCGTCACGCATACCGGCCGTTTACCGGGCGTGGGTAACGTTGTCAGGGTGGCGCAGAAAGACGGTTCCGGGCGGGGCGTGCAGGGGCAGCAGCACGATACGAGGCTGGTCGAGCACGGACCGTTCTGTTACGCGCGGTGCACGTGTGGGTGGCGGGGGCCGGCGCGGCGGGCGCGGAGCCTCGCGCGAACGGACGGGACGGGGCATGTGTCCGGGGGCGGCTGAGGTGGGGAGTCGGCCGCGGGCCGAGTGGGGGTTGTTCGCGCCCGCGCGGCGGTAGCCGCATATCGAATACAGTCCCGCGCCCCTACGGGGCGCGATGCAGCGAGGCCAGGAGTTCGTCCACCAGCTCGGCGTCTCTCGGCTGGGTGAGCCGTTGCCGGGCCTCTGTCGGCCGGAGCCACAGGATCCTGTCGACCTCGTGGTTCGGGGTGAAGTGGCCTTCTCCTGCCTCTCCCGCCCAGTAACGGACCTGCTTGGGGCGGTCGTTGGCGTAGTAGAGGGCCGTGGAGAGTTCGCTGCCGACGTGTGCGGTGTAGCCGGTCTCCTCCGCGACCTCGCGCAGGGCGCCCGTGACCGCGTCCTCGCCGCGCTTGAGCTTGCCCTTCGGGTGGGACCAGTCGTCGTACTTGGGGCGGTGGACGAGGCAGACCTCCAGGTCGCCGTCCACCGGTGAGCGGCGCCACAGGACGCAGCCGGCCGCCAGGACCGGGGTGTCGTTCACACCGCCTCCAGCCGCTGCTTCTGCCACGCCTGCTGGAACGCGAACCGGGCCGCCTCCACCTCGTGCCGCTGGTCGGCGTGGAGGACGCCGAGGGCGTAGGCGGTCGCCGGCGCGATGCGCGGGGTGCGGGCCGCGGCCGCGGCGGCCGCGGCCGCTTCGGAGGCGTCGCGGTGCCGGTTCAGGGCCTGGCCCGCCGAGAACAGCCGTACGTCCACGGGCGCGCCCTCGCCGCACAGCACCTCGCGGGCGTAGCGGTGCAGGCGCAGGAGAAGGCGGACCTGGTGCCAGGGGCCGTCCTGGGGGTGCGGGGCCGGGTCCGGGGACAGGCCGTGGACCAGGGCCTCCGCGTTGTAGGGGTGGCCGGCGGTGACCAGCGGGAGGGCCGCGACGGCGTCGGTGAGGCGTTCCTCGGCCGCCGAGGCGAGCGGGCGCAGGTCGGCCGAGGGCGCCGCGGGGGTGAGCGGGACCTCGCTGGCCAGGACCGCGACCTTGTCGGCGACCGCGTGGAACCGGGAGGAGCCGAGCGCCTGGAGGGCGGTGGAGTGGGCCCTGGTACGGGCGAGGGTGAGCTGGCGGTCGAGCAGGGCGCCCGCCTTGGCGGCGCCGACGGTGAGGTTGCCGCGCTCGACCGGGGTCTCCGAAGTGGCCTGGCTCGGCAGGGTCGTCGAGCCGGAGAGCCGGTGGAGTGCCAGCAACAGGCGCTCCAGTCTTGCCTCGTAGGCGTGCTCAAGACCCAAGGTGCCCGACAGCCAGGCCAGTTCGGGGCGGATCTCCTCCGACCAGTCGGCCTCTAGCAGGGGCCGGAAGGTGTGCAGGCTGCCGCTGATGCGCCGGGCCGAGCGGCGCAGCGCGCGGGCCGCGTCGACGGACTCCTCCGCCGCGCTCGCCGTCCCGGTCTCCCGGTGCAGGCGCAGCGCGCGGAGGAACTCGGTGGCCTGGGCGCGCAGGTAGCCCGCGAGGGCGTCCCCGATGGGGGCACCTCCCGCTTGAGCGGAGCCGAGAGTGGGGGACACCCGGGCCGTCGGGTCCGTCGGTTCAAGGTGTTGCTGTGCCACGCCGGCGCCTCCGGGCGTCTATGAGCATCTCCTGGATGTTGCGCAGGGGCTGTCCGTCCGCGTCGGTCGCGTGCCGGGTCCACTCGCCGTCCGCACTCAGGTGCCAGGAGGAGGTGGAGTCGGACATACCGGTTTCGAGGAGCCGGTTGAGCGCGGCCCGGTGGGCCGGGTCGGTGACCCGGACCAAGGCCTCTATCCGGCGGTCGAGGTTGCGGTGCATCATGTCGGCGCTGCCTATCCACACCTCGGGCTCGCCGCCGTTGCCGAAGGCGAAGACCCGGGAGTGTTCCAGGAAGCGGCCGAGGATCGAGCGGACCCGGACGTTCTCCGACAGGCCCGCGACGCCCGGCCGGATCGCGCAGATGCCGCGGACCCAGATGTCGACCGGTACGCCCGCCATGGACGCGCGGTACAGGGCGTCGATGATCGCCTCGTCGACCATCGAGTTGACCTTGATGCGGATGAACGCGGGACGGCCGGCCCGGTGGTGCTGTACTTCCTTGTTGATCCGCGCGATCAGTCCGTCGCGCAGCGACTTGGGTGCCACCAGCAGGCGGCGGTAGGTCTCCCGGCGCGAGTAGCCGGAGAGCCGGTTGAACAGGTCGGACAGGTCCGCGCCGACCTGGGTGTCGGCGGTGAGCAGGCCGAGGTCCTCGTAGAGCCGTGCCGTCTTCGGGTGGTAGTTGCCGGTGCCGACGTGGCTGTAGCGGCGGAGCGTCTCGCCCTCCTGGCGGACCACCAGGGACAGCTTGCAGTGCGTCTTCAGGCCCACCAGGCCGTAGACGACGTGGCAGCCGGCCTCTTCCAGGCGCTTGGCCCACTTGATGTTGGCGTGCTCGTCGAAGCGGGCCTTGATCTCGACCAGGACGAGGACCTGCTTGCCCGCCTCGGCGGCGTCGACGAGCGCGTTGACGATCGGGGAGTCGCCGGAGGTCCGGTACAGGGTCTGCTTGATGGCGAGGACGTCCGGGTCCTCGGCGGCCTGTTCGATGAAGGCCTGCACGGAGGTGGAGAAGCTGTCGTAGGGGTGGTGCAGCAGGACGTCCCGCTCGCGCAGGGCCGCGAAGATGTCGGGCGCGGACGCCGACTCGACCTCGGCGAGGTCGCGGTGGGTGCCCGCGATGAACTTGCGGTACTTCAGCTCCGGCCGGTCCAGCCCGTGGATGCGGAACAGGCCGGTCAGGTCGAGCGGGCCGGGCAGCGGGTAGACCTCGGCCTCGGAGACCTTCAGCTCGCGGACCAGCAGGTCGAGCACCTCGCGGTCGATGGACTCCTCGACCTCCAGGCGCACCGGCGGACCGAAGCGGCGCCGCATGAGCTCCTTCTCCAGGGCCTGGAGCAGGTTCTCGGCGTCGTCCTCCTCGACCTCCAGGTCCTCGTTCCGGGTGAGGCGGAAGGCGTGGTGCTCGACGACCTCCATGCCGGGGAACAGTTCCTCCAGGTGGGCGCCGATGACGTCCTCGATGGGGACGTACCGGCCCGGGCTGCTCTCCAGGAAGCGGGACAGCGACGGCGGCACCTTGACCCGGGCGAAGTGCTTGTGGCCGCTGACCGGGTTGCGTACCACCACGGCCAGGTTCAGGGAGAGGCCGGAGATGTACGGGAAGGGGTGCGCCGGGTCGACCGCCAGCGGGGTCAGGACCGGGAAGATCTGGTGCCGGAAGAGCGTGAAGAGCCGCGCCTGCTCCTTCTCGGTCAGCTCGGCCCAGCGGACCAGGTGGATGCCCTCCTCCGCCAGCGCGGGGGCGATGTCCTCGTGGTAGCAGGCGGCGTGCCGGGCCATCAGCTCACGGGAGCGGGCCCAGATCATCTCCAGCACCTCGCGGGGCTGCAGCCCGGAGGCGGACCGGGTGGCCACGCCCGTCGCTATCCGGCGCTTCAGCCCTGCCACCCGGACCATGAAGAACTCGTCCAGGTTGCTGGCGAAGATCGCCAGGAAGTTCGCCCGCTCCAGCAGTGGCGTGTTCGGGTCCTCGGCGAGTTCGAGCACCCGCTCGTTGAACGCGAGCCAGCTGCGCTCCCGGTCGAGGAAGCGGCCCTGGGGCAGTTGGGGCCCGTCGTACGGTGACTCCTCGTACGCGTCGAGGTCGGCATCGATGTCGGGTTCGAGGTCGGAGACCGCGGCGGCCACGGTGTGCGGGCGGTGCGCGGCGATGGAGCCCACGGAGGGCTGGGCGTGCTGGACCTCGGCTGCCTGGGCGTTCTGCTGACTCATGACCCCATTCTTCCGCGCCCGGGGCGTGACAGGCGCGTCGGAGCGCGCGGTCGGGAGCTGAACGACCCCGTTTCCCGCGGACCCCTGCGGGGGCGGCGAAGGCTCTGGCACGGCGGGCTTCATTGGCTGAGCGTCGCAAGCCAGCCTGAACCAATGGTTACGAAGACATGGCGTATGGGATAGCTGCGAGAGGCTCGCGGACGTCGAAGATCAGGCCGCGGCGCTCTCCGGGATCACGAAAGCGACGTTCCTGTACGACCTTCCCACGGATCCCGTACGCCCTTCCGCCGACGGGGGGACGCACGGGTCCGACGGTCTCTCAGCGGGCCCGGTGGCGCAAGAGGGAGAACGCGCCGACGACGGCCGCCGCGGCAACGGCGAGCACCATGGCGGTGGCCGTGAGGTGGACGGCCCAGAAGCCGTGCAGGGGACCGCGCAGCGGCTGCCATGCCGCGCGCAGATACAGCCTGATCACCAGGGTCACGGCGGCGGCCGCGGCCAGCGCGGGCAGGGTGCGGCGCAGGGCGATCCCGGCCAGCGCGCCGACCGCGAGGCCGAGCAGCAGCAGGGCCGGCAGCAGCGGGCCGCGCGGGATGAAGACGCGGTCCCAGGTCCAGTTGGTGACCAGGGCGCCCCGGTCGGAGGACCACACCCAGCCGAAGGCCAGTGCCAGCAGTCCGCCCCCGGCGAGCAGCGGCAGGGCGGCGGCGATCAGCTTCCCGGCCAGCCAGCGGGCCGGGGAGACCGACTGGGTCCAGGCCAGCTTGGCGGTCCCGGACTCCAGCTCCCGGCCGATCAGCGCGGCGCCCGCCCAGGCGGCGACCGCGACACAGGAGTAGCTGAGGGCCTCGCCGAGGAAGTTGAAGAGGTTGTTGGCATCCGTGAACGCCGAGTAGGTGCAGGTGGGGAGGTTGCCGTCGGCGGAGTAGTGAAAGCCCAGGCAGGCCTGCTCGGCGGGCACCTCGGAGAAGTGCAGCCAGAGCAGCCAGCCCGTCACCAGCAGCCCGAACGCGGTCCAGACGAGCAGTGCCGGGCGGTGCAGCCGGCGCAGGGAACGCTGGGCGGCCGCGGGACCGGGGGCGGCGGACAGGGTGGTCATCAGGCGGTCGTCTTTCCGGTCAGGCGGCGCAGTGCCAGGAAGCAGCCGAGGGTCAGCAGGGCCGCCACGGCGAGGAGCAGGGCGGTGGTGGTCAGCTGGAGCGGCCAGTAGTGCGAGGCCGGATGGTAGTCGCCGGAGGGCACCGCGCCGTTCTTGCTCTCCCGCACCGTCCAGGAGCTGTTGGGGAGGGCGAAGAAGGCCTCTCCGGTGCTGGTCCGCGTCGGCCACAGGCGGGGCATGACCAGCTGGGCGACGGTCCAGATCGCGCCGGTGAGGAGCAGGCCGAGGCCCAGGGCGGGCAGGGTGCGGCGGGACAGCAGGCCCGTCAGCGCGCCCGCCGCCAGGCCGCACAGGGCCAGGGCGACGAGGGTGGGGCCGTTGGTGTGGAAGGTCCAGACGTCGTACCACTGCTTGGCGGTGTCGATGCGGTCGTGGCCCGCGGCCCAGGCCAGATGGTGCAGCCAGACCAGCAGTCCGGTCCCGCCGGCGACGGCCGCGGCCGGAACCGCGAGGCGGACGGTCAGCCAGCGCACGGGGGTGCTGGACTGGGTCCAGGCCAGCCGGGCGGTGCCGGACTCCAGCTCCTTGCCGAACGCGCCGCCCGCCCAGCCGGCCGCCAGGAGGGGCACCGCGGCCACGGTCAGGGTGGCGTAGTTGTACCAGTCCTTGTAGCGCAGGATCGCGTTCTGGTCGTAATCGCACCGCTTCGGCCACTCGGGGCAGCCGTTGTACTGGCGCCAGGCTTCGGCCGCGGCGTCGGTCATGGGGCCGTGCAGGAGGAGGAGCACGACGGTGGCGGCGAGCACCAGGCCCGTCCAGACGTACAGCGCGGGGCGGTGCAGGCGCAGCAGCCAGCGGGTGAGGTGGGCCCGGGTGGCCGGCGCCGGCGCGGGTGCGGTCAGGGTGGTCATACGGTGGCCTCCACCGCGGTCAGGGCCGGGGCCTCGGGGTTGCGGAGATGGGCGAGGACCAGCTCCTCCAGGGAGGGGGAGCCGGTGCTCCAGTCGGCGGGCAGCGGGCCCGCCGGGCGGATCATGGCGCTCAGCCGGCGGCCGGTGGTCCGGGACTCCACCACGGTGTGCGGGGCGAGGTCGGCGTCGGCGGTGGCGCCGACCCGGGTGTGGGCGGCCAGCAGGTCGTCGATCTCGCCGGCCAGCCGGACCCGGCCGCCGCCGATCAGCAGCAGATGGTCGCAGGAGTCCTCCAGTTCGGCGACCACGTGCGAGGACATCGCGATGGTGGTGCCGTGCTGGGCGGCCTCCACCATGAGCAGGCCCATCAGTTCGTGCCGGGCCAGCGGGTCGAGGTCGGCCATCGGCTCGTCCAGGAGCAGCAGTTCGGGCCGCTTGCCGAGCGCGAGGGCGAGCGCGACCCGGGTGCGCTGGCCGCCGGAGAGGGCGCGCACCCGGGACTTCGGGTCCAGGTCGCCGCCGGCCACGACGTGCTCGGCGGCGGCCGCGTCCCAGCGCTCCGGGTTCAGGTCGGCGCCCATCCGGAGCGTCTCGCCGACCGTGAGCTGCGGATACAGCGGCTTGTCCTGGGCGACGTAACCGACCCGGCCGCGGGCCTCGGCCGGGGTGGTGCCGAGGACGGTCAGCTCGCCCTCGGTCGGGCCCAGCAGACCGGCGGCGAGGGCGAGGAGCGTGGACTTGCCCGCCCCGTTGGGGCCTACGACGGCACACACGCGGCCGGCCGGCAGCCGGAAGCCGCACTCGCGCAGCGCCCAGCCCCCGCGCCGGCCGAACCGTTTGCCGAGCGCGGTGGCCGCTATCGCGGTGTCGGTCATGAACTCTCTCCTTGGAAGTGCTTCTCGGGCACGGTGAAGTGCTTCTCCGGTGCGGGGAAGCACTTCTCCAGTACGGCGGTGAAGAGTGCGGCCACGTCGTCCCGGTCCAGGCCGGACTCCCGGGCCCGGACGGCCCAGTCGTCCAGCTCCCCGTGCAGCGGGGACTCGGCCGGGGCGGTGCCCAGGGCGCGTTTCACGAACGTGCCCAGGCCGCGCCGGGCCTCGACCAGGCCTTCCCGTTCCAGTTCCCGGTAGGCCTTGAGGACCGTGTTGGGGTTGATGGCCGTGGCCTCGACCACCTCACGCGCGGTGGGCAGTTTGTCTCCCGGCTGTATGTGGCCGAGCCGGAGCGCCTGCTTGGTCTGCTGGACGATCTGGACGTAGGTGGCGACGCCGGAGCGCCGGTCGATGCGGTACTCGACCACCCGTACAACCACCCTTTCACTAATTGAGTAGTGAAAGGGTGGTGCAAGGGTGGGCCGAAAGTCAATCCCGGAAGATTTCCGGAACGGCCCCGTAGCCCGTGAACCGATCGGCCGGGCTCGTGCGATGAGGAGACGTGAGCGGAACGAGAAGCGACGGGGAGCTGCTGCGGGCCATCGCGGCGGACTCGGACCGGCGCGCCTTCGAGGAGCTGTACCGGCGGTACGCGCCGTGGCTGACCGCGCGGCTGCGCGGCCGGTGTGCCGATCCGGCGGTCGTCGACGACGTCGTACAGGAGACGTTCCTCGCGGTGTGGCGCGGCACGGCCCGCTACCGCGAGGAGGGGGACGCCGCCGGGTGGCTGTGGCGGATCGGGTCGCGGCGGCTGGTCGACGTGCTGCGCGGGGACGGGGCCCGGGGCCGGCTGCGGCAGGCGCTGGCGCGGCTGCGGCACCGGGACGAGGCCTCGGCGGAGGAACGCGTGCTCGCGGGGGTGGAGCACGGGGACCTCGCCGGGGCCCTGGTCCGGCTCTCGCCGGAGCTGCGGGCGGTGCTCCAGGCGACGGTGGTCGACGGGCTGACCACCCGGGAGGCGGCGGTCCTGCTCGGCATTCCGCCGGGGACGGTCAAGACACGGGCGATGCGGGCGCGCAAGCAGTTGCGGGAGGAGTTGGCATGACCTGGCATGTGTCCGAGGAAGAGCTGCGGGCCTACGCGCGCGGCGAGTTGGCGGCGCCGCTGCTGTGGTCGGCCGACACCCACGTCGGCTCCTGCACCGAGTGCCGTGCGGTGCTCGCGGCGGTCTCCGACCCGGTCGCGCTGGACGCCGGCTGGGACCGCCTGGACGCCGAACTGGACGCGCCCCGGCCGGTATGGGGCGAACGGCTGCTGATGCGGCTGGGCGTCGGCGAGCACACCGCGCGGCTGCTCACCGCGACCCCGGTGCTGCGCCGCTCCTGGCTGGCGTCGGTCGCGTTCGTGCTGGCGGCGACGGTCACCGTGGTGCGCCTGGTGGACGCCCCGGCCCTGTTCCTGGCGCTGGCCCCGCTCCTTCCGCTGGCCGCGGTGGCGCTGTCGTACGGCCCGACACTCGACCCGACGTACGAGATCGCCGCGGTCGCCCCGACGCACGGCTTCCGGCTGCTGATGATCCGTACGGTGGCCGCGCTGGCCGCCTCGCTGGGCCTCAACTGCCTTGCCGCGCTGGCCCTGCCCGGGTTCGGCCTGCTCGCCTTCGGCTGGCTGCTGCCCGCCCTCGCGCTCACCGCGGCCGGCCTCGCGCTCTCCGCGCGGCTGGGCCCGCTGCTCGGCCCCGGCCTGGTCGGCGGCGCCTGGACGCTGCTGATGGTGACGGCCGCGCGGCACCCGGCGGACACGCCGGCCGCGTTCACGGCGGCGGGCCAGTCGGTGGCCGCTGTGCTGGCCGCGCTGGCGATCTTCCTGCTGCACCGGGCGCGGGACCGCTTCGACGCCAAGCCCTACTGATCTGGAGTCTCACGTGCACACCACTGTCTCCGCCGCGGGCCTCACCGTGCGCTACGGCGGCACCCGGGCCCTGGACGGCGTCTCGCTGCGCCTGACGGACGGCGTGACCGGCCTGCTGGGCCCGAACGGCGCCGGAAAGACGACCCTGCTGAAGGTCCTGGCCACGGCCGTGCCGCCCGACAGCGGCGGCTTCACGGTCCGCGGCGAGGACCCGTCGACCCCGGCCGGCCGGCTGGCCGTCCGCCGCACGCTCGGCTACCTCCCGCAGACCCCCGGTTTCCACCCGGACTTCACGGCCTTCGAGTTCGTCGACTACGTGGCCGTCCTCAAGGAGCTGACCAACCGGGCCGAGCGCCACCGCGAGGTGCGGCGCGTCGTGGACCAGGTCGGGCTCGCCGACGTGCGCGGCACGCGCATCAGGCGGCTGTCCGGCGGCATGCGCCAGCGGGTCGCGCTGGCCGCGGCCCTCGTCGGCGACCCCGGCTTCCTGGTCCTGGACGAGCCGACCGTCCACCTCGACCCCGAACAGCGGATGCGGTTCCGGGAGCTGGTCGCGGAGGCGGGGGAGGGCCGCACGGTGCTGCTCTCCACCCACCAGACCGAGGACGTGGCGATGCTCTGCCACCACGTGATCGTCCTGGCGGGCGGCGCGGTCCGCTTCGACGGCACCCCCGCCGAGCTGACGGCACGGGCGGCGGCCCGGGTGTGGAGCAGTACGGAACGCGCCCCGGGCGCCCGGGCGGGCTGGCGCACCGGCAGCGGCGCCTACCGCAACGTGGGCGATCCGCCGGCCGGCGCCGACCTGCTCGAACCGACCCTGGAGGACGGCTACCTGCTGGTCCTCGACGACGAGACCACGGAGGTGGCGGCGGCATGACGACGACCCTGGTGAAGCCGGCCGTGCCGGTGGCGGGCGGTCCCGGCCGCCGTACCGCGTCCGTGCTGACCCTCGCGGCCTTCGAGGCCCGCCAACTCGCCCTGCAGATACCGGTGGTGGTGCTCGGCCTGGTGTATCTCGTCTACGTCGGCTACCAGTTGCTCGGCCGGGACGAGGGCATGGACGCGTACCCGGTCCTCCACGACGCCGACCGCGCCACCCAGGGCGGTCCGATGCTGCTCTGCGTCGCCCTGCTGGCGTGCGTGCACCGGGCCGCCCTGCTGAACCGGCGGCGCGGGCTGGAGGAGCAGCTCTCGGTGCTGGTCATGTCGCCGCCGCGGCGCACCCTGGCGCACGCCCTGTCGGTGGTGCCGTTCGCCGTCGGCGTGGCCCTGGTGGTGGGCGTCCAGTTCGGCTGGGCGGCGCTGCGGCCGGGCGCGGCCGGTCATGGCTCGCTCGCCGAACTCGCCGTCGCCCCGCTGACGGTCCTGCTCTCCGGGGCGGTCGGTGTCCTGCTGGCCCGGGTGCTGCCGTTCCCGGCGGCCCCGGTGCTGTTCGTGATCGCCCTGGCGGTCGTCGTCACCCTCCTCGGCGGCGTCACGGGCGGCGCGCACGGTGTCCAGTGGCTCTGGCCGACGGTGCAGGAGAACGGCGGCACGCCGGTCCCGGGCGAGCTGCTGGGCCGCCCGGCGGGCTGGCACGCGCTGTACCTGGCGGGGTTGACGGTGCTGGCGGCGAGCGTCGCGGTACTGGTGGCGGGCGGCCGGACGCGGGCGCTCCAGGTGGTGACGGCCGTGGCCCTGGCCGCGACGGTCGCCGGCGTGAACGGCCAGACCCCGGGCACCTCGGCCTCGCTCCAGGCCACCCGGAAGGCGGAGGCGGACCGCCCGGGGAAGTTCCAGACGTGCGTGGAGCGCGACGGATCCCGGTACTGCGCCTACCCGGACTGGACGGGCTGGACGGCCGACTGGGCGGGAGTGGTGCGCCGGGTGCGGGCCGAGGCGGGCGGCGACGCGGCGAACCCCCGTCTCACCGTCCGCCAGCGCATCCAGGAGATCACCGACCTGACCACGGACGCCGCCCTGCCGACCAGTTCGACCCGGGGCACGGTCACGGTCGGCACCCAGTGGGGCGGCAACCGCGTCCCCGAGTTCGCGGTCGGCGTCGCCAGGGTCCTGGTGGCGGGCGACGAGATGGCGTCCATCGACATGTGCGACGCCCGGGCGGTCACGACGATGTGGCTGGCCCTCGCCACCGACCCGACCCCGGAGGACACCTTCCGCCGGCTCCGCATCGACGACAGCCTCAGCGGCCCGGCCGCGGTCCTCACCCCGGACGGCGGCAGCATGGGCGTCTCCGCCCAGGCCACCGAGGTCGTACGGGAACTGCTCCGCGCCCCGCACGACACGATCGCGGCCCGGGTGAAGGCCCACTGGACCGAACTGACCTCGTCACGGACGACCACGGCGGAGGCGGCCCGCCTGCTCGGCGTGACCGTCCCGAAGGGCGCGGACGACTGCGGGGAGGGCTGACGGGGGATGCCGGAGCCGGCTCACGTCCTGACGGCCCTCACGTCTCCGTGCGGTACATCAGGTCCGTCTCGTGCGTCGTGAAGCCGAGGCGTTCGTACACCGCCACCGCCGCCGTGTTGTCGGCGTCGACGTAGAGCATCGCCGTCGGCAGGCCCCGGTCGGACAGATGGCGCAGGCCGATGGTGGTGAGGGACTTGCCGAGGCCGCCGCCCTGGGCGGCGGGGGAGACACCGAGGACGTAGACCTCGCCGAGGCCCTCCTGGTCGTGGACCTTCGTCCAGTGGAAGCCGACGAGTTCGCCCGCGCGCTCGGCGAGGAAGAAGCCGGCCGGGTCGAACCAGGGCTGGGACTTGCGGTCGTCCAGGTCGCGTTGGGTGAGTGAGCCCTGTTCGGGGTGGTGGGCGAAGGCGGCCGCGTTCAGGGCGAGCCAGGCCGTGTCGTCCTGACCGGGCACGAAGGCACGGACCGTCACGCCCTCGGGCAGCTTCGGGTCGGGCAGGTCCAGGTTCGTCAACGGGCGGCGCATCTGGCGCAGTTCTCGGAACAGGGTGAGGCCGAGGACCTGGGCGAGGTGGCGGGCCGCCGAGTGGCCGCCGTGGGCCCAGACACGCAGCCGCTTGCCGGAGGCCGCGAGGAGGGCGGAGCCGAGCGCGCGGCCGTGGCCGTGGCCCCGGTGGGCGGGGTGGACGACGAGTTCCGCGGCCGGTGCCTCCACCGGGTCGGTGTCCTCCAGCTGGGCGTAGCCGACGAGTTCGTCGCCGACGCTGAGCAGCAGATGGGAGACGCCCTCGCGGGCGCCGCCGCGGATCTGGATCCGGCCCTGCTCGGACACCGGCTGCTGGCCGTCGGAACGGGCCGCCTCCGCGAGCAGTCCCAGCACGGCCTCGGCCTGGTCCGGGGTGAGCGCGGAGTAGGTGTCGATGGAGCGGGAGTACATGGGCGGCCGTGCGGTGTCGTCGCTGGTCATGCGTACGAGGGTACGGGGCCGGACCGGCAAAGTGGGGACACCGGAGAAGGTAAAGGGCAGGGCAACCGGCAACCAAGATGTAACCATGAACCCCCTGTTGCGCTACGCGCGTTGACCCTAGGCTGCGCCGGACCGGGCCACTTCTCAGCAGACCCACAGGGGGGTTCCATGCAAGCGAAGGCCAGACCGTCCAGACGGCGTACCTACGCGCTGCTCGCGTCGGCCGCCGGGCTCGCCACCGTCGCAGCCCTGGCGAGCGCGCTGCCCGCCGACGCCCACTCCGGCAAGGGGCACGGGCACCACGGCCCCAGCCGCTACCAGGACGTCCAGCTCCTCTCCTTCAACGACCTGCACGGCAACCTGGAGCCGCCGGCGGGCTCGTCGGGCCGGGTGACCGAGACCCAGGCCGACGGGACGACGAAGACGATCGACGCCGGCGGTGTGGAGTACCTCGCCACGCACCTGCGCCAGGCCCGCAAGGGCAACCCGTACTCCGTCACGGCCGCCGGCGGTGACATGGTCGGCGCCTCCCCGCTGATCTCCGGGCTCTTCCACGACGAGCCCACCATCGAGGCGCTCAACAAGCTCGACCTGGACGTGACGACGGTCGGCAACCACGAGTTCGACGAGGGCGCCAGGGAACTCGCGCGCCTGCAGAACGGCGGCTGCCACCCCACCGACGGCTGCTACACCGACAAGAAGTTCAAGGGTGCCGACTTCCCCTACCTGGCCGCCAACGTCCTCGACGACAAGACCGACAAGCCGATCCTGAAGCCTTACTGGGTCTGGAAGAAGAAGGACGTCAGGATCGGCTTCATCGGCGTCACCCTGGAGGGCACGCCGGGCATCGTCTCCGCCGACGGCGTCAAGGGGCTGGCCTTCAAGGACGAGGTCGAGACGATCAACAAGTACGCCAAGGTGCTCCAGCGCCAGGGCGTCCAGTCGATCGTGGCGCTGGTGCACGAGGGCGGCTTCCCGGCCTCCGCCAACTACAACTACGACTGCGACTCCCCGGGCGCCGGCAGCGGTATCTCCGGGCCGATCGTCGACATCGCGAAGAACGTCAGCCCGGCCGTGGACGCGCTCGTCACCGGACACACCCACACCGCGTACGTCTGCACGGTCGACGACCCGGCCGGCAACCCCCGCATGGTCACCTCCGCCGCCTCCTTCGGCCGCCTCTACACCGACACCACCCTGACGTACGACCGCCGCACCGGCGACATCGCGCGTACGGCCGTGAAGTCGGCGAACCACGTGGTCACCCGGGACGTCGCCAAGGCGCCCGACATGACCGCGCTGATCGGCAAGTGGAACACCCTCGCCGCCCCGATCGGCAACCGCGCCATCGGCTACATCTCCGCCGACGTCAACAGCACCGGCACCGAGTCCCCGATGGGCGACCTGATCGCCGACGCGCAACTGGCGTACGGCAGGAAGCTGGACCCGGAGACCGACCTGGCGCTGATGAACCCGGGCGGGGTGCGGGCCGGACTGACGTACGCGGCCAAGGGGAGCGAGGGCGACGGTGTGGTGACCTACGCCGAGGGCTTCACGGTCCAGCCGTTCGCCAACACCGTCAACCTCCAGGACTTCACCGGGGCCCAGGTCATCCAGGCGCTCAAGGAGCAGGTGAGCGGGAGCAACGCCGCCGCCCCGAAGATCCTCCAGCCCTCCAGGGGCCTCACCTACACCCTGGACCTGACGAAGACGGGCGCGGACCGTGTCGTCACCGACTCCGTGAAGCTGAACGGCACCGCCATCGACCCGGCGGCCACCTACCGCGTCGCCACCAACTCCTTCCTCGCGGGCGGCGGCGACGGCTTCACCACCCTCGGCCAGGGCACCGGCGACGTCGTCGGCACCGACGACCTGTCCGCCCTGGCGGACTACCTGACGGCCAACTCCTCGGCCACGAGCCCGATCGCGCCGCCGGCCACCGACCGGATCACGATCGTGCAGTAGTCACCCCACGCCGGCCCTCGGGCCCGGTGCGCGCAGCCGCGTGCACCGGGCCCGCTCTGTTTTATAAAACCTGTGTGAGGCGATGTTTGGTTCCGCGTTGCTCCTGAAAATTCATCTCAGCCGCAATTCATCGAGGTCTAAGTGAAAATGGCTTTCTTCGGCTCGCGGAGCACGTAATGTTTTCCATGTCGAAAGCGAACGGCGCAGACGGCAGAACGAAGGAGAACACCATGAGCTTCCACAGGATCGCCCCGGTCAAGAAGAGCCACAAGCCCGCTCCGGCCCCGAAGAAGCCCGCGCCGAAGAAGCCTGCTCCGAAGCGCCGCCCGGTCGGCGACCAGCGCTGACAAAGAATTTACAGACGTAATTCAAATCAATTCACAGGTCATTGCAGCAGGGCGGTAGAGGACTGTTGCAGAACCATGACAGAGGCCCCGGCAGAGGCCACGACAGAGAGGAACAGCACCATGAGCTTCCACAAGATCGCCCCGGTCAGGAAGAACCACAAGCCCGCTCCGGCCCCGAAGAAGCCCGCGCCGAAGAAGCCGGCCCCCAAGCGCCGCCCCGTCGGCGACCAGCACTGAGGCACGCAGCGAGGCGGGGCCACCGGTCGAGCACGTTCGCACCGGTGGCCCCGCCTCGGCCATGTGCACTCCTGTGCGCACAGAGACAAGAAGGGAGTTGCCGACCATGAGAGAAGCCCGGGTGGCCTTCCGCCGCTTCTGGCCGCTGACCCGCGGCGACCGCAGATGGCTCGGCGCGATCATCGCCTGCGTGGTGGTGTCCGCGCTCGCCGAGACCGCCGCGATCCTGCTCTTCGCCGACCTCACCGACAACGCCCTGGCGGCCGGCTCGCTGTCCGCCTTCTGGGGGCCGGCCGGCGCCTGGCTGGGCGTCGCCGCGCTCGGCGCGTTCGTCGGCTACTGCGGCAACTCACTGGCCACCTGGACCGCCGAACGGTTCGTGCTGCGGCTGCGCGCCAAGGTCTTCCGGCATGTCCAGGACCTGCCCCCGCACTTCTTCCAGCGGCACCGCCAGGGCGACCTGGTGGAGCGCCTCACCGGTGACGTCGAGGCCATCGAGCAGATGGTCGTCTCGGGTGTCGTCGGCACCGTCGCCGCCGCCTTCTCCGCCGTCTTCTACGCGGCCGCCGCCTTCTGGCTGCGCTGGGACCTGGCCCTGGCCACCTTCGTCCTCGCGCCCCTGTTCCTGTTCGCCGCCCGCCGCTTCTCCGGCCGGATCAGGACGGCCTCGCAGGACGAACGGGTCGCCGACGGCGCGATCACCTCCGTGGTCGAGGAGTCGCTCGGCAACGTCGTCCTCACCCAGGCGTACAACCGGCGCCGGGACGAGGAGAAGCGCCTCGACGTCGAGGCCCGCGCCTGGATGCGGGCGAGCGTGCGCGGCGCCCGGCTCAGCGAGATGTACGCGCAGTTCGTCGAGGTCGTCGAGACCCTCTGCGTGCTCGCCGTGATCGGCCTGGGCGTCTGGGAGATCTCCGCGGACCGCATGACCCTCGGCCAGTTGCTCGCCTTCGCCGCCTTCCTCGGCTACCTCTACCCGCCGATCCGCAACCTCGGCCAGCTCGGCCTCACCCTCACCGCGGCCACCGCGGGCGCGGAACGCATCAACGAGATCCTGGACGCCGAGCCCGCCGTCACCGACCCCGCCCGGCCGGTCGGCCCCTGGCCGGTGCGCGGCTGGGTCAGCTTCCACAACGTGTCCTTCCGCTATCCGGAGTCCCGCCGCGCCTCCCTCCGGGACATCGACCTCGTGGCCGGCCCCGGCGAACTGGTCCTGGTCACCGGCAGGAGCGGCGCCGGCAAGTCCACCCTCTCCAAGCTCCTCACCCGCTTCTACGACCCCTCGGCCGGCGTGATCTGCCTGGACGGCGTCCCGCTCACGGACATGCCGCTGGAGTTCCTCCGGGAGAACGTGGCCCTGCTTCCGCAGCAGACGCTCATCCTCAACGGCACGGTCCGCGAGAACATCGGGTGCGGCCGGCCCGGGGCGACGGACACCGAGATCGAGCAGGCGGCCCGGGACGCCGCCGCCCACGACTTCGTCGCCGCCCTCCCCGAGGGCTACGACACCCACATCGCGCCCGGCACGGCCGCCCTCTCCGGTGGTCAGCTCCAGCGGATCGCCATCGCCCGCGCGATGCTGCGCGCCGCCCCGGTCCTCGTCCTCGACGAGCCCACCGCGGGACTGGACGCGATCGCCGCCCGCCAGGTGGTGACCCCGCTGCGCAGGCTGATGGCGGGCCGTACGACCATCATGATCACCCACGACCTCACCCTCGCCCCCGACGCCGACCGCATCCTGGTCGTCGACGGCGGCCGCCTGGTGGAGTCCGGCACGCACGCCGAACTCCTCGCCCGCGACGGCGCGTACGCCGGCCTGGCCCACCCCCTCCCGGAGGCGATCGCGGCGCAACCGGCGCCGGCCCCGGACGAGACGATGATCCTCAGGTGGTAGCGGCGGTTCAGGCGAAGGCGAAGGCCAAGGCGAAGACGGCCGCCACGATCGCCGCCGCCAGCGCCAGACCCACCACCACCGACCACGTCTTGCGCCGCGCGATCCGCCGCACGATCTGCTCCTCGACGGCCGGGCGCAGCTCCCAGTCGAAGCCGCGGTACGGGACGGCGGTCAGACAGATGTCGGTGATCTCGGCGTACGGGTCGTCCAGCTGCCAGTTGTTGAGCTGCGGCAGCGGGAACCGGCGTCCGTCGAAGTCGTACAGGTAGACGACCCAGTCCGGATACGTCACCCCGGAGCCGCCGCCCTGGACGCGCTCGACCCGGATGCCGTACACCTCCCGCCACGCCCAGGTCCGTGCGTGCAGGGCCCACTGCGCGGTGACGCCCTGCCCCGTGACCCGGGTGTGCGCCCGGTACTGGTTCAGCGGGACCATGACCAGGAGCATCAGGAACAGCAGCCCGAACCCGAGTGAGCCCCATCTGCGCAGCCCGCCGTCATCCGTGTAGAGCTGTAGGTACGCACCCCCGATGGTCGCGCCCACCACCAGGAAGTACCGCCCCGGCAGCCTGCGCCGTCTCCGGTACACGCGCTCCACGCCTGTCGCCTCCCCCATCGAGGCCCCCCTCCTCAGACCCGCACCGAACTGGTGCGCGGCTGAGGAGAGGATAGGACCGCTCGCTGTGACGTCAGTTGCGTGGCCGGGTGCTCCAGTACCGCTGGAGTACGGCGCTCAGCGCGACGCCCGAGGCCACCGGTACGCACACCATCAGCAGGAAGAAATGGTCCGCCTGGTCCGCGAACACCAGCGCCAGGGAGACCACGAACATCACCACCGTCATGGCGACGGCACCGTACCCGCCCCACAGCCGTGCCTTGCGCCGCACGGCCCCCCGCAGGATCCGCTCCTCGACGTCCGGACGCCGTTCCCAGCCGAGGCTGCGCTGCGGGGCGGCGGCCAGGCACAGCTCCGAGACCTCGGTGTAGGGGTCGGCAAGCTGCCAGTCGTCGAGGTGCGGGAGCAGGAAGCGGCGGCCGTCGAAGTCGTACAGGTGGGTGAGCCACCGGGGACCGTTCCCGCCGGAACCGCGCGGGAGGGGCTCCACCCGGATGTCGTACACCTCGGACCAGGCCCAGGTACGGGTCCGCAGCGGTCCCCGCGCGGTGATCCCGGCGCTCGTGACCCTGGTGTACGCCCGGTACTGCTGCAGCGCGACCCGCGTGAGCACCACGACGATCAGCAGCCCGAAGAGGGGCGGCCCCCACCAGTCCCCGCCGTCGCCCCCGTCGTGGAGACGACCGGTCTGGAGGAGGGTGTTGAACAGCACCACCGCCAGCAGGACCAGGTACGACCCGGGCAGTCTTCGCCTCTTCCGGTACTCCCGCTCCACTCCACCCTCGGCCACGACCCGAACCCCTCCCCAGGCGCACCGAACGGGTGCGCGACTGGGGAGAGGATAAGCGGCCTGGTGGTGGAGCCTCCGGGCAGATCAGGAGGCGGCCGGCGGCCGGAAGCCGAACCTATTGTCCTGCCTCCGGCGGAGCCGTGGGCGCCCCCGGCAGCCGTACCGTCGCCACCGTGCCGCCGCCGCTCGCGCGGGCCAGGGTGACCTCGCCGCCGACCTGCTGGACCGTGCGGGCCACGATGGACAGGCCGAGGCCGGACCCGGGCAGGGCCCGTGCGCTCGGGCTGCGCCAGAAGCGGTCGAAGACGTGCGGGAGTTCGTCCTCCGGGATGCCGGGGCCGTGGTCGCGGACCGTGAGGACGCCGTGGTCCAGGGCGACGTCGATCGTGCCGCCCTCGGGGCTGAACTTCACCGCGTTGTCGAGGATGTTGACGATCGCCCGCTCCAGGGCGGAGGGCTCGGCGCGTACGAACCACGGCCGAACGTCCGCCGTGATCTTCAGCTCCGGGCCGCGCAGCTGGGCGCGGCGCAGGGCCGCCTCGACCGTGTCCTGCAACGCCACCACCTGGACGCGCTCGCCGCGCTGGCCCTCCGACCGGGACAGCTCCTGGAGGTCGCCGATCAGCGACGCCAGCTCCGTCATCTGCGCCTTCACCGAGGCGAGCAGCGCCTTGCGGTCCGCCGGGGGGATCGGGCGGCCGGTCTCCTCGCTGCGGGTGAGGAGCTCGATGTTGGTACGGAGGGAGGTGAGGGGGGTACGGAGTTCGTGGCCGGCGTCGGCGATGAGCTGCTGCTGGAGTTCGCGGGAGCTCGCGAGTGACGTCGTCATCGAGTTGAACGAGCGCGAGAGGCGGGCGATCTCGTCGTCGGCCTCCTCCTCCACCGGGATGCGGATCCCCAGGTCCTCGGTACGGGCGACGTGTTCGACGGCTTCGGTGAGTTCGTCGACGGGACGCAGACCGGCCCGCGCGACCGCGAGGCCGGCGGCTCCGGCGCCGATGACTCCGATGCCGGAGACGAGCAGGAGGATCAGGGCGAGGTCTTTGAGGGTGTCCTGGGTGCTCTTCAGGGGAACCGCGGTGATCAGTCCGACGTAGGAACCGCTCTCGGTGGCGAACACCTGGGTCATCACGCGCAGCGGGTTGCCGTCCTTGTCGGTGCCGTTGCGGAAGTAGAGGGTCCCGAGGTTCCCGGCCTTGATGACGTCCTTGTCGCTCTGCGCGACCTTGATCACGCCCGTGGAGTCATGGTCGAGGCAGATCGAGCCGTCCGTCTTGACCACCTGGGCGTAGCTGATCCGCAGGCCGTTGGAGTCCGAAACCGTCGGGGAGCAGTCGAAGAGGATCCTCTGGGCGGCCATTTGCGCCGGTCCGCGTACCTTCTGCAGGTCCGCCCCCAACTGGTCGTACAGCTTCCCCTGCACGATGAACCAGCACGTCACCGAGACCGCCGCCACCGCGAACGCCACCGCCGCCGCGACCAGCATCGACAGGCGGGCGCGGATCGGGAGGGTGCGGAAGCGGCGGGCGAGCCTGTTCACTCGGCGCCGCCCTGGCGCAGGACGTACCCGACGCCGCGCACGGTGTGGACGAGGCGGGGCTCGCCGCCGGCCTCGGTCTTGCGGCGGAGGTACATGACGTAGACGTCGAGGGAGTTGGAGGAGGGCTCGAAGTCGAAGCCCCAGACGGCCTTGAGGATCTGCTCGCGGGTGAGGACCTGGCGTGGGTGGGCCATGAACATCTCCAGGAGCGTGAACTCGGTGCGGGTCAGCTCCACCTGCCGGCCGGCCCGGGTGACCTCGCGGGTCGCCAGGTCCATCCGCAGGTCGGCGAAGGTGAGCGCCTCGTCCTCCTGGCCCCCGTCGGCCACCGAACCCGAGTAGGAGCTGCGGCGCAGGAGGGCACGGATACGGGCGAAGAGTTCGTCGAGTTCGAAGGGCTTGACAAGGTAGTCGTCCGCCCCGGCGTCGAGGCCGGTGACGCGGTCGCCGACCGTGTCGCGGGCCGTCAGCATCAGGATCGGGGTCGTGTCGCCCGCCCCGCGGATCCGGCGGGCCGCGGTCATGCCGTCCATCCGCGGCATCTGGATGTCGAGGACGATCAGGTCCGGCTTGTAGGCCGGGGCCTTCTCCAGCGCGTCCGCCCCGTCGACCGCGACCTCGGTCTCGTACCCATCGAAGGCCAGGCTGCGCTGGAGGGCTTCGCGTACGGCCGGCTCGTCGTCGACGATCAGAATGCGCTGGGGGTCACGGTCGCCTTCGGCGGGGCTCATCGCTCGCGGTTCCTCGGGGTGTGATGGGTGGGTCGGGGTGCGGTGGTTCGCGGTGGGACGTCTCTCAGCCTCGCATGTTTCCGGGCTGCCGGGTATGCGCCCGTTGGGGCGTAACGCCCCCTAGCCGCGTACCAGGGTCATACGGCTCAGCGGCACCTTGCGCTGGTGCGGCCGGTCCGCGGACATGCGCAGCCCCATCAGTTCCGGGGCCGGCACGATCTCCGGGGCGCGCGGGGCCGGGGACACCGCCGCCTTGGCCGGCGCGTTGAGCTCGTACGCCACCTCGAGGGCGAGGTCGAAGCCGGCCGGGTTGTCACCGCTCGTGTGGTGCGAAACCTGCTTGATCATGACGTACTCCCTTGCGCTCGGTGTGCTCTTGGTGCCGTGTTTCAGCTGGTGGAGCCCGCCCGCAGCTTGGCCAGGTCGGACTTGACGGTGTTGATCGGGATGGCGAAGCCGAGGCCGACGCTGCCCGCGTCCGAGGAGGACGACGAGGAGTCCGAACTGGCCGAGTACATCGCCGAGTTGATGCCGATGATGTTGCCGCCGGCGTCGATCAGCGCACCGCCGGAGTTGCCGGGGTTCAGCGAGGCGTCGGTCTGGATCGCCTTGTAGGTCGTAGTCGACGAGCCCGTGTCGCCGTTGAACTGCCGGCCGCCGAAGGAGAACGGCCACTGGCCGTCGCTGCCGCCGCCCTGGCTCTGCTGGTCCTGGCCCTCGTCGGTGGAGACGGTCACGTCCCGGTCGAGCGCGGAGACGATGCCGCTGGTGACGGTGCCGCTGAGGCCCTCGGGGGAGCCGATCGCGACGACCGTGTCGCCGACCTGGACGCCGTCGGAGTTGCCGAGGGTGGCGGTCTTGAGACCGGACGCGCCCTGGAGCTTGACGAGGGCGAGGTCCTTGGCGCTGTCGGTGCCGACGACCTGGGCGGTGTAGGACTTGCCGGTGCTGGTGGTGGCCTTGATCGACTGGGCGCCGGAGATCACGTGGTTGTTGGTGACGATCTCGCCGTTGCTGCTGATGACGACGCCGGAGCCGGTGGAGGTGCCGTTGCTGAGGGTGGCGGTGATCTCCACGACGCTCGGGCTGACGGCGGCGGCGATCGTGGCGACGTCGCCCTTCTTGCTGGAGGGCACCACGCTGGTGGTGGTGGAGCTGGAGACGACGTCGTTCTTGCCGGTCAGCTCCTGGAAGGCGTACGCGGTGCCGCCGCCGACGGCCGCCGCGACGATCGCGACCGCGGCGAGCAGGGCTATCGGGCCCCGGGTGCGCTTCTGCTTGGCGTGGACCGAGTGCGGCTCCTGGACGGCCTGCGGGGCCGGCTGGTGGGCCGGCGGGGGCGGCCACTCCGGACTGACGGGGGCGGAGGCGTGCTGCTGGGGGTACGCGCCCTGGTAGGCGTCACCCTGGGGACCCTGAGGGTTCTCGTACTCGCCGCTGCTGCGGAGGCTCTCGGTCATGACAATTAGCTTGTCCCGTGACCATGAGAGCTGCCTGAGTGCTCGCTGAGAACGCCGCGAGAAGCGCGTTTGCCCGATATAAGGAACCTTCTCGCAGGTCGGGCGGGGTTCTCATCAAGCGTTCATGAGGACCTTCTTCGGGTGCGGCCCGGCGGGGGCTTGTCGCGCCCGCGCGGCGGTAGCCGCATATCGAATACAGCCCCGCGCCCCTTCAGGGGCGCTCACCGCGGCGCCCTGCTTTCAGGGGCGCGGGGAACTGCGCGAGCAACCACGACGCACCCGCAGCCGAAGAGCCACCCGCACCCGCAGCCGAAGAGCCACCCGCACCCGCAGCCAAAGAGCCACCCGCACCCGCAGCCAACGAGCCACCCGCACCCGCGCTCGGAGAGCTACCCGCAGCCGCAGGAACCCCGCACCACCAGCCGGGAAGGAAACGTCTTCAGGCGCTCTCTCCGCGACCCCGCCACCCGCAGGCCGTCGTCCAGGACCAGATCCACCGCCGCCCGGGCCATCGCCGGGCGGTCCGATGCGATCGTTGTCAGCGGCGGATCCGCCAGCCCCGCTTCCTTGATGTCGTCGAAGCCGGCCACCGCCAGCTCGCCCGGCACGTCGATGCGCAGCTCGCGGGCCGCCCGCAGCAGGCCGATCGCCTGGTCGTCGGTGGAGCAGAAGAACGCCGGCGGCCGGTCGGGGCGAGCCAGCACCTCCAGGGCCACCCGGTACGCGTCGTACCTGTTGTACGGCGCCTCGAACAGTCGGCCCTCCGTGGTCAGGCCCGCCTCGTCCATGGCCCGCTTCCAGCCCTCGACGTGGTCCGAGACCGGGTCGCCGACGGCCGGGGTGTCCGCCGTACCGCCCATACAGGCCACGTACTCGTAGCCGTGTTCCAGCAGGTGCCGGACGGCCAGCTGGGCGCCGCCCAGGTCGTCCGTCACCACCGCCACGTCGTCGATCGCCTCCGGCCGCTCGTGCAGCAGCACCACCCGGGCGTCCCAGGCGTCGATCTCGGCGGCGGCCAGATCGTTCAGCGCGTGGGAGACGAGGATGAGGCCCGAGACCCGCATCCCCAGGAACGCGCGCAGATAGTGGACCTCGCGCTCGCCGACGTAGTCGGTGTTGCCGACCAGCACCATCTTTCCGCGCTCGGACGCGGCCTGCTCCACCGCGTGCGCCATCTCGCCGAAGAAGGGCTGACGGGCGTCCGGGATGATCAGCCCTATGAGGTCCGTGCGCCGGGATGCCATCGCCTGGGCGACCCGGTCGGGCCGGTACCCCAGTTCCTTGATCGCGGCGAGGACACGCTCGCGCGTGGCCGGTGCGACCGGCCGGGGTCCGTTGTTGATGACATAACTGACCACGGCGGTCGAAGTCCCCGCCAGCCGCGCCACATCATCCCGAGTCACCTTGGCCACGCGCGGAGTCTACGCGGATGGACCCGCTCTGGGCAGGGCATATCGAAGCTTCGCTTGCGGAAGCAATGCCCTGTCCGGGCGACGGCCATGCCTCGCCCGGACCCCCACTACGCCTCCGCCGGTACCTCGACCGCGTCCAGGGCCGCCGAAGCGTCCGCATCCTCCGGCTTTGGACCCTCCGCCCGTGCCCTGGCCTCGTCGCTGACCCGCTCGCCCCGTTCACCCTTCTCCGGGGTAACGAATCGATAACCGACGTTCCGGACGGTCCCGATCAAGGACTCGTGCTCCACGCCGAGCTTGGCGCGCAGCCGCCGTACGTGTACGTCCACGGTCCGGGTGCCGCCGAAGTAGTCGTAGCCCCAGACCTCCTGGAGCAGCTGTGCACGAGTGAACACCCGGCCGGGGTGCTGGGCCAGGTACTTGAGGAGCTCGAACTCCTTGAAGGTGAGGTCGAGGACCCGTCCCTTGAGCTTGGCGCTGTACGTCGCCTCGTCCACCGAGAGGTCGCCGTTGCGGATCTCCATGGGGGAGTCGTCGTTGACGATCTGCTGGCGGCCCATGGCGAGGCGCAGCCGTGCCTCGACCTCGGCCGGGCCGGCGGTGTCGAGGAGTACGTCGTCGATGCCCCAGTCGGCGGTGACGGCGGCGAGCCCGCCCTCGGTGACGACCAGGATGAGCGGACAGCCGGGGCCGGTCGAGCGCAGCAGCTGGCAGAGGCTGCGCACCTGGGGGAGGTCGCGGCGCCCGTCGATGAGGATGACGTCGGCGCCCGGGGTGTCGACGAGGGCGGGGCCCTCGGCCGGAGCGACCCGCACGTTGTGCAGGAGCAGCCCGAGGGCCGGCAACACCTCCGTCGACGGCTGGAGGGCGTTGGTCAGGAGCAGCAGAGAACTCATACGTCTGGTTCCTCCTCGGTCCCTGCGAGGACTGTGTGCAATGACACTGCGCTGCGCTCCCGAGCCTCCGTACAGCCGCGGTCACCTGGAGTTTCCCGCTTCGTATACAGAGCTTCCGAAAGCACAAAAGGACCCGGTGGCGGCGCTGCCCGAGTCCTCTGCACAGCAGAATAGCCCACATGAGCAACGGTCCGGCAGGTCATGTGGCACGTTCCGTAATTCGTCCGAACTGTGAGACAAGCAGAAGCACCCCTATCCGGACGTTTCTGCGCACGGACGACGGGGTTTCCGTCGATTCCGTATACGATCCCGCCTCCGTCGTATACGACGGCTCCCAGCCACTCTCCCGTGACCTGGTGTTCGTCCTGGCCCATGGTTTCACCGGCGACGTCGACCGGCCACACGTACGACGGGTGGTGGCCGCGCTGACGCGTCACGCCCCGGTGGTCAGCTTCTCCTTCCGGGGCCATGGCCGCTCCGGCGGCCGCACCACGGTCGGTGACCGCGAGGTCCTCGACCTGGCGGCGGCGGTGCGCTGGGCGCGTCACTTCGGGCACGCCCGGGTGGTGACCGTCGGCTTCTCGATGGGCGGCTCGGTGGTGCTGCGGCACGCGGCGCTGAACGCCGGTGTGGACGCCGTGGTCTCGGTGTCGTCCCCGGCCCGCTGGTACTACCGGGGCACCGCCCCCATGCGCCGCGTCCACTGGCTGGTCACCAGACCGGAGGGCCGTCTGGTCGGCCGCTACGGCTTCCGCACCCGCATCCACCACCGCGACTGGGACCCGGTGCCGCTGTCGCCGGTGGAGGCGGTGCCCAGGATCGCCCCCACCCCGCTGCTGATCGTGCACGGCGACAGCGACGGTTACTTCCCGGTCGACCACCCCCGGATGCTCGCGGACGCCGCCGGTGGCGCCGCCGAGCTGTGGCTGGAACCCGGCATGGGCCATGCCGAGCACGCCGCGGACGACGGGCTGCTGGCCAGGATCGGCGACTGGGCGACCTCCCGGGCGGGCTAGCCTGAGCCTGTAAAACTGCTACACAGCCGACTGATCGTTCTTACTGGTTCTCACTGGTTCTTACTGAGTCTCTTGAGGAAGCTGATGCCCAAGGTCACGGTGCGCTACTGGGCCGCCGCGAAGGCCGCGGCCGGCATCGCCGAGGAGCCGTACGACGCGGACACCCTCGCCGAGGCGCTGACCGCGGTACGCACGCGACACCCCGGGGAACTCGCGCGCGTCCTGCGGCGATGCTCCTTCCTCATCGACGGTGACCCCGTGGGGACGCGCGAGCATGAGACGGTACGGCTGGCCGAGGGCGGCACGGTCGAGGTGCTCCCGCCGTTCGCAGGAGGGTGAGCGAGACCGATGACCAACCAGCCGTACGAGGGCTACGACCCGTACCAGCAGCCCCCCGCCCAGCCGCAGTGGGGGTACGAGGAGCAGCAGTACGCCACGCAGCAGTGGCAGGGGCAGACCTGGGAGACGCAGACGCACGCGCCGGTGCAGGCGGCACAGCCGCAGGCGTCGGCGGCGGAGACGGCGTACATGCCCCAGCAGACCTACACACCGGCCCAGCAGCAGGCACAGCAGCAGGCACAGGCGCAGGCACAGGCGCAGGCGCAGGCACAGCAGCAGGCGCAGGCACAGCAGCAGGCCCAGGGCCAGGGCCAGCAGCAACCGGCCTACATGCAGCAGCCGCAGCAGGCACAGCAGCCGCAGCCGACGCAACAGCCGACGCACACACCGCCCCCGGCGCCCGGCTCCGGCCCCGCCGAGCCCGGCACCGGCTACGGTCCCGCGACCCTGGCCGGCAACGCGCGCATCACCGACGCGCAGCGGGCCCGCCTGGAGGGGCGCTCGCCGATCATCGAGCCGGGGATGCAGCCGGCCCTGCTGACGGGTCTGCTGGGCCTGCTCCTTGCGGTGGCGGCCCCGGTCTCCTCCTACGCCCTGGTGGTCCCGCTGGTGATCCTCCAGGCGGTGACGGCGGCGGGCTGGTTCCGGCTGAACGGCATGTGGCCGGCCCGGCAGGGCATCGCCCTCGCCTTCCTGGGCGCGCTGGCGGCGGACGCCGCGGTGCTGGTGGCGGGCCGCGACCAGGCCCCGGCGGCGATCCTGGGCCCGCTGGGCATCTGGGTCCTGCTCTCCCTGGTCCTGCAGCTCCGCTCGCACGCGGACCCGGACACCCGTATGTACGGCCTGATGGCGACGGTCGCCTCCTCCGCGCTGGCGATCATCGCGACGGGCTTCCTGGGCGCGGACCCGGACGCGGCCTCGGTGGGCGCGGCGGCGGTCGCGGTGGCGGTGGTGGCGCGGGCGCTGCCGCTGCCGACGGTGGCGTCGGTGGTGGTGTCGGTGCTGGCGGCGGCCGGGGCGGGCATCGCGGTGGGCGGCATGACCGGGCTGGGCGCCAAGGGCGCGCTGATCGGCGCGGGGGCCGCGGTGTGCGCGCTGGCCGGTCACCGTGCGGCGAGCTACGACTACCCGTCGAAGTTCGTGCACTTCACGGCGGGCGTGGCGCTGCCGCTGGCCGCGGCGGCTCCGGCGGTGTGGATCCTGGGCCGGTAGTTCTCGGCTGCGGGTGCGTTGTGGTCGCTCGCGTGGTTCCCCGCGCCCCTGAAGGGCGCGAGGCTGTCGTCGGTGTTGAAACCTGTCACAGGTGTTCGACAAAAATCCGGTTGTCGTCCCCGGCAGGGTTAGCGTGAACTCGCCGTTATCGAACGCCGACCCGGGGGACCCCATCACCATGCGAGCCCTGCGTATCTTCCTGATCGTCGTCGTCATCCTCGGCGTGCTCTTCGTGGTCGTCGACCGCGTCGCCGTGCACTTCGCCGAGGGCGAGGCCGCCGGCAAGTTGAAGACGACGGAGGACCTCGCGAGCACCCCCGACGTCTCCATCAAGGGCTTCCCGTTCCTCACCCAGGTCGCCGGCGGCACGCTGGACGACGTGGAGGTCGGCATCAAGGACTACGACGCCACCACCGGCACCGCCGGCAAGACGATCCGTATCGAGGACCTGAAGGCCGACATGAAGGGCGTCACCTTCACCGGCGACTACAGCTCCGCCACCGCGCGGACCGCCACCGGCACCGCGCTCATCTCCTACAGCGAGCTGCTGAAGAACGTGGACACGCAGCCCACCGACCTCGGCCTCGGCTTCACCGGCAAGGTCGTCGGTCTCGCCGACGGCGGCAACGGCAAGATCAAGGTCACCCTCGACCTCACCGTCCCCGGTCTGGACGCGCACCAGAAGGTGAACATCCTGAGCACGGTCACCGTCAAGGACAACACCGTGCAGGTGCACGCCGACAACCTGCCCAAGCTCGCCGGGGTCAGCCTCGTCGAGGACCGGTTCCGGCAGGCCTCCGACTTCCAGCAGGCGATCAGTCAGCTTCCCGGCGGCATCCGGCTGGACAAGGTGGAGGCGGCGGCGGACGGTGTGGAGATCGGGGTGAAGGGTTCGAACGTGCGGCTGGCCGGGTAGAAGGCGGCACGGCGGCGGCCGGCACGGCTGACGGAACCCGTCCATCTGTCGAGACGGCGATGTCCGTACCGTAGATATGACAACGGGCGCGGCGGGGCGGCGGCTGCCCGGTCACGCCCCGGGCCGCCACCCTGTCCCATAATCCGGACGATCGCGTCTCATCATGCGACATGCCGGTGACATGCCCGGTCATCCGTCCCTACGATCGAGCCCATGAAGCGTCAGGCGGATCTCACGAAGCGGCGGGCAGTCGACCTGTGCCGCGTCGCCGCCATGCTCTGTCGCCCCTTCTGACGGTGGAGGCCGCTGCCTCCGCATCCCCCCTGCCCTCCCACGCCGAGGGCATCCGTGCGCGCCCGCGCGCACCCACCCGCACTCGCACGCCCCGCCGCATCTGCCCCGGAGGAGAAAGAGCATGAGCCGCAGCGACGTCCTGGTCGACGCCGACTGGGTCCAGGAGAACCTGGACAACGCCGACATCGCGATCGTGGAGGTGGACGAGGACACGTCCGCCTACGAGAAGAACCACATCCGAGGCGCCATCCGCATCGACTGGACCAAGGACCTTCAGGACCCGGTCCGCCGCGACTTCATCGACCAGGAGGGCTTCGAGAAGCTCCTGTCGGCGAAGGGCATCGCCAACGACACGCTGGTGATCCTGTACGGCGGCAACAACAACTGGTTCGCGTCCTACGCCTACTGGTACTTCAAGCTCTACGGCCACGAGAACGTCAAGCTTCTCGACGGCGGCCGCAAGAAGTGGGAGCTGGACGCCCGCGAGCTGGTCGAGGAGGTGCCCGAGCGCGCCGAGACCTCCTACCAGGCGAAGCCGCAGAACACCGCGATCCGCGCCTTCCGCGACGACGTCGTGGCGGCCATCGGCTCGCAGAACCTCGTCGACGTCCGTTCCCCCGACGAGTTCTCCGGCAAGCTGCTCGCCCCGGCCCACCTGCCGCAGGAGCAGTCGCAGCGCCCGGGCCACGTCCCGTCCGCGCGGAACATCCCGTGGTCGAAGAACGCCAACGACGACGGCACCTTCAAGTCGGACGACGAGCTCAAGGAGCTCTACGCCGAGGAGCAGGTGGACCTCGCCAAGGACACCATCGCCTACTGCCGTATCGGCGAGCGCTCGGCCCTGACCTGGTTCGTCCTGCACGAGCTGCTCGGTGTCGAGAACGTCAAGAACTACGACGGCTCCTGGACCGAGTACGGCAGCCTCGTCGGCGTCCCGATCGAGCTCGGCGCCAACAAGTAGGACCCGCAGGACCCCGGCAAGTCCCCAGACCGACCTTTCAAGACCTCAACAGGAGTACGACATGTGTGGAGCGAAGGCCGGCGGCCCGGACAGCTCGACGATCAAGCCCGGTGAGACCACCATCCAGGGTCAGGTGACCCGCGACGGCGAGCCGGTGACGGGTTACGTCCGTCTCCTGGACTCGACGGGCGAGTTCACCGCGGAGGTCCCGACCTCCGCCACCGGACAGTTCCGCTTCTACGCGGCGGAGGGCACCTGGACCGTCCGCGCCCTCGTCCCCGGCGCCACCGCCGACCGCACGGTCGTCGCCCAGCAGGGCGGCCTGGCCGAGGTCGCGATCGCGGTCTGACCAGCTCGAAGCAAGGGCCGCGCCTCCCGGGTCGAAGACCCGAGGCGCGGCCCTTCGCCGTGTCCGCACACCGGACCTACCCTGGATGCATGCTGGCCCGGCGTCGTCGCGTGTACTTCGTCATGATGGGGATCTGTATCGGTCTCTTCGTCCTGGCCTGGGGAGTCGTGCGCATCTGGTCCGTCCCCGCCGCCGTGGGGATGTGTGTGGTGGCCATGGTCATCCCGCCCGTCGCCGCCATGGTCGCGAACCGCCGGGGCCCCGACGACCGCTGGTGGGACGACCCCTCCGGTGACCCCAAGTCCGACGAGTGGTGGGACGAGCTGGACGGGAAGAAGCGTCCCCGGCAATGACGCCCGACGTGCCCGCCGCCTGTCGTGGCCGGCTTCCGTCGTGTCCGGCGTCTACCGGAACGCTTCGACGTTGCGCAGGGCCCACGCGGCGAAGGGCCGGGGCGGACGGCCGAGCACTCCCTCGATGTCCGGGCTGAGCCGCAGCTCGCCCGCGTTGGGCTCGCCGAGGACGGCCAGCGTCGTCGCCACCACCGGCTCCGGCATGAACGCGGCCATCCGGGCGTGCGCCGCCTCCCGGGTCAGCTCCACGAACCGCACCGGCTCACCGAGCGCCGCACCGATGGCCTCGGCCTGCTGCCGGGGCGTGACGGCCGCCGGCCCGTTCAACTCGTAGACCCGGCCGGTGTGTTCGTCCTTGCGCAGAGCCACCGCGGCGACCTCCGCGAGGTCCGCCGGATCGACCACCGGGATCCCGACGTCACCGAACGGCGCGGCGACCGTCCGTTCCGCGCGCACCGACTCCGCCCAGGCGTAGGCGTTGGACGCGAAACCGCCGGCCCTGAGGATCGTCCAGGCCAGGCCCGACCCGCGCACCGCGTCCTCGACCGCCCGCATCGCTCCGCCGTGCGAGGGCGACTCCGGCCTGGTCACCACGCCCTGTGAGGAGAGCAGCACCACCCGCGCCACCCCGGCGTCCCGGGCCACCGCCAGCACGGCCGGCGCGTCGAGCCCGTGTCCGCCCGTGCCGCCGTCGTGCAGGAACAGCGCCTCGGCACCGTCGAACGCGGGCCGCAGACTCTCCGGCTCGGCCAGGTCGGCCCGCACCCGTACGACCCCTGCCGGCAGATCCACGGGGGCGATCCCCCGCGACACCGCCGTCACCCGTTCCCCGGCCGCCGCCAGGGAAGCCACCAGCGACCGGCCCACGTTCCCGGTCGCACCCGTCACCACGATCATGCTCAACTCCCGTATTTTCCGGTGGTCTTACGCGATGGCAGCGACGCTAACAGCGCCGGTATAGTAGGTACCTAGAGGAAAGTGACTACCTCAGAGGGGTGTGGCCCATGACGACCGCGACGCGACGGACCGCGCCCGACGCCCTGTCCGACCCCGAGCTGGCCTGCCCGGTCTCCCCGGTCGTGGACATCGTCTTCAGCCGCTGGACCACACCGATCCTCTGGTCCCTGCACACCTTCGGCCGCCAGCGGTTCGTCCAGCTGGAGCGCCGTATCAAGGGCATCACGCCGAAGGTGCTCACCCAGCGGCTGCGCCAGCTGGAGCGCGACGGCCTGGTCGTGCGCACCTACCACCCCGAGGTGCCGCCGCGCGTCGAGTACGAGATCAGCGACCTCGGTACCACCCTCGCCCCGCTCTTCGCCCACCTCGCCGACTGGGCCGGCACCCACCTCGACGACGTCGAGACGGCCCGGCAGCGCTACGACGAGGCGGGATCCCCGCGCCCCTGAAGCGCGGTCCCGGAAGCGCGGTACTAGTAGACGAGCGCCTGCGTCCCCTCCGCCATCGCCTCCTGCACGAAGACCTGCGCACCCGCGATCCGTACGCCCTCGATGACGTCCTTCTCCGTGATGTCCCGGCGGGCCGCGCACTGCGTGCAGAGCGTGAGCGTGCCGCCCGCCAGGATCGAGTCGACCAGGTCCGGCAGCGGAGCGGCATGCGGCAGCTCGAACTCGGCGGCCCGCCCCGGCAACGCGAACCACGCGGACTCGCCGGTCAGCCACATCGACACCTCGACGCCGCTGGCGACGGCCACCGCCGCCACCGTGAACGCCTGCGAGCACCGCTCCGGGGCGTCCGCCCCGGCCGTCACCTTGATCACGAGCTTCTTCGCCATGCCTGCAGGGTAATCGCGCCGCGTCATGGCTGGTGCTCCGCGCGCTGATGCTGGCGCAGCAGCACGTTCGCGTCGGTGGCCGCGCTGTGGTCGTACGCGACCAGCGCGGTCTCTCTTCGATCGCCGAGGTCCGCGCACTCGGCGCAGCCGGGGACGGGCCGGGGTGGTCGGCTCAGGTCGTCGGGGGACGGCGGTACGGCCCACGTACTACGGTCGTTCGCCGCGCGCACGCCGGCACTGAGCCGCTCTCTGTCGGTAGCGGGGCGTAGCGTCGCCGGGTCGGCCTGCCACTCCCTGCCGCCGCCGACGGGACGCAGCATCGCGTACGGCCCCGACTGGTCCCGGTACTCGCCGACCTGGTCGGTGGCGGTGTCGTAGAACAGGGTTCCGGGCTCCATGGCATTTGCTCCTTTCGTCCAACATCTATACGAAATGCGTGAGTTGGACTACTCTGGGTATCGAGGCTGCTACGAGCATGGCCCGGAGGTGGCGTCGGCACGCCGATGGCGAGCGGTTCTTCCCCGTCTGGCGGCGCTAATTCCACAAATTCCATGACGTACCAGGGAGGGGTGCGGTGCCGCAGAGGCGCGTGGTGACGGGGCGTAGTCAGGAGCCCAGGCAACGGTTCGCGGAGGAGTTACGGCTGTTGAGGGCGGAGAAGGGGGTGAGCTTGCGGGAGCTGGCCGAGCGGGTGGGCTGGGATCCGTCTCTCTTCGGAAAGATGGAGAACGGGCACACGCTGGGCGGGCCGGAGGTGGTTCAGGCGCTCGATCAGTACTACGGGACGCCGGGGCTGTTGCTCGCATTGTGGGAGCTGGCGATGGCGGATCCTACGCAGTTCCGGGAGCGGTATCGGCACTACATGACGTTGGAAGCCGATGCGGTGAGTATGTGGCAGTACTCGCCGAGCCTCCTTCCGGGCCTGCTGCAAACTCCTGAGTACGCTACGGAGTTGCTCAGGCAGGGCGGACTCAAGGGCGACGAACTGGGAGCGCAGGTCGAGGCTCGGATGGGCCGACGCGAGGCGCTGCTGCGGGACGACTGCCCCCAGTTCCGCGCGATTCTCTCCGAAGCCGTGCTACGCACACCACTCCAGGAAACCGAGGAGTGGCAGGGGCAGTTGGAGCACCTGACGCTGATGAGTCATCGCCTCAATGTCACGATCCAGGTGCTGCCGATGTCCGCCGGGCTCCACGGCCTGACAAACACCGACACCATGTTCCTGCGTGGCCTAAGTGGCCAGACGGTGGCGTGGGTCGAGACCGGTTATTCCGGCGAACTCGTGCAAGAAACGGCCGCCGTCGAACACCTCCAGCTCCGATACGATCGGGTACGCGATTTGGCACTATCCCCTGACGAATCGCGGCAGTTCATCGAGCGGATGCTGGAGGAAGGGCCATGCGAGCCATCGACCTGAGCGACATCACCTGGCGCAAGAGCAGCTACAGCAACCAGGACGGCGGCAACTGCCTCGAAGTCGCCGCCGACATCCCCACCCTCGTCCCCGTCCGTGACAGCAAGGACACCGGTCGCGGCGCCCTCGTTTTCTCGGCCTCCGCCTGGTCGGCGTTCATCGACGGAGTCGCCCGCTGACCGGGCGGTAGGCCTCGATCGCCACCTGGACGAACGGCCGCAGCAAGGGATTGGTGTCTCCCTCGACCCATGCCACCACCACCCGGCTCGGCTCCATGTCCACGATCGGTACCGTCACGAGCCCGGCGCCCGGCGCGTGGTCGGTCGTCGTCATGCCCACCGTGCCGTTCCACAGCACCGCCTGCCGGCACTCCTGGATCGCCCGCACCACCGGCCCCTCCCGCACCGTCCCGCCGTTCCAGTACGACTGCCAGCGGCCGTCCGTGCCCGCCGGGAACCGGAACCACTGCCGGTCGGCGAGGTCGGCCAGCGTCAGGCTCTCCCGGCGGGCCAGCGGATCATCGGCGCGGAGCAGCGCGCCCACCGGGTCGGCCCGCAACTCCCGTACCACCAGGCCGGTTTCGTCGAAAGGCGCGCGGGTCAGGGCGACGTCCACGAGCCCGGCGTGCAGCCCGCAGGTGGGGTCGGTGAGGTCGGTCTCGCGGATCCGGATCCCGACGCCGGGGTGACGTTCGCGGTAGGCGCGGGCCAGCCGGCGCACGCCGGGATCCGTGCTGTCGCCGAGGAGGCCGACGGTGAGGGCGGTGGCGCCCGCCGCCGTGGCGACCCGTACGCGCAGCCTGTCGGCCTGGTCGAGGAGTGCCCGGGCCTCGGTGAGGAGCACCGCTCCGACGGGGGTGAGCGCGACACCGGCCGGGGACCGCTCGAAGAGCGCCGCGCCGATCTCGCCCTCCAGCCCCTTGATCGCACGGCTCAGCGGGGGCTGGCTCATATGGAGCCGGGCGGCGGCCCGGCCGAAGTGGAGTTCCTCGGCGACGGCCACGAAGTAGCGCAGCGTCCGTAGCTCGATCCGCTCCATCCGCTCCATGCAGCCACGATACCGACCGGGTATCGAGGCGGCGGAACAGGTCTTGGACAGCCGTACCGCCCCGGCCGTCGAATCGAGGCATGACGACCCACGACCATCACGAACCCGCCGTATCCGTCGTCGGCCCGGACGACGGCGAGGTGCTCGTCCTCGGCACCACCCGGATGCGCGTCCTGGAGGACGGCCGTACCACCGGCCACCGGCTCGGCATCGCCGAGTCCGTGCTCGCGCCGCACACCCCCGGCCCGCCGCAGCACCGGCACGGCGGGCACGACGAGGGCTTCTACGTCGTCTCCGGCTCCGTGCGGTTCACGGTCGGGGAGGACGACCACGACGCCACCGCCGGCACCCTGGTGATGGTGCCGCCCGGCGCCCCGCACACCTTCGCCAACGTCACCGACGAACCGGCGGTCATGCTCAGCACGTTCACGCCCGACCTGTACGTGCGGTACTTCCGGGAACTGCGGGACCTGTTCGCGACCGGAGAGGCGCCGAGCCCGCGGGCCGGCCTCGAGGTGATGAGCCGTTACGCCACCGAGCCCGCCTCATGAGCGTCGCCTACTGGACCGTCGCCGGGCTGCTCGCCCTCTTCTACCTCTACGCGGGCGGGCTGAAGGCCGTCCGGAGCCGGGAGCGGCTGCGGCCGATGATGGCGTGGGTGGACGGCATGCCGATGGCGGCGGTGCGGGCGATCGGGGCCGTGGAGCTGCTCGGCGCGCTCGGCCTGCTGCTTCCACGTCTGACCGGTGTCGCGCCCTGGTCGGCGACCGCCGCCGCGGTCGGGTTGGCCGTGCTCCAACTCGGGGCGATCAGGGTGCACGTGCGTATGGGGGACCGTCAGATCGCCCTCAACATCACGCTGCTGCTCACAGCGGCGGTCGCGGCCTGGCTCGCGGCGGTGTCCTGATCGTGATTAATCGTTGTACAACTCAGTGAGTGGACCATGAGTCTCCTGTGGCGCGTGGATCAAGGAATCCGCGCTCCCGTTTCCCCAGGGGGGACCCATTGGACGCGCCAGACACACCACCCGACAGACCCGGAAGACGCCGTCGTACCGGCGTGCTGATCGCCACCGCCGCCGTGCTCGGCGTCGTGGCCGGCGGCTGCGTCGGCTACCTGGTCCAGGCCGACCGCGAGCCCACCGCCTTGCCGCCGCTCTCCCAGCCGTCCCTCGCGCAGGCGAAGGGCGCGGGTCCCGAGCCGCTGTCGGCCGCCCAGGACCGGAAGGTCAAGGTCGACGGCGACCTGCGCAAGCTGCTGCTGAGCAAGCCGAGCGGGGCACGCAAGGGGCTGTACCCGGTGGGCAGCGACGGCTGGCTGGACGTCTCGGCGTACGCGGAGACCTACAAGTACCCGGCCGGTGCCTTCCGCAGCCTGGTCGGCAAGCGGGAGTTCCGCCGGGCGGCCGTCACCGACTGGCGGGAGGGCGGCGACTTCGACGTCGAGATCCGGCTGGTCCAGTACCGCCAGGTGGAGACGGGCACGGAGGCCGCCGACGCGGCGGACGGCGCCTACTACTACGCCGCGCCGGCCGGTGACCAAGGCACCGACAGCTGGCCGATACCCGGCACGGGCGACGGCATGGCCTACGTCCACAACAAGCCCGACACCTCCTACGGCGTGAGCCTGTACTCCGCCGAGGCGCACGCGTGGCGCGGGGACATCGCCATGGAGATCTGGATCTACGACACGAAGCCGATCCCGAAGACGAAGGTGCTGGATCTGGCGAAGCGGCAGATGGAGCGGCTGTGACCGAGAACCCGGAAACGTCCGTGACCCCCGAACCGGAGGCCGTGTCCACGGAGCCCGCCGCCGAGCCGGCCCCCGCGGAGGCGCCGCCCGCCGCCGAGCGGGCCCCCGCGGAGGCGCCGCCCGCCGCCGAGCGGGCCCCCGCGGAGGCGCCGCCCGCCGCCGAGCGGGCCCCCGCGGAGGCGCCGCCCGCTCCCGAGCCGGCGGTCTCCGAGCCGGCGCCTGTCGAGAAGCGGCCGCGTGATCGTCGTCGTATCGCCGTCGCCACCGCCATCGGTGTCCTGGTCGCCGCCGTGCTGGCCGGGGTCGCCTGCACGGCCGTCACCGTCCAGGGCGCGGACCGCGACCCCGGTGCTCCCGTCTGGAGCCTGCCGAAGGCCGCCAAGGAGACGAAGCCGGCCGGCGGCAGCGGCCTCCAGGGGATGCTGCTGCCCTACGACGGCGACACGTACGGGCGTGGCCCGGACCTGGGCCAGTTCGGGTCGGACGCCGCGTTCTCCGGCAAGCAGGCGAACCTGCTGCGCAAGGAGTCGATCAAGGACCTGCCGCGGTCGCAGCGGCAGCAGCTGGAACGGCAGCTCGACCGGAACCCGGTCAAGGGCATGGCGATGCGCAGCTATGTGAACACGGCCGGGACGCCGGGCTACGAGTACACGATGGAGATCGTGCTGGCGCAGATGGGGAACCAGCGGACGGTCCGTTCCCTGGCGGCCGTCCAGAAGGAGCTCTTCGACGCGCTGAAGGTGCTGCGGAAGGGCCCCGAGATCGAGGGGTACAAGGACTCGGCCTCGTGCTTCCTGCCGCCGGCCGACTCGGCCGAGAAGCTCGACACGATGTTCTGCACCGGCTACGTGGGCGACGTCCTGGTCACCGCCACGGCGACCGCGGGCAAGCCGCTGGACAAGGAGAGCGCGGCCGACATGCTCCGCGCACAGCTCGACCGCATCAAGGAGCCGGGGGCGTCGGTATGACCACGGACACGAACCAGCCGGAGGTCCTCGAGGACCCCGAAGACCTCGAAGGCGAAGGCATCGAAGACCTGGGGGACCTCGACGACCTCGACGAGTTTCCGCCCCAGCCCCCGAAGAAGGACCGTCGCGTGCTGCGGGCCACGCTCCGCTGGGTCTCCGCCGCCGTCGTCTTCGCGGTCGCCGGGGCCGGGACGGCCTACGGCGTCACGCGGGCCGACCGGACCGATGTGCCCGGGCTCGGCACGCACTCCGACGGGCGCTGGACGTACCCCACCCTCGTGCGGCCGCCGCTGCCGTCCGGGAGCCCCGGGCCGAACGACGATGCCCGTAACCCGGCCGGGACCCACTTCGCCGACCTGCGGAAACTCGTTCTGCCCGGGCCGGCGGGGGCCACCGCCGACGCGGCGCTGAAGGGGACGGACGGCTGGCTGCCGACCGGGACGTTCCTCGCCGAGTTCACCGCGTCCGACCGTGCCGGGCTGCGCCAGAAGCTCGTCGACAACGGCCTGCGGCACATCACCGCACGCGGCTGGACCACCCCCGACGGCACGCACACCCGGATCTACCTCCTCCAGTTCGACACGGCCGCCGTCGCCGAGGAGCTGGTCAACCACCAGCTCATGAGCTACTCGTCGCCCGCCTACGCACTGCGCGACGGCGACCAGTACGAGCTCGACCAGAAGTTCCCGGACAAGGCCCGGAGCGACGACGTCCTGATGATCCCGTACACGGAGCTGAAGCCGTACGGTGCCGAACAGGTCCGGCAGGCCTACCTGGCCACCGGCGACACCGTCGGCGTGATCGTCCAGTCCCGGAAGGGCGGCGCGCTCGCCGTCCCCTTCGAGCAGACGGTCACCCTGCAGGGCGAGCTGCTGGACTGAGCCGGCGGGGCGTACCTCGCCAAGAGTCCCGGGCCCCGGCCGCGTAAGCTTGGGCCCGGCTCTTGTACGTACGCCCACCCCCGCTCAAGGAGCACCCGTGGAGATCTTCTTCGAAACCCTGCTGGTCCTGGTCTGCGTCGGCGTTCTCGCCTTCGCCGGACTGACCGTGAAGAAGCTGTACCAGGGCCAGCGCTGATCCTCTCCGTCTAGGAACCGCCGTCATGATCGAGATTCCGTCCGACCTGCACAAGGACCTCGTCCCGCTCGCCTTCCTGCTGGGCAAGTGGGCCGGTGCGGGCGTCCACGACTTCCCGGGCTCGGAGAAGTGCAACTTCGGCCAGGAGGCCACCTTCAGCCACGACGGGCGTGACTTCCTGGAGTACCACTCCCAGACCTGGGTGCTGGACAACGACGGGAACAAGGTCCGCCCGCTGGAGACCGAGCACGGTTTCTGGCGCATCGACGCCAACCGCCGGGTCGAGGTCACGATGACCCGCGACGACGGCGTGATCGAGATCTGGTACGGCGAGATGGCCGACAAGAAGCCCCAGATCGACCTGGTCACCGACGCCGTGGCCCGCACCGCCGCCTCCGCCCCGTACAGCGGTGGCAAGCGCCTGTACGGCTACGTCAAGAGCGACCTGATGTGGGTGGGGGAGAAGCAGACCCCCGAGGTCGAGCTGCGCCCGTACATGTCCGCGCACCTGAAGAAGGTCGTCACCCCGGAGGAAGTCGAACGCTGGGCAAAGGCCCTTCCCAGCGACATGCCGGACGACGGCATCGCCTTCTTCAAGTAGTCGCCAAGTGGTTACCGCCGAGTGGTCCTAGACTTTCGGTGTGGTGAGCACCGACTGGAAGAGCGACCTAAGGCAGCGCGGCTACCGGCTGACGCCGCAGCGGCAACTCGTGCTCGAAGCCGTGGACACCCTTGAGCACGCGACCCCCGACGCCATCCTCGGTGAGGTGAGGAAGACCGCGTCGGGGGTCAACATCTCCACGGTGTACCGGACCCTGGAGCTCCTGGAGGAGCTGGGGCTGGTCAGCCATGCCCATCTGGGGCACGGGGCGCCGACGTACCACCTCGCCGACCGGCACCATCACATCCACCTGGTCTGCCGCGACTGCGAGAACGTGATCGAGGCGGATGTGACGGTCGCCGCGGAGTTCACCGCCAAGCTGCGGCACGAGTTCGGCTTCGAGACCGACATGAAGCACTTCGCGATCTTCGGCCGCTGCCAGGACTGCGCACGCAAGAGAAGCAAGGCCGCAGCCGTCCGGACTTCAATTACCGAGTCGTAGGCTACTGATATGAAGAGCCCCCTGCTGACCCTGCCCGGCGCCGTGGCCGCCGAGGGCGTGGACGAAGGCGTCGCCGCCCACTACGGCGACCTGTTCCGCGAGCAGCGCGCCCTCGCCGACGGCGCCGGTTTCGTGGACCTCTCGCACCGCGGTGTCGTCACCGTCACCGGCGAGGACCGTCTCGGCTGGCTGCACCTCCTGCTCACCCAGCACGTCAGCGAGCTGCCCGTCGGCGAGGCCACCGAAGCGCTGGTCCTCTCCGCGCACGGCCACATCGAGCACGCGCTGTACCTGGTCGACGACGGCACGACGGTCTGGGCCCATGTGGAGCCCGGCACCGCTGAGGCGTTGATCGCCTACCTGGAGTCGATGAAGTTCTTCTACCGGGTGGAAGTCGCCGACCGGACCGGCGAGTTCGCCGTCGTGCACCTCCCGGCCGGCTCGATCGCCGAACCCCCGGACGGTGCCGTCGTACGCGAGACGGCGTATGGCCGTGATCTCTTCCTGCCCCGCGCGGACCTGGAGTCGTACGCGGAGAAGGCGGGCCCGGCGGCCGGCCTCCTCGCCTACGAGGCCCTCCGGGTGGAGAACCACCGCCCCCGTCTCGGCTTCGAGACCGACCACCGCACCATCCCGCACGAGCTGGGCTGGATCGGCACCGCGGTGCATCTGCAGAAGGGCTGCTACCGGGGCCAGGAGACCGTGGCCCGGGTCCAGAACCTCGGCAAGCCGCCCCGCCGCCTGGTCTTCCTGCACCTGGACGGCAGCGACGTGCACCTGCCGCCGCCCGGCACGGAGATCCGGCTGGCCGACGACGGTGAGGACGGCCGCAGGATCGGCGTCGTGACGACGTCGGCACGCCACCACGAACTGGGTCCGGTGGCCCTGGCGCTGGTCAAGCGCAACGTCCCGGTGGACGCCCGGCTGGTCGCCGGGGAGACGGCCGCGGCACAGGAAGTGATCGTCGAACCGTAGGGCGGACGGCGAGCCGGACCGTGAGCGGCCGGGCCCCCGGGAATCCCCCGCATCCCCGGGGATTCCCGCGAGCGCCCTGCGAGATATGCCGTTGACACTCCATAATTGGCAACGGGCGGCGACTTCCTGAACACGGTGTGCACGTGTTCGACCATCGGTCGGCGTGCCCCCGGGGGAGGCGCCTTGACACCGCAGGAGGAGTTCGCCGAGGCCCTGCGCGTGCGCCGGGAGGCCGCCGAACTCTCCCTCGCCGAGCTGGCCAGACGGGTCCATTACAGCAAGAGCTACCTCAGCCGGGTGGAGAACGGCCTGCGGCCGCCCGGCCGGCTGCTGGCCGAGCGCTGCGACGCCGCCCTGCGGGCCGACGGCGCCCTGCTCGCCCTGCTGCCGCCCGGACCCGAGCCGCACGAGCGACGGGACGACGGAGGGGCCGCAGGGGCCGCAGGGACCGGAGGGGACCGAGGGGGCGGGGCCGACCGCGGGGGCGGGGCCGACCGAGGGGGCGGGGCCGACCGGTCCGCACGCCGCCCCCGTCCCGACCCGGCGTCACCCGCCCGGCCGGGCCCCAGCGGCTACGGCGCCGAGTTCGACCAGCACATCCGGCGCGGCGACACCCGCCACCTCCTCGGCGAGATGTACGAGGCGGGCCGGCACTACCAGGCCGCCTACGAGGCCGCCGGGGGCGACGAACGGGCCCGCGCCCACGCCGTCGTCCGCAGTGCCCGCCGCTGGTCGGACCCCGGCCAGGTCGACCGCGACCTGCTCTTCCGCATCGACGCCTGCCTGGCCGCGCTGGCGGACCGCGAGGACGCGCCCGCCGTGGAACTGCGCCTCCAGCTCACCGCCCACCGGGCCAAGAAGCTCGCCATGGCCATCGGCTACGACACCGCGATCACCGGCGCCGAACCCCGCACCGGCGCCCGGCTGGCCCGCCAGACCCTCGCGGAGCTGCGCGAACTCGGCCGCCGGGCCCCCGGCCGGATCGGCGACGAGGCCCGCTGCGAGGTACTGACCGAGACCCGCTGGGCCCTGTACGACTTCGCCCCGGCCCGCGAACTGCTCGCCATGTCCAGCGAACTCCGCGACCTCGCCGTACGCTCCCACTCCGCCTACTTCCAGGGCGAGGCCCTGGTCGCCCTCGCCATCGACCAGCTCCGCACCGGCCGGGTGCCCGCCGCCGAGGCGACCATCAACGTCCACCGCGAGCACGCCGCCCGGCACCGCAGCCGGCTCGCCTACTGGCAGCAGCGCACCCTGGACGCCCTGATGAGCCTGTGGCGCGGCGAGTTCGCCGCCGCCGCGCAGTGGATCCTCGGGGAGGCCGGCGAGGTGGCGGCCGCGATGGAGGCCGGGCTGTCGATGCCCGCCGACGCCCTCGGCCAGACCGTCCTCGGCCAGGAGTTCTGGCTGCGGCACGAACAGGGCCGGCTGGCCCAGCTGTTCGCCTCCCCGCGCATGGCCGGCGTCCAGCAGCGCGGCTACTTCCCGGTGTGGCGGGCGGGCCTGGCCCTGGCCCTGTGCGAGACCGGACGGTACGAACAGGCCGTGGACCAGTTACGGGCGTTCGCCGCCGACACCGACGGGTTCACCCGGTTCCCGCCGAGCGGCTGGGCCCTGCCCACCGCCGCGGTCCTCGCCCAGGTCTGCGCCGAACTGGCCGAGCGCACCGACCGCCGCGGCGAACTGTCGGCGTACGTCCCGCCGCTGCGCGCCCTCCTCGACGCGCACGGCGACGAAGTGGTGCTGGCCGGCTGGCCCACCGTCCTGCTGGGCCCCGCCGCCCGCTTCAGCGCGCTGCTCGCCCTGGTCGCCGGTGAACCGGAGACGGCCCTCGGGCACCTGGGCCGGGCCGTACGCCTCGCCCAGCGCTATCCGACGCAGATGGCCCGGCTCCGCCTCGACGAGGCCCGCGTCCGGATCCGCACCGGCTCCCCGGCCGCCCGGGACACCGCCCACGACCTGGCCAGGACCGCGCTCGGCACGGCGGAGGAACTCGGCATGGCGGGCCTGGCCCGCGACTGCCGGGAACTGCTCACATCTCCAGCAGAACGGTGAACGGCCCGTCGTTGGTCAGCGACACCCGCATCTGCGCCCCGAAACGCCCGGTGGCCACCGTCGCCCCCAGAGCCCGCAACTGCGCCACTACCTCCTCGACCAGCGGCTCGGCCACCTCGCCCGGCGCCGCCGCGTTCCACGTGGGCCGCCGTCCCTTGCGCGCATCGCCGTACAGCGTGAACTGGCTGATCACCAGCAGCGGCGCGTCGATGTCACTGCAGGACCTCTCGTCGGCCAGCATCCGGATCGACCAGAGTTTCCGGGCCAGTTGGGCCGCCTTCTCCTTGGTGTCGTCGTGGGTCACGCCCACGAGCACACACAGCCCCTCGCCCTCGATCGCGCCGACCGTCTCGCCGTCCACGACGACATCGGCGCCGTCCACCCGCTGAACCACAGCTCGCATGCGGACCATCATGCCCGGTGCCCCGGCGGCCCCCGCAGGGGGTCCATTATTGATCCTTAACCTCACATCTAGGGCCGTTCGGGGGCACTCGGTCACATTGCGGCCACTTGGGGTGGCACCATGCTTCCACACGCCGGTCGAGGGGACGGTAGAGGCGTATGAGCACACCGAGTACCGGGCGACTGAAGGTGCAGGGCACGCAGAGCGCGCAGAGCCTGCCCCGGCCGCCCGCACAGCGCGGGGAGGGCATCGCCCTGCCCGCGGAGCCGCCCGAGCACGACCTGACCCGCCTGAGCCTGCCCGAACTGCGCGTCCTGCGAAGGGACGCGCAACGCGACGAGGCCGACCTCAGCTACGTACGACGGCTGCTCCAGGGCCGTATCGACATCCTCCGGGCGGAACTGGCCCGCCGCTCCCCGGCGGGCGCGGCCGCCGTCGTGGACCGCCTCCCGGAGATCCTGACCGACGCCCCGGCCCGCCACCGCTCCTCGGCCCGCCACGTCACCCTGGGCACCCCGCACAACGAGGAGTACGACCGGCTGGCCGCCGACATGCTGGCAGAGGTGGAACTCTCCGACCTCCAGGCCCGCACGGACACCGAACTGACCACGGCGATGGGCCGCCTGGTCCGGTACGAGCAGGAGGTGTCGAGACGACGACAGCGCCTGCAACGGACCGCAGACGATTCGAGTGGGGAGATCACCAGGCGCTACCGGGAGGGCGAAGCGCAGGTGGACGATCTACTGACGTGAGCTGCAGCGCCCCTTCAGGGGCGCGGAGCTGCATCACTGTGCGGCTCCGCCGCGTGGGGCGCGACCGGCCCCCACGGCCCGCAGCCGAAATTCGATCGGCACCACCCAGGTCGAACACCTACCGTGCTGTCATGACCGACGCCGTCGAAATCCGCCCCGTAACCGAACCCGAGCTGGAGGACTGGCACCGGGCCCTGAGGACCGGCTTCCTGCAGCCGCCCACCCTCACGGCCGAGCAACTCGACGCCCGCCGAAGGCAGTTCGTACCGGGCCGACTCCTCGGCGCCTTCGACGGCTCCCGCTGCGTGGCCACGTTCCGCTCCTTCGACCAGGAGCTCACCGCCGTCGGCGGCGCGACCGTCCCCGCCGACGCCATCTCCAACGTCACGGTCACCGCCACCCACCGCCGCCGCGGCCTGCTCACCCGCATGATGAGCCAGGACCTCGCCGCGGCCAAGGAGCGCGGAGACGTGGTCGCCACCCTGATCGCCGCCGAGTACCCGATCTACGGCCGCTACGGCTTCGGCCCGGCGACCACGCTGACGGAGTGGACGGTCGAGGTCGGGCGCACCGGTCTGGACCCCCGCTGGTCGGCCCCCGAGGACGGCGGCCGGATCGACCTCCTCGACGCCGAGGACGTCCGCAAGCTCGGTCCCGAGCTGCACGAGCGGGTCCGCCGCAGCACGCCCGGGGCGATCAGCCGCAGCGAGCTGTGGTGGCAGCTGCGCACCGGCGCGGTCCGCTTCGAAAGCGACTGGAAGGAGCCGTTCCACGCGGCCTACCGGTCGGCCGACGGCGAGGTCGAGGGAATGCTGGCGTACGAGGTGGACGACACCTGGCACGGCAAGCAGCCGGACGAGACGGCCACCGTGAAGTGGCTGCTCGGCGCCACGCCCGCGGCCGAGCGCGCCCTGTGGCACTACCTGTGCTCGGTCGACTGGATCACCAGGGTGAAGAGCGGCTGGCGGTCGCCGGACGACCTGCTGCCGCACTACCTCCCCGACCCGCGCGCCGCCCGGATCACCTCTCAGGCGGACTGGCTGTGGGTGCGGATCCTGGACGTCGTACGGGCCCTGGAGGCGCGGACGTACGACACGGCGGGGTCGCTGGTCCTCGAGGTGGTGGACCGGCAGGGGCTGGCCGGCGGCCGGTTCCGGCTGGACACCTCCCCCGAGCAGGCGTCCTGCGTCCCGACCACCGACGCCCCCGAACTCACCCTCGGCATCGCCGATCTGGCGACCGTCTGGCTGGGTGACCAGTCCGTGGCACGGCTGCACGCGCTCGGCCGGGCCCAGGAAGCGCGAGTGGGCGCCGCCCGGAAGGCCGACGCCCTGCTGCGTACGCCCGGGCGTCCTTGGTGCCCGGACATCTTCTGAGACGGTCTCCTTCCGTTCGGCGACGGTGCCTGAATCACCTTGTTCACTTGTTCAGCCGTGCTCATCCGTAGCGAGCCGTTCGAGCTGTGAAGTTGTGGCTGTGCGGGTCTGCTTGTTCGGTTGTCGGTGTTCGGTTGTCGGTGTTCAGTTGTGACTGTGCTCAGGTGCGGTGCGCTGGTCGTGCATCTCGGTGGCTGCCCTGGTTGACCGGGCTCCCGGCTCCCCTCCGGAAGGGAACCCGTCGGCCAACCACCGGGAAAGTGTGACCATGTTGCAGAAGTTGGTGGCCAACTCCACTGTACTTATCTCCGCTTGGACGCGACTCATAACCACCTTCCCGTGAACTGCCGAAAGATGGCGGGAAGTTGTACTGTTTGTCCGTGGACCCGGAACACGTCTCCGCCAGTGGACGGGAGAGGTCACAGCGGCCTCAGACGTCACACCACGCGGTGGCCGACGTGCTGCGCACCCGGATCAGGTCAGGGGTGCTGCGGCCGGGCCAGCGCATGCCCACCCAGGCCAAGCTGGCCGACGAGTTCGGCGTCGAGCGGGGGGCCGTACGGCAGGCGCTGCGCATCCTGCAGTCGGAGCATCTGCTCACCAACGTGTCGAAGGGCGCGCCGGCGACGGTCGCCCCTGATCCGGGCCCGGTCCGGCTCGCCGTGGGCCCGGAGGCACCGCCGCAGCCCACCATGGTGGCCCTCGCCTCCCGGATAGAGGCGGCCTTCGCGGCCCCGGAGGTGGAGATCGACGCGCTCTGCCTGACCTCGGTCTCCCTCAACCTCGCGCTCGGCGAGCCGCTGCGGCTCATCCACGCGGGGCGTCTGGAACCGGCCAAGATCGACGTGCGGGTGCTGCTGCCGAGCCGGAACATCGACCTCGCGTTCCCGACGGCGCTGGACGCCTCGGCCGAGGACGCGGTGCACAACCGCTGGCTGGCCCAGCGCAACGCCCAGGGCCAGGTGCTCCGGCACAACCTGCTGGCACTGCGCGCCACGCACGGCATCGACGTCAGGGTCACCCTCCGGGCCCTGCCGTTCACCCCGCCGGTCAAGCTGTACCTGCTCAACGGGGTGGAGGCGCTGTTCGCGTACTACACGCTGGAGCGCCACGAGCGGGAGATCGGCCACGAGCACCTGCAGACGTACGACGCCGAGGGCACGCGGTCGATGCTCTTCGCGTTCGAGCAGGGCGCCGGCCTGCGGGACACCGCGTTCGTGGACCAGTCCACGCGGTGGTTCGACGCCCTGTGGGAGACGATCAGTTCGGAGCTGCAGCTGACGGCCTAGCGCTCACCGGGCCGGTCCTCACAGCGCGGGACCGGTGATCAGCAGGGCGAGCAGGACCGCACCGACGGAGCTGACCGCGGGACTCTTGGCCTTGATCCCCACGGTGAGCAACAGCAGACCGATAATGCCAGTGGCACCGTACTTCGACTGGACCATCTGTTCGAAGCCGACGACGAAGACGGCGGAGAAGAGAGCGAGGGCGGCGGGCATGTCGGTTCCCCCATCGTCGGGAAGCAAAGCTTCCACCAACTTGACCAAGTTGGTAACCAACTCTGATTAAGTTGTTCCCAGTTGGCTGTGACTTATAACCAATCTTCAAACAACTCCCGGTAGATGGATCAGAGTTGTAGCGTTTGGTCGTGACTCAGGAGAACGTGGCAGTGAACGCCGGCAGCACACCTCAGGAGATCGCCGACACCCTGCGGGAACGCATCCGCAAGGGCGACATCAAGGTCGGTGACCGCCTGCCCACCCAGGCCGAGCTGGCCGAGGAGTTCGGCGTGGAGCGGGGTGCCGTACGCCAGGCCATGCGGGTGCTGCAGGACTACGGTCTCCTCGCCAACGTCACCAAGGGCAGCCCGCCGCGCGTCGCCGAACCGGCTGTCCGGCCCCTCGGCGAGCCCCAGCCGACGATGGTCGGCCTCGGTCCCCGTATGACGGAGGCGTTCGCCGCCCCGCACGTCCGCATCGACGCCGCCTGCCTCACCGCCCAGAGCCTGCTCCCGGCGCTCGCCGAACCCCTGCGCCTGATCCACGAGGGCCGGATCCGCCCCGACAGCATCGACGTCCGCGTCCTGCTCCCCGGCCGCGACATCAACCTCGCGTTCCCGGTCCCGGTCGAGGGCGACGACGACACCGTCCACAACCGCTGGCTCGGCATGCGCAACGCCCAGGGCCAGGTCCTCCAGTACAACCTCCAGGGCCTGCGCTCCACCCACGGCATCGACGTCCGGGTCACCTTCCGGGCCCTGCCCTTCACCCCGCCGGTCAAGCTCTACCTGCTCAACGGCGCGGAGGCGCTGTTCGCGTACTACATGGTCACGCGCCGCGAGGAGCAGACCGAGTCCGGCATGCTCGACATGTACGACGCCGTGGGCTCGGAGTCCCTCCTCTTCTCCTTCGAGAAACGAGCCGGCCACCGCGACGCCGCGTTCGTGGAGCAATCGCAGAAGTGGTTCGACGCCCTCTGGGAAACCATCACCACGGACCTGACACTCTCCTAGTGACTTCTGATACGACGCAGACTGAACTGGTGGCAACCAAGAGCGAGAACCCGGCCGAAGGGCTCACGGAACTGATCAGAAGTGCCCGTGTCGTGCTCTGGGACTTCGACGGCCCGATCTGCCGTCTGTTCGCGGGGCATTCGGCGGAGAGCGTGGCCGACGGCCTGGTGGAGTGGCTGGCGAGCCGCGGCTTGCGCGGCCTGGTCACGGAGACCGAGCGCGACTCCCTCGACCCGCACCTCGTGCTGCGCGCCGTGGACCGCCGGCATCCGGGCAGCGACCTGGTCACCGAGGTGGAGGAACGTCTCACCAAGGAGGAGCTACGGGCCACGGCGACGGCGATGCCGACGGCGTATGCGGACATCCTCATCCAGACCTGGCGAGCGCGTGGCGTCCGTATGGCGGTGACGACCAACAACTCCCCCCGGGTGGTCCGCGCCTACCTCGACGACCGCGGCCTCACCGCCTGCTTCGCCCCGCACATCTACGGCCGTACCAAGGATCTGCACCGTCTCAAGCCCGACCCGCACTGCCTCAACCGTGCCCTCAGCGCGATGGGCGCCGCCCCCGCCGCGGCCCTGATGATCGGCGACTCCCCGTCGGACTTTGAGGCGGCCGAGAGCGCCGGCGTCCCCTTCCTGGGCTACGCGCGTAACGCACGGAAAGCCAAGCTTTTGACCGAGGCCGGGGCGGCGTGTGTCGTGGGGTCCCTGCATCCGCTTCTGGAGATACTCCGGCACTAGCCGGCACCGACCGGGTCCGCCCGCCGGAGGGCCGGGCCGCCCTGCGTCCGCGCTGCCATGCCGCCAGCACGCCGATCAGACCGGATACGGAGACCGCCAGTTGGAACAGGTCGTCGATCCGAACCGTGACGCCGAGTACCCGTAACTCCATGGTGCCCGCCCCCTGCAAGCTCTGGTCGACCGTGCAGCACCCGGCCCTTCTTGCCTGGTTGCCGGTCAATATCAGGCATGCCCAGGCAAGTTGATCCGTTAACCGATCGGCTCGCACCGTTTCCTGCCTGACCGGATTGTGTTTGCGGAGCGGCTGGGAGCGGAACGTTCGCTGTATGGCGGGCAGGCAGGCACATGACGGTGGCGGCAAGGCGTTCCGGCAGGTTTCCGAGGCGCTGCGGGCCCGGATGGTCGACGGGACGTACCAGCTGGGTGCCGAACTGCCCGCGCAGGGCAAGCTCGCCAAGGAGTTCGGGGTGTCCCGTGACACCGTGCAGCGGGTGGTGCGCGAACTCGGCAACGAGGGGTGGATCGAATCCCGTCAGGGCAGCCCGGCGCGGGTCGTCAAGGTTCAGCGCGTGCAGTCCAGCACGGCCAAGGCCACCAGGTCACGGCAGGTGATGATGCTGGGGCCGTTGATAAGCGAGGCGTTCGAACAGCCCGAAGTCACCCTGGACGTCTTCACGTTGACCTCGGAGTCCCTCGACACCCACATTCGGCTCCAGGCGGAGCGGATCCGGGCCGGGGCCATCGCCCCCGACAGCATCGTCGTGCGGATGCTGCTGCCTGAACCTCAGCTCGACCTGCCGTATCCCGTGATCAGGCATGACAAGAGCGATCCGCGTCTGAGGGACCGGTTGCGCGCCATCACCGACCGGCACACGGAATCGCTGCGTACCGCACTCCGGGACCTGCAGGCCGAACGGTTCGTGCCGTCCGTCGACGTCCAGGTCAGGCATGTGCGGCTGGTTCCGGCCTTCAAGCTCTACGTCATCAACAGCACAGAAGTGCTGCATGGCCTCTACGAGGTCATCGAACGGCCCATCATCCTGGACACGGGCGAGGAGATCGACGCGCTCGACGTGCTGGGACTGGGAGCCATGCTGACGCACCACGTCATGGACGCCGACCCGAACTCGCCGGGATCGGTCTTCGTGCTGAAGATGCGGTCGTGGTTCGAGTCCATCTGGGACCTTCTCGCCGAGTAGCTCTTCCAGGGAACAAAGATGGAGGCAAGCGCAGTGCGCTAGCATGCCCGCATTGTGTGAGCAACCGCTCCGGTTCCAACGTATGAGAAGGTCAAGCACACCGATCTCAGAACGACCTGACGCAGCGGGGCACCAAACCCACCCGTTGTGGCTACTCGATTGCGCCTCTGGTCGTGCGGGCAGTCAGCCGCGTTTACCGTTTGCCGTACTTTCCAGCCAGCGCTAGCAATTCCGGAGCGGCCAGTGGGCGCATCTTCCGTTCCCTCTATTTCCATCGGGGAACGCGCCAAACCCGGCACAGGTGATGCGCTTTATGAGCACATCGTGCGCCCTGCCATGCAGCACGGCAAGGCCCACAGCGGGTATCACAACAAGAACTACGTCCTGCTGCTGACCGGCCCCATGGCCCAGTTGCTGAACCGTGAGCCCGGCATGTCGGCGACGGTGCGCATCCGGCGTGCCGACGCGCTGCCCGTGGTGATCAGGACGTGGCAGAACGAGGCCGAGATCCTCAGGGCGGTCCGGGCCGCGCTGCCGCACGTGCCGGAATGCCTCTTCGAGGGAAAAGGGTTCGCCATCCACAGCTATGTGGAGGGAGTGCCGCTGTCCAGCGTCTGCGGCAACGGCAAACCCGTCGACACCCTGCTCATCGAGGAAATCGCCCAACTCCTCGCCCAGATGGCCCAGGTGCGACGAGGCACCCTGCCGGGCCTGCCGGCCTCCTGGCCCAGCAAGGGCCAGGACAGCCAGGGCTTTCTGCAGACGCTGGCGCACTGTGCGGACCAGCAGATCCGGCGGGCCAACCTGCACGCGTTCGGCGGACTGTTCGCGGCGCTCGGCATTCCGGAGGACGCGCTCACCCGGTTCGCGGAGAGGGTTCCGGTCATGGCCCGGCGGCCGTACAGCCTGCTCCACGCCGACTTGCACCGGGACAACCTGATCGTCACCTACGGAGGCCATCCGTCGCTCATCTGCGTCGACTGGGAACTCGCCACCTACGGCGACCCCCTCCACGACCTGGCGACCCACCTGGTGCGCATGCAGTATCCCGGTGATCAGTGGTCCGAGGTGATCGAGGCCTGGGTCCGGGCGATGGAGGGCGCCCGGCCCGGAGCCGTCAACGGCGTACCCAAGGACCTGCGCCACTACGTCGCCTTCGAGCAGGCCCAGTCCGTCTATCCGGACGTGATGCGGGCCGCGACGTCGCTGGACGAATCGTTCGACCAGAAGGGCCTGGACGAGGCGACGGTGGCGGTGCGCCGTGCCCTGGACGCGGCCCAGGCACCGCTGCGGCTGCGGCACCTGCCCGGCGAGGCCGAGATCGAACGCGTTCTGTTCCGGTGGCGCATTTCCCGGGGAGAGGCACGCAAGGGACTTTTCTCGAGCTTCGTCACCGTGCCCTGGACACCGGACAAACGTGTTCCCGAGCGCCCGGACTTTCCTTATCTTGCGGTGCAGGGGGCATTGCATGCCGAGGGTGCGGCCCCGGCCGGGCGGGTGTTCAAGGGGACCGGTCACCTGAATTCCGTGGTACGGGTGCCCGGCATCGATTTTCCTGTCGTGGTGCGGCGCAAAGTGAAGAACGTATTCCGGCGCGAACGTAGTTTTCTCAGCGAGCACGCCGTACTCAAGGCCATCGAGACCTCGCGGGTTTCGGTGGCGGCACCGCGAATCCTGGCCCTGGGTGAGAGCTACCCCGGTAAATACCGGAAGGACAGCTTCGCCATCCACACCTACGAAGGACCGCTCGACATCGACAGGCCGCCCAACCATCCGGTGCACGGGCTGCTGCCGCACGAAGCGGATCGGCTGGTCGACCAGCTCTGTGCACTGAAGGGCGTCGACTACACCAAGCTCGACCCGGCTGCCGGAGCGGCAGGCTACAGCTTCTACAGCTATCTGAGTGACCAGCTCGTCCTCCTGGTAGGGGACCTGCCCAAGGAATCGCAGCAACTCGCCAGGCAACTCGGCCTGCCGGATGCCGGACGGCTGCGGCAGATACTGGCCCGGCACCGGGTGAGCGATCGCGAACCGACTCTCCTGCACGGTGACCTGAACCCCTGGAACCTCGTGCGGCGGGACGACGCCCTGGCGTTGACCATCATCGACTGGGAGATGGCGATCGTGGGCGACCCCCTGTACGACCTGGTGCGGCACATGCATCTCACCCCGACCCGGCCGGAGATCCGGGACCGGATGTTCCGCCGCTGGGAGCGCCTGCTGCCGGATACCCACACTCATGCCTGGCAGCAGGACTGGCGGGTCTACCGGTGGATCGAGATCGTCCGCTCGGCCTACGTGGACCTGGACCGGCTGGTCACCGGAGCGAGCCTGGACGCCCCCAACGTCCGCCGGGCCGTGGACTCGTACGCCATGACACTGGCGGCGGCGATCGGTTCCCTGGGGCTGCCGGCCCGGGCAACGGCGAATCCACATCTTGCCCGTGCCCTGGCATAGGTGGACCATGGCGGAACCGGATACCGGTCTGCCCACGGGCCCGTGGCGCCGGCGGGGCAGTGCTGCGCGGAGGGGGCGTGCATGTCCGGGCGGAGCGACGGTTCGGCGGACGAGACCGGGGCGTCCCGGCTGAGGCGGTTCCAGGAGCGGGTCGAGTCGACGGCGACCCGTGTCCTGCTGGTCGGCGTCTTCGTCACCGGCCTCACGGCCCAGGGGGACCGGGACATGCCCGTGGACGACCCCGACTTCCGCAAGCGCATGGAGCAGCGATGCCGCGAGTACGACGGCATACTCTCCGAACTCGCGGAACGGCTCACGGAGGCCGGCCGGGTGCGGGTGGAGTGCGAATACCGCCTCTATCCCGGTATCCCTCGCGACAAGATCTGCATCTTCAACAGGCAGCAGGTGCTGCACGGGCTCTATGACCTGTCCGTGCGGATGCGGCTGAACCATCTGAGCGACGAGTACTACGACCCCAAGGGCTACCGGACCGACCTGAACGTGTGGTCCCGGGAGGGCGCGGCGGAGGAGGCCGTGGCGACCTGGACCAAACACTTCGACGATCTGTGGTTCCTCGCCAAGCGCCCGCACTGGCGACAGGAGACGGCGGCCTGAGCTTCGCTGCGTAGGCTCGCCCCATGGGTGAGATGGGCCTGCGGGAGCGCAAGAAGCGGCGGATGTACGAGGACGTGTCGGACATCGCCGTGCGGCTGTTCCTGGCGAAGGGGTTCGACGCGGTGCCGGTCGCCGAGGTGGCGGCCGCGGCCGGCATCTCCAAGCCGACCCTGTTCCGGTACTTCCCGGTCAAGGAGGACCTGGTCCTGCACCGGATCGCCGACCACGAGACGGAGGCCGCGCGGCTGGTCGCGGGGGCCGAGTCCCCGGTCGGCGTGCTGCGGGCCCACTTCCTGGACGGCCTGCGGCGCAACGACCCGATCACCGGGCTCAACGACCACCCCCAGGTCCTCGCCTTCCACACCCTCCTCAACAGCACCGCCACCCTCGTCGCCCGCCAGCACACCTATCTGGAACGGTCCGAGGCCGCGCTCGCCGAGGCCCTCGGCGGCACCCTGGACGCGCGGCTGGCCGCCGGCCAGATCATCGCCGTACAGCGGATCCTCGCGCAGGACAACTGGCGGCGGATCGTGGCCGGGGAGCGGGTCGAGGAGGTGCGGGAGGACGCGGTGCGGGCGGCGGAGCGGGCCTTCGGGCGGCTGGAGCGGGCGCTGTCCGATCTTCCCGGTTAAAAATTTAACCGGGTTACGTTTTCTCGTCTACGCTGTTCCCATGCAGCAGGAACTCGCCCAGCAGGACCTCGCTCGGCAGGAAGTCGCTCGGCAGGAAGTCGCGCAGCAGGAACCCGTCCGGCGCGAACCCGCTCAGCGCGAACCCGCTCAACGTGAACTCGACCGGCGCGAACCCGGTCGGCCCGAACCCGCTCAGCGCGAACCCGCTCAGCCCGAACTCGGCCGGCACGCACCCGGTCGGCGCGAATCCGGGCGGTCCGAACTCGACCGGCGCGAATCCGGTCGGCCCGAACTCGACCGGCGTGAATCCGGTCGGCACGAACCCGGTCGGCGCGAATCCGGGCGGTCCGAACTCGACCGGGAGCGCGCCTACCACGACGCCTGCCGAGCCGCCCTCGCCCGCATGGTCGAAGGCGCCGCCGAGCACGTCGTCACCGGCGAGGACGTGTCCGCCTCCGGCGCCGACGCCGAGGTCCTCGGGTACCGGCTGCGCAGCCGGGCCAAGGAGATGCGCGAACTGCCCCAGGGCCCGCTGTTCTTCGGCAAGCTGGACTTCGCCTCCGGCGAGCACGCCGGGCAGAGCTACCGCGTCGGCCGGCTGCGGATCAGCGCGGAGCCGACCGCCCCGCCCCTGGTCGTCGACTGGCGGGCACCCGTCTCCCGGGCCTTCTACCAGGCCGGCCCCGACGAACCGCAGGGCGTCGCGGTACGGCGCCGGTTCGGCTGGGCCCCGGGCAGCCACGGCGACTCCGCCGACCTCACCGGCTGGGAGGACGAGCGGCTGAGCGCGGGCGAGACCGGCCCCGGCACCCTCCTCGCCCGGGAGATCGAACGGCCCCGCGTCGGCCCCATGCGGGACATCGCCGCCACCATCCAGCCCGACCAGGACGACCTGGTACGCGCCGACCTCACCGCCTCCGTCTGCGTCCAGGGCGCCCCGGGCACCGGCAAGACCGCCGTCGGCCTGCACCGCGCCGCCTACCTCCTCTACACCCACCCCCAGCGCATCCGCCGCTCCGGCCTGCTGATCCTCGGCCCCAACCGCACCTTCCTCTCCTACATCTCCGAGGTGCTGCCGGCGCTGGGCGAGACCGGCGTACGCCAGACCACCCTCCACGAGGAGATCGCCCGCCACCCGGCCACCGGCACCGACTCCGCCCGCGCCGCCGCGCTCAAGCACGACCCCCGGATGGCCGAGGTCCTGCGCCGCGCCCTGTACGCTCACGTGTCCACCGAGGCCGTCCACCCCCTCTCCCTCTCCGACGGCACCTACACCTGGCGGGTGTCCGCCGCCGCGCTGACCGAGATCGTCGCGGCGGTACGGCGCGAGGAACCGCCGTACGCCGTCGGGCGCGAGCGGGTGCGGGGGCGGGCGATGCGGGCCGTACAGCTCCAGGCCGAACGGCGGGCCGGTCCGCAGCCGGCCACCTGGACCCGCCGTCTGGAACGGTCGCGGGCGATGAGCGCCTGCCTCGACACCGTCTGGCCGAAGGTCCGCCCGGAGGAGGTGCTGGCCGGACTCCTCACGGACGCCGAGGTGCTGGCGCGGGCGGCCGAGGGCCTCCTCGACCCCGACGAGCAGCAGGCGTTGCGCTGGCCCCGCCCGCCACGCTCCTACAAGTCCGCCCGCTGGTCACCCGCCGACCTGGTGCTCCTCGACGAGGTCGCCGGGCTCGTCGAACACCCCGAGGGCTACGGCCATGTCGTCGTCGACGAGGCCCAGGACCTGTCGCCCATGGAGTGCCGGGCGATCGCCCGCCGTGCCGTCTTCGGCTCCCTCACCGTCCTCGGCGACCTGGCCCAGGCCACCACGCCCTGGTCGGCGCGGAGCTGGGACGCCGTACTGCGCCACCTGGGCAAGCCGGACGCGACGGTCGTCCCGCTCACCACCGGGTTCCGCGTCCCGGCGGCGGTCGTGGAGCTGACGAACCGGCTGCTCGAACGGCTGGACACGGACGTGCCCCCGGCCCGGTCCTACCGCGCCGACGGGGAGCTGACCATCCGTCCGACGCGGGACGTGCGGGCCGCCACGGTCACCGCGGTACGGGAGGCCCTGGCCCGCGAGGGATCGGTGGGCGTCCTGGCGGCGGACGCGCAGGTCGCCGACGTACGCGCCGCGCTCACCGCCGCGGGCATCGAACCGGCGGAGGCGGACCAGCTCGGCGCCAGGGTGGCCGTGGTCCCGGCGAGCCTGGTCAAGGGCCTGGAGTACGACCATGTGGTGGCGGTGGAACCGGCGGCGGTGGCCGAGGGCGAGGCACGCGGCCTGCACCGGCTGTACGTGGTGCTGACCCGGGCGGTGACGAGGCTGGACGTGGTGCACGCGAGGCCGCTGCCGTTCTGAGGGATCCTGTCCCCGATGATTCTCTTCCTGGACATCGACGGCACCCTCATCCCGTTCGGCGCCCCGGCGGGGCACCTGTACCCGGCCTACGAGACCGCTCACGCCCCCCTGAACCCGCTGGTCACCCGCATCGACCCGGCGCTGGGCCCGCGCCTGGCCGCACTCGGCTGCGAGCTCGTGTGGGCTACCACCTGGATGGACGACGCCAACGCCTGCGTCGCCCCGTGGCTGGGCCTGCCCCCGCTGCCCGTCGTGGAGTGGCCGGACGAGGACGAGCCGCCCGCCCTGCTGCACTGGAAGACGCGGCCGCTGGTGGAGTGGGCGGGGGAGCGGCCGTTCATCTGGATCGACGACGAGATCACCGAGGCCGACCGCGCCTGGGTCGCCACCCACCATCACGGCCCGGCCCTGCTCCACCGCGTCACCCACGAGTTCGGCCTGACACCGGCGGACTTCGGCGCCCTGGAGTCCTGGCTGACGACGCACCGCTGACGACGCACGGGTGCCGGCGCACGGGTGCCAGCGCACGGGTGACGCCGCACCGCTGACGCCGCACGGGTGCCGGTCCTCGGCCGGCGGCGGCGTGGACGACGGCGGCGTGGACGACGCCGGCGTGGAGGGCGGCGGTACGGACGGGTGCCCGGCCCCACGTACGGGAAGGATCCCGACCGTGTCCGATACCCCTGCCCCCGTCTCCCTCCCCGCCGCCACCGAGGCCGCCGTCGTCCTTCTGCGGCACCTCGGTGCGGACGGGATCTCCCACCCCGGCGGGACTCTTCTCGCGCATCTCCAGCGCGTCGAGGAGCAGCTCGCCGGATGGGGTGCGCGCCCCGCCCTCCGGCTCGCCGGCCTCTGCCACGCGTTCTACGGCACCGACGGTTTCCCCACCGCGCTGTTCCCCCTGAGCCGCCGTGCCGAACTCGCCGCGGTGATCGGCGCGGAGGCCGAAGCCCTGGTGTATCTCTACGGCTCCTGCGACCGGAAGGCCACGTATCCGGCGCTCGCGGACGCCGACGCCCCGGTCCATGACCGGTTCACCGGCCGCGCCCGTGTTCCCGGCCTCCGGCCGCGCCAGGACTTCGCCGAACTGACGGCTGCCAACGAACTCGACCTCGCCGGCCTGGACCCGTCCTTCCGCGAGAAGTGGGGTCCCGGTCTCCTCGCCCTGTTCACCCGCTTCCGCCCCCTGCTGAGCCGGCCGGCCTGGGAGTCCTGCCAGAGCGTGCTCGGGGGGAGGTGAGCGCCCGGCCCGGCTCAGTAGCCCTGGGTGATCACCTTTTCCCGCATCAGCTTCTCCAGTTCCGTGTCCGACAGCGGATGCAGTGTGTTCAGGACGCGGCGCAGGCCGGGTTCGTCGAGGGACTGACTGCTGACCTCGATCTCCGTGTCGTGGTGGCGGCGGGTGAGGGTGACGGCGAGGACGCCGCCGGGGATGCGCTCGACCGTGCGCATCTCACCGTGCGCGTCCACGGTGCAGGTCACCGCCTTTTGCGCGGGCGCGGGGCACTGTGGAGTCCGGGTGAGCGCAGGCCGCACCACGAGCCCCACGTACGACAGGTCGTATCCCTCCCGGACGGAGCGGTACGCGACGGTGAAGTAGGCGGGGCCGACCTCGGCACGGGCCACCCGCATCCCTGGTGGCGGGGCGCCCAGATACAGCAGCTCCGCGTGTTCCCGGTAGCGCGCGATCTCCGCCGCCTGCCGGTGCCGATCCGCCCGCGCCGGGCCGACGAAGCCCCCGTAGGCGACACCGGCCGCCAGCGCGGCCACCGCCCCCAGCCGCACCCACCGGCTCGGCACGAAGAAGGCCGCGGCGACGGCGTACGGCACCCCCGTCAGCGCGACCCGGGCGCCGGCGCTTCCCAGACCGACGTGCCCGCTGTAGGCGGCGAGGCCCGCCAGAACGCCGAGGGTGCCGAGGGTGAAGACCAGGGTCGCCCAGCCGAGCCGCCCACGCACCGAGCCGCACAGCGGCACCAGGGTCCTGGCCGGTACGCCCACCACGGTCAGCAGGCCTGTCAGCAGCGGCACGCTCACCGCGAGGACCAGCGCCGCCGCCCCGACACCGCTGCCCCAGCCCGCCAGCAGCAACCCGAAGCCGAGCGTCGGCACGGTGGCCGTCATCGCCGCCCAGACCAGGAAGAGATGCGGAACCGCCGACGTCCCTCTGCCACTCGTCGTCATGCCGCGGAGCCTGCCAGCCCCCACCGCGGCACACATGAGTCGTCCTACTCAGACGGGTGGGCCCTGTCGGTCCGGGTCATCCCTTCTGCATCTGCCGAGGCTGATCCCGTGGCCGCCGAGGCCGAGCTCGGCGGGCGCGACACGCGGGGCACACTTTTGCAAGCGGGTGCTTGCAATTGTTAGCGAGGATGAGGCAGGGTGGAGGTATGGCATCGCTCAACGTCGGCAATCTCGGTGAGTATCTGCGCGAACAGCGGCGCAACGCGCAGCTGTCGCTCAGGCAGCTCGCCGACGCCGCCGGGGTGTCCAATCCGTACCTGAGCCAGATCGAGCGCGGGCTGCGCAAGCCGAGCGCGGAGGTGTTGCAGCAGGTCGCGAAAGCCCTGCGGATCTCCGCCGAGACGCTGTACGTCCGCGCCGGCATCCTCGACGCCGAGCGGGATCTGAACGAGGTGGAGACGCGCGCGGTCATCCTCGCCGACCCCACCCTCGACGAGCGGCAGAAGCAGGTGCTGCTCCAGATCTACGAGTCGTTCCGCAAGGAGAACGGCTTCGGGTCGGGCGGGGAGAGCGCGAGCGCCGCCGGCAGCGAGGCCGGCGGTGTGCGGGGCGACGGAGTGCGGGGCGACGGCAGCGAAGCCGGCAGTGACATCGGCAGTGACGCCGACAGCGGTACCGGCAGTGACGCCGGCAGCGAGACCGATCCGGGGCGGACGGCCGGATGAGCCGGCCAAGCGCGCCGACCGCCACGCCACGGACCACAAAACCCTCAGCCGAACCTGAATCCGGGAGGACCATCACCATGGCCATCACCGACGATCTGCGCAAGACCCTCAGCGACCCGACTCCGTTCTACTTCGCCGCCGGCACCGCCGACCTCGCCCTCCAGCAGGCCAGGAAGGTGCCCGGGCTGGTCGAGCAGCTGCGCGCCGAGGCCCCGGCCCGCATCGAGGCCGTCCGCAACGCGGACCCGAAGGCCGTGCAGGAGAAGGCCGCCACCCGCGCCAAGGAGGCCGGTGCCAAGGCCAAGGAGGCGCAGGCCAGCCTCCAGGCCAGGGTCAACGACTTCATCGTCTCCCTCGACGGTGACCTCAAGAAGCTCGGCGAGTCCGCCCAGGACTTCGCGCTGCGCCAGGTCGGCGTGGCCGCCGAGTACGCCGTCAAGGCCCGCGAGACCTACGAGAAGGTCGCCGAGCACGGCGAGCAGGCCGTGAAGACCTGGCGCGGCGAGGCCGCCGACGAGATCGAGGACCTGGCCATCGCCGTCGAGGGCAAGCCCGAGCCGGTCGTGGTCAAGGCCGACGAGAAGAAGGCGGAGCAGCCGAAGGCCGCCGAGGCCAAGCCGGCCGCGGTGAAGAAGGCCCCGGCCGCCAACGCCAACGCCAACGCGAAGAAGGCCCCGGCGCCCCGCAAGGCCACCCCGGCCAAGAAGACCACCCCGCCGGCCAAGTAACCGGCAGGGCGAAGGGACGCACGGGCCGGGCACTCCTCGGGTGTCCGGCCCGTTATCGGGGTAGCGGGATCGGCCCAGCGGGTACGGTGGCCGCGTAGGAACAAGCCGAAACGGGTGGTGGACGTTGTGCTGATGCAGGGCTTCTCAAGTTTTCTGGGGCTGCTCTACCTCGCCATGCTGGTCCTCGCCGTGGTGGCGCTGGTCATGGCCGCGCTCTTCCGGAACGACGCGTACCGGGCCGCGGACAAGCAGAACAAGGGTTTCTGGCTGATCATCCTCGGTATCGCGGTCGCGGTGAACCTGCTGGTGCCCATGCTCTTCCTGCAGCTGGCGGGCCTGGTCGCCACGATCGTCTTCTTCGTCGACGTCCGCCCGGCCCTCAGGCAGGTCTCCGGCCGCGGCTTCGGCCGCCGAGGCGGCAGCAGCAGCGACGGCCCGTACGGGCCGTACAACGGCGGGCGGTGACTCCGCGGGGCGCGCCCGCTGAGGCGCGCCCCCCGCGAGCACCGGTCAGGCCTGCCGGTCCAGCAGCACCAGGGCGACGTCGTCCGTCAGCTCGCCGCCGTTCATCTCCCGCACCTCGTTGACCGCCGCCCGCAGCAAGGCCTCCCCGCTGAGCCCCTCGCCGAGCTGCCGGCGCACCATCTCGACCATCCCGTCCTGACCGAGCCGCTCCCCGCCCGAGCCGATGCGGCCCTCGATCAGCCCGTCGGTGTAGAGCATCAGGCTCCATTCGGCGCCCAGCTCCACCTGCATCCGCGGCCACCGAGCCCCCCGCAGCAGCCCCAGCGCCGGCCCGTTGTTGTCGTACGGCAGCAGCTCCGCCGGCCGCCCGGGGCGGGCGACCAGCGGGGCAGGGTGACCGGCCAGGCACAGCCCGGCCCGGCGCCCGTCCGGCGCTATGTCGACCGTGCAGAGCGTCGCGAAGATCTCCTCGTCGGAGCGCTCGTGCTCCAGCACCTCCTGCAGCGTGCCCAGCAGCTCGTCGCCGCACAGTCCCGCCAGGGTCAGCGCCCGCCAGGCGATCCGCAGCTCCACACCGAGCGCGGCCTCGTCCGGGCCGTGCCCGCAGACGTCACCGATCATCGCGTGCACGGTCCCGTCGGGCGTGCGCACGGTGTCGTAGAAGTCACCGCCGAGCAGCGCGCGGGAGCGGCCGGGGCGGTAGCGGGCGGCGAACCGCAGCGAGGAGCCGTCCAGGAGCGGCGTGGGCAGCAGGCCCCGCTCCAGGCGGCGGTTCTCCTGCGCCCGCATCCGCCCCTCCGCGAGCTTGCGCTCGACCGCGAGGGACCGCTTGCGCTCGACGGCGTACCGGATGGCGCGGCTCAGCAGCCGGCCGTCCAGCTCGTCCCGGAAGAGGTAGTCCTGCGCGCCGACGCGCACGGCCTCGGCGCCGCGCTCGGCGTCACCGGAGGCGGTGAGCGCGAGCACGGCGTGCCGGGGCGCGAGCTTGAGCACGTGCTTGAGCACGGCGAGCTCGTCGGCGTCGTCGTCGGCGCGGCCCGGCGCAGGCAGCGCCAGGTCGAGCAGGATGCAGTGGACGTCGTCGGTCAGCAGCCGCTCGGCCTCGGTGAGGTTGCGGGCGGTGCGGACACGGATCGAGTTGCCGGACGCGTCCCGCAACTCGGGCAGGATCGGCGAACCGGCCGGATCGTCCTCGATCAGCAGCAGGGTGAGAGTGGTGCCGCCGCTGTTCGGGGCGACGGCTTCCGTGCGGTTGGCCTCTTCCTTGAGGTGGCCGCCGCCCTGTGCGGGCATGGCGACCGGCGCCTGACCACTCTCCACGGCCGGGATCGCTCTCTGCCGCGGTACGGGTACGGGCATCGTGTTGGGTTCCTTCCCTCCCCCCGAGGGCATGGCGGGGCGAGGGACCTCGACCCACCCGACGGGGACCATAGCGGTACTGGCCGCCGCAACGGAATGGTGTGAGCCCCGTCGCTCCGTCTCAGACCCTTGGCATATGCCGCGTGCCGTAACGCAGTTGGACAAGAAGGCCGTCCGGCAGGGATGACGAAGGTCACGCGGTGCCGGGGTTTCCAAGGGTGTTGGCGTGCACTGGGTCACATGGCACAGGTCACGAAAGGGACATCACACCCAAAGTGCCCTGTGGTGCTCAGGCGTCCGGCCGTACCACCCCGAGGATCGGCATCGTCCCGGCGCCGCCGATCGACACCGTCCGTCCCGGGCGCGGGGCTTGGATGATCGCGCCGTCGCCGACGTACATCGCGACATGGGTGGCGTCGTCGAAGTAGATGATCAGGTCGCCGGGGCGCATGTCCTTCACGTCGACGTGCTTGAGCTGCTTCCACTGCTCCTGTGAGGTGCGTGGGATCGGCCGCCCGGCGCTCGCCCAGGCCTGCGAGGTCAGCCCGGAGCAGTCGTAGGAGTCCGGGCCCTCCGCGCCCCACACGTACGGTTTGCCGATCTGGGCGGTGGCGAACGCGACCGCCTTCCTGCCCGCCGCGGACGCCTTGCTGTGGATCTCGTCGAGTATCCCGGTGTCCAGCCAGGCGGTCTGCGCCTTGTAGGCGGCCTCCCGCTCCAGCTCGGCGAGCCGCTCCTTCTGCTTCTTCTGCAGCGTCGACTGGAGCTTCTCGGCGGCGGCGATCCGCTGCGTGATCTTCTTTTTCGCGGTGGCCTTCGCCTTGCGCCCCGCCTCCAGCCTGTTCCACCGGTCGGCCGCGTCCGCCGCGTACTGCTTCAAGTCCTGCTGGGTCTGGGTCAGTTCGCTGATCAGGCCCTTGGTGGCGCGCTCGCCCTGGAGCACCCTCCCGGCTCCGTCCAGGAACTGCGAGGGGTTGTCGCTCAGCAGCAGCTTGGCGCTGTCGGGCAGCCCGCCGGTGCGGTACTGGGCGGCCGCCGCCCGGCCCGCCCGAGCCTTCAGCCCGTCGAGCTTCTGCTGCCCCTTGACGATCTTCTTGGCCAGGTCGACGATCTCGGCGGACTGCTTCTCGGCGGCCTCTTCGGCGGCGTTGTACGCGTCGGTGGCGACGGCCGCGTCATGGTAGAGATCGTCCAGTTTCGCCTGTACGGCCTCAAGGTCCTTGTCGGGCGCGAGAGTCACGGAGGCGCCGGGGGAGCTGCTGGGGGACGGCGTGGGGCTCGGTGCCGCGAACGCCGTGCCGGATGCGGCCAGTACGGTCACCGCGCAGACCACGGTCACGGCCGCTGCCAGGATCCCGTGACGCCCACCCGCCCGGACGTCGTGCTTGTCCGGTCCCATGACCCGACCCCCCAAAAACTGATTAACCGTCAGTAACTTCCGACACGTGGAGGATCGTGCCATGTCACGCCGCAAATCGACAGAGGTAGTGACAGGTGGGTTCCTTCCCGGTCTCCCCCCAGGCATGGCCGTCTCCCCGCCTTTGTGACGAACACCTCACCGAGATCGTTCCCGGGCCGCCGGCGTCAGACCGAGGGCGCCAAGGCCCCCCACGTCACGGTCACTTCCCCCTGCCGCCAGCGCACCGCCGAGTCCGTCACCGGCCAGTCGCCGGCCAGGTCCCGCACCGTCCGGATCCACCGCTGCCGGGCGCCGTACGAGGCGTAGGGCGCGGCGGCCGCCCAGGCGCGGTCGAAGTCCCGCAGGAACGCGTGCACCGGCTCGCCCGGCACATTGCGGTGGATCAGCGCCTTCGGCAGCCGCTCGGCGAGGTCGGACGGCCGTTCCAGGGAGCCGAGCCGGGTCGCGAAGGTCACCGTCCGGGGCCCCTCCGGCCCGAGCGCGACCCACACGTGCCGTCGCCCGATCTCGTCGCAGGTCCCCTCGACCAGCAGCCCGTCCGGCGCGAGCCGTGCGCACAGCCGCGCCCAGACGGCGGCGACCTCGTCCTCGTCGTACTGCCGCAGCACGTTGGCCGCGCGCACGAGCAACGGCCGCCCGGGGACCGGGATCTCGAACCCGCCATGCCGGAAGACCAGTCCGTCCCGCTCGTACGGCTTCGCGGCGGCGACCCGGTCGGGCTCGATCTCGATCCCGACGACCCGCGCACGCGGCGCGACGGTACGCAGCCGCCCGAGCAACTCGACGGCGGTCCAGGGAGCGGCACCGTATCCGAGGTCCACGGCCACGGGATCGACGGCGCGACGCAGCGCGGCCCCGTGCGTGGCGGCGATCCACCGGTCCATGCGGCGCAGCCGATTGGGGTTCGTGGTCCCGCGCGTCACGTTTCCCACGGGGCGGGAGGGGGCGCGGGCTGTCATGTCTAAGAGGGTAAACAGTGAGCGCCCCGAAGTGAGGCGCCCCTAAGGGGCGCGGGGCTGTGGCGACATGCGGCTCCGCCGCGTGGGCGCGCTCGGCCCCCACCGGCCCGCCCCCAGGCCCCCAACCGAACCCCTACGCATCCCACCCTCGAACGGTTGAGCGACCGCAGGCAATGTGTCGGCAAAATCGACCGCCCCTGGAATGGGAATCCTCCCCTCCGCGTTGCACCCCGTTGGAGGGCAGTCGATGTCCTCCCACAGGCATGCCCGCATCGAGAGAGGACCGCCACGTGAGCCAGTACGTCAGCAGGCTCGGGCGCCGCTCCCCGTCGACTGCCTCCCGGCTCCGCCGGGCCCGCAGGCCCCGCCGCGTCGCCATGCTCTCCGTGCACACCTCACCGCTCCACCAGCCCGGCACCGGCGACGCCGGCGGCATGAACGTCTACATCGTCGAGCTCGCGCAGCGCCTCGCCGCGATCAACATCGACGTCGAGATCTTCACCCGAGCCACCTCCGGCGGCCTCCCGCCGACCGTCGAACTCGCCCCCGGCGTCCTCGTCCGGCACGTCGACGCCGGCCCCTACGAGGGTCTCGCCAAGGAGGACCTCCCGGCGCAGCTGTGCGCCTTCACGCACGGCGTGATGCAGGCCTGGGCCGGCCACCGCCCCGGCTACTACGACCTCGTGCACTCGCACTACTGGCTCTCCGGCCACGTCGGCTGGCTCGCCGCCCAGCGCTGGGGCGTCCCCCTCGTGCACGCGATGCACACCATGGCCAAGGTCAAGAACGCCAGCCTGGCCGACGGCGACACCCCCGAGCCCGCCGCCCGCGTGATCGGCGAGACCCAGATCGTGTCCGCGGCCGACCGCCTGATCGCCAACACCTCCGAAGAGGCCGACGAACTCGTACGGCACTACTGCGCCGACTCCGCCAAGGTCGCCGTCGTCCATCCCGGCGTGAACCTCGAACGTTTCCGGCCCGACGACGGCCGGGCGGCCGCCCGCGCCCGCCTGGACCTCCCGCAGGACGCGCTGATCCCGCTCTTCGCGGGCCGCATCCAGCCCCTGAAGGCCCCCGACGTACTGCTCAGGGCCGTGGCCGTGCTTCTCGACGAGCGGCCCGAGCTGCGCTCCCGGATCGTCGTACCGATCGTCGGCGGCCCCAGCGGCAGCGGCCTCGCCAAGCCGGAGGGCCTGCAGAAGCTGGCCGCGCGGCTCGGCGTCGCGGACGTCGTCCGCTTCCGGCCGCCGGTCGGCCAGGAGCAGCTGGCGGACTGGTTCCGGGCGGCCTCCGTGCTGGTCATGCCGTCCTACAGCGAGTCCTTCGGCCTGGTGGCGATAGAGGCGCAGGCGGCCGGCACCCCCGTCCTCGCCGCCTCGGTCGGCGGGCTGCCGGTGGCCGTACGGGACGGCGAGACCGGCTTCCTGGTGCGCGGGCACGATCCCGCCGACTACGCGCGCGTGCTGTGCCGTTTCGCCGACGACCCCTCCCTGGCGGACCGTCTCGGCAACGCCGCCGCCCGGCACGCCCAGTCGTTCGGCTGGGACACCGCGGCCGCCGCCACCGCCGACGTCTACATGGCCGCGACCCAGTCACACCGCCGTCGCGTACGCTCGGCCCATGGGTGATGTGGACAAGGCCGCGCAGGTCATCGAGGGGGTTCTGAAGGACGCCGAACTGGAGTGGGAGAGCCCCGGTCCCGGCAACTACGTCGTACAGCTGCCCGGCACCCGCAAGCTGAAGACCACCGTCTCCCTCCTGGCCGGCCGCCACTCCCTCTCCCTGAACGCCTTCGTCATCCGGCACCCCGACGAGAACGAGCCGGCCGTCCACCGCTGGCTCCTGGAGCGCAACCTCAAGCTGTACAGCGTGAGTTACGCCGTCGACCGGCTCGGCGACATCTACGTCACCGCCAGGCTCCCGCTCGCCTCCGTCACCCCCGACGAGATCGACCGCCTGCTCGGCCAGGTCCTGGAGGCGGCGGACGGCGCCTTCAACACCCTCCTGGAGCTGGGCTTCGCCGCCGCGATCCGCAAGGAGTACGCCTGGCGGGTGTCCCGGGGCGAGTCGACGCGGAATCTGGACGCGTTCACGCACCTGATCGAACGGCCCACTGACTGACTTCAGGTCCAGACCTGATTGACCCCTGCACGACTCTTTCGAGGTGACGGGGCGCCATGGCATGCTCGCGGCCGACGCAGATATGAACGTCGTTCACAACCATGAATCGTCGCCAGGAAAGCCGGCCGGAAAGTCGCCATGGGAAGGACGTACGGAATGAGCACCGCCGGAACGAACAGCGCGCGCCACGGCATGACGAGACGGAGCCTCCTCGCCGGCGCCACGGCGGTCGCCGCGACCGCCGTGACGGGCACCACCGTCCAGGCGGCGGCCGCCACCGCCACCGACTCCGCCTCCGCCTCCGCTTCCGCGGCAGGGGTGGCGGGCGGTGAAGTCCCCTCTCTATGGCGGGAGTTCACCCGCACCCCGTTCACCCACCCGCAGATCCCGTACGTCGGCAGGGCCGGAGCGGCACGGATCCGCCGCCTTCCCGTGGTGGCCGACGTCCGCGCGTACGGCGCGGTGGCCGACGGCGTCACCGACTGCGCGCCCGCGATCAACCGTGCCATCGCCGCTGCCGCCAGGGCCGGCGGTGGCACGGTCACCATCCCGCCCGGCACCTTCCGCATCGACGGCCTGATCCACCTCGCCTACGACAACGTGGTGCTGCGCGGCGCCGGCAGCGGCCGTACGACGCTGTACGCGACGAAGAACCTCACCGAGCTGATCGGCCCGTACGGCTCCCGCTACGGCGGCACGAAGTCGGCGTGGTCCTGGGCGGGCGGCCTGATCTGGCTGGCGCCAAAAGCCCGTTGGGACTCCCTGACTTCCGCGATCAGGGCACAGGACTGGCCGTTCGAGGGCTGGACCGGCAACAAGCGGGACGAGTGGGAGCAGTTGACCACCGTCGCCCCCGCCCGCCGGGGCGAGTGGACGGTCACCGTCGCCGACCCGTCCCGGCTGCGCCCCGGCCGGCTGGTCCTTCTCCGCGTCTCCGACGACACCGCCCACACCCTCCTCCAGCACATGTCGGGCGGCGGCCCCGGCCCGGCCGCGTACTCCTGGGAGGACAAGACCAAGCTGCTGTCGTACGTCCCCTACGAATGGCCCGTCCGCGTCGCGGCCGTGCGCGGACACCGGGTGACGCTGGAGCGCCCGCTGCCGCTGGACCTCCGGCCCGAGTGGAACCCCCAACTCACCACCCATGTACCTGAGCTGACCGGCTCCGGGGTCGAGGGGCTCACCCTGGACGTGATCGAGACCCCGCAGTCCACGCACCTCCTCGACAAGGGCTACAACGGGGTCGTCCTGCAGTGCGCCTACGACTGCTGGGTGGACGACGTCACGGTCCGCAACGTCGACAACGGATTCGGCCTGGTCGCCGCCTCCGCCTGCACCCTGCGCCGCACCCGGGTCGGCGGCCGGGGCGAGCACCATCCCTACTTCTGCCGCGAGGGCTCGCACGACAACCTCGTCGAGGACTTCACGGTCGAACAGCGCACGGTCCCGGCCCCCTCCGACACCCAGCTCCACGGCATCAACGTCGAGGGCCTGTCGTCGTACAACGTCTGGTCGCGCGGCGAGATGCAGATGGGCACCTTCGACTCCCACCGAGGTCTGCCCTTCGCCAACGTCCGCACCGACATCACGGTGGACAACAACGGCCGGCACGGCGGCGACGCCAACGCGGGGCCGCTGTTCGGGGCTCGGTTCACCCACTGGAACGTGCGCGTGACCAACGGCCGCGCGGGCCTGATGCGCCTCGACGGCCTCGCCCCCTGGTCCGCCACGGTCGGCCTCAACGAGGTGACCGACTTCGACCAGATCGACGTACCGGACTTCACCGGGGACCTGCACGCACGCCTTGAGCTGTACGGCACCTGGGACGCGGTACGGCCGCGGAACCTGTACGAGGCTCAGCGCGCGCTGTCCCGGTAGCGCCCCGGGGTCACCCCCACCAGCTTCTTGAAGTGCCGGGTGAGATGGGCCTGGTCGTAGAAGCCGGTGGCGGTGGCCGTCTCGCCGGGCGGGACGCCGTCGAGCAGCAGCCGGCGGGCGCGGCCGACCCGGCGGGACATCAGGTACTGGTGCGGGGCGATGCCGTACGCACTGCTGAACGCCCGGACCAGGTGGGCGGGATGGGCGTGCAGCAGCCGTGCGGCCTCGTTCAGGGCGAGTCCCTCGCCGATCCGCTCGTCGAGGAGCTCGCGCAGGGTGCCGGCGAGGGCCGGGTCGGCGGGTCTGGGTGCTGCCGTGAGCCCGGGGCGGAGCAGGTCGCGCAGCCGCTCGCCGATCAGGGTGAGCCGGCTCTCGGCCTCCAGCTCGTCACCGGGGCGGGCGAGGGAGGCGTGCAGCCGGCCGACCCGCCGCCGCAGCAGCGGGTCGCGCAGGTCGGGTCCGTCGACCGCGGCGCCGATGAGCTCGTCCCCGAGGAGGGTGCCGTCCAGGTAGACCACGCGCTTGCGGAAGCCGTCCGCGGTGGCCGGGGAGCCGTTGTGCGGCACGTGCGGGGGGAGCAGCGAGACGGTGTCGTCCGGGGTGCCGTGCTCATGCCGTTCGAGGTCGTACCGTACGGCGCCGTCGTCCACGATGAGCAGCGTCCAGGCGTCATGGACATGCATCGGATACGCGTACTCGGTGAAGTGCGCGTGGAAGACCTCGGTGACGCCCGGGACGCGGGGGCGCCAGGCGGTGACTTCCTCCGTGAGGTGCTGCCGGGCGGCCATGCAAAGAACGTACAAGACGACGCCGTACGACGATCGGCAGTCTCATTGCATGAGCACTGAACCCATCGCGCCCGTCCCTGCCGCCGTCCCCTCCGCCGTCCCTTCCGACGTCCCCTCCGCTGTCCCTTCCGACGTCCGTTCCGACGTTCGCTTCGACACCAAGATCGCTGTCCTGCTGCGGGAGGACCTGGAGCCGTGGCAGCGCCTCAATGTCACCGCGTTCCTGGTCAGCGGCCTGGGCGCGACGGTCCCCGAGGTGGTCGGGCAGCCGTACGAGGACGCCGACGGGGTGGCGTACCTGCCGATGTTCCGGCAGCCGGTGCTGGTCTTCGAGGGCACGAAGGAGACGGTGACGGCGGCGCACGAGCGGGCTCTGAGCCGGGCGCTGCCCCGGGCCGTGTTCACCGCGGACCTGTTCGCCACCGGCAACGACCGCGACAACCGCGCGGCGGTCCGGGCGGTGCCGACGGCGGAGCTGGACCTGGTGGGACTCGCGGTGTACGGGCCGCGGAACGGGGTGGACAAGGTACTGAAGGGGGCGCGGATGCATCCGTGAGCGCCGGCCGGCTCCGTGATTGAGCCGACCGGAGGAATCGCAGCGCGTGATCGGGTGATCCGATCATCACACTTGCCCTATTCCTCCGTGAACGACGCATCTGACATGTCATGCGACTCATCAGATCCAGCAGCATGGCAGCGGTGGCGGCGGCGGTCGTCGCGAGCGTGACGGGCGTGACCGGCGGACCGGCCACCGCGGCGGGCCAGGACGACGGGACCCGGGTTCCCTGCAGCTCGACGGCACTGATCACTGCCATTGTCGCGGCGTCACCGGGAGGGACGCTCTCCCTCTCGTCCGGCTGCACCTACCATCTGACCTCTCCCTACACCAGCGGTGAGGGTCTGCCGCCCATTGCCCAGCGGCTCACGATCCTGGGCAACGGCGCGACGATCGTCCGTGACGGGAACGGGACCGCCGCGTTCCGGATCTTCCACGTGAAGTCCGGCGGCTACCTCCGCCTGGAGGACCTCGCCGTCCGCGGCGGGAGCACCAGCGGCAACGGCGCCGGCATCCTCGTCGACTCCGGCGGCTCGCTCAAGCTGTCCGGTGTCGACGTGACCGACAACACCTCCTTGGACAGTGGTGGCGGTGTGGCGGTGTCACCGGGCGCCACGGCGGTCGTACGGCGTGGCTGGATCGCGTTCAACAACGCCGAGAGCGGTGCCGGGCTGTACAACGGCGGAACGCTGACCGTGGACGACAGCGAGTTCAGCCGCAACCACGCCACGACCCTCGGCGGTGCTCTCTACGAGGACTCCGGCCGCGCCTTCGTCAACGCGAGCGTCATCAGGCGCAACACGTCGGCCAGCGGCGGTGGCGGCGTCGCCAACTTCGGCTCCGCCTCGCTCGAGGTCGCCGACAGCAAGATCACGAACAACACGACCACCGGTACCGCGGGCGGCGGCATCCTGAACGTGTCGAACCTGAGGCTGGAGAGGACCGAGGTCAGCGGCAACGTCGTCGGAGGCGAGGCGGGAGCCGGGGGCGGCATCCACAACTCCACGACCACCGCCGTCCTCGTCCTGAAGGGCAGCGAGATCCTCCGCAACAGCGCCAACGGCGGCGGCAACTCCCAGGCCGGCGGCATCTACAACAACGCCGGCTCGGTCACCCTCGACCACACCCACGTCCGCAACAACGCCTCCACGGCGGCCCCCGGCGGCGTCTACACGAACAACCAGTTCACGGTCATCGCCTCGGACATCACCCGGAACATCCCGACGAACTGTGCGGGGAGCCCCGTCGTGGTGACGGGCTGCAGGAACTGAGGCGGCCGGGTCGGGTCTCGTGGGGCGGGCCCCGTCGGCCGGGTCTTGCGGGTCGGGCCCCGTCGGCCGGGCCTCGTCGGTCCAGCCTCGTGGGCTGGGCCTCGCCGTCGGTCCAGCCTCGTGGGCTGGGCCTCGCCGTCGGTCCCGCCTCGTGGGCTGGGCCTCGCCGTCGGTCCCGCCTCGTGGGCTGGGCCCCGTCGTCGGTCCCGCCTCGTGGGCTGGGCCCCGTCGGTGGGGGCCTCGCCGGTCGGGCCTCGTCGGTCGGGGCGAGGACAGGGCGCGTGCCGGTCAGGCGCGCGCCTCTGCCTCGATCTCGGCGTCGATCTCGGCGTCGATCTCGGCCTTGATCTCTGCCTCGATCTCGGCGTCGACCGCGCCGGCGTCCGCGTCGACGCCCGCCCCTGTGATCGCGTCCTTCGTGACCGGGGTGCGCTCTTCCGGCCCACGCTCTTCCGGCAGTCGCCGCATGAGAACGCCGTACCCGAGCGCCGCCGCAGTCCCCACGACCGCGCACACCCCCCACAGCCACCGCGCCCCGAACCGGTCGATGACGACACCGGACATCAGCGGCGCGATGAGCGCGGCGGCGGACCAGGACATCGTGTACATCCCCTGGTAGCGCCCCCGCCCGTGCACCGGCGAGAGCCGTACCACCAGCCCCGTCTGGGTCGGGGCGTTGACGATCTCGGCGAGCGTCCACACGCACACGGTGAGCGCGAAGACCCCGACCGATCCGGCGAAGGCGGTGAGCCCGAACCCGTACCCCGCGAGCAGGGACGAGACGACGAGCAGCGACCGTGGATCACGGTGCTCGATCACCCGCGTGACGGGAATCTGGAGTACGACGATCAGCACGCCGTTGACGGCGATGGCCATGCCGTAGTCGGCGGGCGAGAACCCGGCCTCGCCCATCGCCACCGGGAGTCCGACGGACCCCTGCTGGAAGATCAGGGCGACGAGGAAGGACAGCCCGACGACGGCCATGTACCGCCCGTCACGCACCACGGTCCCGAGGCTGACCGCGCCGTCCTTGGTGCCGCCCCCCTTGGTGGCGCGCTCCGGCCGCGACTCGGGCACCTTGGCGAAGACGAGGACGGCGCAGACGGCGGTCATCCCGGCCTCGATCAGGAACCCGGCGCGGTAGCTGACCTCGGCGATGAACCCGGCCCCCATGGACGACACGGCGAACCCGAGGTTGATGGCCCAGTAGTTCAGCGAGAACGCCCGTACCCGGTCCTGCGGCCGCACGATGTCGGCCATCATCGCCTGCACGGCCGGCCGGGAGGCGTTGGAGGCCAGGCCGACGAAGAAGGCGACGGCGGCGATGGTGACAGGGTCCTGCACGAACCCGAGCAGGGCGACGGCCACCGCGGTGGAGCCCTGGGCGACAAGCATCGTCGGCCGCCGCCCCAGCCGGTCGGCCATCACCCCGCCGCCCAGGGACGAGACGACCCCGCCCAGTCCGTGCAGGGCGGCGACGAGCCCGGCGTAGGAGGCGCTGTACCCCCGGTCCAACGTCAGATACAGGGCCATGAAGGTGGCGACGAAGGCGCCGAGCCGGTTGACGAGGGTGCTGGTCCACAGCCACCAGAACTCGCGGGGCAGACCGGAGACGGTCTCCCGGACAGCGCGTCGCACGGCGACGGACGGCATGGCTCCCCCAGGACAGGACGTAAGTGACGCAAGGAATGAGTGGACCTTACTTTTGGGTCGCTCACCTGAGCCACTCAATTAACAAAAGCAGTCAACTGTCCGACGTCTGGGACGCCCTCCGGGCGGCGGCACTCCGCCCCGAACACGTGGATTACGCTCTGACCCATGGCCGACGCACCGTACAAGCTGATCCTCCTCCGCCATGGCGAGAGCGAGTGGAACGCGAAGAACCTGTTCACCGGCTGGGTGGACGTCAACCTCAACGAGAAGGGCGAGAAGGAGGCAGTCCGCGGCGGTGAACTCCTGAAGGACGCCGACCTTCTCCCGGACGTGGTCCACACCTCGCTCCAGAAGCGGGCGATCCGCACGGCGCAGCTCGCCCTCGAAGCGGCCGACCGCCACTGGATCCCGGTCCACCGCAGCTGGCGCCTGAACGAGCGCCACTACGGCGCCCTCCAGGGCAAGGACAAGGCGCAGACCCTCGCGGAGTTCGGCGAGGAGCAGTTCATGCTCTGGCGCCGCTCGTACGACACCCCGCCCCCGCCGCTGGACCGCGACGCCGAGTACTCCCAGTTCGACGACCCGCGCTACGCCACGCTGCCGCCGGAGCTGCGCCCGCAGACGGAGTGCCTGAAGGACGTCGTCGTCCGCATGCTCCCGTACTGGTTCGACGGCATCGTCCCCGACCTCCTGACCGGCCGCACGGTCCTGGTCGCCGCCCACGGCAACAGCCTGCGCGCGCTGGTCAAGCACCTCGACGGCATCTCGGACGCCGACATCGCGTCCCTGAACATCCCGACGGGCATCCCCCTCTTCTACGACCTCGACACCGACTTCAAGCCCCTCACCCCGGGCGGCCGCTACCTCGACCCAGAGGCAGCGGCAGCAGCGATCGAGGCAGTGAAGAACCAGGGCAAGAAGAAGTAACGCGCCACGATCAAGGCCTCTACCTGCGGCTTCTCCGCTGGAAGGGGCCTTGTCCGTGTGCTGGCGCCGTCAGCCGCTTGATCGGCCCGCGTTCAGTGCCTCGGGAACTCCGGCTCCGGTCGTTCTCTCGTCTCTGCCCGGGCTCCCGCATCACGGAGGACCAGAACCGCTGCCGCCGCGTCTCCCCGGGGCACGCCGCCGAGAATCAGGGCAGGAACCTGCGTTGCCAGGACCTTGCTGCGCCAGAGACTCAGCCCGGTCAGCCGACGCACGACCTGAGCGACGTCCAGCACCCGGACACCAGGGTCGGTGAGCACCACGTCATGGGGCACGTCGTCGCACACCAACAAGAAGTACTCGTCTGCCATCGCTTCCCCGCCCGTCTCTGGTTCGGAGCGTACGAGCCCTCGATCGTCATGTCGCGTCGTTTTGGTCGTGTTGAAGACAGCGACCACGGCTTTACGCCCGTTCCTGACGCGACGGCATGAGGTGCGCGTACACGCGAAGTCCTTGCTGTGGCTTCCTGACCCTCGATGAGCGTGGCTGCTTCGATATCCGTGCCGTGTACTTCTGACAGAACGACGGGCAGGACGACCACGATGCCGACGAGGCTCGAGGCGGCCGACCCGAACGGTGGGCTGAGCCTCACCCGTCTTCCTCTGCCCGACGGACATCCAACGGGAACTCCTAATGCGATGCTCACGCGCGATTGCTTTTCCGGGCCGTCCTGGCGTGAAAGGGCTCGATGGTGACCAATGTCGACAGCCGCCGGCAGCTCGGCAGCAGGTCAGGGTATTGATCGATTGGGTGGCCGTAGGTCACGGCAGCCGGTGATCAGTTGTCAGCGCGCTGATCGCGGCCGCCGCCTACTGCACGCCGTCGAAGAAGCCGGATTTCAGGTCCCCGATAATGGCGTCGAGCGGATGCCCGCTGACGATGAACGGTCCGCTCCAGGGCGCGCTGAGTGCGAAGAGCAACGCCAGGCTCAGTCCGACCACACTCGCAACCCCGACGATGAGCAGCGACGTTCGCAGGCTGCTGCGGAAGACCAGTGCACCGGAGTTCACGATCAAGGCCAGTCCGCTGACCACAAGCGTGACGATGTAGAGCGTGGGAACTTCGCGCGAGGCAGCCGCAACGCGCGCGCGACGACTACTGGTGACACCGTCCAGGGAAACCACCAGCTCCGTGCCTGTCGGGGTTCCCACGTCGGGCCGGGCCGCCTCGGCGCGCACACTGCGCTCCAACCGGGCGATCGCACGAGCGGTGGCCGGGTCGTCACCGGACGCCGCTTCCGTACCCTTCCACTCCCTGGCACGCGTGGTCTGCAAGTAGTCCAGCAGCGCCGCATGGATCGGCTCCGACTGGACGTGCGGACTCGTCGCCGCCCATGCCAGGCGGGAGGACGCGGCCGCCTCATCGCTGACCAACCCCTCGGCTGCCCGCAGGTAGCCGGCCTCGCTGGCCAGTGAGAGTGCGGCGAAGATCGCGAAGGCAGCGCCGAGTGTCGGCATCAGCGGCGTCGCGATCTGCGGCACCCGATCCCGTTCAGCGACCGGTACGAGCGCCCGGACGCCGACCCGCGCCACCGCCGCAACCAGCAAGGCAAGGAGGAGACCGCCCACAACCAGCACCACCGCCGGCAGCGAGGTCAACCAGTTCACCACATCACCTACAGCGCGTTCCCGAGAGCGCCCCACGGCGGCGGCACATCGGGCCCCGCGACCTGAAGCTCCTCGTCGATCACTCCTAATGAACGCTCCATGATCACAGGTCGAAGACCTCTGACCCCCGCGACGCCCGGCACGGCATCTCTTTTCGTTTACCGAACAGCCGAATACGGTCAGCGGCAGAGCTCCGTGATGGTGTCGTCGAAGTCCGGGAATTCGCGGGTCGCCTGCTCGATGACGGCGGCGGCGGGCTGCCTGTGGTCGGCCGCGAATCGTTCGGCGACGGCCGCCCGTTCCTGGTTGTGACGCGGGGTCCAATCGGGCTCGTACGAAGTGGCCGCCTCCCAGGGTCCGTACCCCCCGGCCAGGAGCCACAAGAAGGCAGCCAGATCGCGTGCTACGACACCGGTCTCGCCCTCGGAACCGAGAAAGACCACAGGCTGGTCGACGAGCGGGCGGTCCGGGCGGATGAGCCACAGGGCCGCGTATCCGCCCGAGCCGTCCTTGCCGAACACACGGAAACCGTCCCCATCCAGCTCCGCGTTACCCGTCCAGGCCCGGAACCAGTCAGTGGTCTCCTCACCGGACAGGAAGGCCGTAAAGGGCTCGAAGTCCACACCGTCGCCGTCGTCATAGTCGAACGGGACCGCCAGAGCGGCGGCGAGGGCCGCAGGGAACCGCCGGTCATCAGTAGAAATCACGCGTACACGCTAGCGACCGTCAACCGTCGGGACTTGCTCAGGGGGACGGCTCACTCTTCTTCCGTCGCCGTGGGACCTGTTCTCACCCTTTGCCGAGAGTCGCCCGCATGAGAGCCCACCGGGGATCGGGGCTCTCTCCTGGACGACTACACCTCGTTGAAGCCACGCGACGCGTCATAGATGTCAGCCTCGATGACGACCACGAAGAAGCTCGTCACGACGTAATGGACCATCACGCGGTCTTCCCAGGCCGCACGCGTCACCGTGTCGGTCATGTAGGCAAGGCTGCTGTCGGCGCCTTCGGGCTCGGCTGTGATCCTGTCGACGAGTCGCAGGAGCTTTTCCCGATCTGCCGTCGGGAGGTAGTCACGGAACCGCGCAACCTGCTCGGTGAACTGCACGCGTCTCTTCATCGAGGCAGGATTCTATGGACCCGGCGCAGGCCCCTGCCGGGAATATCGGTCGGGGCCTGCTCGCCTGGGGACAGCTCAGGCGACGGCTTTTGCCGGGGTGTTGGCGACGCCCGAGGAATCGGTGCAGGCGGACCACGAACCCCGATCCTCCGGCGGCCGCGAGCGATCGAAGTCGTCGTGCGGAAAGTGGTGCGCGGCCGGTGCTGGCAGGTCTCTCCCTGGCCATCGACGAAGCCCGGTCGTCGGTTGGGTCCCGGACGCTTTCTCCGGGCCGCCCCCGACAGGCCGGGGATGCAACCATTCCCTACGGAGCTGGAACCCCCGGAAGCCGGCCGCGCGGGTGTGACCCTAGCCGTGGGGACTGACAACGGGTCCTCCAGCGAGGGGCAGGAAGCCGAGGGGGCGGCGCGGAGGGTTTGGCCGGGTTGCCGGATCGGCAAATGTGTTCGTGGTCCTGGCTGCGGTGCTCACATGATCCGTGGTGAGGCGGCGACGCCGAGACCGAGGAGGGATCATGGAGGGTACGCATCGGGTTGTCTCCGGTGGCGGACGGCGGATTCATCTTGTCGAGCAGGGGGCCGGGCCCCTCGTACTGCTCGTGCACGGGTTTCCCGAGGGCTGGTACTCCTGGCGGCATCAGCTGCCGGTGCTGGCCGCGGCGGGATACCGGGCCGTCGCCATCGACGTGCGGGGGTACGGGCGTTCCGGCAAGCCGGTCGCGCCGGACGCCTATCGGATGGCCGAACTCGTCGAGGACAACGTCTTCGTGGTGCATGCGCTCGGCGAGGAGTCGGCCGTGGTCGTCGGCCATGACTGGGGTTCCACCATCGCCGCGAACTCCGCACTGCTCAGGCCCGACGTCTTCCGGGCCGTGGGGCTGCTGAGCGTGCCGTACGCCCCGCGCGGCGGCCCCCGGCCCAGTGACGTCTTCGCGCGGATGGGCGGTGAGGAGTTCTACGTCTCGTACTTCCAGGAGGCGGGGCGGGCCGAGGCCGAGATCGAGCCCGATGTACGAGGGTGGATCGCGGGGTTCTACGCCGCCTTCTCCGCCGACACCATGCCCGGGCCCGCCGCTCCCGACCCCCACTTCGTCGGTGCGGGGGGCACCCTGAGGGACCGGTTCCCCGTCGGCAGGCTGCCCGGGTGGCTCGGCGAGCGGGACCTCGACGTCTACGCCGGGGAGTTCGAGCGCACCGGACTCACCGGGGCGCTCAACCGGTACCGGAACATGGACCGTGACTGGGAGGACCTCGCCGCCTACGACGGTGCCCCGATCACCCAGCCCTCCCTGTTCGCGGGCGGCAGCCTGGACGCCTCCACGACCTGGCTGGCCGAGGCCATCGAGGCGTACCCGGTCACCCTCCCCGGCCTGGTCTCCTCGCACATCCTGGACGGCTGCGGGCACTGGATCCAGCAGGAACGGCCCGACGACGTCAACCGGCTGCTCGTCGACTGGCTCGCCGGCCTGCCCACCACCTGACGGCGGTAGGCGGCCACCCGGCCGTCGCAGGCCACCGGCACGAAGGGGCCACCAGCACGAAGGGGCTCACCAGCACGAAGGGGCCCACCAGCACGAAGGGGCCCACCAGCACGAAGGCTCCCCGGCACGAAGGCTCCCCGGCACGAACGGGCCCCGGCACGAAGGGAAGGGGGCCCACCAACACGAAGGCCCCCCGGCAGCACAAAGGGCCCCCGACCGGAGTCGGGGGCCCTTGGCCGTACGTCGGGTGGGTGCTCAGCCGCACTGGCAGGGGCTGCCCGACTGGCAGCCGCAGCCGCAGCCCGAGCCGCACCCGCACGCGCCGATGACCAGAAGGTTCTTGATCTCGACGGGCTGGTCGGTCTCGCGCTGCTGCGTGGGGTCGGGCGTGGTGCTGGGGGATTCGGCCATGGATCCCTCCTAGAGGTCCCTAGAGGCAGGGCGTGGTGCCCTGCCCATTTCATGCCCGTTTCACTGGGCGCATCAACGGCGCACAGTGGCGCCCGCACGCCCGACCCGCACGCCGCGAGCCCCCGACCCGCCAGGGGAGCCGTCGGCGGAACCGTCAGGAGTTACGCCCCCTCGACGCCCGTCACCGGCTGGATGTCCGGCTGCAGCTCGTCAGCGTGCTCACCCGTGACCAGGAAGACGACGCGCTTGGCGACGGCGACCGCGTGGTCGGCGTAGCGCTCGTAGTAGCGGCCGAGCAGCGTCACGTCGACGGCGGTCTCGATGCCGTGCTTCCAGCGGTCGTCCAGCAGGTGCTGGAAGATCGTGCGGTGCAGCAGGTCCATCTCGTCGTCGTCCTGCTCCAGCTGCAGGGCCAGGTCGACGTCCTTGGTGATGATCACCTCGGCGGCCTTGGCCATCAGGCGCTGCGCGAGCTGCCCCATCTCCAGAACGGTCGCGTGCAGGTCGTGGGGGATGGCGTTTCCCGGGTAGCGGAGCCGGGCCAGCTTCGCCACGTGCTGCGCCAGGTCGCCGGAGCGCTCCAGGTCGGCGGACATCCGCAGCGAGGTGACGACGATCCGCAGATCGGTCGCCACCGGCTGCTGGCGGGCCAGCAGGGCTATCGCCCGGGCCTCCAGGTCGTGGTGGAGTTCGTCCACCTTCTGGTCGGCCTCGATGACACTTTCGGCCAGCTTGAGGTCGGCGTCGAGGATCGCCGTCGTGGCGCGCCCGATCGCCGATCCGACCAGCCTGGCCATGTCGACCAGGCTGTCGCCGATCGAGTCGAGTTCCTCGTGGTACGCGTCCCGCATCAGGGTTCCCTCTCGTACGTGTGTTCTAGGGCTCCGGAGGCCGGGGCCCGTGGCCGAAACCAGCTCCGAACCCCACGCTCCCATGTTCTGGTCCCCGCGCGTCCGTTTCTGCCATCGCAAATGAACCAATACTGGCTCCAAGGTGAACTCTGGGCGACGAGTGTTCGAGCTGACACCTCGCGGACTGTGGGGATGTCGTACCCCCTGCTTAACCTGTTTGCATGGACGTGAACGCGGCGGTCGCCGCAGCGGCAGCGATCGCCGGGGTGCTTACCGGTGTCATCGCCATGCTGGCGTTCCGCTGGAGCGAACGCGACCAGAAGCGACCGACCAGGACTTCTCTGCACACCGACCCCGTACTGCCCCCGGGCGTGGACACCGTACTGAGCGTGCTGCGCTCCTCGGCGGTGGTCCTCGACGAGGGCGACATCGTGGTCAAGGCGAGCTCGGCGGCGTACGCCCTCGGACTGGTGCGCGGCGGCAAACTCGCCGTCGAACCCATGCTCCAGATGGCCCGGGACACCCGGCGCGACGGCGAGATACGCCAGGTCGAGCTGGACCTGCCCCGGCGCGGCACCGGACGCGGAGAGGCGCTCGCCGTCTCCGCCCGGGTGGCGCCCCTCGGCTCCCGGCTCGTACTGCTCCTCGTCGAGGACCTCACCGAGGCCCGTAGGATCGAGGCGGTACGACGCGACTTCGTGGCGAATGTCAGCCACGAGCTGAAGACCCCGGTCGGCGCACTCTCCCTCCTCTCCGAGGCCGTCATGGACGCCTCGGACGATCCGGAGGCGGTGCAGCGCTTCGCCGGTCGTATGCAGATCGAGGCCACGCGCCTGACCAACCTGGTCCAGGAGCTCATCGATCTGTCGAGAGTGCAGAACGACGATCCGCTGGAGGACGCCGAGCCCGTCCGGGTGGACGAACTCGTCGCCGAGGCGATCGACCGGTGCCGGCACCAGGCCGGCACCAAGCAGATCACCATGGCCGCAGGCGGCACCGCCGACCTGCACGTCTGGGGCAACCGCGGCCAGCTGGCCGCCGCCCTCGGCAACCTCGTCGAGAACGCCGTGAACTACTCGCCGGCCCGGACCCGGGTCGGGATAGCCGCCCGCCGGCTCAACGCGCCCGGCGGCGACATGATCGAACTTGCCGTGACCGACCAGGGCATCGGCATCACCGACAAGGACAAGGAGCGCATCTTCGAGCGCTTCTACCGCGTCGACCCGGCTCGCTCGCGGGCCACCGGCGGTACCGGTCTCGGTCTCGCCATCGTCAAACACGTGGTCGCCTCGCACGGCGGGGAGGTCACGGTGTGGAGCGCCGAAGGTCAGGGCTCCACGTTCACCCTCAGGTTGCCGGAGGCGGGCGCGGCTCGTGACCGCGCCTCGCAGCACCCCGACCCCGACCTCGATGACGAGGCCGGCACCACCGAGTCATCCCCGTACGAACCGCTTCCCGCCCCGGAGGTCCTTCCGTGACCCGAGTGCTCGTCGTCGAGGACGAGGAGTCCTTCTCCGACGCCCTGTCGTACATGCTCCGCAAGGAGGGCTTCGAGGTCGCAGTGGCGGCCACGGGCCCCGACGGACTCGACGAGTTCGAGCGCAACGGCGCCGACCTCGTCCTCCTCGACCTGATGCTGCCCGGCCTGCCGGGCACCGAGGTCTGCCGCCAGCTGCGCGGCCGGTCCAACGTCCCCGTCATCATGGTGACGGCCAAGGACAGCGAGATCGACAAGGTTGTCGGGCTCGAAATAGGAGCCGACGACTACGTCACCAAGCCCTTCTCCTCCCGCGAGCTGGTCGCCCGTATCCGGGCCGTCCTGCGCCGTCGCGGGGAGCCGGAGGAGGTCACCCCGGCCGCCCTCGAGGCGGGTCCGGTCCGCATGGACGTCGACCGTCACGTGGTGACGGTCTCCGGCTCCAAGGTCGACCTTCCCCTCAAGGAGTTCGACCTGCTGGAGATGCTGCTGCGCAACGCGGGCCGCGTCCTCACCCGCATGCAGCTCATCGACCGGGTCTGGGGCGCCGACTACGTCGGTGACACCAAGACCCTCGACGTCCACGTGAAGCGCCTGCGCGCCAAGATCGAGCCGGACCCGGGCGCGCCCAGGTACCTGGTGACGGTCCGCGGCCTCGGCTACAAGTTCGAGCCGTAAACCGCTGACCTGGTCCTGTGACCGACGCGAGAAGGGCGGTACCCCCGAGGGGGCCGCCCTTCTCGCGTCGGCCGCAGGGCCGTACGGCTGCTCAGCCCGCGTTCGCCGACTCCGACGCCGAGTCGCTCGGGGTGGCGCTCTCGGACGCCTTGTTCTTGCCCTTGGCGCTCTCGCTCGCCGTGGCGCCCGCCGCCGGGGAGCCGGAGGTCGAGGAGGAGGCGGACGAGGACGCGGAGGCCGAGGGCGACGGGACCGCGCTCGGGCCCCAGCCCGTGAAGAAGCTCTCGGCGGGCACGACGAACGCGCGCAGGCTCACATCACCCGTCTTGCTGAAGGTGAACGTGACCTTCTGCGCGTTGCCGTCCTTGACCGCCTCGCGGCTGCTGCCGAGCACCGCGGAGGCGTTGCCCTTGCCGCCCAGGATCAGCCGGCCGCCGCCCGGGATGGTCAGCGGCTGGGACTTGGTGGCGTGCAGCTCGGCGGTCTTGTTGGTGCCGGCGACGACGATCGACTGCAGTGTCTCGGGCTCGGTGCCGGTGTTGAAGATGGTCGCGGTGACCACGGCCGGGCCGGTCGAGGTGAGGTCGGGCTGGGTGATCACGGTCGCGTTCTGGACCTTGATGTCGCCGACACTCGTCGCGGCGTTGTCCGGCTTGATCTCCAGCGTCTGGGAGTTGTTGCCGGCACCGCATGCGGCGAGCGAGGCGACGGAGACGGCGATGGCGGAGGCGGCGAGGGCGCCGCGTCGAAGGCTGCTGCTCACGGCGGCGGCTACTCCTTGAACGCACGGGCGGCCCCGATAAAGCCGCCCTAAGTGTCTGTCAGCGGCCTTAGGTTACCGAGCCGTTCCCGCGTGGCCGCACCCGACCCTCCCCAAGCCCCTCGCTTCTCTTGAGCAGCTGCGGCCCCCAGGGCTCCACAAGTGACTCCCGGGTCACTTTGGGGGGCGCTCGTCAGGCATTCACATAACTCGCTCGCAACACCGCGCGCAAAATTTCCGTGAAGGAATGCGCGACCGCCGGGGAAATTGATCACGTACCGTTCGGTCGGACGCCTGTGATCAATTCCGGAAACGTCTCCGATCCGACATCGGCAGCCGAACGGAGTAGCGGAAGTCGTACGCTTGGAAGTGGACATATGGGGACGTTCGGCCACTTGGGCGGCCGTCCGGAGGTGTGTGACGTACGCGTTTCACCTCGCCCGAAGAGCCGCTCCGACCTGCGAATACCTGCTTCCGGACGGCCTGCGCAGCACGTCCCTGTTGCTGTTGTCAAGCCCCGAGATATGCTCTGACCTGCGAAAACGCCATTCAGAACCGCCGGTTTCCGTGTTACCCTGGATAGCCACGGAAGGGGTACCTGTCACATGACGTTCAAGGTTGGCGACACCGTGGTCTATCCCCATCACGGGGCCGCGCTGATCGAGGCTATCGAAACTCGCCAGATCAAAGGCGTGGACAAGACCTACTTGGTGCTGAAGGTCGCCCAGGGTGACCTGACGGTACGTGTGCCAGCGGACAATGCGGAGTTCGTCGGCGTGCGTGATGTGGTCGGTCAGGACGGGTTGGACCGGGTCTTCGAGGTGCTGCGCGCGCCGTACGCCGAGGAGCCCACGAACTGGTCCCGTCGTTACAAGGCAAACCTGGAGAAGCTCGCCTCGGGCGATGTCATCAAGGTCGCGGAAGTCGTACGTGACCTGTGGCGTCGTGAGCGCGAGCGCGGACTCTCCGCCGGTGAGAAGCGGATGCTCGCCAAGGCCCGCCAGATCCTGGTGAGCGAGCTCGCCCTCGCGGAGAACACGAACGAGGACAAGGCCGAGGCCCTGCTCGACGAGGTCCTCGCGTCCTGACGCCGTCCAGCTCGGCACACCGAAACTCCGCACACTGAATGCCGTGGTGCCCGATGACAGACTTGTCGCCGGGCGCTGCGGCATGTCCGTGCCCGGACTCGCGCTCTCGGAACCCCGCCCCGGCGGAAACCCCCGATACTAGGCGTGCCGGGCCCGGGCTGCTGGCTCGACCAGTGTCACGGAAGGGTCCGGTCAAGGCGTCGCGCCCGGCACTTCCCAGGCCATACCCACGCCAGGCCCGCACACAAACCTGACAGGAACCGATGTCTGACGATTCGCGTCCTTCGCGTACGGAACCGCGTACGGAACTGCGTACCGCGGCCGTGATTCCCGCCGCCGGCCGGGGCGTACGGCTCGGTCCGGGCGCCCCCAAGGCGCTACGCGCGCTGAACGGCACGCCCATGCTCATCCACGCGGTGCGCGCGCTGGCCGCCTCCCGCGCGGTCTCCCTGGTCGTCGTCGTGGCCCCGTCCGACGGCGCGCCCGAGGTCAAGTCGCTCCTCGCCGCGCACGCGCTGCCCGACCGCACCGACTTCCTCGTCGTCCCGGGCGGCGACTCCCGCCAGGAGTCCGTGAAGCTCGGCCTGGACGCGCTGCCCCCCGACTACGACATCGTCCTCGTCCACGACGCGGCCCGCCCGCTGGTCCCCGTCGACACGGTCGACGCCGTGATCCAGGCGGTCCGCGACGGCGCCCCCGCGGTCGTCCCCGCCCTGCCGCTGGCCGACACGGTCAAGGAGGTCGAGCCGGCGACGGTCCAGGGCGACCCCGAACCGGTCGTGGCCACGCCGCACCGCGCCCGCCTGCGCGCGGTCCAGACCCCCCAGGGCTTCGACCGGGCCACGCTGGTCCGCGCCCACGAGACGGTCACCGACAACGTCACCGACGACGCCAGCATGGTGGAACAGCTCGGCGAACAGGTCGTGGTCGTCCCCGGCCACGAGGAGGCCTTCAAGGTCACCCGCCCCCTCGACCTGGTCCTCGCGGAGGCGGTCCTGGCCCGCAGGAGGCTCAACGATGGCTTCTGAGCCGCCGCTGCTTCCGCGGGTGGGGATCGGCACCGACATCCACGCCTTCGAGGAGGGCCGCGAGCTGTGGTGCGCCGGCCTGAAGTGGGAGGGCGAGGGCCCGGGCCTGGCCGGCCACTCGGACGCGGACGTGGTCGCGCACGCCGCGTGCAACGCGCTGTTCTCGGCGGCGGGCCTGGGCGACCTCGGTCAGCACTTCGGCACGGGGCGCCCGGAGTGGTCGGGCGCGTCGGGCGTCACGCTGCTGACCGAGGCGGCACGGATCGTCCGCGACGCCGGATTCCTGATCGGGAACATCGCCGTACAGGTCGTAGGACCGCGCCCGAAGATCGGCAAGCGCCGCGACGAGGCGGAGAAGCTCCTTTCGGACGCGGCGGGAGCTCCGGTCTCGGTTTCGGGGGCCACCACGGACGGTCTCGGATTTCCCGGCAGAGGAGAAGGCCTCATGGCTGTCGCGACGGCGTTGGTCGTCAAGGAGGCGTGAGCGGTCCTGCCAAAGGGGCGCGGGGGGCTGTTCACTCAGCGGCTCCGCCGCGGGGCGCGAGCCCCCACGCACCCGCACCCGACAACGGCGCCACCCATCCGGCGCCACGCACTCCCGTCGGCCCACTACCCTAGGTCCCGTGACCATTCGCCTGTACGACACCAACGCCCGGCAGATCCGTGACTTCGCCCCGCTCGCGCCGGGCTGTGTCTCGATCTACCTCTGTGGTGCCACCGTGCAGGCGGCACCGCACATCGGCCATATCCGCTCCGGCCTGAACTTCGACATCATGCGCCGCTGGTTCGAATACCGCGGCTACGCCGTGACGTTCATCCGGAACGTCACGGACATCGACGACAAGATCATCACCAAGTCCGCCGACCAGGGCCGCCCCTGGTGGGCGATCGGCTACGAGAACGAGCGCGCGTTCAACGACGGCTACACCGCGCTCGGCTGCCTCCCGCCGACGTACGAGCCCCGCGCGACCGGGCACGTGCCGGAGATGATCGAGATGATGCGCGGGCTGATCGAGCGCGGGCACGCCTACGAGGCCGACGGCAACGTCTACTTCGACGTGCGCTCCTACCCGGACTACCTCCAGCTCTCCAACCAGGAGCTGGACAACCTCCGTCAGCCGGGGGGCGACGGCGAGACCGGCAAGCGGGACCAGCGGGACTTCGCGCTGTGGAAGGCCGTGAAGCCGGGCGAGCCCAGCTGGGAGACGCCGTGGGGCCGCGGCCGGCCCGGCTGGCACCTGGAGTGCTCGGCGATGGCCCACAAGTACCTCGGCGAGGCCTTCGACATCCACGGCGGCGGCCTCGACCTGATCTTCCCGCACCACGAGAACGAGATCGCCCAGGCCAAGGCCTACGGTGACGACTTCGCCCAGTACTGGGTGCACAACGCCTGGGTCACCATGAGCGGCGAGAAGATGTCGAAGTCCCTCGGGAACTCGGTCCTCGTCTCCGAGATGGTCAAGGCGTGGCGCCCGGTCGTGCTCCGCTACTACCTCGGCACCCCGCACTACCGCTCGATGATCGAGTACAGCGAGGAGTCGCTGCGCGAGGCCGAGGCGGCGTTCGCGCGGATCGAGGGGTTCGCGCAGCGCGTGGTGGAGCTGGCCGGGGGAGCCGTCGAGCCCTCGACCGAGGTCCCGCCGGCCTTCGCCGAGGCCATGGACGACGACCTGGGCGTCCCGCAGGCGCTGGCCGTCGTGCACACCACCGTCCGCCAGGGCAACAGCGCGCTGGCCGCCGACGACAAGGAAGCCGCCGTCGCCCGTCTCGCCGAGGTCCGTGCCATGCTCGGCGTGCTCGGCCTCGACCCGCTCGACGCACACTGGTCCGGCGGGACCGAGAAGGGCGAAGACCTGCACGGGGTCGTCGACAGTCTCGTACGACTCGTCCTGGACCAGCGTGAGTCGGCCCGCGGCCGCAAGGACTGGGCGACCGCCGACGCCATCCGTGACCAGCTCAACCAGTCCGGTCTCGCGATCGAGGACAGCCCCCAGGGCCCCCGCTGGACCCTCAAGTCCTGACCACCGGTCGACCACCGGTCAATCAAGATCGACTGTGCCGCCCGGCCCCCCGGGCGGCACACTGCATAAGACGTACAACACCGCATCAGTACGACGCCGAATGAGACGTACGTACGAAACGAAGCTTACGGAGACGGGTAACCCATGGCAGCCAACAACCGCCGCATGTCCGGCAAGAAGGGCGCGCAGATCGGCAGTGGCGGCCAGCGGCGCCGAGGCCTGGAGGGCAAGGGCCCGACCCCGCCCGCCGAGATGCGCAAGGGACACAAGAAGAACCGCATCGCCAACGCCAAGACGAAGCAGACGGTACGCCGTCCCGCGCCGCGCGGCCGGGGCGGCAAGGGCACCTCCGAGCTGGTCGTCGGCCGTAACCCGGTCGTCGAGGCGCTGCGCGAGGGCGTTCCCGCGTCCACGCTCTACGTCCAGCAGTTCATCGACAACGACGAGCGGGTCCGCGAGGCCCTCCAGCTCGCCGCCGAGCGCGGTGGCATCAACCTCATGGAGGCGCCCCGCCCCGAGCTGGACCGGATGACGAACGGCCTGAACCACCAGGGCCTGGTCCTCCAGGTCCCGCCGTACGAGTACGCGCACCCCGAGGACCTGGCGGAGGCCGCCTACGACGGGAACGAGGACCCGCTGATCGTCGCCCTGGACGGGGTCACCGACCCGCGCAACCTCGGCGCGGTCGTGCGTTCCGTCTCCGCCTTCGGCGGTCACGGCGTGGTCGTGCCCGAGCGGCGCGCGGCCGGTATGACGGCGGGCGCCTGGAAGACGTCGGCCGGTGCGGCGGCCCGCACGCCGGTGGCCCGTGCCACGAACCTCACCCGGGCCCTGGAGGCGTACAAGAAGGCCGGCATCGTGATCGTCGGCCTGGCGGCCGACGGCGAGCACACGGTTGGCGACCTGGAGGCGCTCTCCGGCCCCGTCGTCATCGTCGTGGGCAGCGAGGGCAAGGGCCTGTCCCGGCTGGTCGGCGAGACCTGCGACTACCGGGTGCGGATCCCGATGCCGGGCGGCGCCGAGTCGCTCAACGCCGGTGTGGCGGCCGGAATCGTCCTGTACGAGGCGGCCCGGCGACGCGGCTGACGCGCGGTGCGGGTGTTCCGGCAGCGAGGCCGCACTGCGGTGCAGGATGTTCCGGCAGCGGCGCTGACCTGCGGTGCGGGGTGTTCCGGCGGCGGGGCTGCGGGCGCGGTGCGGGGTGTTCCGGCGGCGGTACGCGGTGGCGTGCCGCCGGGGTTGAACAAACGTCCGCGACCTCACCTGCGCGGGGTAATTCCGGCGTCCTGCGCATCCTTGACGGGGTCCGGACACTTCGGGGCGGTCAAAGCAGTGTCCTAACTCCACGTCACTCGGTTAGATGAGTGTGGACACCAGAACACCCCGCACACCCACGGGGGACCGCTCGCCGGGATTCCGCTCCGGATTCACTTCCGGGCCCGACGACGCTCCCGCGCTGAGCATGGTGAAGGTGCCGAGCGATCCGGCGCAGGTCATCGTCAACCACGCGAGTTTCCGCGTGCAGTTGGGCGTATCGACACGGCGTACCCAATCTCCCCGGGTCGGACGGCACCTGAGCGCCACCGAGGACACCGCGCGCATCCCGGTCGCCGGCACGGCGGGCAGAGCGGGGGCGGCGCCCGGCCGTCGCCGCCCGGTCGTGTGGAGCGGCAAGTCCGCGCCGGACGACACCGGAGCCCACCGGCTGCTCCAGGCCGTTCGCGGCGGCAGCGTCCGGTACGCCGAGGAGCCCGTCGAACCGGCCGGCGCGACCCAGGTCATCCCGCGCGTCGACGACGGCTACGCCGACCTGGACCAGACCGTCGAGACCCCGATGGTCGGCCATCCGCGTTCCCCGGTCTCGGGCGAGACCCGGCTGCTGCCGCCCATGCGGACAGCGGGCAGCACCTACGACGAACCGGCTTACGGCGGACCGGACTACGGCGGACCGGACTACGGCGAGCAGGCCTACGACGAGCAGGCCTACGGCGAACGGGGTTACGCCGACGACGAGTTCGAGGACTTCGAGGAGCCGCCGTCGACCAGGCGGCACGGCGACGACCCGTCCCGGCACGCCTACTACCCCGGCCGCCGGATGAACCTGGGCGTGGTCCTGCTCCCGCTGCGGATCTTCCTCGGTTTCATCTCCATCTACGCCGGCATGGGCAAGCTGTGCGACCCCGTCTACTTCGACGGCGGCAAACGCGGCTCGATGGTCACCTGGCTCAACACGCTGCATCCCTGGGACGTCGCCGAGCCGCTGCGCCAGTTCGCCCTTCAGCACCCGGTCGGCTCCGGCCTGGTCATCGCCTTCTTCCAGGTGATCGTCGGCGTGCTGACCGTCCTCGGCTGCTGGCAGCGGGTGGCCGCGGTCGTCGGCGCCCTGCTCTCCGCCGCGCTCATCGTCACCGTCAGCTGGAAGACCGTCCCGGCGTACGACGCCCCCGACATCATCTATCTCGCCGCCTGGTCGCCGCTGATCATCGCCGGCGCCCCCGTCTACTCCGTCGACGGCCGCCTCGCGGGCAGCGCCTGGCGACGCCTGGGCCCGCACTCCGACATCTGGGACCTGCGTGCCTTCGTGCTCCGCCGGGGCGCCCTGGTCACGGCCGTCACGATCGGTCTCACCCTCCTCGTCGGGTCCCTGCTGGGCGGCGCGGTCCGCGACTCCAGCCGCGTGGTGGTCCCCGGCCCCGGTGAGGCTCCCCGCAACAACCTCCCGGGTTCCCCGCTGCCGGGCGAGTCGGCCAAGCACCGCAAGCAGACCCCGTCGGCCTCCACGGCCCCCTCGGGCGGCGCCACGGCGAGCCCGTCGCATGCGGCGACCACCCCGGGCGCCGACCGCAGCACGAGCGGTGCCACCACCACGACGCCCAGTCAGACCCAGGGCACCACGGGCCAGGCCCCGCCCCAGCACACGGCTCCCGCACCGACCACGGCCGGCCCGACCTCGGGCGGCACCGCGACCGGCGGTACGTCATCGACGGGCGGCACGGGCAGCGGCACGGGCAGCAACGGCGGCGGCTCGACGTCCTCGGGCCAGCCGGGCCTGGTGGGCGGCCTGCTGGGCTAGGACGGCACTGAGGCCCCGCACCTCGAAAGGTGCGGGGCCTCAGTACGCCCCGAACGGGTGCGGGACCTCATCGATGTGCGGCTGCGCCGCGGGGTCGATGCGCGGCCGCGCCGCGGGGCGCGACAAGCCACGCTGGGCCGGCAGCCGGCAGCCGGCAGCCGGCAGCCAGCAACGGCCGTCACCGGCCCAGCGCCGCCAGTTCCTTCGCCGCCTCCGTCAGGTCCTTCGCCGTGTCGATCGCCCGCCAGTACGCCCCCTGCGGAATCGGGAACCCGGCCAGCCGCCGGCTCCGCGCGAGGTGCGGGAACGTCGTCCGCTCGTGGTCCCCCCGTTCCGGAAGCATCTCGGCGAACTCCGGCGAGAAGACGTACACACCGGCGTTGATCTCGAACGTCGACGGCGGTGCCTCGATGAAGTCCGTGATGTGCCCGAAGCCGTCCGTCTGCACCGCGCCCCAGGGGATCCGCGGCCGGGCGAGCGCGAGCGTCGCCACCGCGTCCCGCTCCGTGTGGAAGTCGGCCATGTCGCGCAGCGAGAACCGCGTCCAGATGTCGCCGTTCGTGGCGTACCAGGGCCGGTCGGTGTGCGGCAGATGCGCGGCGGCGTACCTCAGGCCGCCGCCCCGGCCCAGCGGCTCGTTCTCCACCACGGTCGTGACGGAGAGGGGCAGGTCGGCCGAGTCCAGCCACTTCTGCAGGACGTCCGCGAGGTGGCCGCAGGAGACCACCACGTCCGTGACGCCCTCCTCGGCGAGCCAGGTCAACTGGTGGCCGATGATCGGCGTGCCCGTACCCGGGATCTCGACCATCGGCTTGGGCCGGTCATCGGTGTACGGACGAAGCCGTGAGCCCTGGCCACCGGCCAGGACCACGGCTTGAGTGGGGCGCAACGCGGCGTTCGGATGGGTCATGCCCCGAACTGTACGTCGCGCCCCCGGGCCGGCTTCCCGCCGTGAGGCGGCCCTTAAGGACCCGTTACCTGCTTACCGAACGGTGTTCAGCTGTGTGCCGCCAGCACTCCGGACGCGAAGGCCGTGTCACAGACCGGGCGGGCGTACGACTGGGCGCGCGAGGCGCCGTAGATGCGCACCGCGGCCCGGCCCAGCGCACGCGCGATGGACGAGCAGTGCCGGGCCAGCGACGGGTGGCCGTTGACCGCCTGCTGGAGGTGGGTGAGGACCTGGCCCGGGTTCTTGTCCTGGAGCTCGGTCATCAGCTGGTCGCGCAGGACGTCCTGGGGGGCCCGCGCGAGGGCCTTGGAGGAGACGTCGGCGTCGGTCACGTCGGTCGCGGTGAGCACCGAGTTCCGCGGGCTTCCCGTCCAGTTGACGCGGGTGACGGCGAGGGTCCCGGAGAGCACCAGGACGACGGGCAGGACGAGGGCGAGAGTGCGGCCGATCCGGCGGGCAGGGCCGCCCCGATGGCCGCGTCGCGTCTGAGGGGTGGTGGAGTGCTTCACGCGTGTGAGGGTAGCGTGCGGTAATGATTTGGCGACATTTAGTCACCGGTTCGGGGGATGGAGAAGTGCCCTGTTTCGGGTACGGGGTTGACGTACACGGCTCGAAAAGCACCCGCTTGCCGGGGTAAATCGGGACAACGGAAAGGGCCCCGCGGCAGGTCGCGGGGCCCTTGTCGTCAACCTGGGCAAGTTCACCCTGGTCAGAGGTTTCTCTGCTTGATCGGTCAGTCGGAGAGACGCTCGCCCGTGGAGGTCGAGAACACGTGGGTCTCGCCCGGCCGCGGCACGACGTGCAGCGTGGCGCCCTTCTCCGGGACCGCGCGGCCGCTGACGCGGACGACCAGGTCCTTGAGGTCGTCGCCGACCTTGGCGCTGCCGTAGACGTAGCCGTCGGCGCCGAGCTCCTCGACGACGTTCACGGAGACCGCGAGACCCGCCGGGGCGTCCTCGGAGTCCTTGGTGAGGGAGGCCGCGGCCTCGCCGTTGTGCTCGACGATGTCGAAGTGCTCGGGGCGGACGCCGACGGTGACCGTGCGGTCGCCCTTGTCGGCGGCGGCCTGGAGCGCCTCACGGTTGACCGGGACCACGCTGTTGCCGAACTTCACGCCGCCGTCGGTGATCGGGACCTCGACCAGGTTCATGGCGGGCGAGCCGATGAAGCCGGCGACGAAGAGGTTGGCCGGGCGGTCGTACATGTTGCGCGGCGAGTCGACCTGCTGGAGCAGGCCGTCCTTGAGCACGGCGACCCGGTCGCCCATCGTCATGGCCTCGACCTGGTCGTGGGTGACGTAGACGGTGGTGATGCCGAGGCGGCGCTGGAGGGACGCGATCTGCGTACGGGTCGAGACACGGAGCTTGGCGTCCAGGTTGGACAGCGGCTCGTCCATGAGGAAGACCTGGGGCTCACGCACGATGGCGCGGCCCATCGCGACACGCTGGCGCTGACCACCGGAGAGCGCCTTCGGCTTGCGGTCCAGGTACTCGGTGAGGTCGAGGATCTTCGCGGCCTCCTCGACCTTCTGCCGGATCTCCGCCTTGTTGACGCCGGCGATCTTGAGCGCGAAGCCCATGTTGTCGGCGACCGTCATGTGCGGGTAGAGGGCGTAGTTCTGGAACACCATGGCGATGTCCCGGTCCTTCGGCGGCAGGTGCGTGACGTCGCGGTCGCCGATGCGGATGGCGCCGGCGTTGACGTCCTCGAGCCCCGCGAGCATCCGGAGCGAGGTGGACTTGCCGCAACCGGACGGGCCGACCAGGACGAGGAACTCTCCGTCCTCGATCGCGATCTCGAGTCCGTCTACGGCGGGCTTGGTGGAACCCGGGTAGATCCGGGTCGCCTTGTCGAACGTGACAGTGGCCATGGCTCAGAGGCCCCCTTCTACCGGCAGGAACGTGCCGGACGATCCGTTGTAGGAAGGTGGTGTAGTCCACGAGAGTGAACTGGCTCAGGACGGTACCTGGCGTTCACCCCGTATGTCAGTACCTGGAGCCCTGTGAACTTCGCGGAAATTTTCGACGGGCCCCACCTGGGAGCTGGGTACACTGCACTGGCACGTGAGCGGCACACCCGCACGCAGGCCTCCTTAGCTCAGCTGGCCAGAGCAACGCACTTGTAATGCGTAGGTCGTCGGTTCGAATCCGACAGGGGGCTCGGTTCCGAGCAGAGGCGACGGCCCCCGCGATCATGGATCGCGGGGGCCGTCGGCCGTCGGTGCGGGGTCAGCCGGTGACCGTCTTCGTCGGCTTGCTGGTCGCCGTGCCGTCCTGGTGGCCCGTGCGGTGGGCCGTGACCTTCACGGTGATCTTCTTGCCCTTCTGGGCCGTCTTCAGGGTCAGCGTGGACTTGGTGGCCCCGCCGATCGCCTTGCCGTTCGCGTACCACTGGTACGTGTACGAGGTCGCCGCCGGGCTCCAGGTGCCGTGCGCCGCCGTCAGCTTCTTGCCGGTCCTCGCCGTGCCGCCGACCGTCGGCGCCTTGGTCGCCTTCGGCGCGGTCCCCTTCGCGACCGTCACCGCGGCCGAGGTCGCCGACCCGCTCAGCCAGCCGCTCTTCACGGCCGTCACGGTCACCGTGAGTTTCTTGCCCAGCAGGGTCGCCGGGACGGTGTACGACGCGGCGGTCGCCCCGGAGATCGCCTTGCCGTCGGCCTTCCACTGGTACGTGTAGGAGGTCGGGGTCGCCGACCAACTGCCGTTGGCCGCCGTGACCTTGGCGCCGACCTTGGCCGTGCCGGTGATCTTCGGGGCGGCCGTGCTCGCCAGCTGGGGCTGGGTCACCGTGAAGGTGCCGCTCGGGTACTCGCAGCACGTGGTGAACACGCTGGCGTTCCAGGTGCCGGTGGCCGCGCCGGTCAGGTCCAGGGTGGCGGTCACCGACCGGTTGTCGGCGGCCACCGAGTCGGCCTTCGCGGAGATGGTCCTGCCGGACAGGTTCAGCCGTACCTCGGTGTTCGGGCCGAGGGCGGTGCCGGTGACCGTCACCTTGACCTTGGTGCCGCTCACGCCGGTGGCCGGGCTGAGCCCGGTGACGCTCACCTTGTCGGTGCCGCACAGGGTGGACCGGCAGGCCAGCCGGGCGCTGTAGGCGGTGCCGGACGTGGTCTCGGGGAGGCCGAGCAGGAACACGGTCGGGGTGAGCGCCGAGGACGAGCCGAGCGTGGCGCAGTCGTAGCCCTCGCCGTCCTCGCCCAGGTAGCGGGTGCAGCCGTTGCGCCAGGACGTCGTGTTGTACAGCGCCGGTACGGCCTTGGCGGTCGCGCCGGTGGTGTCCTTGATGTCGGCGGAGAAGCTGTCGAGACCGGCGGTCGGCAGCACCGCGCAGACGGCGCTGTGCGCCTCGTCGAGGGTGCCGGTGACCGGGCCGTAGCCGTACGACACCGACGGGACCCTGGTGCACTCGGGCGCGGGGCCGTCGGCGGTCGCGATGCGCAGGGCGTCCAGGTGGTACGTGGGGGCGGCCTTCAGGTCGGCCGGGGTCTGGACGAGCACCTGGTGGGTGGTGGAGCCGGTGACCGCGCAGGAGCTGTTGCGGTAGGAGCACTCGACCTTGCCGTCACCGCCGATCACCGCGATGTTCGCCGTGCCCAGCGCGTCCCGCACGTTGACGTGGACGACGTCGGTGGCGGCCGGGGTGGTGACCTGGACGCAGTCGACGGTGCCGGCGGCGCCGGCCGTGCCCTTCACCGAGGGGCCGCCTACCTTGGCAGCCGCGGTCCTCGTGCAGCCCGACGTGGCGGCGGTGGCGGTGACGTCCCGGCGGGTCAGGGTGTAGGCGGCGGCCTGGTCGCGGCCGGTGACCAGCACGGTGTGGGCCATGCCCGGGGTGAGCGAGCACACCGTCCAGCCGCTGGTGGTGGGGATGTGGTCGCAGACCTTCTTGCCGGTGGCGTCCAGCACCGAGAACCTCGCCGGTACGTCGCCGGAGGTGGCGGTCAGTTGGAGCAGCTCGGTGCCGGTGTGGGCGTCCGCCGGGATGCTCAGGCACCGGGAGAAGACGCCGTCGCCGGTGGCGAAGGTGGCCTTGGCGCCGTCGGCGGTGAAGCTGCCGGCGGGCAGGACGGGGCAGTCACCCGCGGCGTCGGTGCGGTACAGGGCGAGGGCGTAGGGGCCGGTCGCCCCCTCGGCCTGGTTCTCGGTGTGCACCAGTGTCCGGTAGGGCGCGGTGCCGGTGAGCGCGCAGTTGCCGTCCGAGATCTCCTGCGCGGTGCACTGGGCGGTGCCGTCCCGGTCGAGGACCTCCAGGTCGGCCTCGACACCGGAGGAGGCGAGCGGCCTGAGGACGGCGATCCGGGCGTTCCGCGGGGCGGGCAGGGTCAGGCAGTCGTACTGGCCGGGCGTGCTCAGCTCGCCCTGGTGCAGGCCGTACCCGGTCGCCGTGCAGCCCGCGTCGGAGGCGCGGTCGAGGACGATCACGCCCTGGCGGGCGGGGCCCTCGGGGATCGCGGTGTAGGTGCCGGCCGCGGGCACCCGGCACGGGTCGGTGCCGCGGCACACGGTCCTGCCGTCGGTGCCGTAGACCTGGACGGGGCCGGTGGCGCGGTCCTCGTTCACGTAGTGGACGGTGTACTGGCCGGCCCTGTCGGTGGTGAAGGTGTAGCAGCCGCCGACGGTGAGGTCCTGCGGGTCCAGGGCACCGTAGGGGCGGACCGGGGCGGTGGCGCAGCCCTGCGGGTCGTTCAGGCGGCGGGCGGTGACCGTGTAGTCGGCGGGGAAGCCGCCGTCCGTGGAGGCCACCTGGGAGATCACCCGGTAGGGGCCGCTGCCGGGCAGCACACAGCTGTCCTCGCCGTCCTCCGGGAAGTGCGGGCAGATCCGGGCGCCCGTCGCGTCGGTGAGCCACGCGGTGGCGCTGCCGTAGACCCTGGTGGCGGCGGTGAGCCGGATGCGCTCGCCGGGCCGGGCGTCGATGCCCTGGCAGTCGACCTCGATCGGGCTCACGCTGGTGCGCGTGGTGAGCGGCTGGTCCCAGTTGGTGCCGGCGGCCTCGAAGCAGCCCGGCGTGGCCGACCCGAGCGGGACGACGGTGACCTGGGCGTCCTCCGGGTCCACCCAGCCGCTGTTGACGACCGTGAGGGTGTAGATGCCGGCCGCGGGCACCTGGCAGCGGCCCTGCTCGGAGAACTCCTCGTCGTAGCAGTCCACCTGGGTGCCGTCCGCGGCGGACAGCTGGGTGTACGCCTCGTGGTGGCTGTCCTCCAGCGACACCATGTACAGGCCCGCCTCCGGGGCCGTCACGGTGAAGCAGGCCTTGTCCTGGGCCGGGACGGTCGCCCTGCCCACGGCGTCCTGGGGGTCACCGAACGACGCGAGGGCCAGCGGGGCGCACACCGGGTCGTCGGCGCGGGCGGACCCGGCGGCGGTCAGGGTGAGCAGCGAGGTGAGCAGGGATACGACGAGGACCGTCACGGCGGTGAGCCGCCCGGGCCTCGCCGACGGACCGAAACCGGTGTCGGGCACGGGGTGCGCCATCAATTCCCCCCTGGAATACGAATGTTGGGGCGATGGTCGCACACAGGTGTGACACAGCCTCAACGGGTTTCCAGGGGCGCCCGCGCCCGAGGTGCGGTGCGGTGCGTCAGTGCCGCCCCGCCACCCGGTCCGCGAGCCTCGCCAGGCGGGACGACTCGGTGCTCGGGTGGCGGCGTTCGCGCTGGTCGGCGGTGCGGTAGGTGGCGTACATGCCCTGCACGCCGAGCCAGCGGAAGGGCTCCGGCTCCCACTTGCGGACCTTGTGGTTCACCCACGGCAGCTCCGTCAGGTCGGTGCGGCCGGCCTGGCCGGAGTCCAGCTGGACGAGGTCCCGCAGCGTCCGTCCCGCGAGGTTGGTGGTGGCGACACCGGAGCCGACGTATCCGCCCGCCCAGCCGAGCCCCGTGGAGCGGTCGAGGGTGACGGTCGCGCACCAGTCGCGCGGGACTCCGAGCACCCCGGACCAGGCGTGCTCGATGCCCACCCCCGCGAGCGCCGGGAAGAACCGCACCAGGATCTCGCGGAGGGCCTCGATCGTCGCCTCCTGCGTCCGGCCGTCGTTGTCCGTCCGCGACCCGAAGCGGTACGGCACCCCGCGGCCGCCGAGCGCGATCCGCCCGTCGGCCGTGCGCTGGGCGTACATGTAGGCGTGCGCCATGTCGCCGAGGGTCTGCAGCCCCTGCCATCCCACCGACGCCCACTGCTCCTCGGTCAGCGGCTCGGTGGCGATCATCGAGGAGTTCATCGGCAGCCAGGTGCGCTTCTGCCCCTTCAGGTTCGCGGTGAAGCCCTCGGTGCAGCGCAGGACGTAGGGGGCGCGGACCGTGCCGTAGGGCGTGACGGCGTGCCGCGGCCGGATCTCCGTCACGGGGGTGGACTCGTGGATCCGCACCCCCAGCGCCTCCACGGCCGCCACCAGCCCCTTCACCAGCTTCACCGGGTGCAGCCGGGCCCCGTGCGGGGTCCAGGTCGAGCCGACCGCGTCGGCGACCCGGATCCGCTCCCGGGTCTCCCGGGCGCCGTACAGCTCGCGGTCCTTCTCGCCGTACGACAGCTCGTGCTCGTGGAAGGCCCTGAGGCGGGCCAACTGGGCCGGGGTGGTGGCCACTTCCAGCACGCCGCCCTTGTGCAGATCGGCGTCGATGCCCTCGGCCGCGGCGACCGCCACCACCTCGTCGACGGTCTGGTTCATGGCCCTCTGCAGCCGTACGGCGGCCTCGTGGCCGTGCAGCGCGGCGTACCGGTCGCGGCCGGCGACGCCGTTGTAGAGCCAGCCGCCGTTGCGGCCGGAGGCGCCGTACCCGCAGAACTTCTGCTCCAGGACGGTGATCCGGAGGAAGGGGGCGGCCTTCTTCAGGTAGTACGCGGTCCACAGGCCGGTGTAGCCACCGCCCACGATCACCACGTCCGCGGTGGCGTCCCCGTCGAGCGGCTCCCGTACCGCCGGGAGACCGTCGTTCGCGTACCAGAAGGAGATGCCCCCGTTGACGACACTGCTTGCCGAGCTGCTCATGGGCGGACGTTAACCGTTGAGGGCGGCCAGTGTCTCCTTCGGATTCCATGCTTTTCCGCGGCCTCTGACCAGCGGATAGCAGGCGAGACCGATCAGCGCGGCGACGAAATGGCCGAGGTCGGTGAAGGTGGGCGACTCGGTCAGCGGCAGGCCGTAGACGAGCAGGACGACCGCGATGTACGGATACCGCCAGGGCGTCGCGATCCGGTACGCGAGTACCGCGATCACCCCGGCCAGCGCGTAACTCACCCCGATGTCCAGGGTGTTGACCGCGGAGTGCGGGGCGATGCCGTCGTGGATGCCCTTCAGCAGCGCACCCTCGCTGATCAGGGTGGCCAGCACGTGCGCGGCCACGCACACCAGCAGCCAGCGGGCCGTACCGAGCCAGCGTTCCGCGGGTGCGTGGAAGACGGTGTAGAGGAAGGCGTACGGCACCCAGTGGCCGCCCGAGATCCACATCGCGCTGGCGACCAGCACCCGCACCGGGTTGTCCGACAGCTCGCGGATGTTGGTGGACCGCTGCCGCAGGAACTGCTGCTCGAACTCCGGTGACATGTGGTGCAGCGCGACGGTCGTCACGAAGAGAATCGCCAGCCAGACGTACGTGCCGGGGGCGCTGCGGACATACGCCCACGCCTCGCCGCCGAGACCCCGGAAAATTCGCATGAGGCGATTCATGCACGATCGCAACGTCATGCGGGTGATTGACATTCCGGCGGGCTGATCGCGCGGCACACCCGCCGACCGCTCAGTCGACCGCTCGTCCGACCTGTTCCGCCACCGGGGTCTGCGTCGGGGCGTCCTGCTTCGGGGGCTTCGCCGTGACCAGCAGGGCCGCGGACAGGCCTCCGAGGAGCATGATGCCGGTCGCCCACCAGATGGCGGTCGTGTAGCCGTGTACGACGGATTCCGGGACCACGACGGCCCGCTGGGCGGGGCTGTGGAGGTGCGCGGCGAGGTAGGCCGCGCTGCTGCTGGTGGCGATCGTGTTGAGCAGGGCCGTACCGATGGACCCCCCGACCTGCTGCGAGGTGTTGACCGTGGCCGAGGTGACCCCGGAGTCCTGCGGGGCCACGCCCGCCGTCGCGGTGGCGAAGACCGGCATGAAGGTCAGGCCCATGCCGAGCCCCATCAGCACCAGGGAGGGCAGGATCTCGGTGGGGTAGGAGGAGCTGACCGTCATCCGGGTCAGGAGCAGCAGACCGCAGGCGGCCAGCAGCGTCCCGGGGACCATGAGCATGCGCGGCGCCACCCGGTACAGCAGGCGCCCGGATATCTGGGTGGAGCCGGTGATGATCGCCAGGGTCAGCGGGAGGAAGCCGAGGCCCGCCCGGACCGGGGAGTAGCCGAGGACGACCTGGAGGTAGTAGGTCAGGAAGAGGAACAGCCCGAACAGGGCGATGGTCGCGAACGCCATCGCCAGGAAGCAGCCCGCGCGGTTGCGGTCCCTGACGATGTGCAGGGGCAGCAGGGGGTTCGGGGCGCGGCTCTGCCACCGGACGAACCCGGCGACCAGGACGACCCCGGCCGCGAACAGGCCGAGGACCAGCGGGTCGCTCCAGCCGCGCGGCTCGGCCTCGCTGAAGCCGTAGACGATCGCCACCAGTCCGCCGCAGCCCATCAGCGCGCCGGGCACGTCGAGCCGGGCGCCGGCGCGGCCCGGGCGGTCGTGCAGCAGCGCGGAGGCGCCGAAGACGGCCAGGACGGCGATGGGCACGTTGACGTACAGACACCAGCGCCAGTTCAGGTACTCGGTGAGCAGCCCGCCGACGATGAACCCGATGGCCGAGCCGCTGCCCGCGAGGGCGCCGTAGATGCCGAAGGCCTTGCCGCGCTCCCGGGGGTCGGTGAAGGCCGTCGTCAGCAGGCTCAGCGCGGAGGGTGCGAGGACGGCGGCGAAGACGCCCTGGAGGGCGCGGGCGCCGAAGAGCATCCCCGGCGTCTGCGCGGCGCCGCCGAACGCGGAGGCGACGGCGAAGCCGGCCAGCCCGACGACGAAGGTCCGTTTGCGGCCGACCAGGTCGGCGATCCGGCCGCCGAGCAGGAGCAGGCCGCCGAAGGCGAGTGTGTAGGCGGTGATCACCCACTGGCGGTTGCCGTCGGACATGCCGAGAGCGCGCTGTGCGGAGGGGAGCGCGATGTTCACGATCGTCGCGTCGAGGACGACCATCAGCTGGGCGAGCGCGATGATCACCAGGCCCCACCAGCGGTGGGTGTCGGCCGCGTCCTTGCCGGGGTTCGTGCCGGGCGTTTCACCCGTTCGGGCGCTGCTCATTCGAACAGAAGACCATCAATCTGTACGTATCGCATCCCGGGGTGTGTCAAGACGGGCCGGACCGGGGCCGCATTCCGTTGTCGGGCCGGACCGGGCCCGCATTCCGTTGTCGGGCCGGACCGGGGCCGCATTCCGTTGTCAGTGGCGGCCTGCAAGATGGGGGCATGGCGAGGACAGTGGCCGGTGGGACCGGCGCAGGCAGGGTGAAGGGCGCGCGGCGGCCGGAGGTACGGCTGCCCGAGCTGGAACCCTGGGGCGGCGGCGAGCTGGAGCCGGACGGCGACTACGACGGGCTGGAGTTCCGGGAGGCGGACTTCGTCGGGCAGGACGGCGCGGGCGCCCGCTTCATGGACTGCGCGCTCACGGGCTGCGCCTTCGACGAGACGGGGCTGCGCCACGCCAGGCTGCTGGACACGGTCGTCACCGGGGCGAGAGGCGTCGGCACGGACCTGGCCGAGGCCACCCTGCGGGACGTCGAGCTGGTCGACGCCCGCCTGGGCGGCACCCAGCTGCACGGTTCCGTCCTGGAGCGCGTGGTGATCCGCGGCGGCAAGATCGACTACCTCAATCTGCGCACGGCCAAGCTCAGAGACGTGGTCTTCGAGAGCTGCGTCCTGGTGGAACCGGACTTCGGCGACGCCGTCCTGGAGCGGGTGGAGTTCGTCGACTGCACCCTCAAGGAGGCCGACTTCACGGGGGTGACGATGAAGGACGTCGACCTGCGGGGCGCCGCGTCCCTGGAGATCGCCAGAGGGGTGGAGCGACTGGCCGGGGCGGTGATCAGCATGTCCCAACTGCTGGATCTGGCGCCGGTGCTGGCGGTCCAGCTGGGGATCCGCGTGGAGGGCTGAGCCCGGCGGGCCGCGGTGCTCAGTCCTGGGGAGTCCGGCGGGCCGCGGTGCTCAGTCCTGGGGTGTGGCCGCGGCCGCCTTCCGCAGGCCCAGGTGGTCGTCCGGGTCCTGGAGCCGGTCCTGCTGGGCGGCCAGCATGCGGCGGACCACCGGTTCCGGCATGCGGATCACCACCGGCCGGGGCAGGGTCAGCTCCCGCACGGCGGTACCGGTACGGCCGGGGCGCACACGGTTGCTCACCCTGGCCACCACCCGCACGTCCAGCGTGAACTGCACCAGGACCGACGCGGACTTGGGCTTGTGCAGCGGCATCGAACCCGACGCGTTCACCGCCGAGTCGGCCGCGCCGCCGCTGCCACCGGCGTTGCCCATCAGCTGGTTGAGGCGGAACTCGTCGGCGTTGAGCAGTCCGGCGCCCGCCAGCCCGCGGGCCGATCTGCCGTGGTCGGCGGAGCTCAGGCCGTCCGTCTGGGTGGGCCGGGGCGCGTCCAGGTGGCTCTGCCCCACCGTCTCGAAGGTCATCTTGTCGCCGACTCCCAGCACCCGCCCGTCCCGCAGCCGCGCGTGCAGGGACGCCCGCAGGTCCTGGCCCGCCGCTCCGGTGGCGTGCACCGGCGGCAGCTCCGCCCCGGCGGAGGTCAGCAGCGGCAGCGCCGCGATCAGCCACTCGGTGGAGACGGCCTCGTTCAGGGTGTACGCGGCGGCCTGGCCCTTGGACCGGAAGCGGTCGCCGCCGCCCGCCTCCCGGACCGCGGAGCCGACCAGCTCCCGGATCTGCGGGGCGCCCTGGAAGCCGTTCACCTGCGCCTCCATCGGCAGCCGCACACCTCCGGAGCGCCAGCCGCCGAGCGCGGCCGGGTGGTCGTCCCGCGGGCCGGGAGCGGGGGCCACCGGCTGGTGGCGCGGCGCGGTCAGCCGGCCCAGGGCGGCCAGGTCCTTCTCCAGGACGCGGTGGGTCAGCGCCTGGCGGCCCAGGGAGACCAGCGCCACCCGGCGGTCGCCCCGGTGCAGTTCCAGGGTCGCCTCGATCGGCACCCGCACCTTCGACGACTTCGCGGTCTTCGCCTCCGCGACCGTCTTCATGCCGAGTTGGCCGCGGCCCGCCGTGCCGGAACGCCGCGAGCCGCCCGAGCCGACACCGAGCCCCGCCGCACCGCCCATGCTCTTCAGCTGCCCGGCGCCGCCGTCCGGTTTCCCGGAGCCGGCGAAGATCCCCTCCACGCCGGTCGTCGCGCCCTCGTCGTGGGAGGTGGCCTGCTGGGCGACGGCCGCGGTGATGTACTCCAGGTCCCGGCCGTCGTCCGCCGTACCGTCGTAACCGCCGTCGCCCAGGCGGTTGACCTTGAACACCGCCCAGTAGGGGGTCCTGCGGCCGTCGAACAGCTCGACGGCGACCCCGCCGTCCATGGCGCCGGAGAGCAGTCCGGTGCTGCCGTCGCGGTCCAGGACGCGCAGCAGCCGTTGCACGTTGTCGTTGCGGTCGGCCAGCTGCCGCCGGGGCAGCAGGTCGTCGGCGAGGCTCTGCTGCCCGCTCTCCGCGAGGCGGGTACGCAGCCGGGCCAGCAACGGCACGAAGTTCGGCAGGTTCTCGATCATGCCGAAGCCGAGGGGCAGCGCCCGGTCGAAGGACGGACCGGCGGCGCGCGGCGGCGCGGACGTGGTGGAGCCCGCGGTGGTGGAGCCCGCGGTGGTGGAGCCGGCGGTGGTGGAGCCGGCGGTGGTGGAGCCCGCGGTGGTGGAGCCGGCGGTGGTGGAGCCCGCGGTGGTGGAGCCGGCGGTGCTGGTCGCGGCCGGGGCCGTCGTTCCTGTGGCGCGGACCCCTTCCCGGGCCTCGCGTTCGGCGCCCGCGCGGGAGCTCTCCGCCGGTCGCCGTTCCTGCCGGGTGGACGGCGTCGTCGTCGGCGCCGGTTCGGCGTCGAGCTTCAGCTGCCTGCGGATCGAGGCCGGCAGCTGCGCCTCCGTCAGCCACACCGCCGCCTCGGCCGGCAGGGTGCGGGCGGCCGTCGCCACGTAGGGGCCGCCGCCGGTGACCTTGACCTCGGCGACCATGGTGACGAGCAGGTCGCACTGGACCAGATAGAGCGGCGCCTTCTTCGGGGTGTGGGCGTTGCGCTCGACCGTGCCGGACAGCGCCGCGGACCGGGCGTCGCCCTCGCTGGTGGTGCGGCTCCCGGACAGGCCCTGGCCCAGGCGCCACTCCGGGCCGTTCTCCGAGCCGGTGGCGCCGACCTGCCAGGTGCTGGTGGTGCCCTGCCCCTCCTGGCCGGCGGCCTGGTGGCCGCCGAGCACGAAGGTCTCCGTACCGGGACCCGCGCCCCGGTGCAGGAACTTCGGGTTGGCCAGGGTGAGCCGGGTGCCCACGGCACCGTTCAGCGCGGCGAGCCGCCGCGGATAACGCAGGTTCTTCACCACCCACCCGGAGGACGCGGCCTGCCGCAGCGCCGCCGTGACGGCCTGCGGGCCGAACCGCTCCTCGATCGCCAGCCGTGGCGCCAGCCCCTCGGCCTGCAGCGCGGGATCCTCGCGGACGCCCTTGTTGCGGGCGGCGGCCCGGGACAGCAGCTGGAAGGCGAGGTCCCGGACGGCCTGTCCGTCGCCGACCGTCTCCACCAGCTGCCAGTCCCGCAGCGCCTGTCCGGTGGACGGCCGGGGCACGAGCGTGGCCAGGTCGCCTATGCCCTCGGCGGTGACGGCGTGGTCGGGCCGAGGGGGCTGTGCCCGCCGCCGGTCGCGCACCGCGTCCTGCCGCCGCTTGCCCTCCTCGTCGAGGGTGAACTCGGTGGGGGTGACCAGCCGTACGTCCTGCTCGTCCAGATGCAGTCCGGCCAGCCGTTTCGGTTCGGGCGCGTCCTGGCCCGGGGAGCCGGGGGTGAGGGCGCGGCCGAGCTTGCGCTGCCGGGAGGTCATGGTGACGTCGACGTCGAGGCGCAGGGCCGCCCCGAAGGTGCCGGCCTTCTCGGAGCCGTTGGTGAGGACGTCCGTGCGGGTGGTGGGGCCGGCCTGGTTGCGGCGGGTGCCGGCGCGGTGCCTCTCGTAGCGGGCCGAGCCGGTCAGCATGCCGGGGACGATCCTGGCCTGCCCGAGCACGAGACCGCCGATCGAACGTGAACTGCCGCGTCCGCTCTGCGTGTTGGCGGTGACACCGGAGTGGCTGCGCACCAGCCAGTTGTCGGTGTCGCCGAGGTAGCCGGTCTCGCGGAGCTGCCCCGTGACCCGGAGCTGCACGTCGTGCGCGTGCAGGGTGGTCTTGCGGCGCAGCCGGACCCGGATGCCGGTCGTGGTCAGCTGGTCCTTGTTGACCCGCAGGTTGGTCTCGGACAGGGCGGCCATCAGCTCGCGGTGGTTGCGCCGCTGGAGCGCGGCCTCCTCCTTGCCCGGCGCCGAAGCCACCGCATCGGTACCGAAGGAGGGCAGGTAGCCGGCCAGCCGGGGGTCGGTCGCGAACAGCTCCTGCACGGCCCGGACCATGGGGCCGGTGTCGAGTTGGCTGAGGGTGACGCTGGAGCCCATGGCGCCGAAGGGGAGGTGCCGCTCGACGTCGACCTCGTTGCCGTTCTCGTCGGTCCGTCTGGGCTTCTCGATGAACTCCCCGGCCTCGGCACCGGGTGGCAGCGGCAGTCCGAGTGACCGCGCCTCGTCGGCCCGCAGGCTCATCCACACCCGCATCGGGTGCCGGGCGACCCGGGTGCCGGGGCGCAGGATCATCCCGGCCGAGCGCGGTCCCGTGCCCTCCGCGGTGAACTGGACGGTCGCGAGGTAGAGCACCTTGTCGCCGCGCACCTCCGCGCCCTGGCGGCTCGACACGGTCTGCTCGGCCACCGTGAACCGTGCCTTGCGGGCCGCCGCGACCGGCATGGCCGTGGCCCGTACGACGGCGGCGTTGCCGGCCGCTCCGACGCCGATGGCCGGGCCCAGGCCGCCCGTGACGGCGCGCCCCTTGCCGGCGCTCTCGGTGACCGTGTGCTGGGTCTGCTGGTGGGTGCGCAGCTGGGTCCCGCCGGTGCCCCAGCCGGGCGACATGCCGGTGATCTCGGCGCGCAGGCGGTAGCTGCCGACGCTGCTGCCGTCCTTGGACGCCAGGTCCTCGCCGGTGACGCCGTCGCGCAGCAGCCGGGGCATGTCCTCCAGGACGGTCGCCGTGGAGGTCGCCTCGTAGAGCCGGGCGCGGCCGGGTGCGCCGGGCGCGGTGAGCGAGGGGTGCAGGACGGCGGCGACCGCGTCGAAGAGCCCGCCGCCGCCCTGGTGCGGGGCGGCGCTGTCGGTCACCGCGACCGGGGCCATGGAGTCGGCGAGCGAGACGATCCGGGCGGTGCCCGCCTGGAGGGGCTGCGGGGCGGCGGGCGCCGCGGTGCCGGCCGGGACGAGGTGTTCGGTGGGCACGCGCTGGGTGAGGGTGCCCGAGCCGTGGAAGGTCTGCGCGGGCCGCGTCGCGTGCTGGGCGCCCTGCTTCTTGATTCGTACGCCGTACCGCACCTTGCGGGGTGCCTCGACCGAGCCCTTCTCGCTGCGCAGCACCCGCGGTTCGGCCACGTTGCGCTGGCTGCGGGACTCCCGCGAGGACTGCCAGGGCTGCGCGTTCGCCAGGCCGGCGCCGCCCAGCCACAGCCCGGGTACGACGGGTGCGAGGCCGAAGGCCATGCCGCCCAGCCCCTTGCTGGATCCGCCGCTCGCGGTGGTCGCGACGGTGGCGGCGGTGTTGTGCTGGACGTCGACCTTGGTGTCCTTGCCCTCGGCCTCGTCCACCGCGGCGAGCGGCGCCCCGTCCGGGTCGGGCAGGGTGTTCGCGAGCAGGTCCTTGGGATGGAAGACCGGCGGCCGGTCGTCGGGGGCGCGGGAGACGGTGACGGTGACGTCGAACCACTCCTTGCCGGTCCTGCCCTGGACGGCGAAGGCGCGGCCCTGCCCGTAGAACGACTCGGGGCGTCCGGCGAGCTCGGCGCCGATGCCGGCGACCGTGCCGTCGCCGTGCCCGACCACGGCGGCCACCGCGTTCCGTACGAACTCGTGCCCGGTCAGCCCGTACGCCGTGGACAGCCCGGCGGCCTGGAAGTCCATCAGGTACGGCGGCAGCCCGAGCCCCGACTCCGTGCGCTCTTCCTCGACGGTGGCCACGGGCGCCACCGGCCGGCTGCGCACCGCCGACGGCCGGGAGACGCCTTTCCCCTTGGCGTTCCGCAGCGCCTCCGTGGTGGCCGCGTTCCCCGCGGCTCCTCGCAGGGCCAGCAGCGCGTGTTCCGTGGGCCCGATGGACGTGCTGGGCCCGGCAGGCGGGGTGGTGCCGACGGGCACGGTCGAGCCGAGGGGCTTGGCGGTGACCGGTACCGGTGCCCGGGAGACCCCGGGAGAGGCGTCTTTTCCGCTGTCGCCTGCCTGTCGCTGCGTCCGCACGGAGTCAACGTAAAGGCGGCCGGGCCAGGCGGAACGCCTTCCGTCTCACTTGTCACCCCCGCCTGGCTGGTCGGTCAACTCCCGTACATCCGGACGTCGTTCAACCCGCCGGGGAAGGCTACGACACCCTCGGGAATCGGGCCTGGAGCGTCCAGATCGCCGGGTTGTCGGCCAGGCCCTCGTGCATGTCGGTGAGGTCGGCGATCAGATCGTGCAGGAAGTCCCGTGCCTCCCGGCGCAGTTCGGCGTGGGAGAAGGTGAGCGGAGGCTCCTCGGCCGGCATCCAGTCCGCCTCGACGTCCACCCAGCCGAAGCGGCGCTCGAAGAGCATGCGGTCGGTGGACTCGGTGAAGTCGAGTTCCGCGTGCTGCGGCCGGGCGGCCCGGGACCCCGCCGGGTCGCGGTCGATCCGCTCCACGATGTCGCACAGCGCCCACGCGAAGTCGAGCACCGGCACCCATCCCCAGGCTGTGGACAGCTCCCGGTCCGCCTTGGTGTCCGCGAGGTAGACGTCCCCGCAGAACAGGTCGTGGCGCAGCGCGTGGACGTCCACCCGCCGATAGTCGGTCTGGGGCGGGTCCGGGAACCGGTTGGAGAGGGCGTAGCCGATGTCGAGCACGTCGTCGATGGTGTCATGGCGTCCTACGATCACGTGCGTGCCCCGATCCATGCCCCGATCCGTGCCCGTTCTCCCCTCCGTCCTGCTCTGCCTCGTGCTGGCCGCGTGCGACGGCGGGGTGCACGGCACCCCGGGCGGCGCGGGCGTCCACGACCCGTACTTCCCGAAGGCGGGCAACGGCGGCTACGACGTGAGCCACTACGCCCTGGACATCGGCTACGACCCCGGCACCCGCCGCCTCACCGGCACCGCCGTGATCACCGCCCGGGCCACCCAGGACCTGTCCGCGTTCGACCTCGACCTCCGGGGGCTGCACGTCGACAAGGTCACCGTCGAGGGCAGGGAGGCCCGCTGGAACCGGGCCGGCCAGGAGCTGACCGTCCGCCCGCACGACGACCTGGACCAGGGCGAGACCTTCGGCACGACCGTGCGCTACTCCGGCCGCCCGGAGACGATCACCGACCCCGACGGCTCGGAGGAGGGCTGGCTGCGTACCGCGGACGGCGCCCTCGGCCTCGGCGAGCCGGTCGGGGCCATGGCCTGGTTCCCCGGCAACCACCACCCCTCCGACAAGGCGTCGTACGACATCACGGTCACCGTCCCCGAGGGCCTCCAGGCCGTCTCCAACGGGGAGTTGAAGAGCGAGACGACGAAGAACGGCCGTACGACCTTCGTCTGGCACACCGCCGAGCCGATGGCGAGCTACGTCGCCACGGTCGCCGTCGGCCACTACACGGTGACCCGCTCCACCCTCCCCGACGGCCTGCCGGTGTACACGGCCGTCGACCCGACGCAGGTGAAGGCGAGCCGGGCGGTGCTGGCGAAGCTCCCCGAGATCATCGAGTGGGAGGCGTACAACTTCGGCCCCTACCCCTTCTCCTCCACCGGCGCGATCGTGGACCGCCCGGCGGACTCCGGGTACGCCCTGGAGACCCAGAACCGGCCCGTCTTCCCCGGGGCCCCGGACACCGAGACCCTCGTCCACGAACTCGCCCACCAGTGGTACGGCGACTCCGTCACCCCGAAATCCTGGCGGGACATGTGGCTCAACGAGGGCTTCGCGACCTACGCCGAGTGGCTCTGGGCCGAGGACCACGGCGGCCCGAGCGCCCAGCAGACCTTCGACAAGGTCTACGCGAGCTCCGGGGACAGCGACCGGTGGGCGTTCCCGCCCGCCGAGCCGTCGAGCGCCGCGCACATCTCGGACCCGCCCGTGTACGACCGGGGCGCGATGGTCCTGCAGAAGATCCGCCAGAAGGTCGGCGACGACACGTTCTACGACATCATCCAGGGCTGGGCCGCCACCCACCGCCACGGCAACGCGGACACCGCCGAGTTCACGGCGTACGTGGAGAAGAAGGCCCCCGGCAAGGACTTCTCCGCCGTCTGGAAGGACTGGCTGTACGGCGACGGCAAGCCGGCCCGGCCGTAGGCCCGGTCACCCCTGAGCCGTACCCAGCTCCTTGCGCAGCACCGCGCACGGCCGCCCGAGCTGCCGGTCCGGGCGATGACCGATCACCTCGTACCCGAGGGCCGTCCAGAAGGCGAGCCCCTTCGGGTTGTTCTCCAGCACGGCGAGCCGCAGGGCGTCCCGCCCCGCCGCCCGGAACCGTTCCTCGACGCCCTCCGCGATCCGCCGCCCGTACCCCCGCGCCCGCGCCCCCGCGTCCACCATCAGCAGTCCGATCCACGGATCCGGGTCGGCCGGATCAGGATGCCGGGCCAGGGTGATCACCACTCCCACCAGCCGCCCCTCGGCCCGCGCCAGCAGCACCTCCACGTCCGGGTTCGCCAACTCGTCGGCCAGCGCACCGGCCACCTGCTCCGGCCGGATGTCGTCCGGATCCGGAAAGTCCCCACTGAGCGCCTGGAACTCCCGATCGGAGGCGTACAGCGCGGTGAGCTCGGTGAGCAGCGGGCCCGGGATGTCGTGGTCGGGGGTGAGGGGGAGCGGGGCGAGGATCATGCGGGCAACCTATCCGGCCCTACTGGCCCGGAGGCGGGTAGCGGGGCAGGCCGTCCGTCGCGATGGTCCAGTCGGCGATGGTGACGTCCTCGCCGTAGACGAAGTCCTTGCGGGTCGCGTAGCGGGGGCCGTCCGGGCGACTGCCACTCGACGGCTTGGGTGAAGGCCTCGTCCTTCGTGGTCTGCCTTCGTGGTCCGCATCTTTTCCACCAGACCCGGCGTTACGACGGCGAGAGCCGAGCGCAGGGCTTCAGGGGTCTGTTCGGGGCGGGTGATCAGTTCGCTCCCAGGACCGACCTCGGCGTTCATCGTGCCTTCCGGACGCTCAGATCAGGGCTCAAGCGGAAGTGAGGGCTGTTCCGCGGCTGGTCCCAAATAGGTGTACTCGGTGGACCGCGCGATACCCATGGAGTCCAACTGCTGCCGGAACCGGACCCGGAAGTGGACGTTGTCGCCGAGACCAGGACGCATGCGCAGCAGTTCGTCGGGTTCCTCGAAGCGGACGTCGTATGCGGGTGCGTTCTTGGCGGTACCCGTCTTGACCTTCACCATGCCGCTTTCCCGTAGTTCGGTGATGCGGCCGGAGATGGTGATCTCCTGGTCTCGATCCCTGGTCTCCCGCAATCGCTTCACGTAGCTTCTGCCCTGCTCCGTCAGGCGGGCGCGGCGCAGACTGCCGTCAGCGCCGTACCAGGTCACGCCCAGGTCCAGCGCGTATCTGCTCAGGGCCCGGGACACCGTTTCTACCGCGTCGAAGAGCTTCGCCCACTCGCGGATGTCGCGTTCCGACTCAAGAGCGTCGAGCAGCATGGTGAGGGTGCCGAGACCGGTGGAGGCAGCGGACGTGGGGGGCGCGTCGAGGGCGTCGGTTCGGGCGGACTCGACGGGTGTGGTGACGGGCCGGGCGTGTACGACGGTGCTGCCGGCCGAGATGCCTGTGAGTTCCAGCTGTACCGGCGTACCTGCTGCGGCGGAAACCAGGTGCTCCACGGGTTCGAGAAGTGCATCGCCCCACTGGAAGCGGAGAGCACCGCCCCCTGCATCCGGCCCGGTCAGCCGTAGTTGGAGTTCCTCTTCGAGCAGAGCGTCCGGTGCGTACTCACGTGCTGCCGCCAGCCGGCTCGCCCGGTGTTCCGCCTCGATCTCCTCGTCGTCCCGTTCCTCGGTTCCCATTGAGTCCAGGAGAACCGCGAGTCCTGACAGATCGGGGTGCTGTGCCAGGTGGTTGCCGATCACCACGAAGTGGGACGTGTGGCGGGAGTTGTCGTGCAGGAGACCGCCGGACCCCCGGTTCGGGTGCTTCTTGGTGGCAACACGGGGCTCGGCGCACGAGGGCGCGCTAGGGTTTTCCGTATCCATCGGGAAGGTTCTGCTTCCTAGGTGGTCAGGCCCTCGCACTGGGATTGCCCGTCCCGGCGGGGGCCGAAGTTTTTCTGCGGTTGTTTCGCTGAGCGTAGGGCACGCAACCCGCCTCAAAGCCAGCCGAGTTGGGCATATTCACTCGCGGGAGTGACGCTGCGCGACGGGCGGGAGGGGTGGGGCTTGGTGGGGGTTCTTTCTCCCCGTCGTTCCTTAGGTGGTGACGTCCCTCGCCACCGACGCCCGCGTTTCCGGGCTACGGTGACACGCCGATCTCGGCCCACACCGTCTTGCGTGGCGGCAGGCCGGGGGGCCACGCCCCACTTGTCGGCGAGTGCCTCGACGAGAACCAGGCCTCGGCCCGACTCTGTCTCCGGGACGGGGAGTTCGGCGTGCGGCACCACGTCACCCCGCGTGTCCGTGACCTCGATCCGCAGGGTGTCCCCCACGACGTAGAGGGTGAGGCCGAAGTCGCGTCCCGGTACCCGCCCGTGCGTCGCCGCGTTCGCCGCCAGCTCGGCCACGATCTGCCGCGCCGGATCCAACGGCAGCCCCCAGGCGTGCAGTTGCTCGGCGGCCGGCAGTCGCGCCAGGCGGGCGCCCCGGGGTGTGGACGAGAGCCGCAGGCTCATGTTGTCCGCGCCCGCGAACTGAACGGAAACGCGGGGAGCCCCCGGTGTTGAACCGAGGGCTCCCGTGCAGCGCAGCGTCGGTCAGACGTTGACGCCGAAGTCCTGGGCGATGCCGACCAGGCCGGAGGCGTAGCCCTGGCCCACCGCGCGGAACTTCCACTCCGCGCCGTTGCGGTACAGCTCGCCGAAGACCATCGCGGTCTCGGTGGCCGCGTCCTCGGAGAGGTCGTAGCGGGCGATCTCGGCGCCGCCGGCCTGGTTGACGATGCGGATGTAGGCGTTGCGGACCTGGCCGAAGTTCTGCGAGCGGGTCTCCGCGTCGTAGATCGAGACCGGGAAGACGATCTTGTCGATGTCGGCCGGGAGGGCCGCCAGGTTGACGTTGATCGCCTCGTCGTCGCCGGCGCCCTCACCCGTGCGGTTGTCGCCCGTGTGGACGATCGTGTTGTCCGGGGTCTGCTTGTTGTTGAAGAAGACGAAGTGGGCGTCGGAGTAGACCTTGCCCTGCGTGTTGACCGCGATCGCCGAGGCGTCGAGGTCGAAGTCCGTGCCGGTGGTGGTGCGGACGTCCCAGCCGAGGCCCACGGTGACGGCGGTCAGGCCTGGAGCCTCCTTGGTGAGCGAGACGTTGCCACCCTTGGACAGGCTTACAGCCATGGTCGGGAGTCCTTTCCCTCGTTTGCGTACGGCCGTGCGGCGTACGGGCTTGAAGCTACAGCTACCCGTATGAACGCCACGAGGGGTACCGAAGGTTCCAGCTCGCTTTACTTTCTTTGCCAAACGGGTGAGGGGCGATATTCGCGTGACGTGCGCCGGTCAGGCGCGCGACCATGGGGGCATGTCCGGTCCGTATCTCATCCGCGGCTCCGTCTCGCTCCCCGAGGCCGAGCTCAACTGGCGTTTCTCGCGGTCGTCCGGGCCGGGCGGGCAGCACGTCAACACCAGTGACTCACAGGTGGAGCTGCGCTTCGACCTCGCGAACACGGCGGCGCTGCCGCCGGTGTGGAAGGAGCGGGCGCTGGCACGGCTGGCCGGGCGGCTCGTCGACGGCGTGGTCGTCGTACGGGCGTCCGAGCACCGCTCCCAGTGGCGCAACCGCGAGACCGCGGCGGTACGCCTCGCGACCCTCCTCGCCGAGGCCACCGCGCCCCCGCCCAAGCCCCGCACCCCTACCCGCATCCCACGCGGCATCAACGAACGCCGGCTGCGGGAGAAGAAGCAGCGGTCGGACACCAAACGGGGCCGCACGGGCCGCGACTGGTCCTGACGGCCGTCTCCGGATCTTCCAGAGCTTCCAGATCTTCTGCGCGGCGGGATCGCCGGAGATCATCCCCGCGGCGAGATCGCCGGAGATCATCCTCGCGGCGGGATCACCGGAGGTCTTCCCCACGGTCAGATCACCGGCATTCCGAGATCACCGGGATTCTCGGTCGCGACCGGTCGGCCGTCCCCCCGCACGGGTCATGTCTTTCACGTTCGTTCGCGATCGCATCGCGTGTATCGCGTCCCGGAACGGCCTTTCGGTCCGCGCCCGAGGAAAGCGTGCCCGCGGAATTGAAAAACAGACCGTGCGGTTTCATCCCAGCTGCCGGTACCGGCCCCGGAAATACATCAGCGGTCCGCCTTCCGCGCTCGGGAGTTCGGCGGTGAGGACGCGGCCGATCACCAGGGTGTGGTCGCCTGCCGTCACCCGCTGCTCGGTGCGGCACTCCAGGGTCGCGAGGGCGCCGCCGACCAGGGGCGCGCCCGAGGCCTCGCCGCGTACGTACGGAATGTCCTCGAAGAGCAGGCGGTCGCTGATGCGGCCCTTCATCGCGAAGCGGCCGGCGATGTGGCGCTGGCTCTCGGTCAGCACGGAGACCGCCCACCGTGGCTGTTCGTCGAGCAGGTCGTCCATCCGGGAGCCCTCACGCAGGCTGACCAGCACCAATGGCGGATCCAGCGATACCGACATGAACGCGGTGGCGGTCATGCCGACGTCCTCGCCCGTCGGTGCCAGCGGGTCGTCCGGGTCCAGCGACGGCTCCTGCGCGGTCACCAGGACCACGCCCGCGGCGAGCCGGGCCAGGGCCGCCTTGAACGCTTCGTTGCTCACCCCCACAGCATGCCCGGTGGCTTCTGTGGCGGTGGGGGAGGGAGTCTTCAGCACGCCGGAAACGCTAGTGTCGGCCCCTGTGCGTCCGCATCGGCCATCGGCCCGAGCCGGGTCCTAGGACCAAGGGCGGGTGAAAGGTCGTAACGTGCATCATGTGCACACACCTACAAAGGCTGTGTTCAGTAAACGCACAGGGAAAACGCAGAAACTCCACGCAATTGCTCATGTTCTACTGTGACTTGAGTCACAAGGGGCATTAATTGTTGACCCTGTGTACCGAGTGGGCAGCGCACTGTGATTCAGTGGCGGGGAAAAGTAGCGCCGAAGCAGACCCTTGATTCGCTGCGAGGTCTCGGGGGGAGGGCGAACATGGAGACCGAGTCGGAACCCTACGTCCGTCTTGCGTCCCTGCGACAACTGCACCAGGTCATGGCCGACATGAACACGGCCCGCAGTCTGGCGGACACCCTGCAGACCGTCGCCGACGGTGTGATCACCGCCCTCGGGTTCGAGATGGCGTGCGTGAACCTCGTACGCCCCGACGGCGATCTCGTGGTCGCGGCCCTGTCCGGCAACTCCGCCGCCGAGGCCCTGATCACCGGCCGGGTCGGGTCCCGTGACTCCTGGGACCGGCGGCTGAACATGGGCGAGAAGTGGGGCGACCTCGTCTTCATACCGCACACCGAGGGCTGGGTCCTCGACGACGACGACGTCCCGCAGTGGTACACCGACGGCCCCGCGCCCCGCTTCGAGGACGAGTGGCACCCCTCGGACCGCCTCTTCGCCCCCATGTACACGCCCGGCATATCGGGCAGCTCCTGCGGCGAACTGCTCGGCGTGATCTCCGTGGACCGCCCGCGCAACGGCCGGCACCCCGGCGCCTGGGGCCGCGAGGCCCTGCAGATGTACGCCTTCCAGGCCGCGATCGCCATCAGCAACGCGCGTCTACGTGCGAACATGCAGCGGGCCCTGGTCCGCCTGGAGCGCGAGCAGCAGGCCCTGCGCGCCAGCGAGGAATCCTTCCGGCAGGCCTTCGAGTACGCCCCCTCCGGCATGGCGATAGCCGAGATGGGCGGCGACCAGCACGGCCGAATACTGCGCACCAACGACGCGCTGTGCCGCCTGCTGGGCCGCCCCGCCTCCGCGATGCGCCGCTACTCCTTCTCCGACCTGGTCCACCCCGAGGACATCGGCACCCTGCTGCGCACGTCGGCGGAGGGCGGCCGCGCGGAACTCCGCCTCGGCCGCCGCGACGGCACCTACGTCTGGGTCTCGCTCCGCAACTCCGTGGTCGCCGACGCGGCCGACGGCCCCCGCTTCCTCCTCACCCACGTCGAGGACATAGAGGAGCGCAAGCGCCGCGAGCTCCAGCTCGCCCACCGCGCCTCCCACGACTCCCTCACCGGCCTGCCGAACTCCGCCGAGCTGCGCTCCCGGCTCGCCTCCCGGCTCTGCCGCCGCGCCGACACCGACGGCCTGGAGTCCCTGGACGCGGCCTACGGCCACCCCGCCTACGACGCCAACGGCCACGGCTTCGACTTCGCCGGCACCTCGCAGTCGTACGACGGCTACGACCACCATGTGCACACCGTCGCCCCCGAGGAGGGCCGTGACGACGGCGCCAAGGGGCTCGCGGTGCTCTTCTGCGACCTCGACGGCTTCAAGTCGATCAACGACCGGTTCGGGCACAACGCGGGTGACGCGGTCCTCATCGAGGTCGCCCGGCGGCTCAGCAGGGGGGTGCGCGACGGGGACACGGTGGCCCGCCTCGGCGGCGACGAGTTCGTGATCCTCGCCGACGGGCTCGGCAAGGCCGACGCCCAGGACCTGGCCGTACGCCTGCGCAACGAGATCATCCAGCCGATCCGCGCCGAGGGCCGGGCGGTCCGGGTGGGCGCCAGCTTCGGCATCGGGTGGGCGCACTGCGGCATGTCGGCGGACGAAGTCCTGAAATCCGCCGACGAGCGGATGTACGTGGAGAAACGATCTCGTCCCAAACAGCATCGCCGTGCCGGATGATTCCCAGGTCATCGCATTGATGCGGTCCGAGTCACCCGTTTGGGTCAGTCAGACCGGGTAGGCTCGACTCTCAATACCTGTACCGCATCCGCCCGCACCTGTTGAGGAGTACCAAGGGATGACGCCCGGCGACAACGGCGCGAGCACGCCCGAGGACGACGACCCGTTCGGCTACCTGTACGCCGACGGCCAGGCCAGAGGAGCCCAGCCGCCGTCAGGTTCCGGTGGCTACGGCTACCCGAACGCGGTCAGCAGGGTGCGCTCGGTCGGCGAACGCAGCTACGGCGGGCAGCAGCAGGCACCGCAGGCGCAGTACGGCGGCCAGACCATCCCGCAGCAGCAGCCCGGCTATGGCCAGCCGCCGAGCGCGGCCTACCAGGCCCCGGAGACCTTCCCGGGCGGCGCGCCGGCCACCCGCCAGCAGACGCCGCCGCCTGGCCGCGGCCGGGGCCCGAACACCAAGGGCCTCCTCATCGGCGCCATCGCGGTGGTCGCCGCGGTCGTCATAGGCATCAGCGTCGCGATGATGAACGGCAACTCGGACGACAAGGCCGGCAGCGACGCCTCCACCCCTCCGGCCCAGTCGCAGAGCGCATCCCCGACGCCGTCGAGCACCAGTTCGGTCTCGGCCGCGGGCGAACTGCCGAAGATCGACGCGAAGGCGCTCCTCCTGGGCGGCGGCGCTTCCCTGGCGTCGGACGTGAAGGGTGCCGAGGCCGGGGGCGGTACGTACGTGACGGGCTTCAACCAGACCGGCGCCTCGGTCACCTGGACCGTCAACGGCATCCCGGAGAGCGGCAAGTACTCCGTGTACGTCGGCTACAGCGTCCCCGGCAAGGACGCCACCGCCACCCTCACGGTCAACGGCACGGCGTCCACGACACCGATCGGCATGGACAACTACGCGCATGCCGCCGGCGGCAACTACGAGAAGGGCTGGACGCAGACCTACAGCTACGTCCAGCTCAACAAGGGCACCAACACCGTCAAGATCTCGTGTGAGCAGGGCGACCAGTGCGACGCCCTCCTCGACCAGGTGTGGCTGGTGAAGGGCTGGGTCAAGTCCTGAGCCCCGGGATGATTCACGCCGCCGCGTTCCCGCCGGCCACCGTGACCTGGCCGAGCAGCTTCTCGTAGGCCGCGCGGTCGAACTCGCCCGCTACCGGCGCCAGTACGGTCGCCGCCGACAGTGCGACGGCCCGTGCCAGGCGGTCCGGCCACGGCAGGTGTTCCACCAGGCCGGAGAGCAGGCCGGCGACCGCCGAGTCGCCCGCGCCGGTCGGGTTACCGCGTACCGGTGCCGGAGGCGTCGCGCGCCAGCGGCCCTCCGGGGTGAGGGCCAGGAGGCCCTGTGGGCCCAGCGAGGCGACCACCGTGCGGGCGCCGCGTCGGCGGGTGTCCTGGGTGGCGCGTGACGGGTCGTGGGAGCCGGTGAGTTCGGCCAGTTCGGCGGCGTTCGGCTTGACCAGGTCCGGGCGGGCGGCCACCCCGCGCCGCAGCGGCTCCCCGCTGGTGTCGAGGAGGACGGGGACACCGGCCGTCCGGGCGCTCTTTATCAGGCCCGCGTACGCCCCGACCGGTACCCCCGGCGGCAGGCTGCCGCACAGTGCCACCGCCGAGGCCCCGGACAGCAGTTCCGAGTAGTGGTTCAGGAAGGCGTCCCATTCGGCCGGCGCTGTCTGCGGGCCGGGCTCGTTCAACTGGGTCGTGTCGCCCGTGAGTTCGTCCACGACGGCGATGGTGCGGCGGGTCGGCCCGGCGACCGGCAGCAGTGCGTCCCGCACGCCCGGGGTCTCCGCGAGGCGTTCCCGCACCGCCCGCCCGGTGGCGCCGCCCGCGAAGCCGGTCACCGTCGTCTCGTGCCCGAGCGCGGCGAGCACCCGGGCCACGTTCACGCCCTTGCCGCCCGGCCGTTCGGTCACGTCCGAGACGCGGTGCGAGGCGTGCGGGCGCAGTGCGCCGACCCGGTAGGTGATGTCGAGAGCGGTGTTCAGCGTGACCGTGAGGATCACCGGGCGACCTCCGTCGTGCATGCCCGTGCCGTCCGTCGGGGGTCTCGATCATGCCAAAGAGACGGCGGGCGGCCTAGAGTTCAGGTCCGTCGAGGGAGGTCGCCTCGGGCTTGGTGTGGAGGATCTCGCGGGCCTGCTCCGCCGCGCGGGCGATGCTCTCGCTGACGAAGTCGAGGAAGCGGGCGATGTTCTCCAGGCGGGTGGCGGCCGGGGTGCCGGGGACGAGGACGCCGACGCCCTGCCGGGCGATCTCGACGATCTGGGCGGTGGACCGGGCGCTGGCCATCATCGACTGGTACCAGATGTCGTCGTCGACGACATAGCGCTCGCGGCGGCCCTCGCCCTGTTCCCGGCGGGCGAGTCCCTGGCTCTCCAGGAACGCGATCGCCTTGGAGACGGACGCCGGGCTGACCTTCAGGCGCTCGACGAGTTCGGCCGCGGTGAGGCTGCCGGTGTCGGTGAGGGTGAGGGAGGCCATGACGCGGGCGGGCATCGTCGTCATGCCCGAAGCCATCATGACGGTGGTCAGGGTTTCCTCGTACTCCCGCACGGCCTCGGGGTCGCGTCCGTGGGCCGGCGCCGGAGCCCCGGCGACTTCGGGCGCGGTCTTCTGCCTGCTCCGGTGGGCGCGGTGTTCGGTGGCGCGGTGGGCCAGGTCGGCGCGGTAGCCGGTGGGCCCGCCGTTGCGCATCACCTCGCGGGTGACCGTCGAGGTCGGACGGTCGAGGCGGCGGGCGATCTCGGCGTAGGCGAGGCCGTCGGCCAGTCCCAGCGCGATCTGCTGGCGTTCCTGCTGGGTGAGTCTGCCTCCCGGCATCGGCGGTCTCCTTCGTGCCCTCGGCGGTCCTGCCGTCGGTCCCAGCATAGCGTTCACTTTCAATTCATTGCAACGCGCGCACCGTCGCCGTTGCGTTCATCTCTAGAGTCAATGCAACACTTTCTAGGCCGTGAGCTGGGTAAACGGCTATTCAGCGCAACGAGTCTGTTGCCTGATCAGTGAACGCAACGTAGCTTTTCCTTCATCGGAAACAGCGAGTCACAGGAGAAGACGATGCAGAAGTTCGACACCACCGCCCCGGTCTCCGTCGTCCTGGAGATCCCCGCCGGACGCGTCCAGCTCATCGCCGCGGACCGCGCCGACACCACCGTCGAGGTCCGGCCCGCCAACCCCGCCAAGAGCCGGGACGCCGAGGCCGCCAAGCAGGCCACCGTCGACTACGCCGACGGCGTCCTGCGGATCACGGCCGCGGCCTCCGGCAACCAGCTCTTCGGACCGTCCGGATCCCTGGAGGTCACCGTCCAGCTGCCCGCCGGCTCCCGTGTCGAGGCCAACACCAGCGGTGCCGAGCTGCGCGGTGTCGGACGCCTCGGTGACGTCGTGTTCGAGGGCGCGTACCGCCAGATCAAGATCGACGAGGCCGCGAGCGTCCGCCTCACCGCACTCGACGGCGACGTCGAGATCGGCCGGCTGGGCGGCCCCGCGGAGATCAGCACCGCCAGGGGCGACATCCGGATCACCGAGGCCGTACGCGGCGCGGTCGTGCTCCGCACCCAGGACGGCGACATCTCGGTCGGCGCCGCGGCCGGCGTCTCGGCCGCCCTCGACGCCGGAACCGGCTACGGGCGTGTCAGCAACGCCCTCAAGAACGACGGCACCGCCGAACTCGACATCCGCGCCACCACCTCACGCGGCGACATCACCGCCCGCAGCATCTGAGAAAGCAGCACCAGGACCATCCCGGCCGGGCCCCGCCGCGATCCGCGGGGGGCCCGCGGGAGCCGCACCCGACACGCTCACACGACCAAGCAGGGGGACACATGATGAAGGACAGCACTTCCGCGGCCGGTTCGCGGTGGACCGGCATGGTGCCGGTCGACGACACGGCCCTGGCCGTCACCGACAGCGGCGGTAGCGGCATCCCGGTGGTCTACCTCAACGGCCAGTTCGCCACGCAGGGGTACTGGAGGCGGGTTGTCGCCGAACTGGGGCCGCAGTGGCGGCACATCACCTACGACGAACGGGCCCGCGGCCGGAAGTCCGGGCGCTCGGCGGACTACTCCTTCGAGGCCGCCATGCGGGACGTCGACGCCGTTCTCGCGGCCAGAGGTGTGGACCGGGCGCTGGTGGTGGGCTGGTCCTACGGGGCGGTCGTCGGGGCACACTGGGCGGCCCGGAACCCGGAGCGTGCCCTGGGCGCGGTCCTGGTCGACGGCGCGGCACCGCACGACTGGCTGGACGACGCCATGGAGCAGCGGATCCGGAAGCTGTTCCGGCGGATGGGCTGGTTCATGCCGCTGCTGCGTCCGACCGGCCTGACCCCGCGGCTGAACCCCGCGCAGATGGCGGACTCCAACATCGAGCTCGGCAGGCTCTCCCGGGAACGCGAGCTGGGTCCCGTGCTGGACGCCATCAGCGTTCCGGTGCGGTACGTGCTCGCTTCCGGGTCGTCCCTCGGCAGCAAGGGCGACGAACAGGAGGAGATCCGCGCCGCCCTTGACCAGGTGTTCGACAGGAACCCGAACATCCGGCTCAGCGCGAAGGTCGCCAGCAACCACGGGGCGATCCTGAAGAAGGACTTCCGGGCCGTCGCGGATGCGGTACGCGAGGTCGCCGTTCTCGACCGCGAACGGAGCTGAGGACGCGCGCAGTTGCCGGGCCGGGCCCCGCCACGGCATCCAGGTGGCGGGGCCCGCCGTCTCAGCGCGGCGCGGCGGCCGACGGAAGCTCGGGTACGACCACCCACGCGCCCTGTCGCATCACGCCCTTGAGCGTGAAGTCGGCGTCCAGGACGAGCAGGTCGGCGTCCTTGCCGGGCTCCAGGGAGCCGACGCGGTCGTAACGGCCCAGCAGTCGCGCCGGGTTGGCGGACAGTGCGGCGACGGCATGCTCGACGGGGAGCTTGTCGATGGTCACCGCCCGCCGCAGCGCGCGGTCCAGCGTCAGCGTGGAGCCGGCGATGGACCCGCCCTCCACCAGCCGGGCGACCCCGTCGGTGACCTCGACCTCCAGCGGGCCCAGCAGATAGCGGCCGTCACCGCTGCCCGCCGCGTCCATGGCGTCCGTGATGAACGCGACCCGGTCCGGGCCGGCGTGGTGGAAGGCCAACTGCAGGGCGGCCGGGTGGAGATGGGTGCCGTCGTTGATCAGCTCGACGGTGACCCGCTCGTCCTCCAGGAGGGCGGCGATCGGGCCGGGGGCGCGGTGGCCGATCTGCGGCATCGCGTTGAAGAGGTGGGTGGCGACCGTGGCGCCCGCGTCGATCGCCTCCAGCGTCTGCTCGTACGACGCGTCGGTGTGGCCGACGGCGGCGATCACGCCGTGCTCGGCGAGCAGCCGTACGGACTCGATGCCGCCCGGGAGTTCGGTGGCCAGCGTCACCATCCTGGCGTGGCCGCGCGCCGCGTCGACCAGCTTGCGGACCTCCGCCGGGTCCGGGTCGCGCAGCAGCGCCTCGGAGTGCGCGCCCTTGCGGCACGGGGAGATGAACGGGCCCTCGAAGTGGATGCCGGCGATCTCCCCCTGCTCGGCCAGCTCCGAGAGCAGGCCGGCCTGGCGGCCGAGGACGTCCATGTCGTCGGTGACGGTGGAGACGACGAGGGTGGTGGTGCCGTGCACGCGGTGCGTGTGGACGCCGGTGAGGACCTGCTCCGCGGTGCCGGAGCTGAAGGAGGCTCCGCCGCCGCCGTGGTTGTGGATGTCGACGAATCCTGGGAGGAGCCAGTGGCCGGTGACGTCGACGACCTGGGCGTTTTCCGGGGCGGTGGCGGCGATTCTCGTGCCGTCGACGACCACTTGGCCCTTGTCGACGACTCCGGTCGGGAGGACTACCCGGGCGCCGTCGAGGACCAGGCCGTTCGACCCCGGCTGCGGGTGTGTTGTGGCTGGTCGCGCAGTTCCCCGCGCCCCCAGGGGCGCGCTGTAGTGCGGCTCGTTCGCAGCCATCAGGGGGTTACCTCCGGAGTAGTCGTCGTCTTCAACAAGTCCTGGGCGAGCAGGCCGGCCCCCAGGCAGCCCGCCGTGTCTCCCAGGGCGGCCGGGACGATGTGCGGCAGTTTCTGGAACGTCACTCGGTCGCGTACGGCCTCCCGCAGCGGCTCGAACAGGACATCCCCCGCCTCCGCCAGGCCGCCGCCGATGATCAGGACGCGTGGGTCCAGCAGGGTGAGGGCCGTGACCAGGCCGTCGGCCAGGGCGGCCAGCGCCTCTCCCCACACCCGGACGGCGTTCGGGTCCCCGGACGTGACGGACTTCGCGCAGCCCGCCGCGCCCGCGTCCGGATCACCGCCGGCCTTCGCCCACGCCTCGCTCACCGCGGCCGCCGACGCGTACCGCTCCAGGCAGCCGCGCTGCCCGCACGGACACGGCAGGCCCTGCGGTCGTACGACGATGTGGCCGATCTCGCCCGCGAAGCCGTGCGCGCCCGACTCCACCCGGCCGTCCAGGCCGAAGCCGCCCGCGATACCGGTGCCGAGCGCCACGAAGAAGAAGCGGTCCGCGCCCTTGCCCGCACCGAGCCGGCCCTCGGCCAGGCCGCCGGTGCGCACGTCGTGGCCGAGGGCGACCGGGATGCCGAGGCGGTCGGCGAGCAGGGCGCGCAGGGGTACGTCGCGCCAGCCGAGGTTGGCCGAGAAGACGGCGACGCCGTTCGGCTCGTCGACTATGCCGGGTACGGCGAGGCCGGCCGCGGCCGCACCCTCGCCGAAGTGCTTCTCGCCGTACGCGTACAGGTCGGCGGCGAAGTCGAGGATGGCGGCGACGACGGCCTCGGGACCGCGGTCGCGGCCGGTCGCCCGGCGGTCCTGGTGGAGCAGCTCGCCGTCCGGCCCGACCAGCGCGGCCTTCATTCCGGTGCCGCCCACGTCCAGGGCGATGACATGTCTCACGGGAACAGTGTGGCCCTCCGACCCGCAAGAGGTCTAGTCCACTTACGTGGTGTAGACCTTGTGGGTCCACATGTTGAACAGCGAGACGGTCAGACAGGGGCAGTACACGTGCGGCGGCGTAGGGCAGGAATGATCGCGGTGGTGTCCGCAACGGGCATGACAGCGGTCCTTGGTGGCTGTGGGACGACCGGATCCTCGGACGTCACCCTCAGACTCGTCGCCGCCGACTACGGAGACTCCGCCGCCAACAGCTCCCAGAAGTACTGGGACCGGCTGGCCAGGGCGTACGAGGCCAAGCACGCCGACGTGAAGGTCGACGTCACCGTCTACTCGTGGAACGACGTCGACCGCAAGGTCAAGGAGATGGTCGCCGACGGGCAGGCGCCCGACCTCGCCCAGATCGGCTCGTACGCCGACTACGCGGCCGCCGGCGAGCTGTACGAGGCCGGGGACCTGCTCTCCATCCCGGTCCAGGCCGACTTCCCCTCCCAGCTCGCCGAGGCGGGCCAGTGGAACCACGCGCAGTACGGCATACCTTTCGCCGGGTCCACGCGCGTCCTCTTCTACAACAAGACCCTCTTCAGCGAGGCCGGCATCACCCCGCCGACCACCTGGAAGGAGCTGGCGGCCGACGCGGAGGCGCTCAAGGCGCACGGGGTGAAGTACCCGTACGCGCTGCCGCTCGGCCCCGAGGAGGCGCAGGCGGAGACCATGCAGTGGCTGCTCAGCGGCGGCAGCGGCTACACCGACGACATCGGCACGTACACGATCGACTCCGCGCAGAACATCGACACCTTCAAGTGGCTCAAGGACGAGCTGGTGGGCAAGGGCCTGACCGGGCCGACGGCGCCCGGAAAGCTGAACCGCGCGACGGCGTTCGCCGCGTTCGCCGACGGCCAGGTCGGCATGCTCAACGGCCACCCCACGCTCATCAAGCAGGCCGAGAAGAAGGGCGTGAAGTTCGGCACGGTCCCGATGCCGGCCCGCTCCGGCCAGACCAACACCACCGCTTCCATGGGCGTCACCGACTGGATGGCGGCGTTCAAGCAGAACGGCCACGCGGACCAGGTCGGCGACTTCCTCGACTACGTCTACAGCGAGAAGAACGTCCTCGACTTCTCCCGCGAGTACGGCCTGCTGCCGGTCACCACGTCCGCGTCCCAGACGATGACCGACTCCCCCCAGGCCCAGGACAAGCAGCTGCTCCCCTTCCTGGAGCAGCTGCCGACCTCCGAGCTGTACCCGGCCGGAAAGACCTCCTGGGCCGCGGTCAGCGCCGACGTCAAGGAGCAGATAGGCACGGCGGTCACGTCCACGGGCGACCCGACCGCCGTACTCACCCGGCTCCAGTCCGAGGCCGCGGCGGCGGACAGCCGTACCAACACGGGCTGAGCGTTACGGTTCTCGGCATGGACCGGCAAGAACTGGGCGCACGCGAACAGGCGATCCTCGCCCTGGAACGCCGGGGCTTTCCGAGCCCCGGCGCGAAGGAACGGGCGATCCGCGAGGAACTGGACCTGGCGCCGGTGCGCTACTACCAGCTCCTCAACGCCCTGCTCGACGACGAGCGGGCGCTGGCCCATGACCCGGTGACGGTGAACAGGCTGCGAAGGGTGCGGGACGCGCGGCGGACGGACCGCTGAGAGGGGCTGTGGGCCGGGTGGGATCCGCGGGCCGGTGGGGGTTGAGCGCGCAGTTCCCCGCGCCCCTTAAGGGGCGCTCGGATACTGTCGGTTGCATGGGCACCCACTCCACGCAATCCCTTCCGACGCCACGCACCCCCGCTGGTCGCGAAGGGCTCGAGGCCCTGCTCTCGCGGCCCCGCTCCGCCCTCGTCGGTCTCGACTTCGACGGCACGCTCGCGTCGATCGTCGCCGACCCCGAGCAGGCGCGGGCTCATCCGGACGCCGTACCGGCCCTGGCCGCCCTCGCGCCGAAGGTGGCCGCAGTCGCCGTCATCACCGGCCGTCCCGTCGAGATCGCCGTCCGCTACGGCGGTTTCGCCGGCGTCCCCGGCCTGGACCACCTCGTCGTCCTCGGCCACTACGGTGCCGAGCGCTGGGACGCGGCGACCGGTGAGATCACCGCGCCCCCGCCGCACCCCGGCATCGCCGCCGTCCGCGCCGAACTCCCGGCCGTGCTCGACGGCGCGGGGGCGCACGGCGCCTGGATCGAGGACAAGGGCCATGCCGTCGCCGTCCACACCCGCCGGGCCGACGACCCCCAGGCTGCCTTCGAGTCCCTCCGCGCCCCCCTGACCGACCTGGCCACCCGCCACGCCCTGATCGTCGAACCGGGCCGCCTGGTCCTGGAACTGCGCCCGCCGGGCATGGACAAGGGCGTCGCGCTGCGCGAGTACGCGCGAGAGATCGGCGCGGGCGCGGTCCTCTACGCGGGCGACGACCTGGGCGACATCCCGGCCTTCGCGGCCGTGGAGAAACTACGGGCGGAGGGCACCCCCGGCCTCCTCGTATGCAGCGGCAGCGAGGAGGTCACCGAACTCGCGGAGCGGTCGGACCTGGTGGTCGACGGCCCGGAGGAAGTCGTACGGCTACTGCAAACCCTGGCCGAGCTGAGCGCCCCTTAAGGGGCGCGGGACTGTATTCATATGCGGCTCCGCCGCGTGGGCGCGACCAGCCTCCACCGGCCCGCAGCCGGGAAACTCACCCGCCCAACGCCCCCAACTGCTCAAGGAACCAAGCCGCAGGCGGCAACGCGGTGGCCGCCGCGGCCAACCGCTTCGTCCGCTCCGCCCGCTCCTCCACCCCCATGGCCAACGCCTGCTGCAGAGCCGCGGCCGTCCCTCCGATGTCGTACGGGTTCACGACGACGGCGTCCTCGCCCAGCTCCTCGTACGCCCCCGCCTCCCGCGACAGCACCAGCACGCACCCCTCGTCCGAGACCACCGGGATCTCCTTGGCGACCAGGTTCATGCCGTCCCGGATCGGGTTCACCAGGGCCACGTCGGCCAGCCGGTAGGCCGCCAGCGACCTCGCGAAGTCGTCCTTCACATGCAGCACCACCGGCGTCCAACCCGCCGTCCCGTACGCCGCGTTGATCTCGTCCGCGACCCGCTGCACCTCGGCCGTGTAGTCGCGGTACACCGCGAGGTCCTGCCGCGACGGATACGCGAACGCGACATGCACCACCCGCTCCCGCCACTCGGGGTGGTCGTCGAGCAGCTGCCGGTACGCCAGCAGCCCCCGCACGATGTTCTTCGACAGCTCGGTCCGGTCCACCCGGACGATCGTCCTGCGGCCCTCCCCGATCTCCTCGCGCAGCGCCCGCATCCGCTCGTCCACGTCCGGCTCGTGGGACCGCTTCCGCAGGAACTCCGCGTCGGCCCCCAGCCCGTGCACCCCGATCCGGGTCTCCCCGGCCGTCGGGATCCCCGGGCCCAGCACCGCGTGACAGCAGGCCACGAACGCGTCCGCCCACCGCCGGGTCAGGAACGCCGCGTGATCGGCGCCCAGGATCCCGCTCAGCAGCTCCGCCGCGATGTCGTCGGGGAGCAGCCGGAAGTAGTCCGGCGGTGCCCACGGGGTGTGGGAGAAATGGCCGATACGGAGATCCGGCCGCAGCCGGCGCAGCATCCGCGGGGCCAGCGCCAGGTGGTAGTCCTGGATGACGACCACCGCGCCCTGGCCCGCCTCCTGCGCCAGCGCCTCCGCGAACGCCTGGTTGTAGGCCTGGTACGACGCCCACCGCTGCCGGAACTCCGCGTCGAAGACCGGCTCCAGCGGGGTCTGGTAGAGCATGTGGTGGACGAACCAGAGCACCGAGTTCGCGATGCCGTTGTACGCGTCCGAGAACACGTCCGGGTCGATGTCGAGCATCCGGACCTGCTGTCCGCCGGTGTCCCCGGCCGGCAGCCGGCCGCCCTCGGCCCGCCGCACCGCCTCCCGGTCACCGTCGCTCAGCGCCGCGCACACCCACACCGCGTTCGCGTCCGGCCCGATCGCCGACAGCCCCGAGACCAGCCCGCCGCCGCCGCGTCTGGCGTGCAGGGCACCGCCTTCGCCCACGTCATACGAAACCGGGCCGCGGTTGGACGCGACCAGCACCTCAGCACCGCCGGTGGAAGCCATACGCCACAACCTAGCCCGGCCCGGAAACGCTCAAACGTACGGCTACGCCCGACGCGCCGCCGTATACGGCCGTACGACGAAGTCACGCCACCCGGCGCTCGGCGTACTCGGCGATCTCCGCCATCGGCGGCCGTTCCTCGGTGTCCACGGAGTAGGTGCGCGGTTCGAAGCCGTCCTCACCCCGCTCGAACTGGGTGAGGGAGGGGCGGATCAGGTGGCCGCGGGCCAGCCGCAGCTGGGCCGTGCGGTAGATCGCGGCGGACATCCGGCCGAGGGCCTGGCCGTCCTGGTGACGGTGTTTGCGGACCCCCACGTCGACCTGGGCGAGGGCGTCCAGGCCCACCAGGTGCAGGGCGTCGACCAGCATGCCCAGTTCCACGCCGTAGCCGACCGGGAAGGGGAGCTGTTCGAGGAGCGAGCGGCGGGCCGCGTACTCGCCGCCGAGCGGCTGGACGAACCCGGCCAGCTGCGGCCAGTGCATGTTCAGCAGCGGGCGGGCCATCAGTTCGGTGACCCTGCCGCCCTGTCCGGCCGAGCCGGCGAGCGGGCGGTCGTACATCGCCTTGACCAGGTCCACGTCCGGGTCGGTCAGCAGCGGGCCGACGATCCCGGTGACGAAGTCGGAGGAGAACTCCCGCAGGTCTGCGTCGACGAAGCAGACGATGTCCCCGGTGGTGACGAGGAGGGAGCGCCAGAGGACCTCGCCCTTGCCGGGGACGGTGGGGATGCGCGGCAGGATCGTGTCGCGGTGCACGACCCGGGCGCCGGCCGCCGCGGCCACCGCCGCCGTACGGTCGGTGGAGCCGGAGTCGACGACCACGAGCTCGTCGACGAGCGGCGCCTGCCGCATCAGGTCGTGACGGATGATCGCGACGATGTCGCCGACGGTCGCCTCCTCGTTGAGCGCGGGCAGCACCACGGAGACGGACTGTCCGGTGCGCTGCTTGGCGGCGAGTATCCGGTGCAGCGGGCGGTCGTTCATGGACCAGGAGCGGGTGGCCAGCCAGCGCTCGACTTCTTCCAGCACAGTCAGCGGCTCCTCACTGTCACGATCACACTGCGAGGTGTGATCCATCTCGCGGTTCGGACGACTCTCTCAACTGTCCTGGCCTTCGGTTACAGTCTTGAACAACGCCGATGACCATCGCATGTCCTGGGGTCACCGGTCGTTGACAACCGCATACCGCTCATCCAGAGGGGCAGAGGGATACGGCCCGATGAAGCCCCGGCAACCCTCCAGTCGGTTACTCGCTGATCGCTGATCACTGTCGATCACTCGCGAGGCTCCCGGCTAGGGAAGGTGCCAAATCCGTCTCACGGCGAGATGCGTCGTGAGGAAGATGAGGAGAAAGGGCCTCGCCTCACATGGCTGTGCAGACTGCTGCGACCACCACCGACTCCACGACCGTCGACCTCGGTCCCGCCACTGCCCTGAGCTGCCGCGAGTGCGGCCACCGCGTGCCGCTCGGCCCGGTGTTCGCCTGCGAGGAGTGTTTCGGCCCGCTCGAAATCGCGTACGACTTCTCGGCCTACGACACCGAGGAGCTGCGGAAGCGGATCGAAGCGGGTCCCGCGAACATCTGGCGTTACGCGCCGCTGCTGCCCGTCCCCGCGGACGTGGCGACCAAGCCGAACATCAACCCGGGCTGGACCAAGCTCGTCCAGGCCGACAACCTGGCGAAGGAGCTCGGCGTCACCGGCGGCCTGTACGTCAAGGACGACTCCGGCAACCCGACGCACTCCTTCAAGGACCGGGTCGTCGCCCAGGCCGTCGAGGCCGCGCGCGCCTTCGGCTACACCACGCTCTCCTGCTCCTCCACCGGCAACCTGGCCGGGGCGGTCGGCGCCGCCGCCGCCCGGGCCGGCTTCCGCTCCTGCGTGTTCATCCCGCACGACCTGGAGCAGGGCAAGATCGTCATGGCCGCGATCTACGGCGGCGAGCTCGTCGGCATCGAGGGCAACTACGACGACGTGAACCGTTTCTGCTCCGAGCTGATCGGCGACTCGGCCGGCGAGGGCTGGGGCTTCGTCAACGTCAACCTGCGGCCGTACTACGCGGAGGGCTCCAAGACCCTGGCGTACGAGATCTGCGAGCAGCTCGGCTGGCGGATCCCGGACCAGCTGGTCGTCCCGATCGCCTCCGGCTCGCAGCTCACGAAGATCGACAAGGGGCTGCAGGAGCTGATCAAGCTCGGGCTCGTCGAGGACAGGCCGTACAAGATCTTCGGCGCGCAGGCCGAGGGATGCTCGCCGGTGTCGGTGGCCTACAAGGCGGGCCACGACGTGGTGCGGCCGCAGAAGCCGAACACCATCGCCAAGTCGCTGGCCATCGGCAACCCGGCCGACGGGCCGTACGTCCTGGACATCGCGCGCCGTACCGGCGGTGCGGTGGAGGACGTCACCGACGAGCAGGTCGTCGACGCGATCAAGCTGCTCGCGCGGACCGAGGGAATCTTCGCGGAGACCGCGGGCGGGGTGACGGTCGGAGTCACCAGGAAGCTCATCGAGAATGGGCTGATCGATCCGGCGAAGTCGATCGTTGTACTCAACACGGGTGATGGACTGAAGACGCTGGACGCCGTGGCGGGGACCGGGCTCACGGCGACTATCCGCCCGAATCTCGAGTCTTTCCGCGAGGCCGGGCTCGCCTGAGACAGCTGTTGGAAACCAGGGCGTTGCCCCGATCGGAGGTTCAAACGTGAGCGTCACCGTTCGCATCCCCACCATCCTGCGCACCTACACCGGTGGTCAGGCCGAAGTCAGCGCCGAAGGCGGCACCCTCGGCGAGGTCATCTCCGACCTGGAGAAGAACCACACCGGGATCGCCGGCCGTGTTCTCGACGACGAGGGCAAGCTGCGCCGGTTCGTGAATGTGTACGTCAATGACGACGACGTGCGGTTCGAGCAGGGACTTCAGACGGCCACCCCGGACGGTGCCGGCGTCTCCATCATCCCGGCCGTGGCCGGCGGCTGACCTGCTGACAGGCTGATCGAATGACCGAACATTACCTTCGGTAACGCCGATCACCCACTGTTCATTCGATTGCCCCCTCCGTGAGAGAAGCGGAGGGGGCAATTCTGTGTGGTTGAGCGCGGTACAGTTGGGGAACACGGTCCCGATCTCCAGGTCGGGAGCCCTGTATTCGATACCGCTGACCCGACAAGAAGTAGCCAAAGTGTGCGGGTTATATGCGGCTTTCGCGGCTTTTATGGGGCCCGACTTGCCCTGAATTCGGCCGAATTCTTGCTACATTCCGGACCCTTCCCGTCCAGAATTCTCGTCCGATTGACCTGTTGCAGACGGCAGTTGGACAGATACATTCAGCCGCGGTCGACGCGTTCCGGCGCACGCCCCCAACCATTGGGGGGTGAGGTCTGACCCGGATCCGCGAAGTGTGGATCTGTGCAAGGGCCAGTAATAGGGGAGTTAGGCATGGCTCAGGGCACCGTCAAGTGGTTCAACGCGGAGAAGGGGTACGGCTTCATCGCGGTCGACGGTGGTGCGGATGTTTTCGTCCACTACAGTGCGATTCAGATGGACGGCTACCGCACCCTGGAGGAAGGTCAGCGGGTCGATTTCGAGATCTCGCAGGGCCAGAAGGGGCCGCAGGCGGACATGGTCCGGCTCGCGACCAGCTGAAGCACGCGCCGACTGACAGCGTCGTTCTTCTTTCATTGTCGGAGGGCTCGTATCCCATGGGGAGTCATGGGTTACGAGCCCTTTGGCATGCGCGGGACGAGTGGGCCGGCGCACCACCGGGGGGCGGCCCTGGCGCGCCGCCCCGAGCGCGGCCCTGGCGCGGCCCAGTCTCCCGGAGGCGCTTGCACTCGGCATGGGCGAGTGCTAATCATTGGCGTTAGCACTCTGAAGGTGAGAGTGACAAAAATGGACCGGGTCGGTGAGGCCCGCAGGCCGGGTGGGGCAAGGAACCCACGGGTCGGCGAGCCGTCCGTCGCGGGCGCGGGCGCGGTCCGAAGACTCACCCCCAGTCCTGGAGGGACCACTTCACATGGCCAAGATCATCGCGTTCGACGAGGAGGCGCGGCGCGGCCTTGAGCGCGGTATGAACCAGCTCGCCGACGCCGTCAAGGTCACCCTCGGCCCCAAGGGCCGCAACGTCGTCCTTGAGAAGAAGTGGGGCGCCCCCACGATCACCAACGATGGTGTGTCCATCGCCAAGGAGATCGAGCTGGAGGACCCGTACGAGAAGATCGGCGCCGAGCTGGTCAAGGAAGTCGCCAAGAAGACGGACGACGTCGCCGGTGACGGTACGACCACCGCGACCGTGCTCGCCCAGGCCCTGGTCAAGGAAGGCCTGCGCAACGTCGCCGCCGGCGCCAACCCGATGGCCCTGAAGCGCGGTATCGAGAAGGCCGTCGAGGCCGTCTCCGGTGCCCTCCTGGAGCAGGCGAAGGACGTCGAGACCAAGGAGCAGATCGCCTCCACGGCCTCCATCTCCGCCGCCGACACCCAGATCGGCGAGCTCATCGCCGAGGCCATGGACAAGGTCGGCAAGGAAGGCGTCATCACCGTCGAGGAGTCCCAGACCTTCGGTCTGGAGCTGGAGCTCACCGAGGGTATGCGCTTCGACAAGGGCTACATCTCGGCGTACTTCGCCACCGACATGGAGCGTATGGAGGCGTCCCTCGACGACCCGTACATCCTGATCGCCAACTCGAAGATCGGCTCCGTCAAGGACCTGCTCCCGCTCCTGGAGAAGGTCATGCAGTCGGGCAAGCCGCTGCTGATCATCGCCGAGGACGTCGAGGGCGAGGCCCTGTCGACCCTGGTCGTCAACAAGATCCGCGGCACCTTCAAGTCCGTCGCGGTCAAGGCCCCGGGCTTCGGCGACCGTCGCAAGGCGATGCTGAACGACATCGCCATCCTCACCGGCGGCGAGGTCATCTCCGAGGAGGTCGGTCTCAAGCTGGAGAACACGACCCTCGACCTGCTGGGCCGCGCCCGCAAGGTGGTCATCACGAAGGACGAGACCACCATCGTCGACGGCGCCGGCTCCACCGAGCAGGTCCAGGGCCGGGTCAACCAGATCCGCGCCGAGATCGAGCAGTCCGACTCGGACTACGACCGCGAGAAGCTCCAGGAGCGCCTGGCCAAGCTCGCCGGTGGCGTCGCCGTCATCAAGGCCGGTGCCGCGACCGAGGTCGAGCTCAAGGAGCGCAAGCACCGCATCGAGGACGCCGTTCGCAACGCGAAGGCGGCCGTCGAGGAGGGCATCGTCGCCGGTGGTGGCGTGGCCCTGCTCCAGGCCTCCCAGGTGTTCGAGAAGCTGGAGCTCGAGGGTGACGAGGCGACCGGCGCCAACGCCGTGAAGCTCGCCCTGGAGGCCCCGCTCAAGCAGATCGCCGTCAACGGTGGTCTCGAGGGTGGCGTCGTCGTCGAGAAGGTGCGCAACCTTCAGGTCGGCCACGGCCTGAACGCCGCGACCGGCGAGTACGTCGACATGATCGCCGAGGGCATCATCGACCCGGCGAAGGTGACCCGCTCTGCCCTGCAGAACGCCGCCTCCATCGCCGCGCTGTTCCTCACCACCGAGGCCGTCATCGCCGACAAGCCGGAGAAGGCCGCCGCGGCCGCTCCGGGCGGCATGCCGGGCGGTGACATGGACTTCTGATCGACTCTGTCGATCGCTCGTCCTGACCGAGGGCGGTACCCCCTGTTCCGACAGGGGGTACCGCCCTCGGGCGTTCGCGCCGCTCACGGACCAGGTACCGCACCTTCGGCGCGTACCTGAAGCGGGGCGGAAGAGCAGGACGTCCGGGCCCCGCTCATGGACTCCGGGGCCCGCGCCGTCCGTGTCCGGAGTCACACGGCTTTCGGGTGGGGGCGGGAATGGGTATGCCTGGGCCGGTCGTTGTGCACGTACGTGCACTCGATGCGTGTGCACATACCGTCCGGTCTACAGCACACTCGCGAGGAGCCCCCCACGTGACCGTCACCACGCCCCCCGCCTCCCGCGCGGCCGAGATCCTCTCCCGTCCGATCGCCCTGAACGGACTCACCGTCCCCAACCGGATCGTGATGGCGCCGATGACCCGCCAGTTCAGCCCGGGCGGCGTCCCCGGCGAGGACGTGGTCTCGTACTACGCCCGCCGGGCCGCCGCCGGTGTCGGCCTGATCGTCACCGAGGGCACGTACGTCGGTCACGACTCGGCCGGGCAGAGCAGCCGCATCCCGCGGTTCCACGGCGAGGAGCAGCTGGCGGGCTGGGCGAAGGTCGCCGAGGGCGTACACGCGGCCGGCGGCACCATCGTCCCGCAGCTGTGGCACATCGGCATGGTCCGCAAGCAGGGCCAGCCGCCGTTCGCGGACGCCCCCGCCGTCGGCCCCTCCGGCATCCGCCTGGACGGCACCGAGGGCGAGGGCAAGGCGATGACCCGCCAGGACCTGGACGACGTCATCCGCGCGTTCGCCGAGGCCGCGGCCGCCGCCGAGCGCATCGGCTTCGACGGGGTCGAGCTGCACGGCGCCCACGGCTACCTCCTCGACCAGTTCCTGTGGGCGGGCACCAACCGCCGTACCGACGCGTACGGCGGCGACCCGGTCGCCCGTACCCAGTTCGCCGCCGAGATCGTGGCCGCCGTACGCGCGGCGGTCTCCCCGGAGTTCCCGGTGATCTTCCGCTACTCGCAGTGGAAGTCGGACAACTACGACGCCCGTCTCGCCGAGTCCCCGGAGGAGCTGGAGGCGATCCTCACCCCGCTGGCGGCGGCCGGTGTCGACGTCTTCCACGCCTCCACCCGGCGCTACTGGCTCCCGGAGTTCGAGGACTCCGACCTCAACCTGGCCGGCTGGACCAAGAAGCTCACCGGGAAGCCGACCATCACCGTCGGCTCGGTCGGCCTCGACGGCGACTTCATCAAGGGCTTCGCGGGCGAGGGCTCCCCGGTCCGGGGCATCGAGGACCTCCTCGACAGCCTGGAGCGCGAGGAGTACGACATGGTCGCCGTCGGCCGCGCCATCCTCCAGGACCCGGAGTGGGCGGCGAAGGTGCTGGCCGGACGCACGGAGGAACTGAAGTCGTACGACGCGGCGGCGCTCCAGAGCCTGAGCTGAGAGCCCGAGTCGAAGGCTTGAGCAGAGGGCTTGAGCAGAAGGCTTGAGCAGAAGGCTTGAGTCGAGGACTTGAGCAGAAGGCTTGAGTCGAGGACTTGAGCAGATGGCTTGAGCAGAAGGCTTGAGTCGAGGACTTGAGCCGTACCACCCCGTTCGCCCTCGGGCCGGCCCGCGACCAGCAGGCCGAGCCCGAGGGCGAACGCGTACGGCACGAGCGGCACCCGCGTGCCACACGGGCCGGTGATGGCCGGGGCATTCACCGGTACCGTCCGAGCATGCGGATACTCCATCTCTCCGACACCCACCTGGACCGCACCGACGCCCCCAACAAGCGTGGCGTCAACGCCACGGCGTCGCTGCGGCTGATGCTCGACGAACTGCGCCACCTCTCCGGCTTCGACGCGGTCGTCGTCACCGGCGACCTGGCCGACGACGGCGCGGTCGAGGCGTACACCGCGCTGCGCACGCTGATCGGCGCGTACGCCCAGGAACGGAACATCCCCGTCCTGTGCACCACCGGCAACCACGACGAGCGCGAGGCCTTCGCCAAGGTGCTGGGCAGCGGGCACCTGGACGCCGACGGCACCGACCGCGCCGAGCAGGTGTTCGGCGGGGAGGAGCGGGCCGCCGTCAGCACGGTCGGCGGCTGGCGCTTCATCACCCTGGACTCGCTGGTGCCGGGCAGGGTCCACGGCCGGCTGGCCGCGCCCCAGCTGGAGTGGCTGCGCGAAGTGCTGCGCACCCCGGCCGAGCACGGCACGGTCCTCGCCTTCCACCACCCGCCCTTCGCCCTGGACCTCTCGGTGACCCAGCCGGCCTTCGGGCTGCGCGACCCCGGCGAGCTGGCGGCGGCGATCCGCGGCGGCGATGTGCGGATGATCCTCAACGGCCACTACCACCTGCAGCTCTTCGGCCTGCTGGAGTCGGTGCCGGTGTGGGTGACGCCGGGGGTCGTCAACCGGATCGACCTGACCGTGGCGCCCGGTGAGCGGGCGGTGCGCGGGGCGTCGGCCTCGCTGGTGGAGCTGGGCGGGCCGGCCGGTCCGCTGTGCCACACCTTCCATGCGCGCGATCCGCGGGCCCATGAGACGGTGTATGAGATCGACGAGGCGCAGGCCAGGGCGTTCGTCGCCCAGTACGGCTGACGGGTTCACCCATACGGGTGAGTGGTGTTCGGCACTCGTGCGATGTGCCGGACGTTCCACGAGTGACCGGCCGTGATGACGGCAGCGCCCCCACCGAAAGCGAGCGAGCATGACGACAAGTCAGTCTCCTGAGCCGCCCCACGCCGCCGAGGGACCGGTCGTACGCACGGCGGCGGGCGCCTTGCGCGGGTTGCGGGAGGACGGGCTGGCGGTCTTCCGGGGCATACCGTTCGCCGAACCCCCGGTGGGGGAGGCGAGGTTCGCGGCGCCCCGCCGGGCACGCGCCTGGGAGGGGACGCGCGAGGCGTACGCCTTCGGGCCGCCGCCCCCGCAGGATCTGGGCATCCAGGGGCGCACCGGCGTCCTGGAGGCACCCGAGGGCGACGACTGGCTGACGGTGAACGTCTGGACACCGGACCCGGATCCGGCCGTCCGCCGCCCGGTGATGGTGTGGATCTACGGCGGCGCCTACAAGCTGGGCCACTCCGGCAGCCCCGGCTACGACGCCCAGCACCTGGCACGCGACGGCGACCTGGTCGTGGTCTCCCTCAACTACCGCGTCGGCATGGAGGGTTTCGCCCAGATCGAGGGGGCGCCCGCCAACCGCGGCCTGCTGGACCAGGTGGCGGCGCTGGAGTGGGTGCGGGAGAACATCACGGCCTTCGGCGGCGACCCCGACCAGGTCACGGTCTTCGGGGAGTCGGCGGGCGGCGGGTCGGTGGCCGCGCTGCTGGCGATGCCCGGCGCGCGGGGCCTGTTCCGGCGGGCGATCGCCCAGAGTGTGCCGGGCACGTTCCTCTCCACCGAACTGGCCGGGGACATCGCCCAGGCTCTCGCGGCGGAGGCCGGCCTGCGCCCCACGCTGGCCGACCTGGCGACGACCGACCCGCGCCGGCTGCCGGAAGCGGGGCAGTCGCTGGGCGTCAAGATGCCGCAGTACATGGGCCGTTGGGGTCAGATCGCGCCGACGATGACACCGTTCTCCCCGGTGGTCGACGGCGAGGTGCTGCCCACCACCCCCTGGCAGGCGCTGGCCTCCGGCTCCGCCCGGGACGTGGACCTCCTGGTGGGCCACAACCGCGACGAGTACCGCCTCTTCCTGGTCATGGGCGGGATGTACGGCAAGATCACCGAGGAGCAGGCGACCGGCGCCCTGCGTCTGTTCGCACCGGGCGGAGAGGCGGGGGTGCAGGCCTACCGCGAGGCCTTCCCCGAGGCGTCGCCGGACGAGCTGTACGAACGGGTGCAGACCGACTGGCTCTTCGGCATACCGTCACTGCGCCTGGCGGAGGCGCAGACCGCGGCCGGCGGCCGGGCCCACCTGTACGAACTGACCTGGGGCGCCCCGGGCAACGGCGGGCTGCTGGGCGCCTGCCACGGCCTGGACATCCCGCTGCTGTTCGGCACGTTCGAGGCGGACCTCGCCAACCTCCTCTTCGCGGGCACGGGCGTCACCCCCGAGGCCGAGGCCCTCTCCGCCCGCTTCCGCACGGCGTGGACGGCGTTCGCGAGGACGGGAGACCCGGGCTGGCCGGAGTTCGACCTCCAGAACCGCCTCACCCAGGTACTGGACACGACACCGACGGTGACGCCGTACCCGGAGGAGCAGAGCCGAAAGCTCTGGGAGGGCCACGAGTTCACCCCCTCGCCGTTGCTCGGCTGACCGGCGGGAGCGGGGCTCAGAGGTTGCCGAGGGGTTCGATGTCCATGTGGACCGGGGTGCCCCAGACCCGGAGCACCTCGTAGTCGGTGAACTCGTGGACGAGCCGGTAGGCCATGGCCGGCCGGGACCCGCGGCGCTGGGCATTGAGGTACAGCTCGGCCTCGCGCCGGTCGCGGCGGGGGGTGCCGCACAGCTCCCACTCCCGGCCGTTCCACGCCTCCGGCAGCCACCGCTGCTGGGCCTGCGGCCGGTCGGCGCGCACCCCGTACCGGGACATCGAGGGTTCCGCGGCCGTCTCGCCCTGCACCGGACGGGGCCCGCCCGCGTACTCCGACCGCCGGGCGGCCCGCCGCCGCGTCTCGCAGAGCAGACACAGATCCGGGGCGCTCTCGTCCACGGGCCCCTGCGGATGCTCGGCGCACCGGGTGGTGGGCGCGGCCGCGCTGACGCTCTCCTCCAGCAGGTCGAGAGCGCGCCGGAGGTCGTCCTTGACCTCGTGCAGCCTGGCGTCGGGCGTACTGGCGGTCAGCGCCTCCCCGTGCTCGCCGAGCAGACGAAGGGCACGACCCAGGGAGGTGAGCTGGGAGTGGTTCATACGTTCCAGCGTGGCACACGGCGCTGACAACGCCGCCAGAACGTGACGTCAGGCGCTGCGACCGCCACGGATCCCGGCGACGCGGGAGCGGACCTCGGGAGGTGACAGGGGCCCGTTGTGGCTGCACGGATCCCCGCCGGGCGTCTCGACCGTGACGACGGGGACGCCGCCGAGCCGGCCGGGCGTGGTCGTGACCTCGGGAGGCAGCGGTATCGAGGTCATCATCGTGTGGAAGACCGCACTGCTTCCGCCACGTCGCCTCCGACGTCGAGCGGGGCGTGCCGGAGCATCTCGTCGAGGTCGCGGTGTTGCTGCCCGGACATGGTTGTGCCTTTCGTAGGGGGGCGGAGGTGGAGGTGGAGGTGCCGGCGCTCAGCGCGGCGGGCCGACGATGATCTGGCCGTACAGGTCGGCGGCCTCGGCCATCAGGTCCTTGGATATCTCGAACCCCTCCGGCCGGGCGGTCGACAGGTCGCGCCCCGCGTGCCGGAACATGCCCTCGATGCCGCCCGGAGTGCAGATCATCAGCAGGTCGGCGGTGTCGGAGGTGATCCGGTAGCCGTGCGGGACGTTCTTGGGCAGGTAGACGATTCCGCCCTCCGAAAGCTCCAGCTCCTGGTCGTCCGACCACACCAGCGCGGTGCCCTTGATCAGCATGAAGATCTCGTCCTCGCGGGTGTGCACGTGGTACGGCGGCGCCTCCCCCTTGGTGACGCTGAACCGACCCACGGTCAGCTGTCCGTCGGTGGCCGCGCTGTCCAGGAGGACGGCGAACTGCCCGCCGTCGAGCCATTCGAGCTTCTGCTGCTGGTCGGGCTGGGCGAGGTACATCATGCTCACGGCGAGGTCCGTTCGGTGTGGGTGACCGGTGGGGGTGACCATCCCGCGCCGATGATCCTCTTCCGGAACCGGGCGCCGCCAGACGCGGAGGTGGGACCAGCAGTACCACCGGCAACATCACCGGCAGGGCCTCCGACCGGCCCTTCGCATACGATTCAGATGCGTGGTCCGTTATGCGAGCATATGGGGAGCTCTGTCATGGACGGTCTTGCTGATCTGGGCGGCACGCCGGGATGGGGCCCCGTGCACCCCCCGCCCCCTGACGAACCGGTCTTCGCGGAGCCCTGGCAGCGTCGGGCCTTCGCCCTCGCGATCCTCTCCGGCCGTGTCGCGTCCGGCGGCGTCAACACGGACGCCTTCCGGCACGCCCTGGAGCGCCTGGACCGGGCCGCCTACTTCGACGACGGCTACTACGGCCGCTGGCTCAACGGCGGGGAGCTGATGCTCGCCGACAGCTCGATCCTGGCGCCCGGCGCCATCGACGCCCGCGCCCGCAACCTGCGCGGCGAACACGTGCCCGAGCCGCCGGTCCCCGAGCCCGCCCGGCCCGACTACGCCCCGACCGCCCCCGGCTCCCTGCGCTCCCTGGACACCGCGCCCGCCTTCGCCGCGGGCGACCGCGTCCGGGCCCGGGCCACACCCGTCCCCGGGCACACCCGGCTGCCGCGCTACGCCCGCGGCCGCACCGGCGTCGTCCAGGCCGTGCGGCCCGCCTCCGTGCTCCCGGACACCAACGCCCACTTCCGGGGCGAGAACCCGCAGTACGTCTACTCGGTGCGGTTCGACTCCCGAGAACTGTGGGGCGCCGACGCCGAACCCTTCGCGATCACCGTGGAGATGTACGAGAGCTATCTGGAGGCTGCCGCATGACCACCGCCGGACCAGAGGAGCGCCTGCCCCCGGCCCTGCGCACCGAGGCGCTGGAACAACTGCTCACCGAGCGGGGCCTGATCGACCCGAAGGTGATGAACGGGATCATCACCGAGTACGAGACCAACGTCGGCCCGCTCAACGGCGCGAAGGTCGTCGCCAAGGCCTGGACCGACCCGGAGTACCGGCGCCGGCTCCTCGACGACGGCACCGAGGCCATCCGGGAACTCGGCTTCTCGGGGCCGCAGGGCGAGCACATCGTCGTCGTGGAGAACACCCCGACCACCCATCACGTCGTCGTCTGCACGCTCTGCTCGTGCTACCCGTGGCCGGTGCTCGGCCTGCCGCCCGGCTGGTACAAGGACCCCGCCTACCGCGCCCGCGTGGTGAAGGAACCGCGCCGGGTGCTCGCCGAGATGGGCCTCGACCTGGACGACGACGTGCAGATCACCGTCCACGACTCCACCAGCGAGGTCCGCTGGCTGGTCCTGCCCGAACGCCCGGCGGGCACCGAACACCTCTCCGAGGAGGAACTCGTGCCCCTGGTGTCCCGGGACGCGATGGTCGGCGTGGCCAAGGTGGCGGCACCGTGACCGCGCCGCTGGAGGTCGAGGGCCCGGCCGCGCCACCGCGCTCCAACGGCGAACTGGTCTTCGCCGAGCCCTGGGAGAGCCGTGCGTTCGGCATGGCGGTCAGCCTGTACGAGGCGGGCGCGTTCAGCTGGCCGCAGTTCCGGGCCGCGCTGATCGCCCGGATCGCGGCGGCGCCGCGCGACGAGCCGTACCGCTACTACCGGTTGTGGCTGGCCGCGCTGGAAGACGTGCTGGTCGGCGTGGACGCGGTGTCGAGGGCCGAGATCGCCGCACGCGCCCAGGCCCTGGCGCGGCGCCCTCCGGGCCACGATCACGAGGTCACTTCTTGACGCCGTCCACGAAGGCGGACCAGGCCTCCGGCCGGAACGCGAGTGTTGGGCCGTGAGGGGCGGTTTTGGAGTCTCGGACGGGGATGAGGGTGGGGAGGCCGGCGGCTGCTTCCAGGCAGTTACCGCCGCCTTGGCTGTAGCTGGACCTGATCCATACGGCCGTGCTCTGGTCGTACTCAAGGATGTTCCTCATGGGCGTAATCCTGCGCCAACGCCTCCATAAGGGCCAGGGAGTTCTCTTGTGACAGAGCAGAGGCCACGAGGAGATCGAAGGCGAACCTGAGTTGGGCGACGGTGGCCGGGTCGTCTTCCAGCCGCCCCGTGTGAACGCCCTCGAAGTAGGCCAGCTGAGGGGCGTCCTCGAACTCCATCAGTTTCAGAGCACCCCGCATCGCCGTGTGCGCTCCGGCGCTCAAGGGCAGCACCTGCACGATGGCCCGGCCCCGGCGGGTCAGGGCCGCGATGTGACGCAGGGCCTCCGCCATCACCGCTCGGCCACCGGTTTCCCGAAGCAGCGCCGCCTCGTCAAGAACGACCCACAACACTGGCTTTGTTGGGTGATCGAGAAGGCCGGTGCGCTCCATGCGGCCTTCCGTCCACTCCTCGACGGTCCCCTCCGGAGCGGTCGGGTCGTACGCGCGGTTCACCGCCCAGGCATAGGCACGAGTTTGCAGCAGCCCGGGGATCAGCAGCGGCGAGTACTCCCTGATCGCCGTGGCTTGAGCCTCGGACTCCGCTGCGTCGGCGAAGTGCTCCTCGTACCTCGACTTGGCCGCTGCCTTGCAGTTGCGTGTGAAGAAGCCCCCAGTCCCCAGGACTTCATCCAGCATCCGCGCGATATCGGGCAGCATCCGCCGCGTCCCCGCCTCCAACTGCCCGATGAACGACCCGCTCACGAACAGCCGTTGCCCCAGTTCCGTCTGGCTGAGGCCGGCCTTCTCGCGCGCGTGCCGTAACTCGGCCCCCAGGAGTGCTCGCGGTGACGACGACGGGTCCAGGTCCTTCGGTGCCGCCATGGGCAACTCCCTGTTCCACGGACGAGGTTGTTGGGATGTCGTATCTAGCCAGGTTAGAGCCGTGGCCGACACGCTGTGTTGCGAATGGTCAACTCAGCGTGGAGGTGGGAAAGGTGCGGCCGACCGAAGAAGTCGTGGAGTCGTTGCGGATGGCCCTGAAGGGCGCCGGGGTCGTGCTGCCGTCGTTGTGCGTCGATCCGGTGACTGGTGCGAGTGACGAGCCCTTCGCCCTGGTCGAGCTGGGGCGTTGCAACGTCCGGGTGGCGGAGCGGCTGGCCTCGGTGGTGCGCGGCGAACGGCCGCCCGTCGGGACGTGGGTGACGGACGTACGGGACGGGCGGATCGGCGAGGTGATGGGGCACGTCGGCGGCAGGGTGCAGCTGCGGCCCGTGGCCGGCGGGCGGGAGTGGGACTGTCCGGCGGAGTCGCTGGAGCTCACGCCGCCGGACGAGGTGCTGCGGGAGCAGGTGCGGTGGGCCAACAGGGCTCGGCGGATGCCCTGTTGAGGGCGGTCAGTCCGCGTTCTTATGGCGCGTCATGATGAGCAACTCGGCGACCTGCCGACGGCGTCTGCGTCCGAGGGTGGTGTCGTCGATGAGTTCGTTGAGGACTGTCTGCGCTCGCTGCGGGTCGATCCCTGAGAGCCACTTTGCGGCCTCCAGGCGGTGGGCGGCCTTCGTCGCGGGGTCCAAGGCGATCTTCGCGTGCAGTGCGGTGGCTGTGTCGTGGTCGGCGTCGTGCAGAAGCCACGCCACCGTGATGCGTTGGCCGATGCCCAAGGTGGTGTCGGCGGCGAGGGTGCGCAGGAGTTCCGCCCGTCCGGGCTTGTCCAGCGTGTTCAGCACCACCACGGCCTGCATCCGGTGTGAGGACAACGCATCGGCATCGCGAGCGAGGGCGTGCAGTCGTCGGACGGCGGTTGCCGGATCGGTTTCGGTCAGGGCCAGCGCCGCTTTCATCTGGTGCGACGACTTGGCGCCCCCTGTCGTGTCCGGGGCGAGGTCGCCGAGGAATCGGGCAGGCCGTTCCGCCGGATCAAGTTCGGCGAACGCGCTTGCCGCGAGTGCTCGGGCATAAGCCCATGCGGTGGGGTCTGCCGCGATTTCCCGGAGGGCTTCCGTGCCGGCCGCCTTGTCGGCGGTGCTCAGTGCCGCGGCCACCCGCAAGCGAGCGAATGCTTCGAGTGACCGATCACGGGCGAACTGGTTGAGCAGACTCACGCAGTCCTTGACCACGTCCTCGGGCAGCCAGGTTCCCGACTGCGCCTGCTTGATCAGGAACTGGGGGCCCTCGGCGCCCGCACGCCTCGAGGTCATCCAGGTCAGGAACTCGGTCTTGAGCGGGTGGTCGTTGGGCGTGATGTCGAGGAGGAAGCCGCCGAACGGGTCGTACTGGGGCGGTGTCCAGCGCTTGCCGAGCCGCCGCGGTGGCCGGGCCGAACGCAGGAACGTCTCCCGGAAGACGACCCGGAGTCTCTCCTCCTCGTCGGCGACATGGCGAGCGGCGAAGTACTCCAGGAAGGTCTGGTGGGTGAAGACCAGGTCGTCCGAGCGCCGGATCAGCAGGCCGGTGCCGGACAGGACCGATTCCAGGAACTCCCGCCAGCGTCTTTCCGGCACCGCCGTCGGCCGTTCGGCGCACTCGTGATCCTGTACGGCGTCGAGGACGGCCCGGCCCTCGTCTTCGTCGGTGAAGAGCAGCCGGTGGGCCAGGTGGGCGAGGATCGGCCGGAGGTTCTGGACGGTCCGTTCCGCCCCGGCCTCGGCGTCGGAGCCGTACTGCCGCAGGGCGGCCCGGGCCTGTTCCACGGCGCCGGCGGCGTACTGGCGCTCGTGCAGCAGGTCCATGAACCTGCGGTAGAGGTCGCCACGCCCGCGAGGGGGTGGCTCTGTCGGGGCTTTGGCGCGGAGCTGGCAGAGCATGGACATCATGAGCGGGACCCGGGCGAGATCGATCAGCCCCATCGCGTGCAGTGTGCCGAGGAACTGCTGTGCGGTCTGCTCGGGTTCGGTGACGTCCAAGGCGCGGAACCAGCCGCTCGCGACGCGTTCCAGTTCGTCGGCGCGGAACGGCTCCAGTGCGTAGCACGGGACCTGCGGGCCGAGGATGCCTTGTTCGGCTTCGCGCACGGGGCGGGTGGCCACGACGAACGTGTACTGGTCGCCGGCGTGGGCCACCGTCCTGAGGACGTCCTCCCGGCCGGAGACGCTCGTGATCTCGTCGAGGCCGTCGACCAGCACCAGCCAGCCGTGCCCAGGGGCCGGACGGTCTTCGAAGAAGGTGTCGGGGAGGGGGGACGTGAGGCCGTACCGGTGGAGCTGGGCGTTGACGGTGCCGGCGAGGGCTCTGCTGAGGGGGGTGCCGACCAGGGCGGCGGCGGGCACCAGGACCGGCGCGGGGCCCGGGTCGGCGTTGCCGTCGAGCCATTGGGTGGCACCGTGGGTGAGGCGGGTGCGCAGCAGGCTGGACTTGCCGCCGCCCGGTCCGCCGACGACCAGACAGACCCCGTCACCGGTCAGGACCTCGTCGGCGGGCCGTGGCGGGGCTGCGGGGAGCAGGCCGCTCGCCATGAGCGCGGCGTTCCCGGTTCTCTCCTCGGCGGGCGAGTTCCGGCTCACGACCTGCTGGCGCACGTAGACGTGGGACAGCGGTGGCATGGTGCCGGGTACGACCCCGGGGTACGGGTGCTCGGTGGCGGCGAGCCGGGCGGCGGTCAGATAGCGCTCCAGATCCGTGCCGACCTGGCGCAGCCGGGGACGGCCGTCGCCGTGGCGTTCCAGTACGTCGGCGAAGCCGGGGTCGTCCACGAACGAGCGGGCCGGACACGCGTGCAGCCGGCGGTTCCGGAACGCCTCGTCGTCGTGGATGACGACCCCGACGAGATGGTCCCGGCAGAAGACCGCGCTGCCGGAGGCGCCGGACCAAGCCCTGCCGCCACTCCTGGAATCCGCTTCCGGCGCGGGGCCCTGGTCGAGGACGTACCGGTCCTGGTCGCCGCTGCCCCCGCCCAGCACGGGCAGCTCTCCCCGCAGGTGCTCGACGCCGAACTGTCCGTTGCTCGTCGTCGCCGCCGGGAAGCCGAGCGCCTCGTAGGGGAGGGGGCCGTTGCCGACCGGGCGGCCCCAGCGGACCGTGCCCGGTGCCTCGACGGACTCGTCGAGCAGGAGCAGGGCGACATCGCGGCCGTCGGGGTGGGTCCAGCAGACCTGTGCCGCGCAGCGCCGGGTGTCGTCCTGGGGGTGCCCCACGCGTACGTCGACGCGTGGCCAGGCGGCTCCCGGGTGCTCCTCGACGACGTGCCGGGCGGTCAGTACCAGGCGCGGTGCGATCAGGTACCCGCTGCCGATGCGGCGGAACCCGGTGTCCGCTCCGCCCCTGACCAGGGTGAGACGTCGGCGGTCCACCTCAGTCCTCGTCGTCCCAGGAGCCGGACCGCGACCCGCTGATCTCGGGGCTGCCGCCGCCCGTCGCCCGGTCCCTGACCCGGAGCTTCAGCGTCAGCTTGTGCGACCGGGCCGACGAGTGTCCGGCGCCCGCGCCCGCCGTGGCCACCCCGAACTGGAGTTTGCCCTCGCCCTTGACGTCGTCGCGCAGTTCCAGCAGCAACTCCAGCTGGGCTTCCTGGATCTCGAAGGCGAACTGTTCGTGCGTGCCTCGGTCCTGGGCCTCGTACAACTCCTGCCGCAACTCCTCGATGGCTGCGGCCAACCCGATCGTCGCCATGGCAACTCCCCCTGAATGCACGCCTCGTACCCGGAAGTGTGCCCTCACCCTGTCAGGCACCGCTGAAACTGGCCAACTTCCGTGACGCGGCTCTCTCCCGACCAGGAACCTCGGCGACGACGTGGACATCACGTACTACTGGCACGGCGCCGACGACGACCCCGGGGACTTCATCACGTGGATCGCGCAGGTGTCGGGCCACCGGCCCGCGAGCCGTCGGCGCTGAAACTCAGGTAGGTGGCCAGGAAGCCGACGGCGTAGCCGGTCAGCAGGCCACCCGCGTAGACCGCCGCCGCCAGGGCCGGGCCCCTGTTCCCGGTCAGCAGGGGGAACAGGGCCCAGCCCGAGGGGCCGATGGCGGTGGCCCCGACGCGGTCACCGAGCACGGCGAAGAAGCCGACGAACGCCCCGCCCGCCGCGCCGCCCGCACAGGCGGTGAGGAAGGGCCGTCCGAGGGGCAGGGAGACGCCGTAGATCAGGGGTTCGCCGACACCGAGCAGGCCGGCCGGGAGGGCGGACCTGATGGTCGTACGCAGTGAGGTGTCGTGGCGGAGGCGGACGTAGACGGCGAGGGCGGCGCCCACCTGGCCGGCACCGGCCATGGCCAGCAGCGGAAGCAGCACGGTGTAACCCTGCTGCTGGATGAGGGTGGTGTGGATGGGGATCAGGGCCTGGTGGAGGCCCAGCATCACGAGGGGGAGGAAGAGGCCGCCGAGGACCAGGCCGGCGAAGGGGCCGGTGGTGGCGAGGAGCCAGTCGGCGGCGGTGCCGATGGCGGAGGAGACGACCCCGGCGGCGTACATCAGGCCGTACAGGGTGGCCAGCCCGGCGACGAGGACGGTGACGGTGGGAGTGAGGAGGACGTCGAGGGCGTCGGGGACGCGGCCCCGGCACCAGCGTTCGACGTGGGCGGCGAGCAGGGCGGCGGCCAGCGCGCCCAGCACCCCGCCCTGCCCCGGCGCGAGCGCCACCCCGAAGGCGGTCACCTTCGCGACGCCCGGATAGACGACGATCGCCGCGACCGCGCCGCCGAGCACGGGCGTCCCGCCGAACACCTTCGCCGTGTTGTAGCCGACGAAGACGCTGATCAGAGCCATGAAGCCGGAGGCGATGGCGGCGAGGGCGGGGGTGAGCCAGGGCAGCAGGCCGGCGTTGACGAGGAGCCCGTTGAGGCCGGCCAGCACCCCGCAGCCGATCAGGGCGGGGATGAGAGGAACGAAGACGTCGGCGATGCGGCGCAGGGCGGTCTTGAGCGGGGTCGCGTTGCGCCGGGCGCGGGCGGCGCGCAACTCGGCTCCCCGGGCGGCGAGCTGTTCGGCCCCGTGGGGGGCGGAGCGTCCGGCCCCGGGCCGTTCGGCTCCCCGACCGGCGAGCCGCTCCGCTCCTTGGGCGGCGAGCGGCTCCGCACCTTGGGCGGCGAGCGGCTCCGCACCTTGGGCGGCGAGCGGCTCCGCACCTTGGGTGGCGAGCTGCTCGGCTCCGTGGGCGGCGGCCTGCTCGGCTCCCCGGGCGGCGAGCTGCTCCGGACCCTGGGTGGCGGTCTGGTCGGCCGTCGCCGGCTTCTCCGCCGTCAGCAGTCGCTGGAACTCGGCGGTCACCGTCACCACCGCTCCCGGCCCCAGCACCACCTGGAGGCCGTCCCCGGCGGCCACCACTCCCAGCACCCCGGGCACCGCCCGCACCGCCTCTCCCGCCACGAGCGAGGGATCGTTCAGCCCCAGTCGCAGACGGGTCATGCAGTGGGCGACGGAGCTGACGTTCGCGGGGCCGCCGACGAGGGGCAGCAGTGCGGCGGCGGTGTCGTACGGCGATCTCTGCACACCCCGAGCGTGCGGGTCAGCCGGCCGCCGTGGCGAGCGCGGCGCGCAGACGGCCGCCGGACTCCTCCAGAAGGCGGGTGGCGGTGGGCCCGTCGACACCGGCCAGGACCACCAGGATGGCGTTCTTCACCTCGCCGTCGGTCGCGGTGAGGGCCTGCTCGATCTCCTCGTCCCCGGCGCCGGTCGCGAGGGCCACGATCCGTCTGGACCGGGCGCGCAGCTTCTCGTTCGAGGCCCGGACGTCGACCATCAGGTTCCCGTAGGTCTTGCCGAGCCGGATCATCGTGATCGTCGACAGCATGTTGAGGACGAGTTTCTGGGCGGTGCCGGCCTTCAGACGGGTGGAGCCGGTGAGCAGCTCGGGGCCGACGACCACCTCGACGCCGTGCTCGGCGGCGGCCGCCAGCGCGCTGCCCGCGTTGCAGGAGAGGCCGACGGTCAGGGCGCCGCGGGCCCGGGCGTGCTCGACGGCGCCGACGGCGTAGGGGGTGCGGCCGGAGGCGGAGACACCGACGACCGAGTCGAGGGCGTCGACCCCGAGGGCGTCGAGGTCCTTCCGGGCCAGTTCGGCGGAGTCCTCGGCGCCTTCCACGGACGTGACCATGGCCTCGGGGCCGCCCGCGATGACACCGACGACCTGACCGGGAGCGGTGTTGAAGGTGGGCGGGCACTCGGAGGCGTCGAGCACCCCCAGCCGCCCGGCGGTACCGGCACCGGCGTAGACGAGCCGCCCGCCTTCGGCCATACGGGCCGAGATCGCGTCGATGGCGGCGGCGATCTGGGGCAGCCGCAGCGCCACAGCGGCGGCGACCCCGGCGTCCTCGCCGTTCATGAGCCGTGCGATGTCGAGGGTGGGCAACGTGTCGATCTCGGCGAGCTCCGGCCGAAACGCCTCGGTGGTGAGCGCCTCCAGCTGCGAGCGGAGGGCGCGGTGTTCGGTGGTCATGGAGAACGGTTCTTTCTGACTCGGTCGAGTGCACCCAGCAGGGGCGCGGGGAGCTGCGCGACCAGCCACATCCGGCCCGCACATGCCCACGACGATCAAGCACTACGGTCTATCGAGGAATGTTCCGGTGCCGATGGGCCAACGCCTCGTAAGACGCCGCCAACGCCGGAGCCGCCGCCTCGTACGTCCGCTGCGCAACACCCACGAACAGGCAGTCCACCACCAGCAACTGACTGGTCCGCGAGGACATCGCGGCCGGCCGCAGCTCACTCTCCCGCGCGGTCGAGGTCGTCAGCACATGGTCGGCGTACTGCGTCACCGAGGAATCCGGCCGCCCGGTGACGGCAACGGTCGTGGCCCCCCGCTCGAAGGCGACCCGCAACGGCTCTATGACATCCCCGGTGGCCCCGGAGTGCGTGATGGCGATGGCCACGTCACCCGCCCGCAACTGCACCGCGTTGGTGACCGCCAGATGCGGATCGCTGTGCGCGTGCGCTATCAGCCCTATCCGCAGCAGCTTCTGCGTGAGGTCCTGGGCGACCAGCCCGGACGCCCCGATGCCGTAGACGTCGATCCGCCGTGCCCCGGCGAGCGCGCTCACCGCGGCCCCCAGCTGCACGGTGTCCAGGCCGGCGGCCGTGTCCGCGAGGGTCTGCTGCTCGTCGTAGGCGAGTTTCGCGACGACGTCGGCGATCGGGTCGTCGACGGCTATGTCGGTGGTGATCGCGGGCGCCCGCCCCGACTGCTGGTGCGCGGCGAGCCCGGCGAGGGCGAGCCGCAGATCGCGGTAGCCGGGGTAACCGAGCAGCCGGGCGGTGCGCACGACGGTCGCCTCGCTGGTGCCGGTGCGCTCCGCGAGTCCGGTGACCGTGAGGGCCGCGCAGCCGGCGGGGTCGCCCGCGACGGCTTCGGCGACCCGCTGCATGGAGCGGGTCATGGAGGGGGCGAGGGTGCGCACCTTGGCCGCGAGGGCGGCCGGAGCAGGCGGCGCGCTCCCCGGGGCCGGGGTCCCGCCCGGACGGTTGCCGAAAATTTCCTTCACGTTCTCGGTCACCCCTGAAAGATATTTTCGTTTCGGGCGCCCGGTCAAGACCGCGCACAATAGGACCATGGACCCCGTAAGCCCCCTGGAACAGGCGCTGCACGCAGCCCGCGCCCTGGTGCTCGCCGACCTGGTCGCGGGCGAGGTCGCCGAGGCGGACGTCGTCTCACTGGTCGAGGACTCCGTCGTACAGCGGCGCTGGTGGGTCGAGCAGTGGCCGGACGGGGCCGGGTACGTGGCGGGCCTGGTCGCCCAGGACGTACAGGACGCGCTGCTCGAGCGGTACGGCCGCTGGCCGCTGTGCCCGGTGTGCGGCACCGGCGACCCGCACGCCCTGGACGTCGAACCGGAGCTCGGCCCGGACCCGCACTGGGTGTGCCACAAGGCGGGCGTGAAGGTCGCCTCCGTCGGCTCCCTGGGCCGGGCGACGGGCGGGATGGCGTCCTCGTGACGGTGCTCTCATGAAGGTGCTCCCATGACGGTGTACATCGACCCACCGACCTGGCCGGGCCACGGCCGCATGTGGTCCCACCTGGTCAGCGACGTCTCCTACGCCGAACTGCACGTCTTCGCCGAGGCGTTGGGCGTACCCCGGCGCGGCTTCGAACGCGACCACTACGACCTCCCGTCCGACCGCTACGCGGACGCGGTACGGGCGGGCGCGGTGCGGGTCAGCAGCCGCGAGGTGGTACGGCTGCTCACCCGGGCGGGGTTGCGACGACGGAAGGGGCGGTCGACTCCGTCGGCCCAGGGCTGAACCAGCTCTCGGCTTCGTGGGCGATGCCCCTCTGGGTCGCTCTGTCGGAGAGGCAACTCCGGTTGTACGGGGGCCTTTGCGGTCGGTGATGCGGCTACCGGGTTTCCGTCGTGCGGGTTATCCCCGCAGTTCGAAGGCGAGCCCCTCCGCGTCCTCGCTCACCTTGGTGAAGCCCGCGCGGGTGACGACGGCCTGGGAGGGGACGTTGGCGGGCTCGATCGTGGCGAACAGGGAGCTCACGTCGGCGCGGGACAGGGCCCAGTCGGCCAGGGCGCGCAGCGCTTCCGTGGCGTAGCCGTGGCCGCGGGCGGACTCGGTCAGGTCGTAGCCGATCTCCACCCGGCCCTCCTCGTCCGGCGCGGAGTGGAAGCCCATGCCGCCCACCGCGCGGCCGTCCTCCCGGCGGACCAGGGCGAAGACGCCGAACTCCGGCCGGTGCACGCCCCCTTCGTACGCCTTCAGCATGAAACCGGCCGCTTCCCGGGATCCCTCGTACGGGCCGCCCTCGATCCACGTGAAGCCTCCGTCGCCGCCGAGGCGCAGGTCGCGGGCCTCGGCGGGGCGGATGCCGACGAGGTCGAGGCGGTCGGCGGGGATGACCAGGTTGTTGTGCCAGCGCCACTCGGTGACCGGGGCGCGGCCGGGCAGTTCGCCGCGGCCGGTGGCCCACAGCAGGGTCTCCCAGGGCGTCGGGCCGGGCTGGACGTGCGGGAAGAGCAGCGCCAGGACGGATTCGGCCAGTTCGTCGGACGGCCGGTGGGGGACCCCGAGGCCTGCCGCCATGTCGTGGGTGTGGAGCAGCACTTCGGCGATGCCCATCGCGGCGAAGCCGACCCGGTCCGCGCTGCGGAAGGGGTACGGGTGGAAGGCGCGGACCTCGCGCGGGGTGGTCCGGACGGTGGCGGCGAGCAGGGCGCCGGTCGTCTCGATGACGTGCAGCAGGCCGGAGTTGTCGGTGCCGTCGTCGAGCTTGAGCTCGAAGGGCACGTACGCGTCCTGCGCGCGTCCGGCCAGATTGGCGGCGTACGCGACGAGGTCGTCGGCGACGTGGACCGCCGTCTCGTGGCAGTTCCAGTCCAGGCGCCCTGCCTTCACCTCCGTCCAGTCCCGTGGCACCGCCGGCCGCAGCGTCGCGACACAGCCCGCGACGGCCTCTTCCACCTGATCCCCGCCTATTTCCCGCATGGGCCGCACCTTAGGACGCCGGATCCTGTGCGGTCGACAGCATTTCCAGCTCGGCTGCGAGGTTGTAGCGGGCGGTCGGCTCCCACCGCGATCGGCCGTGCGGGGTCCTGAAGAGGGCCGGCAGGTCGAGGAGTTGGCGGAGGATCGCGGAACGGCCCTCGCGGAAGGCGTCGTTCGGGACGAAGTGGTACTCCTCGCGCACCTCGGCGGTGTAGGCGGCGTACGCGGCGGGCGGGGCGGCGAGGATGGCGAGGTCGGCGTCGCACAGGACTTCGCCGTTGCGGTCGCCGGGGGCCGGGTCGTGCGTGACGGTGAGCCGGACCAGGCGGGCGACCTCGGCGGTCCCGGCGTCGGAGACCCCGGCCTCGGGCAGGGCGCGTTCGGCGAGCCGGGCCGAGCGCTCCTCGTTCTCCGACCGGTCCGGCAGATACACCGCGTCGTGGAACCAGGCGGCGAGCCGCACCAGATCGGGGTCGTCCGCGTACTCCGTCAGTACGTCGACGTGGTCGAGGACCGCCGTGAGGTGGGCGACGGTGTGGTACCGGCGCTGGGGCTCCTGCCAGCGGTCCAGCAGGGCGGTGGCGTACGGATCGGGGTCGGGCAGGCGCGCGTCGTCGCCCCGCGCCTGGAGGAGGGCGCGCCGCCAGCGGACGCGCAGTTCCTGGAGATCGGCCATGCGCCCATTCTCCCGCGCGCCACGGACATGCCCCTAGCGTGGAGGGCATGACTGCTGCTGTTGACGACGTACGTGACCCTTCCCTCCCCGGACGTCTGCTCGCCGTCGAGCGTGACGCGCTGCTCCCGCTCCTGCGCTCCCGGCCGGACGCGGACTTCGCGCTGCCGACCGCCTCGTGTCCGGGATGGACGGTGCGGGATGTGCTCGCCCACTGTTCGGCCGCGCTGGACCGGGTGGTGGAGAGCCGCTTCGAGAAGGGGGTGTTCTCGCCCGAGTCGAACGACCGGGACATCGCCGACCGCGCCGACTGGACGAACGCGCGGGTCCTCGACGAGCTGGAGCGCGGGATGACCGAGGCCGGGGAGGTGATCGCGGGGCGGGCCGACGGGGCCTGGGACGGGATCGCCTTCGGGGAGTGGGTGCACGCCGGTGACGTCCGCGACTGCCTCGGCGAGCCCGGCGCCTACACCGGCGCGGGACGGCCGTACGCGCTCTCGCTGCTGGCCCGGGTCACCCGGGACCGGGGGCGGCTGAGGCTGCAGGCCGACCTGGACGACGTCGACGACCCGCTGCACCTGGGCGTGCCGAGCGGGACCCGGACCCCGGCCCGTTTCATCGGGGACTCGGCGACGCTCGTACGGCTGTACACGGGGCGGGCGGTCGACGGGGCGTCGTACGAGCTGACCGGGGCGGCGGCCGAGGAGCTGAATCTGTACGGGTGAGAGGAGCCGAATCCGCACGGTGAGCGGCCGGGGGCGGTCTCGCGGCCGTATACGGTCCCCACGTACTCTTGGATTGGACTAGACCTCCTGCGGTCGGCCGGCGGCTGATCGGCCGGCTGCGTCAGGGGTACACGGGGAACACCACGGAAGGGGCCCTATGAGCACGCGTGCAGTCCTGGAGGTGATCGCCCTCGACGCCGAGGACGCGGTCGCCGCCCAGGCCGGAGGCGCGGACCGCCTCGAACTGGTCACCGACATGGCGGCCGACGGGCTGACCCCGCCGCCCCGGACCTTCACCGCGATCCGGGCCGCCGTCGACATCGACCTGCGCGTGATGCTGAGGCTGGCGGACGGGTTCGCGGCGGGCGACGTCGACCGGCTGGTCGGGGTGGCCGGGGAGCTGCGGGCGGCGGGGGCCGACCAGTTCGTGCTCGGGTTCCTCGGCGCGGAAGGGGATGTGGACCTGGCGGCCGTGGAGCGCGTGGTGGCCGAACTGGCGGGCTGCCGCTGGACCTTCCACCGGGCCATCGACCGCGCCGCCGACCGCGACGCGCTGCGCAAGCAGCTCGCCGACCTTCCGGGCCTGGACACCTACCTCACCGCGGGCGCGGCGACGGGCGTGGACGAGGGCCTGCCCACCCTGCTGGCCGAGGCCCGGCGCCGCGGCGAGCCGGGGTACGGGCAGACGCTCCTGGTGGGAGGAGGTCTGCGCCTCGACCATGTGCCGGGGCTGCGGGACGCGGGGATCGACGCCTTCCACATCGGCGGCGCGGCCCGGCCCGGCGGCTGGGAAGGACCGGTGTCGGTGCCGGCCGTACGGGAGTGGCGGCGAGTGCTGGACGAAGGGTAGGTCCCTTCGGGCGAGGTTCCCCGCGTTCATTTAAATGAACGCGGGGTTTTTCATATCGGCATGGCCTGTTATATTGAACGAATGGTTCACTCAAACGACTTCCGGGGCTGTTGATGGGCCCGCAGCCCGGGACCGGGCGACAGCCGGTGAGCAGTACGGCGGCCGCCGTCGGCGCGAAGATCCGGCTGCGCCGTCAGCAGCGCGGCATGAGCGCGGCGGAGATGGCCCGGCGCGCCGGACTGAGCAAGGCCACCCTGTCCCAGCTGGAGGCCGGCCGGGGCAACCCGACCATCGACACCCTGGACGCCATCGCGATCGCACTGCGTATCCCGATCGCGGACCTGCTCGCACGCGACGCCGACACCGGCCCGGTCTACCGGGCGGGCACGGAGGCTGAACCCGGCGAGGTCACCCGCGAGTTGCTGCGCCGCATCAGCAGCGGCAACAGCCTGGAGATCTGGCGGCTGCGCATCCGGCCCGAGACCGAACTGGCCGGCGTCCCGCACGCCACCGGCACGATCGAGCACCTGATCATCTCCACCGGACACGTCACCGCCGGACCGGTCGACGCCCCGCACGACCTCGGCCCCGGCGACATGCTCGCCTTCGCCGGTGACGCCCCGCACTTCTACCGCACCGGCGCGGAGGCGGTGGACATCACCGTCGTCTTCGCCTCCCCCATCAGCGCCTGAGAACGGGAACACCCCTCATGACCACCGCCGCCCCCACCGCCACCACCCCGTCCGGCCTGTCCTTCATCAGCGACAACATGGCCGGAGCCTCCCCGCGCATAGCCGCCGCCGTCGCCGACGCCGCCGTGGGCCAGGTCCTGCCCTACGGCAACGACCCCTTCACCGAGCGCGCCCGGGGCAGGCTCGCCGAGATCTTCGAACGGGACGTCGACGTCTTCCCCGTCTCCACCGGGTCCGCCGCCAACGCCCTCGCCCTGGCCGCCCTCACCCCGCCGTGGGGCAGCGTCCTCGCCCACCAGGACAGCCACATCCACCACGACGAGTGCGGGGCCCCCGAGTTCTTCACCGGCGGCGCCAGGCTCGTCGGACTCCCCGGCCTCGACAGCAAGATCGACCCCGAGGCACTCCGGACGGCGGTGCGCCGCCGGGCCGGCGACGTCCACAGCGTGCAGCCGTCCGTGGTGAGCATCAGCCAGGCCACCGAGAGCGGCAGCGTCCACACCGTCGAGGAGATCCGCCGGCTGTCCTCGATCGCCGGGGACGCGGGCCTGCGCGTCCACATGGACGGCGCCCGCTTCGCCAACGCCCTGGTCCACCTCGACGCCACCCCGGCCGAGATGACCTGGAAGGCGGGGGTCGACGTCCTGTCCTTCGGCGCCACCAAGAACGGCGCGATGACCGCCGACGCCATCGTCTCCTTCGACCCCGCCCTCGCCGCGGAACTCGCCTTCCGGGCCAAGCGCGCCGGTCAGCTCACCTCCAAGATGCGCTTCCAGACGGCCCAGCTCGACGCCTACCTCACCGACGGCCTGTGGCTGGACAACGCCCGCCGGGCCAACGCCATGGCCGCCCGCCTCGGTGCCGGCCTCAAGGCCGTCCCCGGCGTCGGCCTCCTGGCCGCCCCGCAGGCCAACATCCTCTTCTGCCGGCTGCCCCAGCACGTCACCGACGGGCTCCTCGCCGAGGGTTACGCCTTCTACCACGACCGCTGGGAGCCGGGCGTCGTCCGCTTCGTCACCGCCTTCTCCCACCACGCCGAGGACATCGACCAGCTCCTCGACGCGGTCCACCGCCACAGCGCCTGAACCCCACGACGGCGTCGAGGACCGGATCGGTGCGCCCGAACCGGCCCTCCACGACGGGGGTGCGTCAGGTCAGTTGGGGCGGGAGCGGGGCCGTGTGCGTCACGATCAGGCCGGAGACGGCCCGGGTGAGGGCGACGTAGAGGCGGCGCAGGCCGGTGCGTTCGTCGGGTTCGCCGTCGACGACCGCCTGCGGCTCGTCCAGGACCACGTAGTCGTACTCCAGGCCCTTCGCCAGTGACGCCGGGACCAGGGTGAGACGGGTCTCGGCCGTCGTCTCCTCGCCGGGGGCGAGATACCCGATGCCCGCCGCCGTCAGGGCCTCCGCGAGCGCCGGTACCCGCGCGTCCGCCGCGATCAGGCCCGTCGATCCCTCGTGGCGCAGCAACTCCTCGCAGGCCGCCACGGTTTCGGCGGTGCCGGCGATCGAACGCACCGCGAAGAAGCCGGGGTTCTCACGGACCGACGCCACCGGGGTGAGGCCGGGGGCGATGTACGGGAGGAGCCGGGAGGCGTACGTGATGACGTCCGTCGGGACGCGGAAACCGGCCGTCAGTTCCTCGATCACGCCGTCCGACTTGCCGAGGTGGGACAGGGCCTCGTCCCAGCTCCGGGTCGCCCAGGGCGTGGTGCCCTGCGCCAGGTCGCCGAGGACGGTCGCCGAGCCGGTGGTGCAGCGGCGGCCGACCGCGCGGTACTGCATGGGCGACAGGTCCTGCGCCTCGTCCAGGACCACATGGCCGAGGGAATGCGTCCGCTGGACGAGATCCGTCGTCTCGTCGATCAGCACCGCGTCCGCGGCCGACCACCTGGCCGCCTTGACGCCGCGCACCGCCTTCGCCCAGACGATCGTCTTCTGCTCGTCGTCGGTGAGGATCCCCTCCGCGTGCACGGCGAGGAAGTCCGCGTCCGTGAGCAGGCGCAGCACGAGTTTCGCCGGGTCGACGGGCGGCCAGACCTGTTTGACGGCCGCCTTCACCGCCGCGTTGCGGGCCACCGAGTCCTGCACCCGGTCGTCGGGAGCCTCGCCCGAGCGTTCCATCTGGACCAGCACGGCGTGTGCGATGCGCTGCGGCAGGGCCTCGCGCGCCGCGCCGTACCGGATGCCGCGGTCCAGCAGCTCCCTGACGATGTCCTCCAGTTCGTACGCCGGGACGCGCCAGCGCCGGGAGCCGCGGACCACCACGACCGGTTCACCGGGCATCGTGACGTGCGCGTACACGGCCCTGCGCAGCACCTCCGCCATCCGGGCGTCGCCCTTGATGACCGCGGCGGGCGCGGTGTCGGTGCCGCGCACCTCGACGCCGTTCGCCACCAGGTCGTCCACCGTGGCCTGCTGCACGGTCAGCTCGCCCAGCGCCGGGAGCACCTGCTCGATGTAGTGGAGGAAGGAGCGGTTCGGGCCGATGACCAGGGTGCCGGTGCGGGCGAGGCGCTCCCGGTGGGCGTAGAGGAGGTAGGCGACCCGGTGCAGGCCGACGGCGGTCTTTCCGGTCCCCGGCCCTCCCTGCACGCACACGGTTCCGCCGAGCCCGCTGCGCACGATCTCGTCCTGCTCGGGCTGGATGGTCGCGACGATGTCCCTCATCGGGCCCACGCGCGGGCGCTCGATCTCCTGCTGGAGCAGCTTGCTGGTCCGGGCCGCCTCGGCCGGGTCGGACAGGTGCTCGTCCTCGTAGGCGGTGATGTCGCCGCGGGTGTACCCGAAGCGGCGGCGCAGTGCCACGTCCATCGGGTCCTTCTTGGACGCGCGGTAGAACGGCTGCGAGACCGGTGCCCGCCAGTCGATGACCATCGGGTCGCCGTCGTGGTCGTGGACGTGCCGGCGCCCGATGTAGAAGCGCTCGCCGTACGCCCCCTCGGCCTGGTCGGCGCCGGGGGCGTGCAGGTAGTCGAGGCGGCCGAAGAAGAGAGGCGTGTCGCTGAGGTCGGCCAGCGCCTTGATGCGCTCGTCGATCTGGCGGGCGAGGACCTCGGCGTTGACCCAGTTCGCGGTGACGTCGCGGATGTCCAGCGACTCGACGTCCTCCCGCATGGCCCGCAGAGCGGACCGGGAGCCGGCGAGGTGGGCGCGCTCACGGGAGAGGGGGTCGGTGGCTTCGGCGTGCGGGTCCGTGAGGGGGTCGTGGGCGGGCGTGGACAAGGGGGTGCCTCCGAAGGCCTGCGAGTGGGTGGCGCTCAGGTGTGAGGGGCGCACGGGTGGCGATCAGCCGACCGGTTTCCGTCCGGGCGGCGGCACTCCGGGGAAGGAGGCGGGCAAGAGCGGAGATTGTAGTGAGGCGGGGGCGGGGGAGGCCAATGGATTTCCCTCGGCGTGCCGAGGGGGGCTGGGGCGCCCAGGAGAGGGAGCGTCGGGAGCGTCCCCTAGGGGGAGCGTCCCTCGTGAGGTGGGGCGGAGGTAGGGGGTGGGGTCCATCGGCGGGTGGACTGGCGGAAGCCGGAAATTGGGCCCGTGGACCGATGCCGTACGCGTGTCCGAAGTTCCACCATTGAGGCATGAGCGCAGCAACCATCCATCCAGCCCCCAGCCGTCCGCCGGGCGCCACCGCCCTGGACGGGGTCCCGCACCCCCAGCACCGTCTGGGCGACGCCCTGCGTGCCGTCAAGGTCTTCGTCGGCGCGGCGTTCCGCGTCGTCATACTCGGCGAATACGGCGAGGAAGCAGGCATACGCCGCAGGTGACGGCATAGTGTCGCCTCCGTGCCGAACCGGACGGTGACGTCATCTTCCCTGCCCTCCCTCACCCGCCCCGTTTCCCTTTCCGCCCTCTCTCTTCTGGCGGTCTCCCTCTCCTCCTTCGTCGCCCTCTGCGTCCTGCTGCACGCCCCGATGGCCGATCTGCTGGTCTACCGGGCCGAGGGCGAGGCCGTGGTCCACGGCAGTGACCTGTACGGCTTCACCGTCACCGAGTGGCGGCTGCCGGCGACCTACCCGCCCTTCGCGGCGGTCCTGTTCGTCCCGGCGGCCTGGATCCCCGTCCCGGCCCTGAAGGCGGCGTTCCTCGCGGGCAACGCGCTCCTGCTCGCCTGTCTCGTCGCCCTCTCCGTCCGCCTGGCCGGCCGCACGGCACCCCTCCCCGTGCTGTGTACGGCCACCGCCCTCGCCCTCTGGCTGGAGCCGGTCTTCCAGACCCTCCTCTTCGGCCAGATCAACCTGGCGATCGCCTGCCTGGTCCTCTGGGACCTCACCCGCCCGCCCGGCGCCCGCGCCAAGGGCCTGGCCCTGGGCATCGCGGCGGGCGTCAAACTCACCCCGGCGATCTTCATCGCCTACCTGTTCCTCACCGCACGCAGAAAGGAGGCAGGCGTTGCGACGGCGTCCTTCGCCGGTACGGCAGCGCTCGGCGCCCTGTTCCTCCCCACGGCGACCGTGGACTTCTGGACGCGGCGCCTGTTCGAGACCGGCCGGGTCGGCAAGGCATGGATCGTCGACAACCAGTCGCTCCAGGGCCTGATCGCAAGGGCCACGGGCACGGCGGCACCGGGCCTGACCTGGGCGCTCCCGGCGGCCGTGGTCGCGGCGACGGGCCTGTGGCTGGCGACCCGCGCCCACCGCGCCGACCTCACCGCCCGCGCCGATCGCACCCACCGTGACCAAGGGAGTCAGGGCGACCGCTGGGGCATCCTGCTGACCGCGTTCACGGCACTGCTGATCAGCCCGATCAGCTGGTCCCATCACTGGGTGTGGTGCGTCCCGCTGCTGGCGGTGCTGCGGGCGGAGGGCCGCACGCTCATCGCGGCCACCGCGGCGCTCGTGTTCGCGGCCCGCACGATGTGGCTGCTGCCGCACGAGGGCGACCGGGACCTGCACCTGCCCTGGTGGCAGCAGCCGTTCGCGGCGCCCTACCCGCTCCTGGGGCTGGCGCTGCTGGCGGGCGCGGCCGTGGTCCTGCGACGGCACAGCCACGCCCGGCCGGGGACTCAGCCCTCCGCTGCGTCCGTGCCCGCCGTGCCCTCGGCGAGGAGCTCGTCCGCGTCCACGATGCGGTAGGCGTAGCCCTGCTCCGCCAGGAACCGCTGCCGGTGGGCGGCGAAGTCCTGGTCGATCGTGTCGCGGGCGACGACGGAGTAGAAGTGGGCCTGGTGGCCGTCGGCCTTGGGGCGGAGCACCCGGCCGAGGCGCTGGGCCTCCTCCTGGCGGGAGCCGAAGGTGCCCGACACCTGGATCGCGACCGTCGCCTCCGGCAGGTCGATGGAGAAGTTGGCGACCTTCGACACCACCAGCACGCTGATCTCGCCCTCGCGGAAGGCGTCGAAGAGCTTCTCGCGCTGGGCGTTGGAGGTCTCGCCCTTGATGACCGGGGCGTTCAGGTGCTCGCCCAGCTCGTCGAGCTGGTCGATGTACTGCCCGATGACAAGGATCTGCTGGCCCGCGAAGCGCTTCACGATCGCCTCCGTGACCTTCCGCTTGGTCGCGGTGGTCGCACAGAAGCGGTACTTCTCCTCGGTCTCGGCGGTGGCGTAGGCGAGCCGCTCCGAGTCCGTGAGGTTCACCCGCACCTCGACACAGTCGGCGGGCGCGATATAGCCCTGCGCCTCGATCTCCTTCCACGGGGCGTCGAAGCGCTTGGGCCCGATGAGGGAGAACACGTCCGATTCCCGGCCGTCCTCGCGCACCAGGGTGGCCGTCAGCCCCAGCCGCCGGCGCGCCTGCAGATCGGCGGTGAACTTGAAGACAGGAGCCGGCAGCAGATGGACCTCGTCGTAGACGATCAGGCCCCAGTCACGGGAGTCGAAGAGTTCGAGGTGCGGGTAGACGCCCTTCCGCTTGGTCGTGAGCACCTGGTACGTGGCGATCGTGACGGGCCGGATCTCCTTCCGCGTCCCGCTGTACTCCCCGATCTCGTCCTCGGTGAGACTCGTCCGCTTCACCAGCTCGTGCTTCCACTGGCGCGCGGAGACGGTGTTGGTGACGAGGATCAGGGTCGTCGACTTGGCCTGTGCCATGGACCCGGCACCGACCAGCGTCTTGCCCGCCCCGCAGGGCAGGACGACCACGCCGCTGCCGCCGTGCCAGAAGTTCTCCACGGCCTGCTTCTGGTACGGCCGCAGCGCCCAGCCGTCCTCGGCGAGCTCGATCGGGTGGGCCTCGCCGTCCACGTACCCGGCGAGGTCCTCGGCGGGCCAGCCCAGCTTCAGCAGCGTCTGCTTGATCTGCCCGCGCTCGGAGGGGTGCACGGCCACGGTGTCGGGGTCGATCCGGGCGCCGACCAGCGGGATGACCCGCTTGGAGCGCAGGATCTCCTCCAGGACCGGACGGTCGGTGGTGGTGAGCACCAGCCCGTGCGCCGGGTGCTTGGAGAGCGTCAGCCGGCCGTAGCGGTCCATCGTCTCGGCGATGTCGACCAGCAGCGCGTGCGGCACGGGGTAGCGGCTGTACTCCACCAGCGCGTCCACGACCTGCTCGGCGTCGTGCCCGGCCGCCCGCGCGTTCCACAGGCCCAGCGGGGTCACCCGGTAGGTGTGGATGTGCTCCGGCGCCCGCTCCAGCTCGGCGAAGGGCGCGATCGCCCGACGGCATTCGTCGGCCCGCTCGTGGTCGACTTCCAGGAGCAGCGTCTTGTCGGACTGGACGATCAGCGGACCATTCACGCGCGGCACCTTTCCCTTTCGGCCCATGCGGCCATCGCCATGGCGGCCATCGTCATGGGCCAAAGTTCCAGTGTGCCTCATGGGCGAGCGATCACCTGTGCCGCTCGGCAGAACGTGCCTTCCGAGGACGAGGGACGGCCCGATGCAACCTTGGGCCCGTTTCGGGTGTCATGTCCCAAGGGGGGAGCCGCGCAACGCGTGTGGTTCGGTGAGGAGGGGTCGGGTGACGTCCGTACGTATCTGGGGGTCGGGCGCAGGGGCGGTGGCGGTGCTGGTGGTGACGGCGGTGTGGGCGCACGGGTCCGCCGGGGTGGACGCCGGCCTGTGGACCGAGGTGCGCCCCGCCATAGAGGCCCGGCTCGTGGCGCAGGCCGCGGGCACCGGGGCGGGGGAGAGCGAGCCCGGTCTCCGGTCGCGGTGGTTCTGCCGGGCGGAGGCCCTGGACCTGACGGAGAGCGGGGGCCAGGTGCGGGCCGGGGTCGACACCCTGTGCCTGGAGTACGGCGAGCGCGCGGGCGCCCTGGTGGAGTGCGGCGGCGCACAGATACCGCAGGTGGTCCGGCTGGAGCGGGACGCGGCGCACGGCGGGTACCGCGTCGTCGCCGAGGAGGAGCCACCGGACGGCGAGGGCTACGGCGAGTGGACGGAGAACCACTTCAGCCGCCACGCCGAGTCCCGCCTCGACGAGGAGATGGAGTCCACCGCGTTGCAGACCGTGGCCCGCACCCACTTCGCCCTGCCGGCGGACGCGCCGGTGCGGTACTGCTGAGCGCTTCGCGGTGAGCGCCGCGACGGGCGGCCGTCGTTGGGGTGCGGCGCCGTCGTGGACGGTCGCGCCCCGCGGCGGAGCCGCACGCCGACGTGGGCCCGCGCCCCTTCGGGCGCCTTCGCGACGCTGCCGGACCGCGGGGCCGGCCCCGCTCGGCCGGCTCGGCCGCCCGCGCCGCTAATCGTCCGCGAGTTCCGCCACCCCCGTCACCCGGTGCAGGGGGTAGGTGCGTACCTCGTCGGCCGTGTGGTCGTACGCCGTGACGAAGCCGCCCTCCACGCGGATGGGGGCGATGACGCGCTGGCTGGCGGTGCCCTCGGCGTTGACGTAGCCGATCCACAGGGTGCCGCCGGTGAGGACGGCGGCCTGCATGGTGGCGAGGGTCTCGGCGGCGGTGGTGCGCGGGAGTTCGCCGCCCTGGGCGGCGGTGCCGGCCGCCTTGCGCGGGGTGGTGGCGGCCAGGTCGCCGGCGCGGATCGCGCGGATGGCGGCGGTCAGGAGGGTGCCGTCCGGCGGGGGCGGGCCGTCCGGGACCGGCTCGGGGGCGGTACGCGGCGGGGTGCGGTGCGCGTGGGCGCGGGTGATCAGGACATCGCCCTCGGCGGACTCGGCCGCGGGCGCGTAGCCCATCGCGCGCAGCCCCTCCAGGAGGGTGGCCGGGTCGGCCTGGGTGGCGAGCACGGTCGGGGCCAGGCGGCGCAGGCGCAGGGCGGCGGCCCGCTTGTCGGCCATGATCTCGTTCAGGACGGTGTCGTCGTCGCAGCGGACGTACGCCGAGGCCGCCCCCACCCGCAGATGGCCGTGCTTGCGGGCCACGTCGTCGATCAGGTAGGCGAGCGGCTGCGGGACCGGGGTGCGGGAGTGGGTGCTGAGGAAGGCTTGCAGGTCGGCGGCGGTGCGGCCGGCGTCCAGGGCGCGGCGGACCGAGGCCGGAGTGAAGCGGTAGACGGTGGCGCCGCCCTTGGACTCGACGTCGGCGAGTACGCCCAGTGCGTCGGCGAGCGGGCGCTGCAGCGGGCCGGGGGCGACCGCCGTCAGGTCGGCCTGGAGCAGCACGTGGTCGAGGGGTTCGGGCAGCAGCGGGGCGAGGAGACGGGCGGCGGCCGCGGCGGCGACGGCCTGCTCGGGCGGGGAGAGGGGTTCGAGGACGGCGGCGGGACGGTGGTGGTGCACGGGAAGCTTGTCGCCGGGTCCGGCGGCCTCCTGCTCCTTTTCCGCCAGGGACTCCACCGGTGGCGCCCCGAGGAGCGCCCTGCCCTGCGCGGACAGCGCCCCGCGTCCGGTCACGCCCAGCAGCTCGGCCTCCGACAGGGTCCAGCGGGCCAGGCGGCCGCGCAGGTCGTCGCCCTGCTGCTGGGGGCCGCGCAACGGGCGTTCCCAGCGCAGCCGGGCCAGTAGCGAGGCGGCGGCCGGGGCGGTGCCCTCCGGCAGGCCGGCCAGCAGCGTCAGCACCCGGTGCCGTACCTCGGGCGCGGCCGAGCGGTCGAGGCCTGGGCCGAGCGCCGACAGCGCGCGGTCCTTGGCGTCCCGGCCGCCGACCAGGCCGGAGGCGCGGGTCGCGGTGAGCCAGGCCTGGGCGAGCTGGGACCAGCGTTCGGCCGGGGGGCGGTCCAGCCACTCGTCGTAGGCGGGGGTGGCCGCGTAGCGTTCGTCGGCCTCGCCGTCGGAGGCGAGCAGTCCGGCCGCGTACGCCAGCTCGACCCAGAAGGCGGCGATCGGCTCGGGCAGGTCCAGGGCCACGGCCGTGCGCTTCAGGTCCCGGACGCTGAGCCCGCCGGCCCGCAGCACGGCCGGGCCGCCCTCGTCCCAGTCCTTCAGCAGCTCCTCGACGGTGGCGAGCGCGGTGTAGGCCTGCCCGGCCGCCGTGCTGTCCACAACCTGTGGACGGTGCGTCGCCGTCGGCTCGACCGCGGGCGGCACCGGCTCCGGCTCGCGGTGCGCCCGGCCCTCGCGCAGGTGCAGGGCGACCTCGCGGGGGAGGACGACCGTGCCCGGCGCGGTCGGCAGCAGCAGGCCGCGGTCGAGGAGCCAGCGCAGATGGGCGGCCGGTTCCGGGGTGACCTGACCGTACGGCGGCCCCCAGACCAGCCGGGAGAGGACCTCGCGGGACTCGGCGGGCGCCGCGGCGAGCAGCTTCGCCATCTTCTTGCGGTGGCCGAACAGCCGGCCGAGCGCGTCCGCCGCGGACACCGAGTCGTGTGTGGAGGGCAGCCCGGCGGTGGTGACGATCTCCTGGATCCGGCCCGGCGACATGCCCGAGGTGGCCTCCCGCACGGTCGGGCCCAGCCCGGTCGGCGACGGGTACTGCGGGGACGGGGCGAGTACCTCGCGCGCGGTCCGCACCAGCCGCAGCCGGTCGTCGTCGCCCCACACCAGCGCCTGGTCGCGGAGCGTGGTGACGGCGCGCGGCAGGGCGGCGGCGACCGACGGGTCCCCGCCGTCGCCGGCCATCAGGCCCAGCAGTTCCCGGTACGACGCCGGGTCGCCGGCCACCGCGAGCGCCTCCGCGGTCTGCAGGGCGAAGCGGTCCAGGCGTTCCAGGGCGCGCAGCACCGAGGCGCGGGTGCCGGCCCGGGTGGCCAGCTGGGTGAGATCGGTGGGGACGGGGGTGATGAGGTCGGGGCGGGCGCGCAGCAGTACGGCCAGGGAGGCGTCGTCCCTGGCGCGAAGCGCCTCCGCGAGGGAGCGCGGCGGGGTGGCCGGGTTGCTCATCCGACCCACGGTAGCGGGTGCGGGGCGGGGACCGGGATGACCTGTCCCCGGCCTCTTCCGTGGATTGGGCGACCACTGGGCGAACGGAACGTTTCACAGACGTCCCGCACGGCACTTCGGGTCCCGCGTCGTCGGCACCGGGCCGGCCACTGACCCGTCCCGGGTGCCGGCGGGCGGCCGGGCCATGGGGGTCGACCTGGGCTCGAGCCGTCTCGCGGTGGTGTCCGGCGGCACGAAGAGCGACTCCGGCGAACCGCCCGTCGGCACGGGTACGGCAACCGCCCCCGCCCGGAGACGCGTTGCCCCCTGGTGTGCCCGCCGACATAAGCCGTGACCTGCGCTACCGTCGTTCCGACGGGTTATCCAACGCGGCGGCCCCGGAGGGGACTTCGTGGGTATCGAGAGTGATCAGGTCGTCTACGAGTATCTGAGCCGGGTCGGGGACATCGCGCACCAGCGCCAGTTGTCGTCGGCGGACCGTATGCGGCTGGTGTCGGGGCTGCGCAACGAGATCGACCGGCACCGGGCGAAGGCGGCCGTCGACAGCCCCGCGGCCGTGCGCCGCATCCTCGACCGGCTGGGCTCGCCCGACGAGGTCGTCGAGGCGGCGGGGGGCACGACGCAGACCGCGCCGTCACCGTCACCGCCGTCGGCGGTTCCCGCCCAGCGGGAGGCCGGGGCGCCCGCCGGGGGCGAGGAGCTGCGGCGCGTCGTACCGCGGCCGCGGCCCGCCGAGCCGGCGGACGGACAGATGCCGCCCGACTGGTGGCGGGTGGACAGCAGCCCGTTCGGGGACGGCGACAGCGTGCCGGGGTTCGTGGGCGGCGTGGAGATCCCGGAGCTGCTCAGGAAGCCACGCCCGCGCAAGGAAGCGGAGCCGGAGGAGGAGGCCGCCGGGGAACCGGTGGAGACGGCCGGGCCGGCCCCCGAGGCCGAGGCGGCCGAAGCCGTGCCGACCGCGCGTCGGCGTCGCCTTCGCGTCGTCCCCCGGCCCGCGGTCGGCTGGAGCAACCCCCTGCTGCTGCTCGCCGCCGCCGCGCTGGTCGTGGGGGCGGTGCTCGGCAACTGGTTCGCGCTGCTCCTCGGCTGGCTCATCGCCTACGGCTCCCGGCGGCTCACCCCGGCGGAGACCAAGCTGGCCGTGATGTGGGTACCGGGACTGTCCGTCACGGCCGGGGTGGTCTGGCTGTGGGGCCGCAGCGCGGGCCGCTGGGGCGAACCGATAGCCCAGGGCCACATGAGCGACGCGGTGGGCGAGACGTGGCCGTGGGTGGTCCGGGGGGCGGCGGTGGCGTCGGCGCTGTACCTGGTGTGGCGGTCGCAGAGAGCGCGGTAGGGGGGCGCCGGGTTGCGCGGTAGGGGGGCGCCGGGTCCGGTTGTCGGTCGGCTGCGGGCCGGTGGGGGTCGTTCGCGCAGTTCCCCGCGCCCCCGAGAAGGTGGGTCCGCCGGTCCCCCCTCAAGGGGCGACAACCGGAACCCGGCGCCTTCGGCGCCACCGGCACAATGGCCCATATGATTTCTCGCGCCCTCACCGTCGGCTTCGATCTCGACATGACCCTCATCGACTCCCGGCCCGGGATCCACGCCTGCTACACGGCCCTGGCCGAGCGGACGGGGACCTTCATCGATGCCGATCTGGCGATCACCCGGCTGGGGCCGCCGCTCGCCGAGGAGTTGATCAACTGGTTTCCGGCCGAGCGGGTCGCGGAGATGAGTGTTCTGTACCGGGCCATGTACCCGGAGATCGCGATCGCCGCGACGCCCGCCATGCCGGGCGCGCGGGAGGCGGTCGCGGCGGTCCAGGGCGCGGGCGGCAAGGCCGTCGTGGTCACCGCGAAGTACGAGCCGAATGCGAAGCTGCATCTCGGCCACCTCGGCATAGTCCCCGACGCGGTGGTCGGTGACCTCTGGGCCGAGCAGAAGGCCGTCGCGCTGCGCGAGCACGGCGCGGGCGTGTACGTCGGCGACCACGTCGGCGACGTGCGCGGGGCACGTACCGCCGGAGCGCTGTCCGTCGCCGTGGCCACCGGGCCGTGCGACGCGGACGAACTGCTCGCGGCGGGCGCCGACGTGGTTCTCGGGGACCTCACCGAACTCCCGGCCTGGCTGTCGGCCTACCGCGAGGACGCCTCCCGGGCCTGACGGCGCCCCGCCGCGATCGACTGGAGCACTCCGGCGCCGGCGACCAGGAAGCCGACGCCCATGAGCATGCTCAGCACGTACATGTAGGTCGGAAAAGGCTTCGCACCGAGGAACAGCGGTATCACGGTGACGAGAGTGGCCACCGTACCGATGAAGAAGAGCACGGCACCGGCGCGGATCAGTCGGTCACCGGGCCCGGTGGAATTCGCTTGGGTTTTGTCACGCACTCGACCAGGGTAGTTCCCTGCCCGAAGGAACAACCGGGCGACGTCTTGTCACGCGCCCGAAGACCATTAGCCTTGGTACCGGCGGGTCATGGTCGACCCGCCCGAGTGCTATCAAGGCCCGTTCCAGAGCTGTTGCATTCAGAAGTTTTCCGAGCAGTTTCCGACGAGATACGAGGACGAGGACAGACGTGCCTACCGGCAAGGTCAAGTGGTTCAACAGCGAGAAGGGCTTCGGCTTTCTCTCCCGTGACGACGGCGGTGACGTCTTCGTCCATTCCTCGGTTCTCCCCGACGGGGTCGACGCACTCAAGCCCGGACAGCGCGTGGAGTTCGGCGTCGTCGCCGGTCAACGCGGTGACCAGGCACTGTCGGTGGTCCTGCTCGACCCCACCCCGTCGGTCGCCGCCGCCCAGCGCAAGAAGCCGGACGAACTGGCCTCGATCGTGCAGGACCTGACGACCCTGCTCGAAAACATCACGCCGATGCTGGAGCGCGGCCGTTACCCCGACAAGGCGGCCGGCGCGAAGATCGCCGGGCTGCTGCGCGCGGTCGCGGACCAGCTCGACGTGTAAGCGCGTAAGAGACAGGCAAGTCGCGTAAGCGTGCAAGTCCCGTAAGTGTTTTTACGGGAAATCGAGTGCGTGCGGACCGAGGGGCGGGACGAGTCCCTCGGCCGCCGCCCGGGTGAGCAGTCCCCGTACCGCCGCGTAGCCGTCCTCGCCGAGTTCCGAGGTGAACTCGTTGACGTAGAGCCCGATGTGCTGGTCGGCGACGGCCGGGTCCATCTCCTGGGCGTGCGCCATGACGTAGGGCCGGGAGGCCTCGGGGTCGTCCCAGGCCGTGTGGACGGACGTGCGGATCGACTCGGCGAGGCGGGTGAGCGTCTCCGCGCCCAGGGACCGCTTGGCGATGATCGCGCCGAGCGGGATGGGCAGGCCGGTCGTGGTCTCCCAGTGCTCGCCCATGTCGGCGAGCTTGTGCAGCCCGTAGTTCTGGTAGGTGAAGCGCGCCTCGTGGATCACCAGCCCCGCGTCGACCTTCCCGTCCCGCACGGCCGGCATGATCTCGTGGAAGGGCATGACCACGATCTCGCCGACACCGCCGGGGAGCGTGTCCGCCGCCCAGAGGCGGAACAGCAGGTACGCCGTCGACCTCTCGCTCGGTACGGCGACCGTACGGCCCGTGAGGTCCGTCCCGGCCTCCCTGGTCAGCACCAGCGGCCCGCAGCCCCGGCCCAGCGCGCCCCCGCAGGGCAGCAGCGCGTACTCGTCGAGGACGTACGGCAGCACGGCGTACGACACCTTGAGCGCGTCGGACTCGCCGCGCTCGGCCATGCCGTTGGTGATGTCGATGTCCGCGAAGGTCACGTCGAGCGCGGGCGCGCCCTCGACGCGGCTGTGGGCGAGGGCGTCGAAGACGAAGGTGTCGTTCGGGCAGGGCGAGTACGCGATGCGCAACGAGTCAGCGGTGGTCATGTGGGTTCCAACCCTCCAAGGCGGGCGCGAGCTTCCCGAAGGCCCCGGTCAGGGCGGCCAGGGCGTCCGCGATGCGCCAGGCGGCTCGGTCGCGGGGGCCGACGGGGTTGGAGACCGCGCGTATCTCCAGTACGGGCACGCCGTGCGCGGCGGCCGCCTCGGCCACGCCGAAGCCCTCCATGGCCTCGGCGAGGGCGTGCGGATGCCGGGCGCGCAGTTCGGACGCGCGGTCGGCGGAGCCGGTCACCGTGGACACGGTGAGTACCGCGCCGGGGCGGGCACCGGTCGTTTCGGCGATGGCTCGTACGAGTGAATCCGGCGGACGGTGGCTGACGGTGCCGAACCCCAGTTCGGTGACCGGCACGAACCCGTCGGCCGTCTCGGCGCCCAGGTCCGCCGCGACGATCTCGTCGGCGACGACCAGGGAGCCCACGGGGGCCGCCGGCCGGCAACCGCCGGCGATCCCGGCGGAGACGACCAGGGCGTAGGGCCGGCCGTCCAGGGCCGCGGCGGTGAGGGCGGTCGCGGTGCCCGCGGCGGCCAGGGCCGGTCCGACTCCGGCGGCGAGCAGGTCGTACTCCGCGCGTCCCGCGCGCGTGCGGTGCAGCAGAACCGGGCCGGGCAGCCGTACCTCGGTCGTCCCCGCCGTGAACGCCCCCGCCACCGCGTCCCGTTCGGCCGGGACCGCGGTGGTCACGAGGATGCGTACGGCGGACGTGGTCAGGCGTCCTTCTTGAGCTTGAAGGACCACAGACCCAGCACCGACTTGTCGCCCTCCTTGATGGAGACGAGGGTCGAGTTGCCGGAGGCGCCGTACTGGGCGTTGAAGAACACGCTGCCCGGGATCGTGCGGTAGGTCTTCTTGCTGGAGTCGGTGAGCGCCTGACCGTTCATCAGGATCGTCCAGCCGTTGTCCGCGATCTTCGGGTCGACGCCGAAGCGGACCGTGTCGTCCGGGTCCACCTTGATGGACTTGATCCCGGTGTCCTTGAGGCAGTTCGCGAGGGAGGCCGTGTTCAGGGCCTTGCCGTCGTTGTAACAGGCGGCCTCGGAGTTGACCGAGGACGTACCGACGGTGATCGTGGCGATCGGCGTCGGCTTGTCACAGGCCGACAGGACGAGCAGTCCGGCGGAAACGGCGCCGGCGGCGGCGACGACGCGGCGGCGTCGCGAGCGGGATTGCAGCGTGGTCATGGCCGAAGGCTATCGGGACCTCCCGGCCCGCTCCCCATGTGGGGTACGGCGTGCCCGGTTCGTTACGCCAGCCGCGTTCCTCAGGCCACCCTCGCCCGGCCACGGGTGCCGTGCCGGGCGGAGCCGATCAGGCCGCGCAGGGTGGCCAGCCAGCCGGCCGCCACGATCACGGCGGCCACCACCAGCCCCAGGGTGCCGTTCAGCGGCATCACGATGCCCACCGCCCCGCCGAACACCCAGGCCATCTGGAGCAGCGTCTCCGACCGGGCGAAGGCGGAGGTGCGCACCGCCTCCGGCACGTCCCGCTGGATCAGCGCGTCCAGGCACAGCTTGGCCAGCGCCTGGGCGAATCCGGCCACCGCGGCGAGGACGGCGACCAGGAAGGCGCCGAAGAACAGGGCCGCCACGACCGCCGTCCCCAGCACCACGGCGACCACCGTCACGATGATGATCTCCGGCGCCCGGGAGCGCAGCCAGGCCCCCACCGCCGTACCGAGCGCGTTGCCCGCGCCCGCCGCGACGCCCACTATCCCCAGCGACACCGCCGCGCTCTCGCCGGTCAGCGGGTGCTCGCGGAGCAGGAATGCCAGGAAGAAGATCAGGAAGCCGGAGAGGCAGCGCAGGGCCGCGTTCGCGCCGAGCGCGTGCGTGACGGCCGGCCCCACCGTCCGCAGCCCCGGCCGTTTGGCCTCCTTGCGCAGCGGGCCGTGCAGATGCTCCTCGTCGGCGGCGAGCAGCGCCACGTCCTCGCCCTTGGCCGAGTCGACCTTCGCGGGGAGGGTGAAGGAGAGAAACGTCCCGGCAACGAAGATCACGAAGGCGCCGTAGAGCGGCCAGGGGTCGCCGACGGCATGCAGCCCGGCCCCGATCGGGGCGGCCACGCCGGTGGCCAGCAGCCCGGCGAGGGTGACCCGCGAATTGGCCTTCACGAGGGAGAACCGGGGCGGCAGCAGCCGGGGCACGACGGCACTGCGCACCACGCCGTACGCCTTCGAGGCGACCAGCACCCCGAGCGCGGCCGGATACAGCTCCAGACCGCCGCCGGCCACCGCCCCCGAGATGATCAGCGCGAGCAGCGCCCGGGCGAGCATCGCGCCGGCCATCGCGGCGCGGCGGCCGTGCGGGAGGCGGTCGAGGAGGGGGCCGATGACCGGCGCGAGAACGGTGAAGGGCGCCATGGTGATGGCGAGATAGAGCGCGACCCGCCCCCGGGCCTCGTCGGTGGGCACGGAGAAGAACACGGTGGAGGCGAGGGCGACGGTGATCATGACATCGCCCGCGCCGTTGACCGCGTGCAACTCGATCAGCTTGCCGAGACCGGACTCACCGGCGCCGTGCGCGTGCGTGGCCTTGCGGATTCCCCGGGCGGTACCGGTCACCGGGAGGTGCAGGGCACGCCCGACGGAGCGGACGGCACCGCGCACGCGGCCCGCGCCGCTACCGACCCCGACGGTGTGTTGGGGGGATTTCGCGGTTGCCACGTCGTTCATAGTGCCCTGAGACGACAGTTCCTAGTGCACTTTGTGACCAAGCGAGTCGGAGAGGACCGCGGCGCCCGCAGGGGCGCGGGCCGTACCGATGCGGCCCCGCCGCGTGGGCGCGCTGGGCCCCCGCCCACCCGCCCCGGCCGGCGGACCCGAACCGGCGCCTCCCACCGCCTTCGGCCCTCCGCCGCCGCGCAGGCATCGCGGCGGACTGTCCCCCACTACCGGCGACGGGGTAGCGTGCGTATCTCAGCCATAAAGCACAATGGATGGCAGAGGTGCGCCCGAGCGCGATCGGACGCGGACGTCGATGCGGCCCACAGGTCCGCTCCGTCCGCCCCACCGCCGGAGGCAGCCGCACTCGTGAGACGGCGTAGGAGAGAAGCGATACCTGTGAGCGCAGCGACAACGCGAAGCCGCACCCCCGACCGTCTGTGCGCCGAGGCGGTCGACCTCGCCCGGACCGCCGCCGAGGAGGCCGCCGCACCCGGAGTGGTGGGCGAGCACGCCGGAGCGGTGGCGGAGGGCGACCGCGTCGTCACGCACTACTTCGAGTGCAAGGAACTCGGGTACCGCGGCTGGCGCTGGGCGGTGACGGTGGCCCGCGCCTCCCGCGCCAAGGTCGTCACGCTGGACGAGGTCGTGCTCCTCCCCGGCTCCGACGCCCTCCTCGCCCCCGAGTGGGTGCCCTGGAGCGAGCGCCTGCGCCCCGGCGACATGGGCCCCGGCGACCTGCTCCCCACCGAGGCCGAGGACCTCCGCCTGGAGCCCGGCTACACCGGCGAGGACGGACCGGAGCCGAACTCCCCGGTCTCGGCGGAGATGGAGGAGCTGGCGGAGGCGGAGGACGCCGAGGTCACCGCGGGCACGCCCGCGCACCTGCCCACCGTCCCCTCCCGGGGCACGATCGCGTCGGTCGCCGAGGAACTGGGCATGCGCCGCGCCCGCGTGCTGTCCCGCTACGGCCTGCACATCGCCGCCGACCGCTGGGAGGAGTCGTTCGGCGCGAAGACCCCGATGGCCCAGGCGGCCCCCGCGACCTGCGTCAGCTGCGGCTTCCTCACCCCCATCGGCGGCTCCCTGGGCCAGGCCTTCGGCGTCTGCGCCAACGAGTTCTCCCCGGCCGACGGCCGGGTCGTCTCCTTCTCCTACGGCTGCGGCGGCCACTCGGAGGCCGCGGTCATGCCGAAACCTCCGGTGGTGGCACCCCCGGTGATCGACGAGACCCGCGTGGACCCCTTCCCGCTCCGCCCCGCCTCCGACTCCGGCTCGGTACCGGCGACGGAGGACGAGACGTCGGCGGAGCTGGGCCACTCGTAGTCCCGCTCCCTGCCGGGATGACGGCCGGTCAGCCCCGGGCGCAGGGCGCCACGGTGCTACCGGCCACCGCCGGCGCCGGGCCGGGGCGCGGGCTTCCGCTTCTTGGCTGAGCGGGGCGGGTGGGCGGACGGGCGGGCTCTCGGCGCGCGGTACCTTCGTCCTCACGCCGATGAGGAGAGTGAACGTGAGCAAGTTCGTGCGGCCCGCCGCCGAGGGCGCCGACCCCTTCGGCACCGCCCGCCTGCGTCGCGGTGTCCTCGACGCCTGGGCCACCAGCCCCGCCCGGTTCCGTGAGGACGCCAACGCCGAGGAGGACCTGGTCCTCGGCGGCTACCGGGACCGGCTCGTCGTGGAGCTCGCCCAGAACGCCGCCGACGCGGCCGCCCGCGCCGGGGTCCCCGGCCGGTTCCGGCTCACCCTCCGTGACGGCGTCCTGTTCGCCGCCAACACCGGTGCCCCGCTGGACGCGGCCGGCGCCGAGTCCCTCTCCACCCTGCGTGCCTCCGCGAAGCGGGAGGAGACCGAGAGCGCCGTCGGGCGGTTCGGCGTCGGCTTCGCCGCCGTGCTGGCGGTGACGGACGAGCCCGCGGTGGTCGGCCGGCACGGCGGCGTGCGGTGGTCGCTCGCCGAGGCGCGGCAGCTGGCCGAGGAGACCGCCCGGCAGAGCACCGGGCTCGGGGACGAGATCCGTCGGCGGGACGGCCATGTGCCGCTGCTCCGGCTCCCGTTCGCCGCCGAGGGCACCGCCCCGGACCCGTACGACACGGTCGTGATCCTGCCGCTCCGGGACACCGCCGCCACCGATCTCGCCGAACGCCTCCTCGCCGCCGTCGACGACGCGCTGCTGCTCGCCCTGCCGGGGCTGGAAGAGGTCGTGATCGAGAGCGGCGACACCGTACGCACCCTGCGCCGCGGTACCGACGGCCCGCTCACCGTCGTGGACGACTCCCAGGAGGGCACGACCCGCTGGCGTACCGTCTCCGCGCACGGCCCGCTCACCCCGGAGCTGCTGACCGGCCGGCCGGTGGAGGAGCGGCTGCGCCCGCACTGGTCGCTGACCTGGGCCGTGCCCACGGACGGCGCGGGCGCCCCCGACCGCCCGCGCACCGCCGCCGTGCTGCACGCCCCCACCCCCAGCGACGAGCCGCTCGGCGTCCCCGCCCTGCTCATCGCGTCCTTCCCCCTCGACACCACCCGCCGGCACGCCGCCCCCGGCCCGCTCACCGACTTCCTGGTGCAGCGCGCGGCCGACGCGTACGCCGAACTCCTCGCCGGCTGGCGGCCGGTGGGGGAGGGGATCATCCATCTGGTGCCCGGCCCGCTCGGCAAGGGCGAGCTGGACGGCGCGCTGCGCCAGGCGATCCTGGATCGGCTGCCGCGCACCGCGTTCCTGCCCCCCGCGGTCGAGCCCGGCGACGACAGCGAGCTTCCCGAGGCGCTGCGGCCGCGGGACGCCGAGATCGTGGAGGGGGCGGGCGCGGACACGGTCCGGGTGCTCGCCGAGGTGCTCCCCACCCTGCTGCCCGCCGGTCTCGAACGCCGGGTGGAACTGCGGACGTTGTCCGTCAGCCGCCTCCCGCTCGCCGACGCCGTCGACCGCCTGGCCGGCCTCGAGAAGGACCCGGACTGGTGGTGGCGGCTCTACGACAGCCTCGCGGGCGTCGACCCGGAGCGGCTGTCCGGGCTCCCGGTGCCGCTGGCCGACGGGCGGACCAGCATCGGCCCGCGGCAGATCCTGCTCCCCACCCCGGACGGGGTCATCGACCCCGAGGTCCTGGCCCGGCTCGGCCTCAAGGTCGCCCACCAGGACGCCGCCCACCCCCTCCTGGAGAAGCTCGGCGCGCTGCCCGCCACCCCGCGCGCGGTCCTCACCACCCCGCAGGTACGGGCCGCCGTGGCCGCCTCCCTGGACGACGAGGGCGGCCTGAACTGGGAGGAGGACACCCCGGACGTGGAGGAGCTGGCGGACACCGTCCTCGCCCTGGTCCGGGACGCCGGCCTGGAACCCGGCGACGAGCCCTGGCTGGGCGCCCTCGCCCTGCCCGACGAGGACGGTGAACTGGCCCCCGCCGGTGAACTCGTCCTTCCCGGCAGCCCGTTCGCCCGGGTGATCAGGGAAGGCGAACTCGCCGCCGTGGACGCCGAGCTGGCGCAGAAGTGGGGCGAACAGCCGCTGGCCGCCTGCGGGGTGCTGGCGAACTTCGCCCTCGTCCGCGCCACCGACGTCGTCCTGGACCCGGACGAACTGGAGCCCCGCGAAGGCGACTTCGCCGAACCCGACGACGCCGGTCTGCTCGACGCCGTCGACGTCTGGTGCGAGGACATCCTGGACCGCTTCCCGGACACGCCCGTGCCCCCGGTCGCCACCGAGCTGGTCGCCGTCCGCGACCTCGACCTCGTCGACGAGGACCACTGGCCCGAGGCCCTCGCGCTGCTCGCCCGGCCGCCGCTGCGCGACGCCCTCACCCAGCCGGTCCGCATCCTGCTGCCGGACGGCACCCACGAGGTCGTACGGCCGTACACGGCCTGGTGGCTGCGCGGCCACCCGGTGCTCGACGGCCGCCGCCCCGCCGGTCTGCTGGCCGCCGGCGGCGACCCGCTGCTGCGCGGCCTCTACGAGGAGGCCGACGCGACCGGCTTCGAGGACGAGCAGGTGCTCCGGGCGCTGGGGGTACGGACCTCGGTCGCCGCCCTCCTCGACGAACCGGGCGGCGCCGCCGAACTCCTGGACCGCCTCGCCGACCCGGACCGCTCGGTCACCGGGGCCCAACTGCACGCCCTGTACGGCGCGTTGGCGGACCTGGACCCCGAACGGGTGACCCTCCCCGACGAGCTGCGGGCGGTGGTCGACGGCCGGGTGGAGGTGGTGGACGCGGCGGACGCGGTGGTCGTCGACTCGCCGGACCTGCTGCCGTTCACGACCGGCGTCCCGCTGCTCCCGGTGCGGCCCGCCCGCGCCGCCGAACTGGCCGAGCTGTTCCAGGTGCGGCGGCTGAGTCGGTCGGTGACGGGGGCGGTCGACTCGGAGGGGACCGAACACGACGTCCCCGAGCCGGTCCACGTCCTGCTCGGCCCGCGCACCCCGGGGACCTACGTCGAACACGAGGAGCTGGTGGTCGACGGCGTCGAGATCGACTGGCGGCTCACCGGGGACGGTGTCCTGCACGCGGCCACCCTGGAGGGCGTCGCCGCCGGTCTCGCCTGGGCGGCCGGCCAGTGGCCGCGCCGCTTCGAGGTGGCCGCGCTGCTGGAGGACCCGTCCCGCACGGAGGAACTGGCCCGGGACCGCTGGTTCGACTGAGGGTCGAAAAGGCGCTGGCCCGGGACCCCAGCGGGGCCCCGGGCCAGGTCAGGCCGAATCAGACCGGTCGGGCCGAATCAGGCTGATTCGGCCCGATCGGGCTGGCCGGACCGGTCAGGCTTCCACTTCCAGGAAGTACTCGAAGCGGTCCAGGTCGAGGGCCATGCCGGTCAGCCGGTGGAAACCGTCCGCGTGCTCCGGTCCCAGCGGATACACGTCGGTGAGCCGGTCCGCGGGCATCGCCAGCAGCCCCGCGAACGCGTCCGCGCCCACGGACGAGACGTCGGTGACCGACTCGGGGGTGTCCTCGTCCTTGGCGTAGCGGGCGACGAGGTACTTCATGGGGTCACCTTCCGGGTTCCGTCCGCGGGCTTGGTCTGGGCGCCAGTATCGGGGTCGAACTCCCCGAGGTGCTTGCCCCGCTTGTTGTACTTCTCGACCGCCCCGTGCTGGGAGTCCCACTCGTAGATCTCCCCGGTAGCGACTACGTCGACGTGAAGTCGCGGCACGGGGAGTAGTCCCATGGAGACGTAATCCGGTTGCAAAGGAATCAAAATCCAACCGGATTACGTCTCGCCCGTACAACCACTTCCGCCCCTCATGGATCTGATCACTGAGTCAACAGACTCCCTAGATCACTTGGGCCTCGCGCCCACTGTTCTCCACTTGGGGAATCCATGCGCATTCGTGCCACTGTGGCCGCCGTCTCCGGCGCCCTGGCCCTCTCCGCGTTCGTCGCCCCGGCCGCGCACGCCGCCGACAGCACCACGCTGGACGTCACCTTCTCCAGCGTGAAGGTCAACGGCGGCAAGGCCGTTGTCGTGCCCGCCACGGGCTCCGTGAAGTTCTCGATCACCTACAAGGTGACCCACGCCGCCAGCCTGAAGAGCAGCGCCTTCGACACCATCCCGGTCATCTACCACGGCTCCGACATCGAGTCGTCCGAGTACGGCGTCGCCCCCTCCGACCTGGCGACCTGCACGAACACCTCCTCGACCGTCGAGAGCTGCAAGGCCACCCTCAGCGCCAGCCACAAGGACGTGGTCAACAGCATCGCCGGCGGCTGGCAGGCGGGCGCCATCGCCTTCGACAAGGACGGCAACCCCACCTTCGGCGACAACCTGGGCAAGGTCTCGGTCCAGCGCCTGTCCAAGCTGACGGTCAACGCCGCCCCCGAGCCGGTCAAGAAGGGCAAGACCATCACGGTCACCGGTTCCCTGACCCGCGCCAACTGGGACGCGGCCAAGTACTCCGGCTACGGCAGCCAGTCGGTCAAGCTGCAGTTCCGCAAGAAGGGCTCCAGCACCTACACCACGCTGAAGACCATCAAGTCCTCCTCCACGGGCGCCCTGAAGACCACGACCACCGCGACGGTCGACGGCTACTACCGCTACTCCTTCGCGGGCACCGCCACGACCCCGGCGGTCAGCGCCACGGGCGACTACGTCGACGTGCAGTAGTAATCCCATGGGGACGTAATCCGGTCGCAAAGGAATCAAAATATGGCCGGATTGCGTCTTCCTTGTACAACCCCGTTCACCCCTCGTGGATCTGATCACCCGAGTCAACAGACTCCCTAGATCACTTGGGCCTCGCGCCCACTGTTCTCCACTTGGGGAATCCATGCGCATTCGTGCCACTGTGGCCGCCGTCTCCGGCGCCCTGGCCCTCTCCGCCCTCGCAGTGCCGGCCGCACAGGCCGCCGGCGACTCGGGCACCCCGTACACGCTGAACGCCGGCTTCTCGAACCTGTCGATCGCCAAGGCGGTCAAGGTCGGCACCTCCGCCGAGGTCGGCGTCAAGTACACGTACACGCTGACGCACGGCGCCGACGTGGACATCACCGCGAAGGACTTCTACACGGACGCCTTCCTCTACAAGGGCTCCTACAGCGACACGGCTCCCGAGCTGTACGGCGACGCCGACTCGGCGACCTGCACCGCCACCTCCGCGACCACCGCCACCTGCTCGGGCTACGTCAACATCTACCCGGCCGACGGCGACCTGAAGAGCGTCTGGGCCGGCAGCTGGAGCGTCGCCGCCGAGGCCGTCGCCTTCAACGGGCAGAGCCCGACCAACCCCGACCTGAGCAAGGTCGGCTACAAGGACCAGAGCGGCCTCGCCACCACCCTGGTCCAGCGCAACTCGCAGCTGACGGCCAACGCGGGCCCCGAGCCGGTCGCGAAGGGCAAGACCCTCACGGTCACCGGCAAGCTCTCCCGCGCCAACTGGGATGACAACCTGTACCACGGCTACGCCGGCCAGCCGGTCAAGCTCCAGTTCCGCAAGGCGGGTACGAGCACCTACACCACCGTCAAGACGGTGAACACGGACTCGACCGGCAACCTGAAGACCACCACCACCGCCAACTACGACGGCTACTGGCGCTTCAGCTTCGCCGGCACCTCGACCACCCCGGCGGTCAGCGCCACGGGCGATTACGTCGACGTGAAGTAAACCCTGTCAGTGCGGCTCCGCCGCGAGGGCATCCAGCCCTCGCGGCGGAGCCGCACTGTTCTAGTCGGGGAAGCGGCGCTCCACCCACTTCCAGAGAACCTCCAGCACCGCCGACGCCACCACCGCCACGCCGACGGCAGTCCACGGCATCGCCACCCCCACCAGCTTCAGCGCGAAGAAGCTCTGCAGTGCCGGTACCGCGAGGACGAAGACGAAGGCCACGCCCATCGAGACCACCAGCGCCACCCGCCACCAGGTGTACGGGCGGGCGATGATCGCCAGGACCCACATCGAGATCAGGAACAGCGTCAGGGTCGCCGCACTGGTCTCCGCGTCCAGGGAGCCCGGCCCCGTGTAGTAGTGGCGGGCGAGCAGATACGTCACGAAGGTCGCGACGCCGGCCACCACCCCGCCCGGGATCGAGTAGCGCATCACGCGGCGCACGAAGTGCGGTCTGGCCCGTTCCTTGTTGGGGGCGAGGGCCAGGAAGAAGGCCGGGATGCCGATGGTGAGGGTGGACAGCAGGGTCAGGTGCCGGGGCAGGAAGGGGTATTCGACCTGCCAGCAGACCACGAGCACCGCGAGCAGGACCGAGTAGACCGTCTTGACCAGGAACAGGGTGGCGACCCGGGTGATGTTGCCGATCACCCGGCGTCCCTCGGCGACCACCGAGGGCAGCGTGGCGAAGCTGTTGTTGAGCAGGACGATCTGCGCGACCGCCCGGGTGGCCTCGGAGCCCGAGCCCATCGAGACGCCGATGTCCGCGTCCTTCAGGGCGAGTACGTCGTTCACGCCGTCCCCGGTCATCGCGACCGTGTGCCCCCGGGACTGCAACGCCCCCACCATGTCCCGCTTCTGCTGCGGGGTGACCCGGCCGAAGACGGTGCCCCCGTCCAGGGCCTCGGCCATCGCACCGGGCTCCGCGGGCAGCCGGCGCGCGTCCACCGTCGTACCGCTCAGGCCGAGTTTCGCGGCCACCGCGCCGACCGACACCGCGTTGTCGCCGGAGATCACCTTCGCCCGGACCTCCTGGTCGGCGAAGTAGCGGAGCGTGTCGGCGGCGTCGGGCCGCAGCCGCTGCTCCAGGACCACCAGTGCGGTGGGGCGGGCGCCCTCGGCCACCTTCGCATGGTCGAGGTCCCGGGCGGCGCGGGCGAGCAGCAGCACCCGCAGCCCTTCCTCGTTGAGGCGTACGGTTTCGGCCAACGCCGGGTCGCCGTCGTCGAGCAGCACGTCCGGTGCCCCCAGCAGCCAGGTGCTCAGCTCCCCGTCGCCCTCGCTGAAGGTGGCCCCGCTGTACTTGCGGGCGGAGGAGAAGGGCAGCGACTCCACGCACCGCCAGTCCTCGCTGTCCGGGTAGGCGTCGATGATCGCCTGGAGGGAGGCGTTCGGGCGCGGGTCCGACTCGCCGAGCGAGCCCAGTACCTTGCGTACGTACGTCTCGGCGGCCCCGTCCAGTGCCCGCAGCTCGGTGACGTCCATGCCGCCCTCGGTGAGCGTGCCGGTCTTGTCGAGGCAGACGGTGTCGACGCGGGCGAGGCCCTCGATCGCGGGGAGTTCCTGGACCAGGCACTGCTGGCGGCCCAGCCGGATCACGCCGATCGCGAAGGCGACGGAGGTGAGCAGGACGAGACCCTCGGGGACCATCGGGACGATGCCGCCGACGGTGCGGGCGACGGCGTCCTTGATGCCGTTGTTCTTGACGACCAGCTGGGTGGCGACCAGGCCGATGGCGGCCGGGACCATCATCCACGTCACGTACTTGAGGATGGTCGAGATACCGGAGCGCAGCTCGGAGTGGACCAGCGTGAAGCGGGAGGCCTCCTCGGCGAGCTGGGCCGCGTAGGCCTCCCGGCCGACCTTCGTGGCCGCGAAGGCGCCACCGCCGGCCACCACGAAGCTCCCCGACATCACCTGGTCGCCGCGGCGTTTGACGACCGGGTCGGCCTCACCGGTGAGCAGCGACTCGTCGATCTCCAGGCCGTCGGCCTCGGCACACACCCCGTCCACCACGATCTTGTCGCCGGGACCGATCTCTATGAGGTCGTCGAGCACGATCTCGCTCGTGCCCACTTCCACCGCGGCCCCGTCGCGGCGCACGGTCGGCCGCGCCTCGCCGATCACCGCGAGCGAGTCCAGGGTCTTCTTCGCCCGCCACTCCTGCACGATGCCGATGCCCGTGTTGGCCAGGATCACGAAGCCGAACAGGCTGTCCTGGATCGGCGCCACCACGAGCATGACCACCCACAGCACACCGATGATCGCGTTGAACCGGGTGAAGACGTTCGCGCGCACGATCTCGCCGAACGAGCGGCTGCTGCGCAGTGGAACGTCGTTCACCTGGCCGCGCGCGATCCGCTCCGCGACCTCGGCGGCGGTCAGCCCGCTCGTCCGGGCCGGGGCCGGCAGCGGAACCGGATGCACAGGGTCGAGTTCCGCGCCCGCGTCGATGTGCGTCATACGTTCGACGGTACGTGCGGATTTGCGCGTTCACCTGCCGAGTGCCCGGAAGATCCGACCAGCGGAGGAGCGAAGTCGTGCCCTGGTTGTAGAGCGACCCGGGGGGGCTCCCCTACAGGGAGCGTGCGGCCTGGGCCCGCTTGATGGCGGCGTCCCGCTTCCGCACGTACCAGATGCCGATCAGCCCGAGGCCGCCGCCGGCCAGGCAGGTCCACACCCACCAGGTGTGGCCGTGGTCGGAGAACCAGCCGTAGAAGGGGAGCTGGGCCAGGAAGAGGACGAACCAGACGATCGTGCCGCCGATGATCGTCGGCACCACGGGCCCCTCCAGGGGTTCCGGTGCCTCGTGCTGGGGGGTCCACTTCGCCATGGTGCTCAGCTTACGCATTCCTGCGGTCTACGCGCGGAGATAGCGATCTGGTTCTCATACGTTCATACTGAAACCGTTTGTGTCTGACTACTTCTGATCGTAGGAACATCCAATGTCGACCCCGGCTTCCACTCAGGCCCCCGCCCCCGAACAGCCGGGTGCGACCCCCGCCTACGGCGCGCTCGATCGTTACTTCAAGATCTCCGAGCGGGGCAGCACCCTCGCCCGCGAGGTGCGCGGCGGCTTCGCCACGTTCTTCGCGATGGCGTACATCATCGTGCTGAACCCGATCATCCTCGGCAGCGCGAAGGACATGTACGGCCACCACCTCGACAACGGTCAGCTGGTCACGGCCACCGTGGTCACCGCGGCCTTCACCACGCTGCTCATGGGCGTCATCGGCAACGTCCCGATCGCGCTCGCCGCCGGCCTCGGTGTGAACTCGGTCGTCGCCCTGCAGCTGGCGCCCCGGATGTCCTGGCCGGACGCCATGGGCATGGTGGTGCTGGCCGGTTTCGTCGTGATGCTGCTGGTCGCCAGCGGTCTGCGCGAGCGCGTGATGAACGCGGTGCCCTACAGCCTGCGCAAGGCGATCTCGATCGGTATCGGCCTGTTCATCATGCTGATCGGTCTGGTGGACTCCGGCTTCGTCACCCGGATCCCGGACGTCGCCCAGACCACCGTCCCGCTCCAGCTCGGCGCCGACGGGCACCTCAACGGCTGGCCGGTCCTGGTCTTCGTGCTCGGCGTGCTGCTGACCCTCGGGCTGATCGTCCGCAAGGTCTCCGGCGCGATCCTGATCTCCATCGTCGCGATGACCGTGCTCGCGCTGATCATCAACTCCGTCGCCCACGTGACGACCTGGGGCCTGACCGTCCCGAAGTGGCCCGGCAACCCCGTCTCCACCCCGGACTTCGGCCTGCTCGGCAAGGTCAGCCTGTTCGGCGGCTTCGACAAGGTCGGCGTGCTGACCGGCGTCCTCTTCGTCTTCACCGTCCTGCTGTCCTGCTTCTTCGACGCCATGGGCACGATCATGGGCGTCAGCGACGAGGCCAAGCTGACCGACGCCCAGGGCTATATGCCGGGCATCAACAAGGTCCTCTTCATCGACGGTGTCGCGGTCGCCGCCGGCGGTGCCAGCTCCTCCTCGGCCACCACCTGCTTCGTGGAGTCGACGGCGGGCGTCGGCGAGGGTGCGCGCACCGGCTTCGCCAACGTCGTCACCGGCGCGCTGTTCGCCGTGGCGCTGTTCCTGACCCCGATCGCCACGATGGTCCCCTCGCAGGCGGCCACCCCTGCGCTGCTCGCGGTGGGCTTCCTGATCCTGGCCGGCTCGATCAAGGAGATCGACTGGGCCGACTACACCGTCGCGATTCCGGCCTTCGTGACCATGGTGATGATGCCGTTCACCTACTCGATCACGAACGGCATCGGCATGGGCTTCATCACCTTCGTGGTACTGCGGCTGACCGCCGGCCGGGCCAAGGAGATCCCGGCCGCGATGTACGTGGTCGCGGCCGTGTTCGCCTTCTACTACCTGATGCCGGCCCTGGGTCTCACCTGATCCCGATCCCGAGCCTGATCGCGGTCGTCCCGAACCCGATCGCGATCCCGCACCCCGTCCTGATCCGGCCGGGGGGTCTCATGTGACCTTGACCTGGTCGCCGTAGAACCGCTCCGTCTCCTCGACGGCAGCCGAGAACCGCTCGTCGAAGTCGTCGCGAATGAGCGTCCGGACCACGTAGTCCTGGACGCTCATTCCCCTTTTCGCCGCATGGTGCCGGAGCCGGTCGAGCAGCTCTTTGTCTATCCGCAGGCTGAGCACACTGGTCCCCATGCATATGAGGGCGCCACATCCGGGCGCCCGATGCGTCACTTTCCGGATTCGGCTCACTCGTATGGGTGACGCGATGTTTTCTGGGGGCACCCCCGGACCCCGGATCCAGTGGCCGAGGTCACGGGCATCCGGCGCGTCCCAGGTGGTCCTTAGGCAGGGTAATGAGTTACTCTAAAGAACATGCCGGACCTTACCCATGGCGACGACGCGGCCGCCGTGAACTCCCTCCGCTCCGCCGTGATGCGACTCTCGCGACGGCTGAAGCACCAGCGGGTCGACGAGTCACTGAGCCCCACCGAGATGTCGGTGCTGGGCACCCTCTCCAACTGCGGCCAGGCCACCCCCGGTGAGCTGGCCCGCAAGGAGCATGTGCAGCCGCCCTCGATGACCCGCATCGTGGCGCTGCTCGAGGCCAAGGGACTGGTCCGTCTGGAGCCGCATCCCGAGGACCGGCGCCAGAAGGTCGTCACCAGGACCGAGCAGGCCGAGGCGATGCTCGAAGAGAGCCGCCGCAAGCGCAACGCGTTCCTGGCCGGTCTGGTCGACGGCCTCGACGAGGACGAGTGGGCCAAGCTCCGTGCCGCCGCCCCCGTCCTGGAGAAACTCGCACACCTGTAAGCCCTTGCACCGCGCGTGAGCCGAAGGGCGCGCCGGTGCCGGGAGAGCGATCGCGCGGAGACCCGAAGGGGTGAGCACGATCGCTCCCCCGACACCGGCTGGAGCGCCCCGTAGGCGAACGAGCCAGAGAAAGAGGAGGCGAACCCACTTTGAGTACGGGATCCGGAGCACCTTCCGCCCCCGCACCGACCGCCCCTACTACCCCCGCATCACGCAGCAGGTCCTCGATGTTCGGTTCGCTGAAGGTCAGGAACTACCGCCTGTTCTTCGCGGGCCAGGTCGTCTCGAACATCGGCACCTGGATGCAGCGCATCGCCCAGGACTGGCTGGTCCTCAGCCTCACCGGCTCCGCGACCGCCGTCGGCGTCACCACCGCCCTGCAGTTCCTGCCGATGCTGCTCTTCGGCCTCTACGGCGGAGTCCTCGTCGACCGGCTGAACAAGCGGCGCGCACTCTTCGTCACCCAGACGTCCATGGCCCTCACCGGTATCGCGCTGGCGCTGCTGACCCTCTCCGGCCATGTCCAGGTCTGGCACGTCTACCTCGCCGCCTTCGTCGTCGGTCTCGCCACGGTCGTCGACAACCCGGCCCGCCAGTCCTTCGTCTCCGAGATGGTCGGCCCGGACCAGCTGCAGAACGCGGTCAGCCTCAACTCCGCGAACTTCCAGTCGGCCCGCCTGGTCGGCCCGGCGGTCGCCGGCCTGATGATCACCGGCGTCGGTACCGGCTACGCCTTCCTCTTCAACGGCCTGTCCTTCGTCGCCCCCATCGTCGGCCTGCTGCTGATGCGCGCGCGTGACCTGCACGTCGTGCGGCGGGCGCCGAGAGGCAAGGGCCAGCTGCGGGAGGGCCTGCACTATGTGGCCGGCCGCCCCGACCTGACGTGGACGATCATCCTGGTCGGCTTCATCGGCACCTTCGGATTCAACTTCCCCGTCTACCTCTCCGCCTTCGCGGACGACGTCTTCCACGCGGGAGCCGGCTCCTACAGCCTCTTCAACACCCTGATGGCGGTCGGCTCCCTGGCCGGCGCCCTGCTCGCGGCCAGACGCGGCACGGCCAGGCTGCGGGTGATGCTGGCGGCGGCGGTGGCCTTCGGCGGACTGGAGCTGGTGGCGGCGACCGCACCGTCCCTCTGGCTGTTCTCGCTGCTCATGGTCCCGATCGGCATGTTCGGCATGACGGTCAACGTCACCGCGAACACCACCGTCCAGATGGGCACCGACCCGGCCATGCGCGGCCGGGTGATGGCCCTGTACATGATGGTGTTCATGGGCGGCTCCCCCATCGGAGCGCCCATCGCCGGCTGGATCACCGACGCGTACGGCGTCCGTGCCGGCCTGGCGGTGGGCGGCGCCATCGCCGCCGCGGCGGCCGTGGTGATCGGCCTGGTCCTGGCCCGCGTCGGCAACCTGCGGCTGTCGGTCGGCTGGCACGGCGGCCACCCGCGGGTGCGGTTCGTCCCGCGCGAGGAGCGGGAGGACCAGGAGGAGCTCGCCGCGGCCGCGTGAGACACGGACGGGGGGCGGCCGTCCGGCTCGGACCGCCGCCTGCCACCGGCCCGGGGGCATACTGCGGCCTCCGGGCCGGCACCTGTCCAGGGGCCCTCCTACAGCCTCCGGGCCAGCACCTGTCCCGGCCAGTCCCGCATCGCGGTGTAGGTCTCGGTGCGGACGAAGCCGTTGCCCTCGTAGTAGCGGACCAGCTTGCCGTCGGCGCCCGCGTAGCAGTCCACCCGTAGCAGCGACACCCCGGCCCGCCGGGTCTCCTCGGCCGCGTGCGCCAGCAGCGCGCTGCCCACGCCGTGGCCCTTGAACCGGCGGTCGGAGGCCAGCCAGTGGATGTACCGCTCGGGCTCACCGGGCGGCGGGAGATGCGCCAGATAGGCGCCGGGCGCGTCGGTGACCGTGAGCGTGGCGGCCGGCACCCCGTCGGCCTCGGCGATGTAGGTCACGCCCTTGTCCATGTACTGGCCGACCGACTCCACCGTCTTCTGGTTCTCCGACAGCGGCGTGGTGCCCCACTGCTCGGTCCGCCCCTGTCCCACCAGCCACTCCACACAGCTGTCGAGCATCCCGAGTATCGCGGGAATGTCGTCGGGTCCGCCTTCTCTGATGGTGATCCGCATCTCCCCATGATGGCAGGGTGGTCCGCATGAGACTCTTCGCCGCCGTGCTGCCCCCGCCCGAGGTGGCCGCCGAACTCGCCGCAGAAGTCGACCTGTTGAAGCGGCTGCCGGGCGCGGACGCGCTGCGCTGGACCGGCCGGCCCGGCTGGCACTACACCCTGGCGTTCTACGGCGAGGTCGAGGACGGCGTCGTACCGGACCTGTCGGACCGGCTGGCCCGCGCGGCCCACCGGACGCCGTCCTTCGCGCTGTCCGTCGCGGGCGGCGGCCAGTTCGGCCACGGCCGGGCCCTGTGGGCGGGCGCCCGGGGGGATCTGGAGACCCTCCGGCTCCTCGCCGACCGCGCGGAGGCGGCGGCGCGGAAGGCGGGCGTACCGATGGGGGAGCACCGCCGCTACAAGGCCCACCTGACGGTGGCGCGCAGCCGGGACGCGGTGGAGGTACGGCCGTACGTCGCGCTGCTCGCCGAGTTCGCGAGCCGGACCTGGACGGTGGGGGAGCTGGCGCTGGTGCGCAGCAACCTGCCGACGTCGGGGGTGCCGGGGGAGCAGCCACGGTACGAGGTGGTCGACCGCTGGAGGCTCACGGCAGGCGGTTAGGCTCGTTGCCGTGGACCCGAAGACCAGGAACCGGATCATGGCCGGTGCGCTCGTGCTGTTGTTCGTGGTGGTTGCGGTGGCGTCGGCGATGAGGTGAGTTGAAGAGGGCGAGGAGCCGCGGGCGGCCGGGGTTCGGCTCCGCCGCGTGAGAGCTGATCGCGCCCACGCGGCGGAGCCGCATATCGATACCGCCCCGCGCCCCCCCCGGGGGCGCTGCCCCTGACGTGGGCTACCAGGCGAAGGCCTCAGGGGAAGGCCCCGGACCCGGGAAGATCTCGTCGAGGCCGGTCAGCAGCTCCTCGCTCAGCTCCAGCTCGACGGCCCTCAGCGCCGACTCCAGCTGCTCGCCGGTGCGCGGGCCGACGATCGGACCCGTCACCCCCGGACGCGTGAGCAGCCAGGCGAGGGCGGCTTCGCCGGGTTCGATGCCGTGCTTTTCGAGCAGGTCCTCGTACGACTGGATCTGCGCGCGGGTGGAGGGGTTGGCGAGCGTGTCGGCGGCCCGTCCGGAGGCGCGTCGGCCGCCCTGGACCTCCTTCTTGATCACACCGCCGAGCAGCCCGCCCTGCAGCGGCGACCAGGGGATGACCCCGAGGCCGTAGTCCTGTGCGGCCGGGATGACCTCCATCTCCGCGCGCCGCTCGGCGAGGTTGTAGAGGCACTGCTCGCTGACCAGACCGATGGTGCCGCCGCGGCGGGCGGCGATCTCGTTGGCCTGGGCGATCTTGTAGCCGGGGAAGTTGGAGGACCCGATGTACAGGATCTTGCCCTGTGCGATGAGGGTGTCGATCGCCTGCCAGATCTCCTCGAAGGGGGTCCGGCGGTCGATGTGGTGGAACTGGTAGACGTCGATGTGGTCGGTGCCCAGCCGCTTGAGGCTGGCGTCGACGGCACGTCGGATGTTGAGCGCGGAAAGCTTGTCGTGGTTGGGCCAGGCGTCACCGTCGGCGGCCATGTTGCCGTACACCTTGGTGGCGAGCACGACCTTGTCGCGGTGCGCGGGGCTCTTGGCGAACCAGCTGCCGATGATCTCCTCGGTCCGCCCCTTGTTCTCACCCCACCCGTACACATTGGCGGTGTCGAAGAAGTTGATGCCGGCATCCAGCGCCGCGTCCATGATCGCGTGGCTGTCGGCCTCGTCGGTCTGCGGGCCGAAGTTCATGGTGCCGAGGACGAGTCGGCTGACCTTGAGTCCGGTACGTCCGAGCTGCGTGTACTTCATGGTCACCCAGCCAACGGCTTGGAGTGCGCTCCAGGCAAGCACTTTCCCTCCGGTCGGCCCGGTGTTCTTCAGAGGAAGACCCGCGCGACGTCGAGCCAGGTGCCCGCGTCCTCGCCGACCGCCCTGAGGCCGGTCTCGGCCAGGGACCTGCGCCGGGTGACCCGCAGGCAGAAGTCGAGGGCGGTGCCCTGAACCCGTTGTGCCGCGTTCTCCGGGCCCCATGCCCAGGTCTGGCCGCCGGGACCGGTCAGCTCGATACGGAACGGCTCGGCCGGACCGGGCAGCCCGGCCGCGTGGAAGGACAGCTCCCGTCCGGTCACTCCCAGGGCGGCCACCTGCCTGAGCCGGCCGGTCGGACGACGTTTCACACCGAGTGCATCGAAGACGTCCTGCCCGTGGGCCCACGTTTCCATCAGCCGAAGCGGTGTCATGAGCGCCGCGGTCAGCTGCGAGCCGTACCAGGGAAACCCCTGGTCCCGGGGTACGTCACGGAGCGCCGCCGCCGCCTCGGTCCGGCCCGCGCGCCAGCGGGCCAGCAGTGCCGACCGTGGTTCGGCCGCTCCCGCGGCGGCGTCGAGATCGGCGTACCGGGCGCCCGCGGCCTCGGCCTGCCGCAGCACGGCGTCGAACCCCTCCGGAGTCCGTACGGCGATGACAACGTTGGCGTCGGCTGAAGCGAGATGAGCGATCTGGTGGGCGATCGTCCACCCCGCGGCCGGTGTGGGCCTCGTCCAGTCAGGGTGTGCCGACACCAGGGCGTCGAGTTCGTCCCCTTCGGCCACCAGGTCGGGCACCGCGAGGTCGCCCTCCAGGGCGGAGAGGTCGAGGCCGTAGTTCAGCATTCGCAATCACCTTCGCACGCGTTGACGGCAGGCAGGGCCGACCCTGGCCGAAGGGCCCGTGGGAACGGCTCAACTCCGATGTGCGGAAGGCTAGTCGGTCGGGAACTCATCGGTCTTGAGGGTGAGGCCGACGACGGTGGCCGTGAGGTCCGCCTCGTCGCCGAAGTCGACCTTCGTCTCGGTCGCGTAGTCGTCGCCCTTGGGGTTGGTGTAGATGTGGCAGCGTCGCTGGTGGGGGTCGGCGATCAGGTAGACGGGGACCTCGGCCTGGGCGTAGGCGTTCTTCTTCAGGCCGTAGTCATTGGCCGCGGTGCCCCGGGAGATGACCTCGGCGACGAACTCGACGTCCTGGTAACGCCAGAGCCCCTTCCCGTTCTTCACCGCCTCCTCGGCCATCACCGTCACGTCGGACGCGAACCCGTTCAGATGCCCCGGGTAGTCGACACGGACATCGGACTTGACCCGCTTCCGGGGGTACTTGGTCCGCAACTGCTCGTAGATGTCCGCGATGATCTCCCAGTGGGTGTCCCGCTGCGGTGCCATGAAGACGGTCCCCTCGACGATCTCGACCTTGTAACCCTCGGGGGCGGGCATCTTCTCGATCCGCTCGAACAGCTCGTCGAGCGTGATTTCGTCGTCGCTCTCGGCCATCGCGATCCTGTCTTCGAGGACGGTCATCCTGGCGCTCCTCCCCGGCCACCCTCCGCACGAGTGCGGCCGCGCGGTTCAACGATACGCACGGTGACCGGGCAACGGCGGAAGCCGGTCAGTCCGTTCCGGCCTCGTACTCCTCGCCCAGGTCCCACCCCTGCCACATCGCCTCCGCGAACGCCTCGGCGATGCGGTGTTCGCCGTTCGCGTTGGGGTGGGTGCCGTCGTAGGTGTCCGTGTCGATGTCGTACGACGGCGGGGGCGAGGCCAGCAGCAGCGGGGAGCGGGGCTCGTCCAGGTCGGCGACCGTCTTCGCCAGCAGCTCGTTGAAGAGGTTCACCTGTTCCGCGAACTGCGGGTCCGACGCGGCCCGGATGTTCGGGATCACCGGCAGCACCACCATGCGGATGCGCGGGTTGGCCTCCCGTGCCGCCGCGACGAAGGACCGTGCGTTCGCCGCCGTCTGCTCCGCGTTGGTGTAGAAGCCCAGGTCGATCAGGCCGAGGGAGACCAGCAGGACGTCGGCGCGGCAGGACCGCACCGCCTCCCCGACCAGCGGTGCCATGTGCAGCCAGCCCTCGCCCCAGCCGGCCAGGTGGGCGCGGGGGAAGTCCGGGTCGGCGTAGGTGTACGACACGGGCGCGTCGGCGAGCTTGTCGTACAGCGTCTCGCGCGGGCCGACCAGGGTGAACGGGCCGCCGTAGGTCGCGCACAGGTGCTGCCACATGCGGTACCGCCATGTGTGTTCGCCCGTACTGCCGATGGTCATCGAGTCCCCGACGGGCATGAACCTGAGCATCCGCTCATGATGGACGATCGGCGGGAGCGGTGGGGTGTGAGGACCGCCACGTCAGCCACGGGCCCCGGGCCGTGAAACACCGTGCGGGATGGCAGGCTTGGGCCCATGCGCCGACGATCGTTCGCCCTTCTCGCCGGGGTCCTGCTCACCGGGGCCCTCGCCGCCGCACCCGCCTCCGCCGCCGACGACACCGGTGACAAGGGGTTCACGATCACGGACCCGCGCATCACCGAGTCCAGCGGTCTCGCCGCCTCCCATCTGCACCCGGGCATCTACTGGACCCACAACGACAGCGACGACGGCCCCTACATCTACGCCGTCGACAGCGCGACCGGGAAGACCGTGGCGACCGTCACGCTCAGTGGTGTCGGCAGGCCCCGTGACGTCGAGGCCATCTCCATCGGCCCGGACGACCAGATCTACGTCGGGGACATCGGCGACAACCTCGACGGCAGCTGGCCGTACGTGTGGATCTACCGGCTGCCCGAGCCCAAGGTCCTGGAGAACCAGACGATCAGGGCCACCCAGTACGTCGTCAAGTACGCGAACGGCGCCCGGAACGCCGAGTCGCTGATCGTCCACCCCAAGACCGGGCGCGTGTACATCATCGACAAGAAGGAGGACGGCGGCCATCTCTACGAGGGCCCGGCGACCCTGTCCTCCTCCGGCACCAACATCTTCAAGCCCGTCGCCGCCGTCGATCTCTGGGCCACCGACGCCGCTTTCTCGCCCGACGGCAGGCAGCTCGCCGTACGCGGCTACTTCGGCGGCATCTACTACGACTGGAACGGCGGGAAGATCAAGCGGGCGGGGCGGCTCGACGTGCCGCTCCAGAAGCAGGGCGAGTCGGTCAGCTACTCCACCGACGGGACAAAGCTGATGTACGGCAGCGAGGGCTCCGGCAGCCCGGTGCAGGCCGAGGACGTGCCGGGCGGGGCGGCGGGGGGCACGTCGCCGTCCGGTGGGGGGAGTTCGGCCGCCGCCCGGGACAACGGCAGTCCCGCGAGCGGCAAGGTCAAGGTCGGTGCCATCGCCGTCGGCGTCGCCGTGCTCGCCCTCTTCGGATTGCGCCGGCTGCGGCGCACCCCCACCCGCCGGCACTGACTCCCGGCCGGAGGTCACCCGTCCGGGTCACCGGCGGGGCGGCCCCGCGCCGGTCCGTGCAGGCTGGGAGGTGTCCCGCGGGCAGGGGCGGCAACACGCGGCCGGGTCCCGCCTCACGGAATGGGAGCACCCATGCGCCGCACCGTCCTGCGCCTTGCCGGGAAGGTCTGCCTGCTCACGGCCGCCCTGGGCCTGACCGTCCCCGCGACCACCGCCACCGCCGCCGAGTCCGCCGGAACGGCGCGGGCCGCGGCCGCCGCCCTCCCGCAGTTCCGCTCCGTCAGGCTGCCGATCAGCGGGACCTTCGCCGGCCCCAGTGAGAAGGTCCGCCTCAAGGGAACCCTCGACGTCACCGTCATCACCCTGCCCGGCGCGGCCGGCGGCGGCACCGCCCAGATCATCAGCAGCCTGGACGACACCAGCGGCACCGGCGACCCGAGCGGCGGGAGGTACGACCTGGTCGGCGCGGGCCGGGACGACCTGCCCTTCTCCGCGGGGGCCACCACGACCCTCAAGACCCGCCCCTCCTTCGTGCTGATCTCTCCGGTCGTCCCGCCCAACCCCGTCGTCCCGCCGAACCCGATCCGGCCCGTCACGGTCTCGGTCACCGTCACCTCCACCGGCGCGATCAACGCCATCACCGCGACGGTCGGCACCCCAGCGCCCTGAGGAGGGCCGACCTAGGAGGACCTAGGAGGACCTAGGAGGGGCGACACGGACCGAGCCGGGCGACGAGGGGCGTCGTACGTCTTGACGTGATGAAGGTGTGTCAGTTTCCTGGGAGGTGCGCGGCATATGGGAGCGCTCCCATGTTCCGGGGTCGCGCCTCCCCAGTGGAACTCCGAGAGGAACAGGCACATGTTCCGCTTACGCGCCCTGCGAAGAGCGCTGTGCGCTGCCGCCGCCGCGCTCCTCCTGCCCCTCGCCGGTGTGCACCCCGCGCACGCGGCGACCACCCCCGGGGCCGGCTACTGGCACACCAGCGGCCGGCAGATCCTGGACGCGGCCGGGCAGCCGGTCCGGATCGCCGGGATCAACTGGTTCGGGTTCGAGACCGCCAACTACGTGGCGCACGGCCTCTGGTCACGCGACTACAAGAGCATGATCGACCAGATGAGGTCGCTGGGCTACAACACCATCCGGCTGCCCTACAGCGACGACATCTTCAAGAGCACGACCGTCCCCAACAGCATCGACTTCAGCAACGGCAAGAACGCCGGCCTCCAGGGGCTCGACTCGCTCCAGGTCATGGACCGGATCGTGGCCTACGCCGGCCAGGACGGCCTCAAGGTCATCCTGGACCGGCACCGCCCGGACGCCGGCGGCCAGTCGGCGCTCTGGTACACCCCGTCGGTCCCCGAGTCGACGTGGATCGCCGACCTGAAGGCCCTCGCGGCGCGTTACGCGGCCGATCCGACCGTCGTCGGCATCGACCTCCACAACGAGCCCCACGATCCCGCCTGCTGGGGCTGCGGGGACACCACGATCGACTGGCGGCTCGCCGCCCAGCGCGCCGGGAACGCCGTGCTGTCCGTCAACCCCGATCTGCTGATCTTCGTCGAGGGCGTGCAGACGTACAACGGCGTCTCCGGGTGGTGGGGCGGCAACCTGATGGGGGCCGGCCAGTACCCGGTACAGCTGAGCGTCGCCGGCCGGGTGGTGTACTCCGCCCACGACTACGCCACCAGCGTGGCCCAGCAGAGCTGGTTCGGCGATCCCGCGTTCCCCGCCAACATGCCCGGGATCTGGGACAAGTACTGGGGCTACCTCTTCAAGCAGAACATCGCGCCGGTGTGGGTGGGCGAGTTCGGCACCACGCTCGCCTCGGCCGTGGACCAGAAGTGGCTGGCCGCGCTGGTGAGTTACCTGCGGCCGACCGCGACGTACGGCGCCGACTCCTTCCAGTGGACCTTCTGGTCCTGGAACCCCGACTCCGGTGACACCGGCGGGATCCTGAAGGACGACTGGCAGACCGTGGACACGGTGAAGGACGGCTATCTGGCGAGCGTCAAGGCGCCGCTGTTCCCGGGCACGGGAGGCGGCGGTGGCGGTGGCGGGAACACGGGCGCCTCCTGCGCGGCCTCCTACGCCGTCAGCAGCGACTGGGGGAGTGGCTTCAACGCCGCCGTCACGGTCACCAACACCGGTACGACCGCGATCGGTTCGTGGACGGTGACCTGGACGTGGAGCGGCGCGCAGCAGGTGACCAACATGTGGAACGCGTCGTACACCCAGAGCGGCGGGAAGGTCACCGCCGTGAACGCCGCGCACAACGGCACGATCCCGGCGGGCGGTTCGGCGAGCTTCGGCTTCGGGGGCGCGCCGGGCGGCGGGGCCGTCCCGAGCGTGAGCTGTACGGCCGGATGAACAGCGGCGCCCGGTGCCTGTACGGGCACCGGGCGCCTTCCGCCGTCCTGCGCGTTACAGCTTCTCGATCACGTGGTCGACGCACTTCGTCAGCGCCTCGACGTCGGCCGGGTCGATCGCCGGGAACATCGCGACGCGCAGCTGGTTGCGGCCGAGCTTGCGGTAGGGCTCGGTGTCGACGATGCCGTTGGCGCGCAGCACCTTGGCGACGGCGGCCGCGTCGATCTCGTCGGCGAAGTCGATCGTGCCGATGACCTGCGAGCGCTGTGCCGGGTCGGCGACGAACGGGGTGGCGTACTTGCTCTCCTCGGCCCAGGTGTACAGGCGGGTCGAGGAGTCCTTCGTACGGCCGGTGGAGAAGGCCAGGCCGCCCTGCCCGTTCAGCCACTCCAGCTGCTGGTCGAGCAGGAAGAGGGTGGCCAGGGCCGGGGTGTTGTACGTCTGGTTCTTGCGGGAGTTGTCGATCGCCGTGGGGAGGCTGAAGAACTCCGGGACGTGCCGGCCGGACGCGTGGATGCGCTCGGCGCGCTCGATCGCCGCCGGGGAGAAGACGCCGATCCACAGGCCGCCGTCGGAGGCGAAGGACTTCTGCGGGGCGAAGTAGTAGACGTCGGTCTCGCTGACGTCGACGGGCAGGCCGCCCGCGCCGGAGGTGGCGTCGACGAGCACGAGCGCGCCCTCGTCGGCCCCGGCGACCCGCTGGATCGGCATGGCGACACCGGTCGAGGTCTCGTTGTGGGTGAAGGCGTAGACGTCCACGCCGGCCTCGGCCCGCGGCTGCGGGTGGGTGCCCGGGTCGGAGGCGATGACGGTGGGTTCGGCCAGCCAGGGGGCGAGCTTGGCGGCCTTGGCGAACTTGGAGGAGAACTCACCGAAGTTCAGGTGCTGCGACCTGCCGTCGATCAGACCGTGGGTGGCGACGTCCCAGAAGGCGGTGGAGCCGCCGTTGCCGAGGACGACCTCGTAGCCGTCCGGGAGGGAGAACAGGGCGCTGATGCCCTCGCGGACCCGGCCGACCAGGTTCTTCACCGGGGCCTGCCGGTGGGAGGTGCCCATGAGAGAGGTGCCGGTGGCGGCGAGCGCGTCCAGCGCCTCCGTCCGCACCTTGGAGGGGCCCGCGCCGAAGCGTCCGTCGGCGGGCTTGATGTCAGCGGGGATCTGGATGTCAGCCACGGGGCGAGCGTAGTGGCTGGAGGAAACGTGGTCGAAATGTAGTCCGTCGGGTGAGACGGGCGGGTGTGGGGGCGTGAGACGAGCGGGTGGCGGGCCGGTTCCCGTCCCCGCGCGGCGGGTGCGCGTCGTCCGAGGCGGTTCGCCGGCCGTCGTCCCGCGTCACCGCCGGTGCCGGCGGGCAGACTGGGAGGCATGGTCGATCTGGAGGCTGAGCTGCGCGGGGCCGTCCGGGGCGAGGTGGGGTTCGACGTCACGTCGCGGGCGCTGGTCACCATGGACGCGTCCAACTACCGGCGGGTCCCGGTGGGGGTGGTGGCCCCCCGGGACGCGGACGACGTGGCCGCCGTACTGGAGGTGTGCCGTGCCCACGGGGTGCCGGTGGTCGCCCGGGGCGGCGGCACCTCGATCGCGGGGCAGGCCACGGGCACGGGCGTGGTGCTGGACTTCACCCGTCACATGAACCGTCTCGTCGGCCTGGACCCGGTCACCCGAACGGCCGTCGTCCAGCCGGGTCTGGTCCTGGACCGCCTCCAGGAGGCCGCCGCCCCGCACGGTCTGCGGTTCGGCCCGGATCCCTCCACGCACAGCCGGTGCACGCTCGGCGGGATGATCGGCAACAACTCGTGCGGCTCGCACAGCGTGGCCTGGGGCACCACGGCGGACAGCGTCCGGGAGCTGGACGTGATCACCGCGCGGGGCGGCCGGCTGCGGCTCGGCCAGGACTGGGCCGGGGCCCCGGAGGGCCTGCGCGAGCTGGTGGCCGGCGATCTGGCCCGCCTGCGCACCGGCTACCCCGACCTCCCCCGGCGCATCTCCGGGTACGCGCTGGACGCGCTGCTCCCCGAGAAGGGCGCCGACGTGGCCCGCGCCTTCTGCGGCAGCGAGGGCACGCTGGGGATCCTCACGGAGGCGACCGTCCGCCTCGTCGAGCCGCCCCGCGCGCGTGCCCTCGCGGTGCTCGGGTACGCCGACGAGAGCGCGGCCGCGGAGGCGGCGGCCGGGCTGCTCGCCGCCGCCCCGCTGACGGTGGAGGGCATGGCCGCCGACCTGGTGCGGTCCCCGGCCGGACTGCCGCGCGGCGGCGCCTGGCTGTTCGTGGAGACGGGCGGCGAGTCGGCCGCGCAGGCACGCGCGCGTGCCGAGGCGGTCGTCCGCGCGGCGGATGTCCTCGACGCACTGGTCGTCACCGACCCGGCCGGGCAGCGCGCACTCTGGCGCATCCGCGAGGACGCCTCCGGTACGGCGACCCGGATGCCGGACGGCAGCGAAGCGTGGCCCGGCTGGGAGGACTGCGCGGTGCCGCCGGCCCGACTGGGCGCCTACCTGCGGGACTTCAGAGGCCTGCTGTCCGCCCACGGCCTGCGGGGCACCCCGTACGGCCACTTCGGCGACGGCTGCATCCACGTCCGCATCGACTTCGACCTGCTCAGCGCGGCCGGCGTGGCCCGCTTCCGCCGCTTCTCCGAGGAACTGGCCGACCTCGTCGTCGCCCACGGCGGCTCGCTCTCCGGGGAGCACGGGGACGGCCGGGCGAGGGCGGAACTGCTGCCCAGGATGTACGGCGCGGAGATGGTGGCGTTGTTCGAGCGCGCGAAGGGGATCTGGGACCCCGACGACCTCCTCAACCCCGGCATGCTGGTCAGGCCCGCCCCCCTGGACACCGACCTCCGCTTCGCCGTCCTCCCCCGCGAGCCGCTGCCGGTAACCTTCGCCTACCCCTCCGACCACGGCGACTTCTCGGCGGCCGTCCGCCGCTGCGTGGGCGTGGCGAAGTGCCGTACGACCGAGGTGTCCGGCGCCTCCGTGATGTGCCCGTCCTTCCGGGCCACCGGCGAGGAGGAGCACTCGACGCGCGGCCGGGCCCGGCTGCTGCACGAGATGCTGGCGGGCGAACTGGTGACGGACGGCTGGCAGTCGACGGAGGTCCGGGACGCGCTGGACCTGTGCCTGTCCTGCAAGGGCTGCCGGTCGGACTGCCCGGTGGGGGTGGACATGGCGACGTACAAGGCGGAGTTCCTGTACCACCACTACGCGGGGCGGCGGCGTCCCGCGTCCCACCACAGCATGGGCCGGCTGCCGCGCTGGCTGCGCCTGGTGGCCCGCACGCACACGGCGGGGCTGGTCAACGCGCTCGTCGCCGTACGCCCGCTGGCGGCACTGGCCGGACGCGTCGGCGGTATCGCACCCGAGCGGCGGATCCCGCGCCTGGCGAGGGAACCGTTCAGCCGGTGGCTGCGGCGACGGCAGCGCAGGCGCCTGCGGGACTGGATGACGGACGCGCGGGCGGGACGCCGGCCGGACTTCCCGGCGCGGACGGTCTTCCTCTGGCCGGACACGTTCACGGAGCACCTGTCACCGTCGGTGGGCCGGGCGGCCGTACGGGTGCTGGAGGCGGCAGGGGTGGGCGTGGCGGAGCTCCCGACGCGACCATGGCGGGTGCGCCGGTCGCACGACGGCGGGGTGGGGAGCGTCGGCATGTCGGGCCGCCGGCCGCGCCGGGCCTCCCGCGCGTGCTGCGGGCTGACGTACATCTCCACGGGCCAACTGGACGAGGCGCGGGCGGTGCTGCGTCGCACGCTCGACCTCCTGGGCCCCTTCGTGCTGCCGGAACCGGAGGACGCGGAGGACCCGGCCCTGTTCGTGGTCCTGGAACCCAGCTGTGCGGCCGCCCTCCGCGCGGACCTGCCGGAACTCCTCCCGGACGACCCCCGCGCGGCCCGCGTGGCGGGGGCGGTGGTCACCTTCGCGGAGGCCCTGGAACGCCTGGCCCCGGAGTGGACCCCGCCCCACCTGAACCGCCGGGTCACCGGTCAGACCCACTGCCACCAGCACGCGGTGCTGGGCGACACCGCCGACCGCCGCCTGCGCGAGGCCGCCGCCCTCACCGGCGACCTGGTCGGCGGCTGCTGCGGTCTGGCCGGCAACTTCGGCTTCGAGAAGGGGCACTTCGAGGTGTCGCGGGCGTGTGCGGAGGAGCAGCTGCTGCCGGCGGTGACCGATGCGCCGCCGGACACGGTGATCCTGGCGGACGGCTTCTCCTGCCGGACACAGCTGGAACAACTGGGTGGCGTGCGGGCCAGGCACCTGGCGGAGGCACTCGCCGAGGGCCTGGAACCGGAGGGGGACGGGCCAGAGGGGGACGGGCCAGACGGGGACGGGAAGGACGGGAAGTGGGGCTGGAAGTGGGGCTGGAGGGATGGGACGTGGGGCGGGAAGTTGGACGGCAAGGATGGGAAGTGGGGCGGGAAGTGAGCGTGTCCGAGCTCGAGTTGAACCGGGTGGCGGTCCTCTCCGACATCCACGGGGTGCTGCCGGCGCTGGAGGCGGTGCTCGCGGAACCGGACGTGTCCTCGGCCGACCGCATCGTGCTCACCGGTGACATCACGGCGGGCCCGCAACCGGGCCAGGTGATCGAGGCGTTGCGCGAACTGGGCGACCGGGTGCTGTGGCTGTCGGGAAACGCGGACCGGGAGCTGGTGGAGTACCGCAGGGGCGAACGCACCGAGATCCCCGACCCGATCGGCCCGTTCGCGGCGGACGCGCTCACCGCCGAACAGGTCGGCTTCCTCGCCGCGCTCCCCAGGACGGCCACCCTCACGGTTCGAGGCCTGGGCCGGGTCCTGTTCTGCCACGCGACGCCCCGCGACGACGAGGAGATCGTCCTGGTCGACTCCTCGGCGGCCCGCTGGGCGGAGGTGTTCGCCGGCATCGACCCCGCTGTCGGAACGGTCGTCTGCGGCCACACCCACATGCCGTACACCCGCCTCGCGAACGGCCGCCTGGTCGTCAACCCCGGCAGCGTGGGCATGCCCTACGGCCGGCCGGGCGCCCACTGGTGCCTGCTGGGCCCCGGCGCCGACCTGCGGGTGACGTCGTACGACATCCCGGCGGCGGTGGCCCGGCTCCGCGCCGAGTGCGCGTACCCCGAGATCGCGGAGTGGGCGGACTGCTACCTCAACTCCCGGGTGAGCGACACGGAGGCGCTGGCGGCGTTCGGGCCGGGCGACGGGAGGGCGGATGATCGGCGGACTGCCACTCGATGACGAACGCGACGCCCCGCTGCGGGCGCGCCGCGAGTCCCGACACGCCCTCACCGACCTGTGCGGAAACGATTCCGACCGGATTCGCGTCTGTTCTGCTTGATGTCGTCGCCGTCAGTTCCGTTTGTTTGCGGTCCCCTGTCACCTGTCCCGTCCCCCTGTCACCTGTCCTGTCACCTGTCACCTGTCACCTGTCACCTGTCACCTGTCACCTGTCACCTGTCACCTGTCACCTGTCCCGGTCCTTGTCGCCGGTACCCCGTCCGTACCCCCGCACCCCCTGCTGTGGCCGGTGAGCGTCGGCGCCGGTTCGATGCCCGTCTGTCCAGGAAGAATCCGAGGAGCCTTCGCCCATGACGTCAGCCTCCGCAGTCCTCCGTCTCCAGCCCGTCTCCCGTGCCGAACACCTCGCCTTCGTCGACTCCCGTAGCCCCTCCCCGAGCCATATGCAGGTGCCGTCCTGGGGAGACGTGAAGCCGGACTGGCAGGCGGAGAGCCTGGGCTGGTTCGACGGGGAGGGGCGGATGGTCGGGGCCGGGCTGGTGCTGCTGCGGGCGGTGCCCAAGGTGAAGCGGTATCTCGCCTATCTGCCGGAGGGGCCGGTCATCGACTGGCACGACCCGGCGCTGGAGCGCTGGCTCGATCCGCTGCTGGCGTACCTGAAGGGGCGCGGGGCGTTCGCGGTGAAGATGGGGCCGCCCGTCGTCGTACGACGGTGGAGCGCGGAGGCGGTGAAGGAGGCGATCGCCGATCCCGCCGCCCGGCGGCTGCGGGACGCCGAGGCGACCTCGGAGGAACCCCGTGCCCTCGAACTCGGCGAACGGCTGCGCCGGATGGGATGGCGGCGGACGGAGGCCGGCGGCGAGGACGGGTTCGCGGCCGGCCAGCCCCGGTACGTGTTCCAGGTTCCGTTCGCCGGGCGGTCGTTGGACGACATCCAGCGCGGGCTCAACCAGCAGTGGCGGCGCAACGTGAAGAAGGCCGAGAAGGCCGGGGTCAAGGTCGTCCGGGGCGGCTACGAGGACCTGCCCGCCTTCTACACGCTGTACGCCGAGACCGCCGAGCGCGACCGCTTCATCCCGCGCCCCCTCCCCTACTTCCAGCGCATGTGGACCGCGCTCACCACCGAACACCCCGACCGTATGCGCCTCTACCTCGCCCACCACGAGGGCGAGGTCCTCGCCGCCGCGACCATGCTCACCGTCGGCGGGCACGTCTGGTACTCCTACGGCGCCTCCACCAGCCGCAGGCGCGAGGTCCAGCCGAACAACGCCGTCCAGTGGCGGATGATGTGCGACGCCCACGAACTCGGCGCCGCCGTATACGACTTCCGGGGCATCACCGACACCCTGGAGGACTCCAACCACCTGCTGGGCCTGCTCCGGTTCAAGGTCGGCGCCGGCGGGGAGGCCGTCGAGTACCTGGGGGAGTGGGACTTCCCGCTCAACAAGCTGCTCCACAAGGCGTTCGACGTGTACATGGCCCGCCGCTGACGCCTCCTCCGGGTACGGCCCGGCCGGTTTCATAAGCCGGCTCTCAGGTTCATAAGACAACTCTCAGGTTCGGGGTCGTTATACAGCTGTTACTCAGGTATTCACAGCACCTGTTTGCCGTTCGCAAGCCGACTTTGCTGTTCCTTGAGATCTGAGCCGTGTAAGTTCATCGGTGTCGGGCGGCGGGGATTGCCGAGGATGACGATCCGAAATCCCCGTACGTTGCCCAAGAGAATTCTCGCGCCATCCTGCACCACTTGCACTTCGAACTCTCAAGGAGTCGGAATGAGCCTCAAGAAGCTCGCCCCGCTGCCCCCCAAGCCCAAGAAGCAGCTGCCCCCGCCGCCCCCGCCGAAGCCGAAGAAGAAGGCCCACAAGCCGCTTCCGAAGCCGATCCCCGGCCAGGACGGCTGAGTCTGCTGTAAAGAGGACCGACGGTTCGCCGTCGGTCCTTTTTCGCTCCTGAATTCCCGGAATTCCAGCGTCGGAGAGCGGAGGAAGTGAGAAATGCGCGCAAGGGAGAGTGAAGGCACGGAATACGAGTACGGAGTCGACGCGTCGTCGAAATACGGCAGCGCGGACGGGTATGGCGCAGGCGAGTACGACCGGGGCGGGTACGGCGCAGACGGGTACGATCGAGGGGGGTATGGCGCAGGCGAGTACGACCGAGGCGGGTATGGCGCAGGCGAGTACGTAGAAGGCGTGGACGACGGGGACGACGGGGACGACGGGGACGACGGGGACGACGAGTACACGCCCGCCATCCCGGCCCGCGCCGCCTTCCGCCGCTTCTGGCCGCTGACCCGGGGTCTGCGCGGCTGGCTGGCGATCGTCTGGGTGTGCACGGTGATCGCCGCGTTCGCCGAGACCGAGGCCATCCTGCTCTTCAGCGACCTCACCGACCACGCCCTGCAGAAGGGCTCGCTCAGCGCCTTCTGGAGCCCGGCCGGACAGTGGCTGGGCATCGCGATCGTCGGCGCGATCGTCGCGTACGCGGGCAACTCCCTCGCCGCCTGGGTCACCGAACGCTTCGTCATGCGGCTGCGCGAGCACGTCTTCGACCACGTCCAGCAGCTGCCCCCGCACTTCTTCCAGCGCCACCGCCAGGGCGACCTGCTCTCCCGCCTGACCAGCGACGTCGAGGCCATCGAGACCATGGTGGTGTCCGGGCTGGTCGGCGCCGCGTCGGCCCTGTTCAGCGCCCTGTTCTACGCGGCCGCCGCGTTCTGGCTGCGCTGGGACCTGGCCGCCGCCACCTTCGTCCTCGCCCCGCTGTTCTGGCTGGCCGCGCGCCGCTTCTCCGGCTCCATCAAGGACGTCTCCAGGGAGGGCCGGGTCGCCGACGGCGCGATCACCTCCGTGGTCGAGGAGTCCCTCGGCAACATCGTGCTGACCCAGGCGTACGACCGCCGTGACGCCGAGCGCCGCCGCCTGAACGAGGAGGCGAGCGCCTGGTTCCGCGCCTCCGTCCGCTCCACCCGCCTCAACGAGGCCTACGAGCAGCTCGTCCAGGTCATCGAGACGGTCTGCGTCCTCGCGGTGATCGGCATCGGCGCCTGGGAGATCTCCACCGGCCGGATGACCCTCGGCCAGCTCCTCGCCTTCTCCGCCTTCCTCGGCTACCTCTACCCGCCCGTGCGCGGCCTCGCCCAGCTCGGCCTCACCGTCACCGCCGCCACGGCCGGCGCGGAACGGCTGATCGAGATCCTCGACGTGCGGCCGTCGGTCACCGACCCCCGCCGAGGCACCGGCACCGACATCGGGCGCCCCGACGGCACCGTCGAGCTCCGCGACGTCGGCTTCCGCTATCCCGGCGCCGACAGGACCGCCCTGGAGGGCCTCTCCTTCACCGTCAGCCCCGGCGAACTCGTGATCATCACCGGGCCCAGCGGCGCCGGCAAGTCCACCGTCTCCAAGATGCTGCTCCGCTTCTACGACCCCGACAGCGGCGAGATCCTCCTCGACGGCGTCCCGATCCGCGACTTCCCCCTCGCCAGACTGCGCGAGTACATCACCCTGCTCCCGCAGGAGACCCTCGTGCTGCACGACACCGTCCGCGCCAACATCGCCTGCGGCCGCCCCGGTGCCAGCGAGCAGGCCATCGAGGAGGCCGCCAGGGCCGCCGACGCCCACGACTTCATCGTCCGGCTCCCCGACGGCTACGACACCAGGGTCGACCCCAACTCGGCCCGGCTCTCCGGCGGTCAGCTCCAGCGCCTGGCCATCGCCCGCGCGATCCTGCGCGACGCTCCCGTCCTCGTCCTCGACGAGCCGACCACCGGCCTGGACGCGATGGCCGCGCGCCGCGTCGTCAAGCCGCTGCGGCGCCTGATGACCGGCCGTACGACCATCATGATCACCCACGACCTGAACCTCGCCCCCGACGCCGACCGCATCCTCGTCGTCGACCGCGGCCGCATCGTCGAGACCGGCCGCCACGACGAACTCCTCACCCGCGGCGGCGCCTACTCCCGGCTGCACCGCTCCCAGAACAACGCGGTGATGGACACCGGCGAACTGCGGCTCCCGCTCTTCACCGACCAGGGCGCACCGGTGGCCGAGCCGATGCCCGTGCCCCAGGCCTCCTACGCCGGGGCGCAGGTCGGCGGGTACGGCTACCAGCAGCAGTACGGGAACACGTACGACTACAACCACGACCACGACGTGTACGCGGCCGGGGAACTATGGCCCCAGCCCATGTACGAGTCCCATACGGAGGCTGCACACATGGAGGCCGCCCATATGGACGTCGGCTACGGGGCGGATGTGCCCACCACACTCCCGGACGGCCGCCCCCTGTTCCGTGACGAGGAGCCCTGGCCCGGCATCTGAGCCGCCCATGCCGGACGGGCCGCAACTCTGGTGAGTGCCCGTCACATCAGCCTTGTTACACACCTATTGCACAAGGGATCTTCAAGAATTCTCCACTCTGTCCGTAGGCTGCGTACGCCAATGGGCTCGGCCGGGGGCGACCCGCCGGGCCCCTCGCGATCCCAGGGGGATTCACATGCGTATACGCGTCGCGGCCACCGTTCTGTCCGGTGCGGTCGCACTGTCCGCGCTCGCTGTCCCGGTGGCCGCCCAGGCGGCGTCGAGTCCGAGCGCGAAGGCGCAGCTCAGCTCCTTCTTCGCGAACTCCGCGCCCGCCGCGCGCACCGCGCACGCCACGAACTCCGCGCAGACCGTCCGGCCGAAGGACGGAATCGGGAGCATCTCCTTCTCGAAGGGTGTCGTCAACGGCGGCAAGGACATCGTTCTCGGCACCACCACCCAGAAGTCCGTCACCGTCACCTACACCGCCACCAGTTCGAGCGGTGTCGCGCTCACGGAGGCCTTCCTCTGGCAGGGCACCGACCCCTCCAGCGTGGACACCATCTCCGGCGCCCTGGGCACCGACGACGACCCCGTCTGCACCGAGTCGACCACCCAGACCGGCGTCTACAGCTGCAAGGCCGTCTTCAACATCCACACGGCCACCGACATGAAGCACAACGGCGTCGCCGGCACCTGGAAGCTCGCCCTCGGCGGCTACGACCTCTCCGCGAACGCCAGCTTCGACGACAACGTCACCACCGGCAAGATCAAGAAGGCCTCCAAGCTGACCGTCAACGCCACGCCGGAGCCGGTGAAGAAGGGCAAGACCGTCACCGTCACCGGCAAGCTGACGCGCGCCAACTGGGACAACGGCACCTACGGCGGCTACGCGGGCCAGAAGGTGGTGCTGCAGTTCCGCAAGAAGACCAGCAGCACCTACACCAACGTGAAGGGCGTCACCGCCGGCACCGGCGGCGCGCTCAAGACCACGACCAAGGCCACGGTCGACGGGTACTACCGCTTCTCCTTCGCGACCAACGCCACCACCGGTGCCTCGACGGCGGCCGGCGACTACGTCGACGTGAAGTAGCCCCGGGCGGCCTCCGGGGCCCGGCGGGCAAGGGGCCGGGCGGTCCGTCGCCGGGCCTCGGGGGCCGTGACCTGCGGCGAGGCGGGGGTGTGGGCGGTCGGTGGTCAGGACAGTTCCATAAGGGCTTCACGCGCCTGTTCAAGTCCATTACCCTGGACTGAGCAGTGCACCGCAATGAACAACGAGCTCCCTGGACCGCCCGTGACCACCCCCAGCACCTCACAGCCGACGCCCACGTCCACGCCCACGTCCACGCCTGCCGCCGTGTCCGAGCCCGCCGCCGCAGGCGCCACGCACCGGTTCGGCTCGCTCGGCCCCGTCGGCCTGGTGCTGGCCGGCGGGATCTCCGTGCAGTTCGGCGGCGCCCTCGCGGTCACCCTGATGCCCAGGGCCGGTGCGCTCGGTGTGGTGACGCTGCGGCTCCTTGCCGCCGCCATCGTCCTGCTCGTGGTCTGCCGGCCCAGGCTGCGCGGCCACTCCCGCACCGACTGGGGCACGGTGATCGTCTTCGGCATCGCCATGGGTGCGATGAACGGCCTCTTCTACGAGGCCGTCGACCGCATCCCCCTGGGTCCCGCCGTCACCCTCGAAGTGCTGGGCCCGCTGGCCCTGTCGGTGCTGGCCTCCCGACGTGCCGTCAACGCGGTGTGGGCCGGACTCGCCCTGGCCGGTGTCTTCCTCCTCGGCGGCGGAGGCTTCGGCGATCTCGACCCCACAGGTATCGCCTTCGCCCTGGGGGCCGGCGCCATGTGGGCCGCCTACATAGTCTTCAGCGCCCGTACCGGCCGCCGTTTCCCGCAGGCGGACGGCCTCGCCCTGGCCATGGCGGTCGCGGCGCTGCTCTTCCTGCCGCTGGGCATCGCCGAGGCCGGCAGCAGACTCCTCGACCCGACCACCGTCGCCCTCGGCTCGTCGGTCGCGGTGCTCTCCTCCGTCCTGCCCTACACCCTCGAACTGCTCGCCCTGCGCCGGCTTCCCGCGCACACCTTCGCCGTCCTCATGAGCCTGGAACCGGCCATCGCCGCCACCGCCGGCTTCCTCATCCTCGACCAGGCGCTGACCGCCACCCAGGCGGCCGCCATCGCCCTCGTCATCGCCGCCAGCATCGGCGCGGTCCGCACCCAGGTGGGACGCGGCCGGCGACCGGTGGGCGGCGCTCGGCCGGAGGGCAGCGGCAGCGCGCCCTGACAGCCGTCGGACGGCCGCCGGATCCTCCTCACTGTCTGGGCGTCCATTCGCGACCGGCGCGGACTTCGTGCCCGGCCTTCCTCCGGGACGCCGGTTGATGCCGGTTCACGACGGCCGAACCCAGGTGTTGGCCGGCGGGACTCCGCCGCCAATTCATGCAAGCGTGCTTGATTGTTTCTCGGGTCGCTGCCATGCTCCTCCCCATGTCCGAGCCGACGCCCGTCATCGACGACCTGCGTGAGGAGAGCACGGAACTCGACCGGCTGGTAGCCGGGTTGGGAACCGAGCGGTGGACTCTCGCCACCCCCGCGCCCCGCTGGACCATCGCCCACCAGATCGCGCACCTGTACTGGACCGACCGCGCGGCGCTGCTCGCCGTGACGGACGAGGACGGTTTCCGCGCGGAGGCCGAGAAGGCGCTCGGCGCACCCGACACCTTCGTCGACGAGGGTGCCGAGGACGGCGCCCGACTCCCGCCCGCCGAACTGCTGTCCCGCTGGCGCGAGAGCCGGACCGCGCTGGACCGGGCCCTGCGGGAGGCCGCACCCGGCACCCGCTTCCCCTGGTTCGGTCCGCCCATGTCCGCCGCCTCCATGGCCACCGGCCGACTCATGGAGACCTGGGCCCACGGCCAGGACATCGCCGACGCCCTGGGTGTGGTCCGCACCCCCACCGCCCGGCTCGCACATGTGGTCCGGATCGGGGTACGGGCAAGGAACTTCGCGCACCTGGTACAGGGCCTCACCCCGCCCGCCGAGGAGTTCCGGGTGGAGATCACCGGCCCGGACGGCGAGCTGTGGGCCTACGGCCCCGAGGACGCCCCGCAGCGCGTCACCGGCCCCGCACTCGACTTCTGCCTCCTGGTCACCCAGCGCGCCCACCGGACCGACCTCGCCGTGACCGCCGTCGGCGCCGACGCCGACCGCTGGCTCGACATCGCCCAGGCCTTCGCGGGCCCGCCCGGCACCGGCCGCACCCCGAAGGGCGGCACCGAGTGACCCTGCGCATAGGCAACGCCTCCGGCTTCTACGGCGACCGCTTCGACGCCCTGCGCGAGATGCTCGCCGGCGGCGAGCTCGACGTCCTCACCGGCGACTACCTCGCCGAGCTGACCATGCTCATCCTGGGCCGCGACCGGCTGAAGGACCCCGGCGCCGGGTACGCCCGCACCTTCCTCCGCCAGCTGGAGGACTGTCTGGGCCTCGCCCACGAACGCGGCGTACGGATCGTCACCAACGCCGGCGGCCTCAACCCGGCCGGGCTCGCCGACGCGGTACGAAAGTTGGCGGACCGTCTCGGCATCCCCGTGCGTGTCGCACATGTGGAGGGCGACGACCTGACCGCCGCCCACCCCGGCAGCCTCGCCGCCCACGCCTACCTCGGCGGCTTCGGGATCACCGAGTGCCTGCGGGCCGGCGCCGACATCGTGGTCACCGGCCGGGTCACCGACGCCGCCCTCGTCACCGGACCCGCCGCCGCCCACTTCGGCTGGGGGCCGGGGGAGTACGACCGGCTCGCGGGCGCCGTCGTCGCCGGACACGTCCTGGAGTGCGGAACCCAGGCCACCGGCGGCAACTACGCCTTCTTCGCCGAAGCCGGAGCCGAAGCCGAAGCGGGGGCCGGCCGGGACCTGCGGCGGCCCGGCTTCCCGCTCGCCGAACTCCACGAGGACGGCGGCTGCGTCATCACCAAGCACCCCGGCACCGGCGGCTTCGTCGACGTCGGCACGGTGACCGCCCAGCTCCTGTACGAGACCGGCGGCGCCCGGTACGCGGGCCCCGACGTCACCGCCCGCCTCGACACCGTACGGCTGAGCCAGGACGGCCCGGACCGGGTACGGATCGAGGGCGTCCGGGGCGAGGCACCGCCCCCGACCCTCAAGGTCGGCCGCAACCGGCTGGGCGGCTTCCGCAACGAGGTCGTCTTCGTCCTCACCGGCCTCGACATCGAGGCCAAGGCGGCTCTGGTACGGGCGCAGATGGCCGACGCCCTCGCCAAGTCGCCGCCGCAGGAGGTGCGGTGGGAGCTGGTGCGCACCGACCGGGCCGACGCGGACACCGAGGAGACGGCCAGCGCGCTGCTGCGGCTCGTCGTGCGGGACCGGGACCAGGACGCCGTCGGGCGGGCGCTGAGCGGAGCCGCCGTGGAACTGGCCCTCGCCAGCTACCCCGGCTTCCATGTGCTCGCGCCACCCGGGAAGGGCGCGCCCTACGGGGTCTTCGAGGATGTGTACGTCCCCCAGGGCGAGGTGCCCCATATGGCCGTCCTCCACGACGGGCGACGGATCCCTGTGCCGCCGGCCCAGGACATCCTCGTACTGCAGGATGCGCCCGAACCGCCGCTGCCCGAACCGCTTCCGGCCGGACCCACCCGGCGGGCGCCCCTCGGGCTGGTGGCCGGGGCCCGCAGTGGTGACAAGGGCGGGAACGCCAACGTCGGCGTCTGGGCGCGCTCGGACGAGGCCTGGCGCTGGCTCGCGCACACCCTGACCGTCGACGCCTTCCGGCACCTCGTGCCCGAGAGCGGCGAGCTGACCGTGACCCGGCACCTCCTGCCCAACCTCCGCGCCGTCAACTTCACCGTCGAAGGCATCCTCGGCCGGGGTGTGGCCGCCCAACACCGTTTCGACCCCCAGGCCAAGGCCCTCGGCGAATGGCTTCGCTCCCGCCACCTGGACATCCCGGAGGCCCTGCTGTGACGGTCATCGAGACCACACTCGACACCCGCGACCCCGACTACCGGGCGAACCGCGACACCATGCTCGCCAAGCTCACCGACCTGGAGGCCGAGCACGCCAAGGCCCTCGCGGGCGGCGGCGAGAAGTACATCGCGCGGCACCGGGGGCGCGGCAAACTCCTCGCCCGCGAGCGCATCGAACTGCTCCTGGACCCCGACACCCCCTTCCTGGAGCTGTCGCCGCTGGCCGCCTGGGGCAGCGACTACGCCGTCGGCGCCTCGCTCGTCACCGGGATCGGCGTCGTCGAAGGCGTGGAGTGCCTGATCACCGCCAACGACCCGACCGTGCGCGGCGGCGCCAGCAACCCGTGGTCGCTGAAGAAGGCCCTGCGCGCCAACGACATCGCCCTCGCCAACCGGCTGCCCTGCATCAGCCTGGTCGAGTCGGGAGGTGCCGATCTGCCGTCCCAGAAGGAGATCTTCATCCCCGGAGGCGCCATCTTCCGGGACCTCACCCGGCTCTCGGCCGCCGGCATCCCCACCGTCGCCGTCGTCTTCGGCAACTCCACCGCCGGCGGCGCCTACATCCCCGGCATGTCCGACCACGTGATCATGGTCAAGGAGCGCGCGAAGGTCTTCCTCGGCGGACCGCCGCTCGTGAAGATGGCCACCGGCGAGGAGAGCGACGACGAGTCGCTGGGCGGCGCGGAGATGCACGCGCGCGTGTCGGGTCTCGCCGACTACTTCGCCGTCGACGAACCGGACGCGCTGCGGCAGGCACGCCGCGTGGTCGCCCGCCTCAACCACCGCAAGGCGCACCCGGATCCGGGCCCGGCGGAGCCCCCCAAGTACTCCGCCGACGAACTCCTCGGCATCGTCCCCGGCGACCTCAAGATCCCCTTCGACCCGCGCGAGGTGATCGCCCGGCTCGTCGACGCCTCCGACTTCGACGAGTTCAAGCCGCTGTACGGCACCAGTCTCACGACGGGCTGGGCCACCCTGCACGGCTATCCCGTGGGGGTGCTGGCGAACGCCCAGGGCGTCCTGTTCTCCGCGGAGTCGCAGAAGGCCGCCCAGTTCATCCAGCTTGCCAACCAGCGCGACATCCCGCTCCTGTTCCTGCACAACACCACCGGCTACATGGTCGGCAAGGAGTACGAGCAGGGCGGGATCATCAAGCACGGCGCGATGATGATCAACGCGGTCAGCAACAGCCGCGTCCCGCACCTCTCCGTCCTCATGGGCGCCTCCTACGGCGCCGGCCACTACGGCATGTGCGGGCGCGCCTACGACCCCCGGTTCCTGTTCGCCTGGCCCAGCGCCAAGTCGGCCGTCATGGGCCCGCAGCAGCTCGCCGGCGTGCTCTCGATCGTCGCCCGCCAGTCGGCCGCCGCGAAGGGGCAGCCGTACGACGAGGACGGCGACGCGGCCCTGCGCGCCATGGTCGAGCAGCAGATCGAGTCCGAGTCGCTGCCCATGTTCCTGTCCGGTCGGCTGTACGACGACGGCGTCATCGACCCGCGTGACACCCGCACCGTCCTCGGCCTGTGCCTGTCCGCCATCCACACCGCCCCCTACGAGGGCGCGCGGGGCGGCTTCGGCGTCTTCCGGATGTGAGGGATCACATGATTTCGACCCTGCTGGTCGCCAACCGCGGCGAGATCGCCTGCCGGATCTTCCGCACCTGCGCCGAACTCGGCGTCAAGACCGTCGCCGTGCACTCGGACGCCGACGAGAACGCGCTCCACGCGCGCGTGGCCGACGCCGCGGTACGGCTGCCGGGCGCCACGCCCGCGGACACCTACCTGCGCGGCGACCTGGTGGTGAAGGCCGCCGTGAGCACCGGCGCGGACGCCGTGCACCCCGGGTACGGCTTCCTCTCCGAGAACGCCGACTTCGCCCGCGCCGTCCTCGACGCCGGCCTGGTCTGGATCGGGCCGCCCCCCGAGGCGATCGAGGCGATGGCGTCCAAGACGCGCGCCAAGGAGCTGATGGGGATCGCGCCGCTCGGCGAGGTCACCGAGTCCGACCTGCCGGTGCTGGTGAAGGCGGCCGCGGGCGGCGGGGGGCGCGGGATGCGCATCGTGCGCCGCCTCGAGGAGCTGAGCGCCGCGCTGGAGGGCGCACGCGCCGAGGCCGCGAGCGCCTTCGGTGACGGCGAGGTCTTCGTCGAGCCCTACCTCGAACGCGGCCGCCACGTGGAGGTGCAGATCCTCGCCGACGCGCACGGCACGGTGTGGCCGCTGGGCACCCGCGACTGCTCACTCCAGCGCAGACACCAGAAGGTGATCGAGGAGGCGCCGGCGCCCGGGCTTCCCGAAGGGCTCACGAAGGAGCTGTACGCGCTGGCCGTGCGCGCCGCGCGCGCCGTCTCCTACGTCGGCGCGGGCACCGTCGAGTTTCTCGTCGCCGACGGCAAGGCCCACTTCCTGGAGATGAACACCCGCCTCCAGGTGGAACACCCCGTCACCGAGGCCGTCTTCGGCCTCGACCTGGTCGCCGAACAGATCCGCGTCGCCGAGGGCCACGCCCTCCCGCTCGAAGCCCCACAGGCGCACGGCCACGCGATCGAGGCCCGCCTCTACGCCGAGGACCCCGCCCGTGACTGGGCCCCGCAGACCGGCACCCTGCACCGCCTCGCCGTCCCCGGCAGTGTCCGTCTGGACACCGGCTACACCGACGGCGACGAGATCGGCGTGCACTACGACGCGATGCTCGCCAAAGTGGTCGCGCACGCCCCCACGCGCGCGGAAGCGCTGCGCAAGCTGGCGCACGCGCTCGACAGCACCACCCTGCACGGCCCCACCACCAACCGCGACCTCCTCGTCCGCTCCCTGCGCCACGAGGAGTTCACCGCGGCCCGCATGGACACCGGCTTCTACGACCGCCACCTCACCACCCTCACGGCGCCCGCCGCCGACCCGCACGCCCCCCTCGCGGCCGCCCTGGCCGACGCCCACGGCCGCTCCCGCTTCGGCGGCTGGCGCAACGTCTCCTCCCAGCCGCAGACCAAGCGCTACCTGATGGCGGGCGAGGAGCACGAGGTCCACTACCGGCACACGCGCGAGGGCCTCACGGCGGACGGCGTACGGGTGGTGCACGCCGGCGCGGACCTGGTCGTACTCGACATCGACGGCGTACGCCGACGGTTCGAGGTGTCGACGTACGGCGACCAGGTCCACGTCAACAACATCGCCCTCACCGCCCTCCCCCGCTTCCCCGACCCGAAAGCCCAACTGGCACCCGGTTCGCTCCTGGCACCGATGCCGGGCACGGTCGTACGGATCGCGGAGGGGCTGGCAGAGGGAGCCCCGGTGGAGTCCGGGCAGCCACTGATGTGGCTCGAAGCCATGAAGATGCAGCACCAGATCACCGCCCCGGTGACGGGAACGCTGAGCGAACTGCGGGTGGTGGTCGGCCAACAGGTCGAGCCCGGTTCGCTGCTGGCGGTGGTGCAAGCGCCCCTCTAGGGGCGCGGGGAACTGCGCGAGAAACCACGACGATCCCGCACTCGAAGGAGCACCGTGCCCCCCCAGATCGAATCCGACGAGCACAAGGCACTCCGCGAAGCGGTGGCCACCCTCGGCAAGAAGTACGGCCGCGCCTACATCACCCGCACCATCGCGGAGGGCCGCCCGCCCACCGAACTCTGGCAGGAGGCAGGAAAGCTCGGCTACCTCGGCGTCAACCTCCCGGAGGAACACGGCGGCGGAGGCGGCGGCATCACCGACCTCTCCATCGTGCTCGAAGAACTCGGCGCCGCGGGCTCCCCGCTCCTCATGCTGGTGGTCTCCCCCGCGATCTGCGGCACGGTGATCGCCCGCTTCGGAACCGAGGCCCAGAAGACCCGATGGCTCCCCGCGATAGCGGACGGTTCCCGCCTGATGGCCTTCGGCATCACCGAACCCGACGCCGGCTCCAACTCCCACCGCATCACCACCACCGCCCGCCGCGACCCCGACACCGGCGACTGGCTGCTCACCGGCCGCAAGGTCTTCATCTCCGGCGTCGACATGGCCGACGCCGTCCTGATCGTCGGCCGCACCGAGGACGCCCGCACCGGCCGCCTCAAGCCCTGCCTGTTCATCGTCCCGACCGACGCCGAGGGCTTCCACAAGCACCCCATCGACATGGAACTCAACGCCGCCGAGAAACAGTTCGAGCTGGTCCTCGACGACGTACGGCTGCCCGCCGACGCACTCGTCGGCGACGAGGACGCGGGCCTCCTGCAACTCTTCGCCGGACTCAACCCCGAGCGGATCATGACGGCCGCCTTCGCGATCGGCATGGGGCGCTACGCACTGTCCAAGGCGATCGAGTACGCGCGCGAGCGCACCGTCTGGAAAACCCCCATCGGCGCCCACCAGGCCATCGCACACCCCCTCGCCCAGGCGCACATCGACCTCGAACTCGCCCGCCTGATGATGCAGAAGGCCGCACACCTCTACGACGCCGGGGATGACATCGGCGCAGGTGAGGCGGCCAACATGGCCAAGTACGCGGCGGGCGAGGCGTGCGTGCGCGCCGTCGACCAGGCCGTGCACACCCTCGGCGGCAACGGGCTCACCCGGGAATTCGGGCTCGCTTCGTTGATAACAGCGGCGCGCGTGGCTCGTATTGCTCCGGTGAGCAGGGAGATGATTCTCAACTACGTCTCCCACCAGACCCTGGGCCTGCCCAAGTCGTACTAGGCCGCCTTGGAGGAACCGTGTTCCGCAGCGAGTACGCAGACGTCCCGCCCGTAGAACTCCCCATCCACGAGGCGGTGCTGGGCCGGGCCGCCGCGTTCGGTGACACGCCCGCCCTGATCGACGGCACCGACGGCACCACCCTCACCTACGAACAACTGGACCGGTTCCACCGCAGGATCGCCGCCGCACTCGCCGACGCCGGTGTCCGCAAAGGCGATGTACTCGCCCTGCACAGCCCGAACACGGTCGCCTTCCCGACGGCGTTCTACGCGGCCACGCGCGCGGGTGCCTCCGTCACCACCGTGCACCCCCTCGCGACGCCCGAGGAGTTCGCCAAACAGCTCAAGGACTCCGCGGCCCGCTGGATCGTCACCGTCTCACCGCTGCTGGAGGCCGCCCGCCGGGCCGCCGAACTGGCCGGCGGCGTAGCGGAGATATTCGTCTGCGACAGCGCGCCCGGGCACCGCTCACTGATCGACATGCTGGCCGGCGACGCCCCCGAACCACAGGTCGACATCGACCCCGCCGACGACGTCGCCGCACTGCCGTACTCCTCCGGCACCACGGGCATCCCCAAGGGCGTGATGCTCACCCACCGGCAGATCGCCACCAACCTCGCCCAACTGGAACCCGCCGTCCCCACCGGCCCCGGCGACCGCATCCTGGCCGTACTGCCCCTCTTCCACATCTACGGCCTCACCGCGCTCATGAACGCGCCCCTGCGGATGGGCGCCACCGTCGTCGTACTGCCCCGCTTCGACCTGGAGACCTTCCTCGCGGCCATCCAGAACCACCGCATCACCGGCCTGTACGTCGCCCCGCCGATCGTCCTCGCCCTCGCCAAGCACCCGCTGGTCGAGCAGTACGACCTGTCCTCCCTGAAGTACGTCATGAGCGCCGCCGCACCCCTGGACGCCCGCCTCGCCGCCGCCTGCTCCGAGCGCCTCGGCCTGCCGCCCGTCGCACAGGCCTACGGCATGACGGAACTCTCGCCCGGCACCCACGTCGTCCCGCTCGACGCCATGCACCACGCGCCGCCCGGCACCGTCGGCAAACTCATCGCCGGCACCGAGATGCGGATCGTCTCCCTCGACGACCCGCACAAGGACCTCGGCACCGACGAACCCGGCGAGATCCTCATCCGCGGCCCGCAGGTCATGAAGGGCTACCTCGGCCGGCCCGACGCCACCGCCGCGATGATCGACCCCGACGGCTGGCTGCACACCGGGGACGTCGGGCACGCCGACGCCGACGGCTGGCTGTTCGTCGTCGACCGGGTCAAGGAACTCATCAAGTACAAGGGCTTCCAGGTGGCACCCGCCGAACTGGAGGCACTCCTGCTCACCCACCCCGGCATCGCCGACGCCGCCGTCGTCGGCGCCTACAACGAGGACGGCAACGAGATCCCGCACGCCTTCGTCGTCCGCCAGCCCACCGCCGCCCACCTCACCGAGAACGAGACCATGCTCTACGTCGCCGAACGCGTCGCACCCTACAAACGCGTCCGCAAGGTCACCTTCATCGCCGGCGTGCCCCGCGCGGCCTCCGGGAAAATACTCCGCCGCGAACTGCGCGCACTCGGGCGGACCGCAGCACACGGGGAACCGGGGGAGCGGCCATGACGTTGATCGGACAGACACGCGCGCGTGCCGTCGCCACCCTCAGCCTCGACTCCGCCCCCACCCGCAACGCCCTGTCCGCCGCCTTCGTCGCCGAACTCGCCGAGGCCCTCACCGACTGCGCCAAGGACCCCGACATCCGCGCGGTCGTCCTCACCCACACCGGTACGACCTTCTGCGCCGGCGCCGACCTGCGCGACCCGCCCCACCCCGACGCCCTCGTCGGCCTCCTGCGCCAGATCGTCGAACTGCCCAAACCCGTCGTAGCCCGTATCACCGGCCACGTCCGCGCCGGCGGCCTCGGCCTCCTCGCCGCCTGCGACATCGCCGCCGCCTCCACGGAAGCCACCTTCGCCTTCACCGAGGTACGCATCGGCGTCGCCCCCGCCGTCATCTCCCTGACCCTGCTCCCGCGCACCGACCCCCGCGCCCTGGCCCGCTACTACCTCACCGGCGAACGCTTCGACGCCCCCGAAGCCGTGCGTCTCGGCCTCCTCACCACCACCGCCGACGACGTCGACACCGCCCTCGAACCCGTCCTCGACGGCCTCCGCCGCTCCGCCCCCCAGGCCCTGACCGAGACGAAACAGCTGCTCACAGCTAGGGTGCTGGAGACATTCGACCGAGACGCGGCCGACCTGACCGCGCTCTCGGCCCGGCTGTTCTCCTCCGACCAGGCCCGCGAGGGGATGACGGCCTTCCTCGAACGACGGGATGCGGCGTGGGTGGTGTGAGTACGGCCGGCGTGAAAACGGCGGAACACGCGCGCGGACCTCAACAGGACCGCGCCCCCAAACAGGACCGCAGCCGGGCCACCAGGCAACGGCTCCTGGAAGCCGCCGTGGCCTGCCTCGCCGAACACGGCTGGGCGGGCTCCACGGTCGCCGTCGTCGCCGAACGCGCCGGCGTCTCCCGGGGCGCCGCCCAGCACCACTTCCCCACCCGCGAGGACCTCTTCACCGCCGCCGTCGAATACGTCGCCGAAGAACGCTCCACCGCCCTGCGCGACCTGTTCCCGCAGGGCACGGCCGACGACCGCCGGGCCGTGGTCCGCGCCCTCGTCGACCTCTACACCGGCCCCCTCTTCCGCGCCGCCCTCCACCTCTGGGTCGCCGCGTCCAACGAGGACCAGCTCCGCCGCCGCGTCACCGAACTCGAAGCCCGCGTGGGCCGCGAGACCCACCGCATCGCCGTGGACCTCCTGTCCGCCGACGAATCCCGCCCCGGCACCCGGGAAACCGTCCAGGGCCTCCTCGACATGGCGAGGGGCCTCGGCCTGGCCAACCTCCTGACGGACGACGCGGCGAGGAGGGAGCGGGTGGTGGCGCAATGGGCGGCACTGCTGGACGAGACGCTGGGCTGAGTACCCCTCCGGGCGGCGGCTCCACCGGCCCGCGGACCGGTCAGCTGCCGACGGCGACGTCCCCGCGGAACGCCCCGGCCACCACGGGGACCAGCCGCCGTTCGATCTGCTCGGCGGACATGGCGGCCAGCTCGGTGCCGATGGGTGCCAGCGCGAGCCAGTTCAGCAGGCCGGCCGCGCAGCGCGTGCGGAAGACCAGTTCCTGCTCGTCCACTCCGTGAAGGTTCGGTGCCAGCACCCGGACGGCCCCCCGGCGGCTCCGGTCGAACTTGCCGTTCAGCCGCTCCCACCCCTGGGGCGGATCGATGCCGACCCGCGCCACGGTCCGCATCACGGCCAGGTCCTGTCCGCCGGCCGCCAGTGCCCGCACCATCGGCCGGGCGAACGCCGTCGCCACCTCGTGGAGCGTCGCAGCGGGGGCGAGGGAATCCAGTTCCAGGATCTTCTCGTCCAGATACCGTTCCAGCGCGTGTTCTATCGCGGAGTCGCACAGCGCCTTCAGTGACCCGTAGTGGTAACTCACCGCGGCGACGTTGGCTCCGGCGCGCTCGGTGATCTCGCGGAGGGTCACGCCCTCCTGGCCTCGCTGCGAGAGCAACTCCAGGGCGGCCGTCTGCAGGCCGTCCCGGGTGCGCTGCCCGGCCTCCCGGCGCAGGTCCGTCTTCTCCACCCGTGTCATGCAATGTACTCAATCATATGTTTGAGTACATCGTCAACAGCCGTGCCATGGAGCGGGGTTGAACGCCGATCGCGTCTCCTGTGGCTGCCCGGCCAGGGAATTCAAACAATGGCTTGACAGTCCCGTGTCGACGTTCATAAGGTCAAGCGAGCGTTTGAATTACTAAGGACGCGAGAGAGACCGCTGCGACGGATCTCGAATCCCGCGTACTCATCTGGAGGAACACGACATGAAGCTGCTCAGCCGGAAGTCGATCACCGCCGCGACCGCGGTAGCCGTCCTCGGTGGTCTTTCCATCGCCGCCGTGCCGTCACAGGCGGCGAGCCCCGCCCCCCACCGGGCAGCGGTCCACGGCAGCGCGGCCGCCCCGACCCTGACCGCGCGCCAGCTGGCCAGGCTGCCGCTCACCGACCGGCACCTGACCAAGCACGAGAAGGCCAACCTCGCGGTCGTCCTGCGCGACTACTACGTGGCGGAAGGCAGCCACATCGACGTCCCGACGTTCGTCAACAGCTTCACCAAGGACGGCGTCTTCAACGACATGGTCGCCGGTCAGGCCTATCAGGGGAAGGCGCTCGGCAACGTCCTGCCCTACATGAAGGGCCTCTTCTCCAACGTTCACCGCGACCTCAGGCGCATCACCGTGAACGGCGACGTGATCAGCATCGAGCTGTCGATCCAGGGCACGTTCGACGGGCAGCTCCAGGCGCCGACCGGCGGCGTCGTCAAGGGGAACGGCCACAAGGTCGACGCGCCGACCGCCGACTTCTGGTACCTGAAGAACGGCAAGGTCAAGATGTTCAACTGCTTCGTCGGGTACTCGAAGATGTACCACGACATGGGCGTGGACTTCGACTGGGCCTCGGCCGTCAACAAGCACTGACCGCTCACCTGGCGGGTGATGCCCGGCGCCACCGGCCGCGCGTCACCCGCCGAGCTCGACCGCGGGCCGCCGGCCGTCGGGCCGCCGGCCCGAACCGGGCGATCCGGTGCCTGGTCCAGGGACCGAGGCCAACGCCCCGGTCCAAGGCCCCAGACCAACGCCCCGGACTAGTGGGCGATATCCCCGTACCCCTCGATGTCCTGAGGCCTCCGGACCCCCGGCCCCACATACTCCGCCGACGGCCGCACCAACCGCCCCGTCCGCTTCTGCTCGAGAATGTGGGCCGACCACCCAGCGGTGCGCGCACACGTGAACATCGACGTGAACATGTGCGCCGGCACCTCCGCGAAGTCCAGCATGATCGCCGCCCAGAACTCCACATTGGTGGCGAGCACACGATCCGGCCGACGGTTGTGGAGCTCCTCCAGCGCCGCCTTCTCCAACGCCTCCGCGATCTCGAACCGCGGCGCCCCCAGCTCCCGCGCCGTCCGCCGCAGCACCCGCGCCCGCGGATCCTCCGCCCGGTACACCCGGTGCCCGAACCCCATCAGCCGCTCACCCCGGTCCAGCGCGCCCTTGACGTATGCCTCGGCGTCCCCGGTCCGCTCGATCTCCTCGATCATCCCCAGCACCCGGGACGGCGCACCCCCGTGCAACGGCCCCGACATCGCGCCCACCGCACCCGACAGCGCGGCGGCGACGTCCGCACCCGTGGACGCGATGACCCGCGCGGTGAAGGTCGACGCGTTCATCCCGTGCTCGGCGGCCGACGTCCAGTACGCGTCCACGGCCGCCACATGCTTGGGATCCGGCTCCCCACGCCACCGGATCATGAACCGCTCCACGACCGAGTTCGCCTTGTCGATCTCCCGCTGCGGCACCATCGCCAGCCCCTGCCCGCGCGCGGACTGGGCGACGTACGACAGCGCCATGACCGCGGCCCGCGCCAGGTCGTCCCGGGCCTGCTCCGCGTCGATGTCGAGCAGCGGCTTGAGGCCCCACACCGGGGCGAGCATGGCGAGCGCGGACTGGACGTCCACCCGGATGTCACCCGAATGGACCGGGATCGGGAACGGCTCGGCGGCCGGCAGACCGGGATTGAAGGCACCGTCGACCAGCAGCCCCCAGACGTTCCCGAACGAGACGTGCCCGACCAGATCCTCGATGTCGACGCCCCGGTACCGCAGGGCGCCCCCCTCCTTGTCCGGTTCGGCGATCTCGGTCTCGAACGCGACGACTCCTTCGAGCCCAGGTACGAAGTCGGACATGGGGCGGCTCCTCAATGAGGTGTACGGCGGAGGCATCTGCACCATAACCCCGAGTGCCAGCATTGGGGAGCCCAGCGGCACTCAGTGCCATGTTGGCTCTGCGCCACATGTGGCCCCCACCCGTATGCGCATACGGCAGGATGACCGCGTGACCGACCCCGACGCCGCCGCCGCCGACCCCATCCTCAACCCCGCGCTGATGCGCAAGCACTACCAGGCCGAGGGCCTCGACGAGAGCGACCTCGCCGCGCACCCCATGGACCAGTTCACCCGCTGGTTCGAACAAGCCGTGCGGGCGGCCGCCGACGGCATGATCTACGAACCCAACGCGATGATCGTCTCCACCGCCGACGCCGAGGGCCACCCCAGCTCACGCACGGTCCTGATGAAGCAGTACGACAACCAGGGCTTCGTCTTCTACACCAACTACGACTCCCGCAAGGCCCAGGACCTCGCCGCGAACCCCCACATCTCGCTGCTCTTCCCCTGGCACGCGATCGCCCGTCAGATCATCGTCACCGGCACCGCCCGCCGCACCGGCCGCGACGAGACCGCCGCCTACTTCCGGACCCGCCCGCACGGCTCCCAGCTCGGCGCCTGGGCCAGCGCCCAGTCCTCGGTCGTCCGCTCCCGCACCGAACTCGATGCCGCCTACGCCGACCTGAGCGCCCGCTACCCCGAGGGCGAACAGGTCCCGGTCCCCCCGCACTGGGGCGGCTTCCGCATCGAACCCCGCACCGTCGAGTTCTGGCAGGGCCGCCACAACCGCCTCCACGACCGCCTCCGCTACGGCACCGCCCCCGACGGCACCTGGCACGTGGAGCGCCTCAGCCCCTGAGTCCGGCCCCCTGAAACGCAGACGACCCGCGAACTCGAGGTCCCTCCGTCTGACGACGGAGAAGCCGGCCGGACGTACCGGCGAGTTCGCGGGTCGGGTGACTGCCTGGGATTGGGCCGGCTGCACGCGTCTGTCACGTGCTGGTCCGGCACCGCACTCGGTGTGGTGACGGGCCGCTAGCCCGCAGCCACCTCACGCGTCCGGTTCTCATACATCTGCCGAACCACCTCCCTTCTCGTGTACCCCACACATTAGGAAGCCGCAGGGGCCGGTTCAACTGATTTTTTCGGGATGTCTGCGGCCGCGGCTTCCAGGGGCGGTCGTCTAGCGTTTCGTACATGACAAAGCGGCAGGTGATTCTCGACGGGTCCGTGTTCGAGGAGCAGATCGGGTATGCGCGGGCCGTGGTGGACGGGGACTGGGTGCATGTGTCCGGGACCACGGGGTTCGACTACGCGGAGATGACCATCTCCGAGGACGTGGTGGAGCAGGCCGAGCAGTGTCTGCGGAACATCGGGGCGGCGCTGGCCGAGGCCCGCTGCGGGTTCAAGGATGTGGTGCGGGTGCGCTACCTGCTGCCCGTGCGGGAGGACTTCGAGCCGTGCTGGCCGGCGTTGCGGCGGGTGTTCGGGGACGTGCGGCCGGCCGCGACGATGATGGTGTGCGGGCTGGCGGATCCGCGGATGAAGATCGAGATCGAGGTGTACGCCCGGCGGGCGGGAGGAGAGGCGGGGGACGCGTGAGTGGTGTGCTGAGGGTCGTCGGCGTGGGTGGGGACGAAGCGCTGGAGGAGTGGCGGTACGTGCACAACGTCGTCGTACCGCCGGCCGCGATGTCGGCTGCCGAGGCGCGGGAGCGGCTGGCACGGGGATACCGGCTGGAGAACGCGTACCTCGGGGACGTTCTCGTGGGGTGTTCGACCGTGCGGCCCGCGGTCGACGGCGCGGTGACCGTGATCGCGCGGGTGCTGCCGGGGTTTCGGCGGCGGGGGTTCGGCAAGGCGTTGTACGAGCGTGGGCTCGCGCACGCGCGCGTGCAGGGTGCACAGGCCGTCGAGACGTGTGTGCTGGCGGTCAACCAGGACGGGCTGCGGTTCGCCGGACGGTGCGGGTTCGTCGAGGTGGAGCGGTATGTGCTCGACGGAGGGGACGATGAGTGGGTGGATCTTCGGCTCGGGTTGTGAGCGTCGGCTTGCAACGATTCCTTCAATCTTGTGGGAACACGGTGTGGGCTGCGTCACGTTCGAGTTGAATGAAGGGCAGCGAGGAACCGGCGCGCCGTGCGTGCGGACGCAGCCTGATGGGGGTCCAGGTGAGTGCTTCCCGGCGTAGTGGGACCACCGACGAGCTGGGGCCCGACGAGCCCGAGCCGGAACCGGAGCGGGACGGTCCGGAGGACTCGGGCGGGTCCGATCTGCTCGCCGCGCTCCTCGACGGCATGGACGCGGCCCTGTGCGCGTTCGACGCGGACGGCTTCGTCACGCACTGGAACCGTGAGGCCGAGCGGATCCTGGGGTGGTCGGCGGCCGAGGCGGTGGGCCGGCACGGGTTCGCCGGGTGGGCGGTGCGTCAGGCGGACGCCGACGAGGTCGAGGGGCGGCTGCTGTCGGCCATGCACGCCCCGGGACGCGCTCGGGACGGGGCGCACGTCGGCGCTGGGGCGCCCGCTCGGGGAGCTGCTGGCGCAGGGCGTGGAGGATCTGGAGGGCGCGCTCACGCATGTGCTGGCCGAGGGCGCGCCGCCCGCGCCGGCCGAGATGTGGGTGAGCGTGCGGACGGCGGAGGGCGAGGAGCGGCGCTGCTGGCGGTCCGGGTTCGTACGGCTGGCGTCGCCGCTCGCGGAGGAGCCGGTGCCGCTCGGGGTCGGCTGGCTGTTCCAGGACGTCACGGAGGCCAAGCAGGCCGAGCAGGAGGCGGCCGTGCTGCGCTTCCGGGCCAACCAGCTGCATCGTGCGGGCCGTGCGGCCTCCGAGTGCGAGGACCCGGTGGAGGCGGCCACCGTCCATCTGGACTTCGCGCTGGCGGGGTTCGCCGATCACGCGGTGGTCGACCGGGTGGTGGGCGGTGCCCGGGCGGACGGGGACGTGGGCCCGGTACGGCTGGTGCGGATCGCGGCCACGCCGTCCGGGTCGCCGGGGCCGAGCCTGCTGACGGGCGCGGCGGGGCTGCCGGTGCGCTACGAGGAGGGGCATCCGGCGCTGCAGTGCGTGGCGCGCGCCGGGAGCGTGCGGGCGGACGCCGGGAGTGTGCCGGCGGATCGTGCGCGGGCGTGGGCGCTGGAGCGGCAGTGGCCGGGGGACGCGGTGCACGCGTTGTGCGCGGTGCTGCGCAGCCGGGGACGGACGCTGGGCGTGCTGACGTTCCTGCGCGGGTCGGGGCGCAGCCGCTTCGAGCGGGTGGACGCGACGTACGCGGAGGACGTGGCGGTGCGGATCGCCACGGCGCTGGATCTGGCCCAGCTGGCGAAGGAACGGCAGCAGTAGCGGCAGCTCGGCGCCGGGCCTCAGTGCTGGTAGAAGATCCGGTCGCCGTACTCCTCGAAGACGCGGGCGTTCCATTCGTGGCCGCCGTCGACGTTGCCGGAGCGCAGCAACGGGGGCTCGATGCCGCGGGCGGCGAGCGTGGCCGCGGTGGTGGCCAGGACCGCCTGGAGCAGGGCGCTGGTGACGACCGTGGAGGCGGGGGCGAAGGGGGCCGGGATGGTGTCGAGGGTGAGTTCGGCGTCGCCGATGGCGATCTTCGAGTCGAGTACGACGTCGCAGTGGTCCTTGAGGAACGTGCCGGAGGAGTGCCGGGAGGCGGTCTCGGCGGCGTAGGCCACGGAGGTCACGCCGATGACCTTGGCGCCGCGGGTGCGGGCGGTGACGGCCATCTCGACGGGCAGGGCGTTGCGGCCGGACAGGGAGATGATCACGAGGGTGTCGCCGGCGCGCAGGGGCGAGGTGTCCAGGACGGCGGTGGCGAGTCCGTCGACGCGTTCCAGGCGGGAGCCGAGGGTCGCGGGCATCACGTCGACGCCGACGAGGCCGGGGGCGGCCAGGAGGTTCATGAGGGCGAGGCCGCCCGCACGGTAGACGACGTCCTGGGCGGCGAGGGACGAGTGCCCGGCGCCGAAGGCGAACAGCCGGCCGCCGGCGGCGACGGTGTCGGCGAGGAGGGTGCCGGCGGCGGTGATGGCCTCGGCCTCCTCGTCGCGGACGCGTTGCAGGAGTCCGATCGCGGCGTCGAAGAACAGGTCGGCGGGTGTGCCGTCGCTCATGCGGTGCCCCTTTGCGCGGTCGACGCCGTGGTCCGTGGCGCGGAGGTCCGTGGCACGGAAGTCTGTGTCGCGGATCACCCTCCGGTCTGGACCATCTCGGTGTCAATACGGCCGGGGGCGGCAGCGGCGGGCCCGGGATGCCCGGTCCCTGTTTTCCCCGCGTCCCCCGCTTGTCAGTGGGATCCGGCAGAATTGGTGACAGGGCCAGCGCACGCACGCGGCCGGGCTTCCGGCAGAGGTAATCGAGGGGCACGTATGTCCGGACTGATCGACACCACGGAGATGTATCTCCGCACCATCCTCGAGCTTGAAGAGGAAGGCGTGGTCCCCATGCGCGCCCGCATCGCGGAGCGGCTCGACCAGAGCGGGCCGACGGTGAGCCAGACGGTGGCGCGGATGGAGCGGGACGGCCTGGTGTCCGTCGCCAGCGACCGCCATCTGGAGCTGACCGACGAGGGCCGCCGGCTGGCGACCCGCGTGATGCGCAAGCACCGGCTCGCCGAGTGCCTGCTGGTCGACGTGATCGGCCTGGAGTGGGAGCAGGTGCACGCCGAGGCGTGTCGCTGGGAGCACGTGATGAGCGAGGCGGTGGAGCGGCGGGTGCTGGAGCTGCTGCGCCACCCGACCGAGTCGCCGTACGGCAACCCGATCCCGGGCCTGGAGGAGCTGGGCGAGAAGGACGGCGCGGACCCGTTCCTCGACGAGGGCATGGTCTCGCTGGCCGACCTGGATCCGGGTGCGGACGGCAAGACCGTGGTCGTACGCCGGATCGGTGAGCCCATCCAGACCGACGCGCAGCTGATGTACACGCTGCGGCGGGCGGGTGTGCAGCCCGGTTCGGTGGTGAGCGTGACGGAGGCGGCCGGCGGGGTGCTGGTGGGCAGCGGCGGGGAGGCGGCCGAGCTGGAGGCGGACGTCGCCTCCCATGTGTTCGTCGCCAAGCGCTGAGTACCGGCGAACCGGAGCCTCTCTCAACTTCCGCTGCTCGTAGGTGAGTTGACGCCCCCTCTCGGCTTCTCCGCGGGATCTGTCGAACGCGTCGAATCCAAGATTCAGTGCTCCGAATCGCAGCGCTCGAACGATTCGCGTGCGAGGCTGTCGCGAGAGGCATATGACCTGAGGGGGCGGGGAGGATGTGCCGAAGGCGTGGAAACGGACCTGGGGTTGGCCCCGGCACCCTTCGGTGCCGGGGCCTGTCCTCCCCAGTGCTGACCCGGAGCCCCGAGCTCTCAGGGTCATCCCCTCGGACCGTCTTCCCCGAGCGGTCCGCCCCCCGCAGAAGAAATCCCCCTGGTGGCGCCGATCATGCCTGGGGAGGGGTCACTCGAACGAGGGGTGTTGTCCGCAGCGACCCGATTTTCGAATAGATATTCGATAGTCTGCAGCGGTACCGAGCATCACGAAGCGATACGAGGCGACACTAGGCACGCGGAGCTAGGGGGGTGCCAGGCGCATGGCACGACGCATCGACGTGACAGGAGCCGGCGGCGTGCACCTCGCCGCCTGGGAGTTCGCGGACCCGCCCAAGGCGGAGGATCCGGCGCGGCCGCACGGTGACCGTCCCGACCCGGACCGTTCGTTCCCCGGCGTGCTGTTACTGCACGGCCTGATGGGCCGCGCCTCGCACTGGGCCTCCACCGCCCGCTGGCTCTCCGGCCGCCACCGCGCCGTCGCCCTCGACCAGCGCGGCCACGGCCAGAGCGAGAAGCCCCCGCAGGCCGCGTACACGCGTGAGGCGTACGTCGAGGACGCCGCGGCCGCCATCGAGCAGCTGGACCTCGGCCCGGCGGTGCTCATCGGCCACGCGATGGGCGCGCTGACCGCCTGGCAGCTCGCCGCGAAGCGCCCCGAACTGGTCCGGGGCCTGATCATCTGCGACATGCGGGCCTCCGCGCTCGGCGCGGCCTCGCAGCGCGAGTGGGCCGACTGGTTCAAGTCCTGGCCCGTCCCCTTCGCCACGCTCGCCGACGTACGCAAGTGGTTCGGCGAGGACGATCCCTGGGTGGAGCGGCCGAACCCGGCGCGCGGGGAGTTCTACGCCGAGGTGATGCACGAGGGCGCCGACGGGTGGCGGCCCGTCTTCGACCCCGACCAGATGCTGAAGTCCCGGGAGACCTGGGTGTACGACGCGCACTGGGAGGAACTGGCCCAGGTGCCGTGTCCCGCGCTGGTGGTGCGCGGGGTGGACGGGGAGCTGGGGCGGGCGGAGGCGCAGGAGATGGTGCGGGTCCTTGCCAAGGGGGAGTACGCCGAGGTGGCCGAGGCGGGGCATCTGCTGCCGTATGACCGGCCGGAGGCCTGGCGGGCGGCTGTGGAGCCGTTTCTCGATCGGGTGGGGGAGTAGGAGCGCCTGTGGGGGAGGGGGTGCGCGGGCTCGGCGGGTGCGGGTCGTGGGTGGTTGCTCGCGCCCACGCGGCGGAGCCGCAAATTCAACACGGCCCCGCGCCCCTGTGGGGGCGTGCTGCAGTTACCCCTTGCTGACAGCTGCGAGGATCTCCGGCAGGCTCGCCGCCGTGCGCGGTGCCGCCAGGCGCAGGCCCGCCCAGGTGATCGCCGCCCCGTAGGCCGCGCCCACCGGCAGCAGCACCCAGGTCCACTCCCCGCCCCCCGCGCTCACGTTCAGCGCGATCGTCAGGGCGATGACGGGGGCGCACAGGAGGGCCGCCGAGACCATGCCGCCGAAGATCGCGATCCAGGCCAGGCCGGCCTGGCCGGCGGCGACGTTCTTGTGGCCCTCCTGGGGGATGGAGTACGGGAAGCGGGCCGAGGTCCAGGCGCCGGTCGCCAGCATCGCGCCGAGCAGGGCGAAGGACAGGCCGAGCACCTCGGGCAGCCGGGGCCAGTCGCCCAGCATGGCCGTGGTCAGGACGGTCACCAGCGCCGCGTACGGCAGGGTGATCACCAGCAGGGCCAGCGCACGCCCGCGCACTTCGACATAGGCGTCCCGCGGGGATGAGATGGTCATCGCGACCATCCAGAAGGCGGAGGTGTCCTGCCCGAACTGGTTGTACATCTGGATGCCGAGCATCCCGGCGGCGAAGCACGCGAAGTAGACCGAGCCGGTGCCCTGGAGGGCGTTGAAGACGGGCACGATCAGGCCGATGGCCAGCGAGGTCACCCAGGCGGCCTTGGTCTTGGGGTCGCGCCAGACGTAGCGCAGGCTGCGCGCCATGACCGTTCCGGTACGGCCGGCGGGGAGCAGGTGTCCCAGGCCCGCGCCGTCGGAGGAACGGCTCCGGACGGCCGGGTCGGGCGCCTGGAGCGTCGAGCCGTCCGGGGCGGTCATCAGCCGGGTCAGCGTCCGCGCCCAGGCGCCGACGAGCAACGCCAGGGCGGCCACGGACAGGCCCAGTTGTGCGGCGGCCGTGCCGTACGCACCGTCGCTCGCCGAGTGCACCGCGCCGATCGCCGAGGCCGGCGGCAGCCAGCGCACCACGTCGGCCACCGGCGCGAGCTCCCCGAGCCCGGCCGAACCCAGGCTCCGGGCACCGAAGTTGACCAGCTGCGCCCCGATCGCGATGACCAGGCCGCTCAGTACGGCCAGGTCACGGCCCTTGCGGCTGCTGAGCAGCCGTACGTTCGCGGCGGCCACGGCCCGTGCGAGGGCCACGCAGACCAGCAGTGCGAGGGCCACGGCGACGACCGCGACGCCGTACCCGGCCGCCCCGTGCGCCACGGATACCGCGCAGCCCACCAGCAGCATGAGCGAGAACAGCGGGCCGATGCCGACCAGGGAGGCGGCCAGCAGGGCCCGTACCAGCGGCCTGGGCCGCAGCGGGAGCATCACCAGGCGGGTCGGGTCCAGGGTCTCGTCGCCGCTCGGGAAGAACAGCGGCATCACCGCCCATCCGAGCGCCAGCACCGCGGTCCCCGGCACGGCCACGGCATCCGCGTGCGCATGGCCGCGCAGCAGGATCAGGCCCAGCAGCTGCACCGCCCCGAACAGCAGCGCGAGCACGGCCGACACGACGAACGCGGCCCGGCGGCCACCGGACTGCCGCAGTCCGTTGCGCAACAGCGACAGCTTCAGCCGTACGACGGTGGTGGTCACGTCCGTCATCGGGCCGCCCCGCCGCCCAGCCAGTCCAGGTCCGACGCGGCGTCCCGCCCGCTCGCCCCGACCAGTTCCAGGAAGGCGGCCTGGAGGGTGCCGTGCGCCCCGCGCACGTCCGCCAGGGTGCCCGTCGCACGGATCCGCCCGGCCGCCATCACCGCCACCCAGTCGCACAGCGACTCGACGAGTTCCATGACGTGGGAGGAGAAGACGACGGTCGCGCCGGAGGCCGTGTAACGCTCCAGTACGCCCCGGATGGTCTGCGCGGACACCGGGTCGACGCCCTCGAACGGCTCGTCCAGGAAGAGGACTTCGGGGTTGTGGAGGAGAGCCGCCGCGAGCCCGATCTTCTTGCGCATGCCGGTCGAGTAGTCGACGACGAGCTTGTGCTGGGAACCGGCGAGATCGAGCACGTCCAGGAGCTGGGTGGCCCGCTTGTCGACCTCGGCGCCGGGCAGTCCGCGCAGCCGGCCGCTGTAGCCGAGCAGTTCGCGTCCGGAGAGCCGCTCGAAGAGCCGCAGCCCTTCGGGCAGCACGCCGATCCGGGCCTTCACCGCCACCGGGTCCTGCCACACGTCGTGCCCGACCACCTCGACACTTCCCTGGTCCGGTCGGAGCAGCCCGGTCACCATGGAGAGGGTGGTGGTCTTCCCGGCCCCGTTCGGCCCGACCAGCCCGACGAACTTACCGGCGGGCAGCGACAGATCGATCCCGCCGACGGCCACCTGCTGCCCAAACCGCTTCCAGAGCCCACGAACACGAACGGCATCGGTCATGCCAGAACCCTACGGTGGAGTCGGGTCTACGAGGGTGGGGGCGGGGGTTTCGCTCACCGGCGCTTGCAGGGTGCCGCTGCGCCCACCCGTGCCGCCCTGCGGCACGATCGCCCGCAGCTGGGCGGCCGGCCCCGTCAGGGGCGCGGGAAACTGCGCGACCGGCCACATCGCGCCCGCAGTCGCCACGACCACGGCACCCGGCAGCCCAGCAGGCGCGCTACCGGTCCCGCCCGCACGCATAGGCCAGAGCCGAGATCAACTCCTCCGCGTCCGGCAGCCACCGGTTCGCCGGCGTCGGCCGGCAGGCCCACTGCACCGCACCCCGGGAGCCCAGCCGCGTCGGCGGCGCCGGCACGTACGCGCCCTCACCCAGCGCCGTGAGGTCCAGCGACGCCGGCGCCCAGCCCAGCTTCCGTACCAGCTCCGGCACCTTCACCGCCCCGCCCGGCAGCACGAAGAACTGCATCCGGCGGTCGGGCGTGAGCGTCACGGGACCGAGCGTCAGCTCCATCCGCTCCATCCGCGCCAGCGCCAGGAACCCGGCCGTCTCCGGGACGGACAACGCGTCGAAGGTCCGTCCCGTCGGCAGCAGGATCGAGGCCGTCGGCTGTTTCTGCCACATCCGGCGCGCCACCGTCGCACTACCGGTCGCCTGCGACGCCCAGTCCGGGCGCGCCGCGTGTGCGCCGGGCGCCGCGCACGCGACCTCCCCGCAGGAACAGCACTGCACCCCCTCGACCGCTTCCAGCCAGGTGCCGGGGAAGACGTCCCAGTGGCGCTCCTCGGCGTAGCGTACGGCGGTCTCCAGCAGCGATTCCCCGCGCTGCTTCGGAATCTGAGCGGCTTCGGTGCCGACGATCGTCTCTTCCACGTTCATCACAACTCCCGCACCCACCTGGAGTTACGGGCGTAGCGCGCGCGGGGGAGGAGCATCTTTTCCGCAATTGGGGCGCATGGATGCACGTGTGGGGGCGCGCAGGAGGAACCGGGGCGTGAGCGGGTAGTCCCCTGTGGGGGGTTGGCGGCGGTCCTACCCGCAATTCCGCTGCTTTTACCCGGCAATCCTCGCATGTCCCGCATTTTCGGTATGTCCGCTGGGCAGTGATCGTCAAGGCCGGATCTTTTCCCTACAGGGAGTTCGCAGGGGGTACGCCATGGCCGCAAGGCCGCTTGTCGCGCGGCAGCCGAACGAACGGTTGCAGGCGCTCATCCAGGAGGCGGGGTGCTCGAACGCCGGGCTCGCCCGCCGGGTCAACATGTGCGGCGCGGAGCACGGTCTCGACCTCCGGTACGACAAGACGTCCGTGGCCCGCTGGCTGCGCGGACAGCAGCCGCGGGGCCGCGCGCCCGCGATCATCGCCGAGGCGCTGGGGCGCAAGCTGGGCCGTACGGTCACGATCGACGAGATCGGCATGGCCAACGGCAAGAACCTCGCGTCGGGCGTCGGCCTCCAGTTCTCGCCGACGGTCCTGGGGGCCATCGAGCAGGTCTGCGAGCTGTGGCGCAGTGACGTGGGCCGCCGGGACTTCCTCTCCGGTTCCTCGGTCGCCGCGTCCGCGCTGGTCGAGCCCAGCCGGGACTGGCTGATCTCGGCGCCGGACGCACAGGTGGCGCGGCAGGCCGGCCCGCGGGTCGGGCCGTCGGACGTCGCGGCCGTGAAGGCCATGACACAGGCGCTCACCGACCTGGACCACCAGTACGGCAGCGGGCATGTGCGCCCGGTCGTCGTGCACTACCTCAACAGCGTGGTCTCCGGACTGCTCGCCGGGTCCTACCGGGAGTCCGTGGGGCGGGAGTTGTTCGCGGCCGTCGCCCGGCTCACCGAGCTCGCCGGCTACATGGCCGTCGACACCGGGCAACCCGGACTCGCCCAGCGGTACTACATCCAGTCGCTGCGCCTGGCGCAGGCCGCCGGTGACCGCGGGTACGGCGGCTATGTGCTCGCCGCCTCCATGAGCCACCTCGCGGCGCAGCTCGGGAACCCGCGGGAGATCGCCCAGTTGGCGCGGGCGGCGCAGGAGGGGGCGCGCGGGCGCGTGACTCCGCGCGCGGAGGCCATGTTCTACGCGGCCGAGGCCCGTGGGCACGCGCTGCTGGGCGACGCGCGGTCGGCCCAGCTGGCGTCCGGGCGCGCGGTGTCGGCGATGGAGGCCGCCGATCCGTCCTCCGGGGACGACCCGGCGTGGATCGCCCACTTCGACGAGGCCTATCTCGCCGACGAGTTGGCGCACTGCCACCGTGACCTGGGCCAGGCCGAGGCGGCCGCGAGGAGCGCGGAGCAGTCGCTGGCCGGGCACCCGCCGACGCGGGCGCGGCGCCGCGCGATCGGCTATGTGCTCCTCGCCACGGCGCAGGTGCAGCAGCGCGAGATCGAGCAGGCCTGTGCCACCGGGCTGAAGGCGGTGGAACTGCTCGAGACGGTCCGCTCCAACCGGGGCGCCGAGTACCTGGAGGACTTCCAGCAGCGCCTGGAGCCGTTCCGGGACGAACCGGTCGTCAGGGAGTTCGGCGCCCGGCTGGATCTACAGGCGGCCGCATGAATTCATGCCCCGCGGATGCGTGAACGTGTGGGAAACCACACCTTGCCGAGCGAGAGGCGGCATATACAGCGCACCGCGGGGCGGTTTTGTTACTGCTGCCACAGGGAAGAAGATCGCGCCCTTGGCTGCGTGGCACCTTGCTGAGGGGACCCGGTAGCGTGAGCCGACGATTCACAAGGTCCCCCATTAGTAGGAGTCCCGGTGACGCAGAGTGGACAGGGCGAGCCCGCGCGCGAAGGCATCGTGCTGCCCTCCGACGGTGGCGAGCCGCTGCTGCCGGGCATGACGGGCGTTCCCGCCCCCCTGTCACAGCCGCCCGCCCCCGCCCCGGCGCCGACCACCGCGCCCTCCGAGGGCCAGGCCTGGGGGCAGCCGTGGGGGCCCGGTCACCAGCAGGGCGCGCCGCAGCCCGAGCAGGGCTGGCCGCAGGCGGCCGGCCAGGAGTGGAACACCCAGGAGCCGGCGCCCGAGCTGCCGCCCGCGTGGAACGCCCAGTCGCACGCCGCCCAGTCCCAGGCCGCGCAGTCCCAGGCCGCCCAGTCCCACGCCGACCAGTACCGGTCCCCCGGCTCCGGCGCCGGCCCGCTCCCGCCGGAGGGGGCGCCCGCCCCGTCGTACGGCGGCGGCTACGAGCAGTCGTACGGCTACGGCGCACAGCCCCAGCAGTCGTACGGCGCCCCGGGGACCGGCGGCCAGGACCCCTACGGCGCCCCGGGTGCCGCGCTGCCGCCCGCCGTCCCGCACGGAGGCCACGGCGGATACCCCGGTGCCCTGCCGTCCGCCGACGAGGGCGCGACCCAGTTCATCCCGCCGGTGCCCGCCGCGCCGGTGGACGGGGGGGCCACGCAGTACATACCGCCGGTGGCGGCGGCCCCCGAGGGGGCCACCCAGCTGATACCGCCGATCGGCCCGGGTGCGCTGCCGCCGGAGATGTCCCACGAGCAGACCACCTTCCTGGGCCGGCAGTCCGCGCCCGCCGCGCACTCCGACGCCGACGCCACGCAGTTCATCCCGCCGTACCAGGCCGGTGCCGAGCAGGGCGGCGACCGGCAGCCGCCCGCCGAGTTCGACAACCTCTTCCGCAGCGGTCCGGGTGGCGAGCCCCCGGCCGCGTCCACGGCCCAGCTGCCGCGCTTCCAGCAGCCGCCGCCGAGCTTCCAGCAGCAGCCGGCGTACACCCCGCCCCCGTCGTCGTACGACCACGATCATGACGGTGACGGTGGTGGCCGGGGCGGTCGTGGCCGGTCGAAGGTGCCGGTGATCGCGGCCGTCGGGATCGGGATCGCCGTCCTCGGGATCGGAGCCGGTGCCCTGTTCAGCGGGGGTGGCGGGGGCTCGGGCGACGACAGCAAGACGGTCGCCGCGTCCGCGCCCGCCGGCGACGCCTCCTCGTCGGCCGGGGCCGACGAGGGGAAGGCGCAGGCCGCCGCCCTGGACAAGCTGCTCGCCGACAGCGGCAGCAGCCGGGCCACGGTGATCGGTGCCGTGGCCAATGTGAAGCAGTGCAAGAACCTGGACGGCTCCGCCTCCGACCTGCGCAATGCCGCCACGCAGCGGGCCGCGCTGGTCACCCGGCTGTCGAAGCTGTCCGTCGACAAGCTGCCGGCCAACGCCGAGCTGACCAACGCCCTCACCAAGGCCTGGCAGGCCTCCGCGAACGCCGACAACCACTACGCGGCCTGGGCCGACCAGACCAAGGGCAAACACGGCTGCCACAAGGGCCAGGCCCGCGCCACCGGCCAGACCGCGGCGGGCAACCAGGAGAGCGGCACCGCCAGCTCCCAGAAGGTGAAGGCGGCCGCGCTGTGGAACACGATCGCGAGCAAGTACGGGCTGACCCAGCGGCAGCCGACCCAGCTGTGAGAGCGGGCCGGCGGTAGGAGCCGGTCAGCGGGTCGGCCGGGCAGCCGGCCGACCCGGCAGGTCAGGTGAGGTTCGCGTTCTCCAGGATCTTGGTCATGTCCAGCGCGTTCTTGTTCGCCGACTGGAGCAGGCCGCCCTTGACCGTCTGGACGTTCACGTCGGTGTTGACCAGCCGGGAGAAGCCGGCCGCGGACAGCTTGCCCTGGTAGGGCCAGGACAGCGCCGGGGTGAGGCCGCCGGTGGAGACCTTCAGGCCGTCGTTGAGGGTGCGGCGCACACTGTCGGCGCTGACGTCGCCGGTGCCGATCTTCTTCAGGGCGGCGATCAGGACCTGGTAGGCGATCCAGGTCGTCTGCACCCCGGCGTCGGCCGGGTCGATCCGGTTGTCGCCGAAGGCCTCCTTGCTGATGACCTTCTTCATCTGGTTCCAGCGCGCGTCCGAGGCCACCGGGTACCAGCCGGTGATGTACGACCCCTCGTACGGGCCGGACGCACCGCCGGTGGAGTTGATCACCGTCTGGTCGACGCTGCCGACCTCGGCGGCCGTCTTCACCTTCGGGTAGTCCTGGCGGGCCCGCTGGAAGTTGTCCATGAAGGTGGCCGTGCGGTCACCGAGCTCGGGCACCACACAGCCCGTCTTCAGCGAGTCCGAGCTGGCGCTCTCCAGCGCCTTCTGCGACTGCTTGTCGTACTCGGTGAGGTCCTCGGCCGCCAGCTGGTCGTTCGACTTGGCGTGGCCGCCGGCCTGCAGTCCCGAGTCGAGCAGCTGGGGCAGCTGGTCGCCGGCGATGGTGTCCGGGCGGACCAGGGTGACCGGGCCGCAGGTGTCGGCCAGCGCCTCCCCGAGCCCGGACAGCAGGGTGAGCTGGCCGCCGTTGACCGGGTAGGAGACGGGGCTGGTGAACTCCTCGTTCGACGCCCCGTAGCCGCCTATGTAGGGGATGGCGGCGCCTTCCAGCGCGGCGAAGTAGGAGTCGCCGAACTGGCTGTAGGAGCCGACGACGGCGACGACGTTCTCGTCGGCCGCCTTCTGGGCGCAGTTCGCGGCGCCCACGCTGGAGTTGTGGTCGTTGCAGGTGACCAGCTTGAGCTTGTGGCCGTCGACGCCGCCCTGGGAGTTGACCCAGCGGACGATGGCCGACGCCATGGCGGGCATGCCGGGCTTGTTGGTGGCGCCGGTCTTCTGCGGCGCCCAGGTCATCACCTTGATCTCGTCGCCCCCCGAGCCCGACAGTCCCGGGACGGCCCCGCAGCCGGCGGCGAGTGACGCACAGGCGGTCATGGCGACCGCGGACAGCACGGTGGCTCTGACGCGCCGGTGGGTCGTGGGGAGGAGGGTGCTGAGGGTGAGGCGCCTGCCGGTCATGGACACGCACGATTCCGTCACATCACTAACCTCCGAGTGACCCATGGTCAATGAGAGGTGACGCGCAGGTGAATTACGGGGGCCGGTGACGGGCGTGTGACGAGGAACGTACGATCGATGACCGTGCAAGGTTCGGAGAACTCTTCCCGTCGCGGCCGTCGCTCCTCCACCATGGGCGGCATGCCACTCAATGACATGCCGTGGTGGCGCTGGCGCAGCAATGTGCGCTCCGCGCTGCACATGCTCTCCGACCCGGAGTTCCAGCGGAACGTCTGGCTGGCCGGTCAGGAGGGATACGGCGACGTGACCGACGCGGTCTACCGGCTGGTCGAGGACACCTGGCTGGACAACTGGTCCGCGGAGAAATACGTCGGGACGATATTCCGCGACTCGCAGGAGGCGGCGCTCGTCGACACCGCCGTCCTGCGGGTGCTGCGGATCATGCACCAGGTGGGGCCGGACGCGCACGTCTCCGTGTACCTGGAGCACCAGGGGTGGCCGGACGCGGTCCGGGCGGCCTGGGACGCGCACACGCGCCTGGCGGCGAGCGACGGCGACGATCCGGACATCCCGCCGCGCAGCCTCGAGGTGCTGCGGATCATGACGCGGGCGGCGTGAGTCCGCGAAGCGGACGCTGACCGCCCGGGGCGGCCGGGCATGAGATTCTGTGGTGCATGACCGATCAGTCCACCCGAGCCCAGGCCGCCCTGGCCGACCAGTACGTCCTCACCCTCTCCTGCCCGGACAAGCAGGGCATCGTGCACGCCGTGTCGAGCTACCTGTTCATGACCGGCTGCAACATCGAGGACAGCCAGCAGTTCGGGGACCACGACACGGGTCTGTTCTTCATGCGCGTGCACTTCTCGGCCGAGGCGCCGGTGACGGTCGACAAGCTGCGGGCCAGTTTCGCGGCGGTCGGTGACTCCTTCCACATGGACTGGCAGATCAACCGGGCCGACGAGCGGATGCGCGTCGTCCTCATGGTCAGCAAGTTCGGGCACTGCCTGAACGACCTGCTCTTCCGCGCGCGGATCGGCGCACTGCCGGTGGAGATCGCCGCGGTGGTCTCCAACCACACCGAATTCGCGGAACTGGTGGAGTCGTACCACGTCCCCTTCGTCCACATCCCGGTGACGAAGGAGACCAAGGCGGACGCGGAGGCCCAGCTCCTGGAGCTGGTCCGCGAGGAGAACGTCGAGCTGGTGGTCCTGGCCCGGTACATGCAGGTCCTCTCGGACGAGCTGTGCAAGCAGCTCAGCGGCCGGATCATCAACATCCACCACTCGTTCCTGCCGAGCTTCAAGGGCGCGAAGCCCTACCACCAGGCGCATGCGCGGGGCGTCAAGCTGATCGGGGCGACGGCGCACTACGTCACGGCGGACCTCGACGAGGGGCCGATCATCGAGCAGGAGGTCGAGCGGGTGGGCCACGGCGTCACCCCGGACCAGCTGGTCGCGATCGGGCGGGACGTGGAGTGCCAGGCGCTGGCGCGGGCGGTGAAGTGGCACGCGGAGCGACGCATCCTGCTCAACGGCCGGCGAACGGTCGTCTTCGCCTGACCGTTCCTCTCGCCCGAGGGGCGGGGTGGTGCGGTCGTTCGGCGGCCGCGGGGGCGTGGGGGCCGTTCGCGCAGTTCCCCGCGCCCCTGGAAAAGACGGGGCTGCGCCCCGCTTTTGGCTTTTGGGGGCGCGGGGAACTGCGCGATCAGCCACGAACCACTCGCGGCCGCCGGACGACCGCGGCTCCCCCTACATCCGGCTCAGGCTCGCCGCCGCGAACAGGACATCTCTGATCGCCGCCCGGTCTCCCAGTTGCCCCGCCGCCGCATCCTCCGGAGGAACGTGGCCCGCGGCCAGCCGGCAGAACTCCACGTCGTCCAGTGCCACGTGCGCCACCTCGAACTCCTCCGAGCCCACCGCCCCCGGCGAGTCCAGCGGGATCAGCCACTCGCCGCCCCCGTTGCCCTCGATCTCCAGCCGCAGGCTGCGGCCGGGCTGTCCCGCAGGGACCAGGTGCGGGGTCGGCCCGGGCGCCGCCAGCCCCGCCTGCCGGCGCGCCGCCAGCGCAGCGGGCAGCATCCGCGCCGCGAGGTCGATCATCCGGTGCAGGTACCTCGGGGCCGGCGGCTCGTAGGGGTAGTCCACGGCCACCGCGATGTCCTCCGCGTGCACCCAGCACTCGAAGGCACGGTCCAGCATCGCGTCGTGCAACGGCAGCGCGAAGTCGCCGTACGACACCCCGAGGCGCCCGGCGCCGCTGCCGGTGAAGGAGACGGTCTGCACGAGCCGGTGGCTCTGCTCCCGCCAGGGAACCCGCACCGCACGGGTCGGCGGGAAGTGCGAGGCCTGCCAGAAGGCCTCGGTGCGGGCCGAGGGGCCCTGTCCGGGCGCCGCGCCCAGCGGGTCGTCCAGGCCGAGTGCGGCCGCCACCAGGCCGTCGACGGACAGCAGGTGCGCGATGACCCCGGCGACCGTCGTACGGCGGCTCGTCGGCGCCGCGCCGTCGAACCAGCGCAGCCGTACCGGCGCGTGCCACTCCGCGTCGCCGATGTCCTGGAGCAGGGCGTCCAGGCGGGCGGTCTCGGCGTCGTAGGGTGCCGCCCACTCGGGGATCGGGATGCGCGGCGGCCGGCGGTCCAGGCAGGCCTCCAGGACGCGGGTGCGCAGACCGGGGTCGAGGTCGAGGCTCTCCGGCTGGTGCAGCAGGCCGACCGCCTCGCGCAGCCGCCGTGCCTCGTCCGCGCAGGCCCCGCAGTCGCCGAGGTGGATCTCGACGGAGAGGGCCTCCGCCGGCGAGCAGGCGGCCAGCGCCCAGGCACCCAGCAGCGACTTCAGGACGTCGTGCGGCAACTCCAGTGGTGCCGGCGGCAGGTCGTCGAGTCCGGGCAGCGGACGCCCGCCGTCCTCGACGGAGGCCCGGGGCAGCGGGATGCGCGGCGGCCCGCCCGGCTCGCCGCCGCCGTCCCGCGGCACGTCACCGGCCCCGCCGCCGGACCCCGTGCCGTCGTGCGCGTCGAAGGGATCGGCGCCGGTCACTCCGCACCTCCGTACCCGGGCGGTCTCCCGGCGTCATGTGCGGTGGAGAGCAGCAGCAGCCCGAGGCGCAGCCGGCGGCGGGCCTCGTCCTCGGTGACGTCGAGGTCCACGGCGGTCTGGCGGTAGTCACGTCGCTGGAAGTAGGCGAGGTCCAGGGCGGCGCGCAGCGGGGTCGGCATGGAGTGCACGATGTAGTCGGCGCGGGCGGCGACGGAGGCGCGCCGCACCTTGCGCTCCAGCTCCTCCGTGGCCTCCGCGCCGGTGTCGCCCGGGGTGAGCGCGGCGGTCTCGGTGGCCCTGAGGCGCTGCACGGCGAGCCGGTGGGTCAGGGCGGCGACCCAGGAGCGCAGCGGGCCCTGCCTGGGGTCGTAGGCGTCCGGATGTTCCCAGACATGGGCGAAGACCTCGCGGGTTATGGAGTCGGCGGCCCGCTCGTCCCCGAGGACGCGGTGGGCCAGGCCGTGCACGAGCGAGGCGAAGCGGTCGTAGAGCTCGCCGAGGGCGGCGGCCTCGCCGCGCGCGAGCCGCTGCTGCATCTTGCGGTCCCAGCGGGGCGGTACGTCCTTCTTCGCCATGCGGCCCCCTCCCCGTGCCTGCGTCCAGCGTGTCTCCACCGTCTCCTCGAATGTAGTCGGCACGTCGGACGACGCACGCCCCTTTGTGACAATGCGCGCCCCCCGAGGGCCCGCTAGTGGTAGGGGCCTTCGGTGTTCCTCCGTGCGCTTCTCCGTGCGCTGGTCAGTGCGCCCCTCCGGGCGCTTGTGCGGTGTCACCGTCAGGTCCGGGCAAACCCTCTGCTTCTGATCGAACAGGATCGACAGTGACCGAAACAAGACCCTTGCTGATCGTCGCTCGTTTGTCATCCAGGGTTTCGGGGAACGGCCGCTGGGCAGCCGCGCGAAAAGAAGCGAAGGAACTGGCTCCGTTTCCGGGCGGTTCCGGAGATCCGGCGAGCGAAGGGCTGAGCCGTGGCTTTCAAGGTGACCGACGTCGAACAGGGTGACTGGGCCGTGCTCGGGGTGTCGGGCGAACTGGACCTGGTGACCTCGCCGGTGCTGCGCCAGCGGGTGCACGACGCGGTGGCCGACGGCCATCACAGCCTGGTCCTCGACCTCTCCGGCGTCTTCTTCTGCGACTCCAGCGGGGTCGGCGTCCTCATCGCCGCCCGCCGCCTGATCCGCTCCTGCCGGGGCCGGCTGCGGCTGATACTGCCCGCCCAGGGCGCGAGTGACGGTTCTCACGTCAACCGGGTCCTCGGGGCGCTCGGCGTACGACGGCTGTTCGACGTGTACCCCGACATGGACAGCGCGGTCAGCGACGAGGAGGGCCCGCTCTCGGCATAGCGGGCCGCCCTCCGGAGCCGGTGGGCCGGCGGCCGCGACGCGCCCTCCTGCGCCCTCCATAGCCGACGATCACGGCAGTGCCACGTTGTTGTCGCAGAATTCCCCCGGTCTTGGCACAAGGGTCGTTTTCCCGCTCCCGGGGCGCCGCCCGCGTCGTACGCTCCCTGCGAGAGGAACCCCCCCACGTCACGTAAGGCGGCCCGAACACACATGGTCAGCACCGAGTACGAGCGACGGATCGCCGCCCGGTTCGCAACCTTCGACCAGGACGGCAACGGCTGGATCGACCGCGAGGACTTCAACTCGGCGGCCAAGGCGCTGCTCGCCGAGTTCGGCGTCCCCGCCCGCTCCGACAAGGGCCAGGCCCTGTACGCCGGCGCGGAGGGCTTCTGGCAGGGCATGGCCGGCATGGCGGACCGGGACGGCGACCAGCGCATCACCCGCGAGGAGTTCGTGAGCGGCGCGGTCAAGCGGCTGCACGACAACCCCGACCGGTTCGGCGAGATCGCCCGGCCCTTCCTGCACGCTGCCCTCGCCCTCGCGGACACCGCGAACGACGGCACGGCGACCGTCGCCGACACCGTGCGCGTGCTCCGCGTCCTCGGGGTTCCCCCGGAGATCGCCCGTGGGGTGGCGTCCGGCCTCGACATCGACGGCGACGGGAAGGTCGCGGAGACGGAGATCGTCCCCGCGTTCGCCCGCTACTTCACGATCCCGGAGTAGTACTCCCCGGCGCGGAGGACCCCGGCTTCCGTGGTGCGGGAACCGGTGCGGGAATCTCCCCGCCTCCCGGTGCGGGAGCCTTCGCGCTCCCGGGCGCGGCGGCCCCGGGGTCCGGGGCAGGCGCCGAGAAGCGCTCGCGCAGCCTGTACTTGAGCACCTTGCGCAGGGTCTCGTTGCGCGGAAGGGCGTCCACCACCTCCAGCCGCTCCGGCAGCTTGTGCACCGACAGCCCTTCCGCGCGCAGGTGGGCCACCACCTCCGGGAGCGTCAACGCGGCGCTCCCCGGCGGTTGTTCGACCACCGCGCACACCAGCTCCCCGCGCTCCGCGTCCGGCAGCCCCACCACCGCCGCGTCACCGACCGCCGGATGCGCGGCGAGCAGGTCCTCGATCTCCTTCGCCGAGATGTTCTCGCCCTTGCGGATGATCACGTCCTTGAGGCGCCCGGTGAGGACGAGATGACCGCTTTCGGTCAACCGCCCGAGGTCGCCGGTCCGCAGGAACCCGTCCCCGTCGAAGGCCTCGGCGGTCTGCGCCGGATCCAGGTACCCCTGGCACACCGCCTCCCCGCGCAGCCGCACCTCACCCCCCTCGGCGACCCGTATCTCCATCCCCTCAGGGGGCCTGCCCTCGGTCGTCGCCAGGTTCTCCGCCGTGTCGTCCGGCGCCCCCATCGTGATCATCGGCACCTCGGTCATGCCGTACCCGTGCGTCAGCTGCACCCCCATCTCGCGCACCACCGCGTGGTACACCTCCGGGGGCTTGGGCGCCCCGCCGCCGGCCAGCAGCCGCAGCGAGGGAATCACCGGGACCCCCGGCTGCTTGCGCTGCTCCGCCAGGAACATCGAGTAGAACGCCGTCGAGCCGCCCGCCACCGTCACCCCGTGCCTGCGGTACTCCGGGAGGGCGTCCGGCAGCGCGAACTGCTCGAACATGACCGCCGGGAAGCCGTACAGCAGCAGCATCACCGTGTAGTCGGGGCCCGCGATGTGCGCGTACGGGAAGGCCATCGAGCCCACGTCGGCCGCCGTGAGCCGCAACGCGTGCGCCAGGCAGGACCCGCCCGCGATCAGTGAACGGTCCGTGTGGAGAACGCCCTTGGGGTCCGAGGTGGTTCCCGAGGTCCAGTAGATCCACCGGACGGAGGTGCCCTCGGCGGGCGGGGCGGGCAGCACGGCCGGATCGCCGGCGGGCAGCTCGTCGTACGCCTCGAAGATCCCCTTCGCGCCCAGCCGCCGGGCCATCTCCGTGTGGTCGAAGCCGCGCCACACGCCCGGTACGGCGAAGAACTCGGCCCGGGACTCGCGCAGTGCGAAGCCGACCTCGCGGTCCCGGTAGAAGGGGATGACGGGGCTCTGCACGGCGCCCAGGCGGGCCAGCGCGAAGGACAGGACCGCCGTCTCGATGCGGGTGGGCAGCTGCCAGGCGACGACCGTGCCGGGGCGCACGCCCATGGCGTACAGGCCGGCCGCCGTGCGTTCGGCACGCGCGCGCAGGTCGCCGAAGGACAGGGTGCGGTCGCCCTGGAGGAACACCAACCGGCCGGGGGTGAGTTCGGCGCGGCGGGCGACCAGGTCCCAGAGCGTCCGGGCGGCGCCCAGCTCGCGCGCGACGGCGTTCGCTTCGTTCGCGAGGGCTTTCGCCGTGTGCGGGGCCGCGTTCGCCTCGTGTGCGGTGGCGTTCGTTTCGTCCATGGCCGAGCCCCCTGCCGCCGTTAACTGACGAGTCGTCAGATCGTAGGTCCTGGCACCTTGCCGGTCCAGGGGTGCGGGGCTAGCCTGCGAGATCTGACGAGCCATCAGCTCCGTGGGGGTGTCCGCCGGTGGATCTGTCCTGCACACCCGAGGAGGAGAACTTCCGGGCGCGGCTGCGGGAGTGGCTCGCCAAGGTGCTCCCCGGCCTGCCGCCCAAGCCGCGGCCCGAGGACTGGCCGGGCCGCCGCGCCTGGGACCTCGGCTGGCAGCGGACGCTGTACGACGCCGGGTACGCCGACGTCCACTGGGACGCGTCGCCCACCGTGCGGCTGATCTTCCTGGAGGAGACCGAGAGGGCCGGCGCGCCCTATGTGGGCGCCAACTTCGTGGGTCTGCTGCACGCGGGCCCCACCATCGCCGCCGAGGGCACCGGGGAGCAGCGGGCGCGCTGGCTGGCGCCGATCCTGCGCGGGGACGAGGTGTGGTGCCAGGGCTTCAGCGAACCGGGCGCGGGATCCGACCTGGCGGCGCTGCGCACGCGCGCGTGGCGCGACGGGGACGACTACGTGGTGAGCGGATCCAAGATCTGGACCTCGCACGCGGAGGTCGCCGACTGGTGCGAGCTGCTGGTGCGCACGGACCCGCAGGCGCCCCGGCACCAGGGCATCAGCTGGCTGGCCATGCCGATGACCGCGCCGGGCATCACCGTACGGCCGCTGCGCACGCTCGCCGGGTCCGCCGAGTTCGCCGAGGTGTTCCTCGACGAGGTGCGGGTGCCCGTGGCCAACCGGGTGGGCGCCGAGAACGACGGCTGGCGCGTCACCATGGTGACCCTCTCCTTCGAGCGCGGCACCGCCTTCGTCGGCGAGGTCGTCGCCTGCCGCCGGGTGCTCGGCGACCTCGCGCGCGTGGCGCGTGCGAACGGCACCTGGGACGACCCGGAGCTGCGCCGCCGCCTCGGCCGGCTGAACGCCGAGTTCCGGGCGCTGTGGCGGCTGACCCAGTGGAACGTCAGCGAGGCGGAGGGCAGCGGCGTACCCGGCGTCGGCGGCTCGGTCTTCAAACTGCGCTACTCGCACGCCCGGCAGGAGCTGTACGACGCGGCCGCCGCCGTGCTCGGCCCGGACGCCCTCGACCTGGACCGGCCGTGGGTCCTCGACCGGCTCTCCTCCCTCTCGTACACCATCGCGGCCGGGACCTCGCAGATCCAGCGGAACATCGTGGCCGAGCGGATCCTCGGGCTGCCGAAGGGGCGGTGAACGGGCGTGCGCTTCCAACTGAGCGACGACCAGCGGGCGTTGCGGGACGGAATGCGGGAGCTGCTCGCACGCCGGTTCGACGGCGAGGCGCTGCGGGCGGCGGTCGGCGCGCCCGCCCTGGACCGGGGGCTGTGGCGGGAGCTGGGGGCGGCCGGGTTCTTCGCGCTGCGGCTGCCGGAGGCGGACGGCGGGGTCGGACTCGGGCTGCCCGAGGCGGTGTTGGTCTTCGAGGAGGCGGGCCGGGCCCTGCTGACCGGCCCGCTGGTGGCCACCCACCTGGCGGCGGCCGACGTGCCCGGCGCGGCCACCGGGGAGGCCGTGGTGGCCCGCGTGGACGGCGGCCTGGTGGAGTGGCTGGCCGAGGCCGACGCCGTACGGGGGGACGCGTCCGGGGCCGTGGCACTGCGTTCCGTGGACCCGTTGACACCCCTGCACCGGGTGCTGGGGACGGCGGCCGCGGCACCCGACCCGGTCGCCGTGCTCCTCACCGCCGCCGAGCAGCTCGGCACCGCCACGCGCGCGTGCGAGCTCGCCGTGCAACACGCCCGGACCCGCGAACAGTTCGGGCGGCCGATCGGGGCCTTCCAGGCGGTCAAGCATCTGTGCGCCGAGATGCTGGTGCGCGCCGAGACCGCGCGTGCGGCCGTCTACGCGGCCGCCGTGACCGCCGACCCGGTGGACATCGCGGCGGCCCGGCTGCTCGCCGACGAGGCCGCCGTACGCGGCGCCCGGGACTGTCTCCAGGTGCACGGCGGGATGGGCTTCACCTGGGAGGCGGAGGTGCATCTGCACGTGAAGCGCGCCTGGGTGCGGGCGCAGCGTCGCGGAGGAGACACGGAGAGTGAGGAGATGCTCGCGGCCGACCTGCTCGGGTGAGCGTTCGAAACGGCTCTGGGCTGCGGAATCAGGGGCCCGGACGGCGGAGTGTCGCGGATCGTGGCATTTCGGTGTCACGGAGCGTTGATATCGGGTTGTGTCCAACGCGTGACTCGTCACGGCCTGGAGTCGGGTCTCCCCTCGGGTACCTTCTGTGGGATGCGAGTGGTTCCGAGGACGAGCCATGCCGGCGGTGCCGTCGAAGCGGCCCCGCGGCTCATGGTGCGTACCGGCGCTCGCAGGGCGGTAAGGGCTTGCGCCCCCGCCTGTTCGACTCCCCGCAGCGAGCGTCGCACAGTATGCCGTACGCGTACTCCTTCGCGTTGGAATATGCCCGAAGCGCTTGTTGGGGTGACTGTACGTCAACCATGCTGTCTCGTAAGGGAATCACGTTCCGTGACCCTTGCTCTGGCCGTTGTTCTGGCCATGCAGAAAATGGCTACGATCGTGGCCCTCGTCGTCCTTGTCGTCGCGGTCCTTGTCGTGGCGCTCGCTCGGCGCGGGTTCATGTGTCCGCCGGTTCGGATGGTGTGAGCGGTGCAGGTGCTTCAAGTGCAGCTGGAGATCCGGCCCGACCCCGCGGAGGTGGGACGGGCCAGGAGGTGGGCGCGCTCGCGCCTCGCCGGGTCCGGTATAGCGGCGGACGAGCCGCTGGCCGAGACGCTGATCCTGCTCGTCTCCGAGCTGGTCACCAATGCCGTGGTGCACACGGGCTGTCCGGCCGTGCTGCGGCTCTCGCTGCCGGGCGCGGACCGTGAGGGCGCCGAGGAGTCGGTCACCGTGCGGCTGGAGGTCGCCGACACCAGCGATCGTGCGCCCGTACCGCGGTGCGTCGACAGTGACGCGACCGGCGGCCGGGGTCTTGCCCTCGTCGACGGGCTGGCCGACCGTTGGGGCTGGAGCCCCGAAGGCGCCGGCAAGCGCATCTGGTGCGAACTCGACCGGTGTTCGGAGCCCGGTCGGGGCGCGGCGGTGGCGTACGGAGGCGGGCTGGCCTCGTTCGAGGGGCTGGCGTTCGAGGCGGTGTGATCCCGGTGTGCGGTGATGCGCCGGGGAATGCATCCGTGCGCGCCCATGATGAACCGGGGCATAACTCCTAAAACCTCGAACGGGTGTTGACGCCTTGTGATCGCATGCTCACGCTTGAGGTCTGCGATTCGCCGCGAGGGGACGGCGAGGGGCCTGTTGGCGGACGCCCTCGTCGAGCGTGGGTCGAGTCGGACGGCGGCGTGCGGGACCGGGCTCGGGGCGGGCCGGTGCGCGCAGCCGTCCGGATTCCGGGGGGAATGGGGGAAGGGCGGTGTCACGCCGGTCTCGGCGTGACACCGGCCTCGGGCGGCGACGCGCACGGACCTTCAGAACACGGCCACCGGGGCGACCGGCGTGCCCGTCGCCCCGACGAACGGCTCCGGCATCGCGGACAGCAGGAACGCGTACCGTCCGGTTTCTCCACAGGCTGTGGACAACTTTTCGAGATTCCAGTTCTGGCCCTGCAGCATCCCCATCTCCACCAGGTCCAGGGCGTGCACGGGCAGCCACAGGTCCTCGATCTCGGGCGGGAAGATCTCGAACGTCAGGGTGTCGTTGGCGACGGCGGCCACGTCGCGCGCGTGGAACCACTCCGGGGTGCGCACCGACAGCCCCGGCGACGGATAGCCGTACCCGTGCTTGTCCCCGGCGAGGTACACCTGCACCTGCCCGGTCCGCACCAGCACGATGTCACCGGCGCGGACCGTGGTCCCGGCCAGTTCCTCGGCCGCTTCGAGATCCTCGGGCGTGACCGCGTGGCCGCCCGCCAGCCGGTCCACGCCACGCGCGCGTGCCACGTCCAGCAGCACCCCGCGCGAGACGATGTACGGCGCCTTGTCGATGCCGCCGAACTCGGCACCGCCGTGCGCGGTCACGGACTGCGCCGGGCGGCCGTTGTACACCTTCCCCGAGTGCGAGACATGGGTGAGCGCGTCCCAGTGGGTGCCCGCCTGCAGGCCCATGGTCACCGCGTCGTCGCTGCAGGCGACCGTCCCCGGGCCGAAGAGCTCCTGGTTGATCTGGACCATGACGTGCAGGGGGTTGACCCGCCCCGGGATCATGCCGGTCTGTACGCCGTCCTGCCGGAGCGGGAGGGCGAGCGGGACGCGGCGGCCGGTCCGGACGGTCGCCGCCGCCTCCCGCACCACCTCGTCGGTGATCAGGTTCAGCGTGCCGATCTCGTCGTCGGCACCCCAGCGGCCCCAGTTGTTGACGCGCTTGGCGATGTCGCCAAACGCCGAATGGGCTGTAGGCAGTGACATCTGGGTCCTCCCCGGGGCTTGTGTCCGCGCATCCGTCGCGCCATAAAATCTAACGGTCCGTCAGAAACCGCGGGAAGGGGCCGGTCGTGGGGAACTTCTTGGCAGGCAAGGTCGTCGCCGTGACGGGTGCGGGGCGCGGGATCGGACGGGCGGTCGCGCTGGCGGCGGCGGCCCAGGGGGCGAAGGTCGTCGTCAACGACTACGGCGTCTCGGTCGACGGCGGATCGCCCACCAGTGAGATCGCCGAGGCCGTCGTCAAGGAGATCGAGGCGGCCGGCGGGGACGCGGTCGCGGTCGCCGACGACATCTCCACGATGGCGGGCGGCCGGCGGGTCGTGGACACGGCGCTGTCGTCGTACGGCCGCCTCGACGGGGTCGTGTGCGTGGCCGGGATCCTGCGCGAGCGGATGCTGTTCAACATGGCCGAGGAGGAGTGGGACCCGGTGGTCGCCACCCACCTCAAGGGCACGTTCACGGTGTTCCGGGCGGCGTCGGCGGTGATGCGCGCCCAGCGCGCCGGCACGCTGATCGGCTTCACCAGCGGCAACCACCAGGGCTCCGTCTCGCAGGCCAACTACAGCGCGGCCAAGGGCGGGATCATCTCGCTGGTGCGCAGTGCCGCACTGGGCCTGCACAAGTACGGGGTGACCGCGAACGCGGTGGCGCCGGTGGCCCGGACGCGGATGTCGGCGGGGGTCCCGACGGAACTGACGGAGATCGGCGAACCGGAGGACGTCGCGGCGTTCGTGGTCTACCTGCTGTCGGACGCGGCACGGGACGCGGGCATCACCGGGCAGGTGTACACGGTGGCCGGGCCGAAGATCGCGGTCTGGGCCCAGCCGAGGGAGTTGCGCGCCGCGTACGCCTCGGAAGGGCCCTGGACGCCGGAGCGGATCGCCGAGTTCCTGCCGGGGAGCGTGGGGGTGGACCCGATGCCGATGCTGGCACGCCTGACGGCGATGGAGTCCGCCGCGCGGGCCGGGGAGCGGCCGAACGCCTGAAGGGGGTGGGATGCGGTGGGTTGTGCGAGTGCGGCGCCGTCGTGGTTGCTCGCGCAGTTCCCCCAGCCTTCGGCCGGGGGCCCGGCGCCCCCGGGTCGGCTGTCCGCACCGGAGTTCACGGTATCCGCCCGCCGGGTCGCCGAGCAGCTCACCCGTCTCCGCGCTCCATGCACCCTGCCGGCCCCTGACTTCTCCCCGCCGCGACGGCGACCGGCCAAGACGGCGGTGTCCGGCGGTTCTCGTACGGCCGTAGCCCCGACGCTTTTCTGGAGGTCACCGTGGAGTTCGGCTTCGCGCCGGAGGACGACGCGTTTCGCCGCGAAGTCCGTGCCTGGCTCGACACGCACGTCACAGCCGACGCGGACCGGCGCGGCTGGGAGCGCACGCTCGGGGCCGCCGGATGGATCGGGCTCGGGTGGGCCGAGGGCGGGTACGGGAACCGGACCGCCACGCTCACCCAGCAGGTCGTGTGGGCCGAGGAGTACGCCCGGTCGGCCGCGCCCCCGCGCTCCGGGCACATCGGGGAGAACCTGCTCGCCCCGACGCTCATCGCCCACGGCAGCGACGAGCAGAAGCAACGTTTTCTGCCCGCCGTCGCCGCCGGGGAGGAGCTGTGGTGCCAGGGGTACAGCGAACCCGGCGCCGGGTCCGACCTCGCCGGCGTGCGGACCGCGGCCGTACGCGAGGCGGACGGCTACCGCGTCACCGGGCAGAAGATCTGGACCTCGCTCGCGCACGAGGCCGACTGGTGCTTCGTGCTCGCGCGGACCGAGCCCGGCTCGCGGCGCCACCACGGTCTGAGCTTCCTGCTCGTGCCCATGGACCAGCCGGGTCGCATAGAGGTCCGCCCCATTCGCCAGCTGACCGGCACCAGCGACTTCAACGAGGTCTTCTTCGACGGGGCGCACGCGCGCGTGGAGCATGTCGTCGGCGGCGAGGGCAACGGCTGGCGCGTGGCCATGAGCCTGCTCGGCTTCGAGCGCGGGGTGTCCACCCTCGCCCAGCAGATCGGGTTCGCCGAGGAACTGGGACGGGTGGTGCGGGACGCCGTGGCGACCGGCGCCGCCGACGACCCCGTCGTACGGGCGCGGCTCGTGCGGCAGTGGGCCGAGCTGCGGGTCATGCGCTGGAACGCCCTGCGCACGCTGGGCGGTTCGGCCGCCGAGCCCGGTGCGCCCAGCGCGGCCAAGCTGCTGTGGGCCGGCTGGCACCAGCGGCTCGGGGAACTCGCCGTGCTGGTGCGGGGCGCCGGCGCGGGCGTCGGCCCGGCCGACTGGTCGGCCGCGGCGCCGTACGAACTGGACGCCGCCCAGCACCTGTTCCTCTTCTCCCGGGCCGACACCGTCTACGGCGGCTCGGACCAGGTGCAGCGCACGATCATCGCCGAGCGCGTGCTCGGTCTGCCGAGGGAACCGAAGGGGGTCGAGTCGTGATGCGCGCAGTGGTGTTCGACGGGAAACAGGTGCAGGTCGTCGACGACCTGGACGTTCGCGAGCCGGGGGCGGGGGAGGTGCTGGTCTCCGTCGCGGCGGCCGGGCTGTGCCACAGCGATCTGTCCGTGGTGGACGGGACCATACCTTTCCCTGTTCCTGTGGTGCTCGGACATGAGGGTGCCGGGGTGGTGGAGGCGATCGGTGTGGGGGTCAGCCATGTCGCGCCCGGGGACCATGTCGCGCTGTCCACTCTCGCCAACTGCGGTGCCTGCCCCGACTGTGACCGTGGGCGGCCCACCATGTGCCGCAAGGCCATAGGGCGGCCGCAGAAGCCGTTCACGCGCGGCGGCCGGGCCGTCTACCAGTTCGCGTCCAACTCGGCCTTCGCGGAACGGACGGTCGTCAAGGCCGTGCAGGCGGTACGGATTCCGAAGGACATCCCGCTGACCTCGGCCGCCCTCATCGGCTGCGGCGTGCTGACCGGGGTGGGCGCCGTACTGAACCGTGCCCGCGTCGACCGCGGCGACACCGTGCTGGTCATCGGCACCGGCGGGATCGGGCTCAACGTCATCCAGGGCGCCCGGATCGCGGGAGCGCTGCGGATCGTGGCCGTGGACGCCAACCCGGCCAAGGAGGAGGTGGCCCGGCAGTTCGGCGCGACCGACTTCCTGACCTCGACGGACGGCGTCAGGGACCTGCTGCCGACCGGCGTGGACCACGCGTTCGAGTGCGTCGGCCGGACCGAGCTGGTCCGGCAGGCCGTCGACCTCCTGGACCGGCACGGCCAGGCCGTCCTCCTCGGCACCCCCGCCGCCACCGCCGAGGCGTCCTTCGTCGTCGCCTCGATGTTCCTCGACAAGTCCATCCTCGGCTGCCGTTACGGCTCCTCCCGCCCCCAGCGGGACATCGCCCTGTACGCCGAGCTGTACCGCCAGGGGCGCCTGATGCTCGACGAACTGGTCACCGCGACCTACCCGGTGGAGGACTTCGAGAAGGCCCGCGCCGACGCGGAGGCGGGACGGGTGGCACGGGGGGTGCTCACGTTCTAGCGGACCGGGGCGGCCCGTAAGGTCAGTGCCCGACGCCGACACCGACGCCGCCGGGGCGGCGGGCTTCGCCGGCGCCGGACCGGAAGGTCCGGCGGTAGGCGGTCGGGGTGACGCCGAGCGCTGTCTGCAGGTGCTGCCGCATCGACTGGGCCGTGCCGAAGCCGGCGTCCCGGGCCACCTGGTCCATGGAGAGCTCGGTGGACTCCAGGAGGTGCCGGGCCCGTTCGACGCGCTGCTGGGTGAGCCACTGACCGGGGCTGATGCCGGTCTCCTCACGGAAGCGGCGCGTGAAGGTCCGTACCGACATGGCCTCCTGCTCGGCCATGTCCCGCAGCTGGAGGGGCTCGTGCAGCCGGGCGAGGGCCCAGGCGCGGGCGGCCGTGGTGCCGGCGACCTGCGGGTCGGGGACCGGCCGGTGGATGTACTGGGCCTGGCCGCCGTCCCGGTGCGGGGGGACGACCGTACGGCGGGCCACCTCGTTGGCGACGGCCGTGCCGTGGTCGCGGCGGACCATGTGCAGGCACAGGTCGATGCCGGCCGCCACCCCGGCGGAGGTCAGCACGTCCCCGTCGTCGATGAACAGGACGTCCGCGTCCACCTCGACCTTCGGGAACAGTCGTTGGAGATGGTCCGCCTCGGCCCAGTGCGTGGTCGCCGGGCGGCCGTCCAGGTAACCTGCGGCGGCCAGCACGTAGACGCCGGTGCAGATGGAGGCGAGCCGGGTGCCGGGGCGGATGTGGGCGAGGGCGGCGGCCAGTTCGGGGGTGAGGACACCCTGCTCGAAGACCGGTCCCAGCTCGTACGACGCCGGGATGACCACCGTGTCGGCGGTGGCCAGCGCCTCCGGGCCGTGCGGCACGTGGACCGCGAAGTCGGCGTCCGTCTCGACCTGCCCCGGCGGCCGGACCGAACAGGTCACGACCTCGTACAGGTGCCGTCCCCGCGCGTCCTTGGGCCGGCCGAAGATACGGTGCGGGATGCCCAGTTCGAAGGGGAGCAGACCGTCCAGGGCGAGGACGACGACTCGGTGCGGGCGGAAGCCGGGGTCACTGCTCATGGCCCGATCCTAGCGAATACTGTCCTCCGGGCCACTCGATGGAGTGAATCCGCTGGCCGAAGCTGTATGGCGTGACCCAGACAAGCGAAGCCGCAGCCGCCCTCGCCGAGGACTCCGAGCCGACCCGCTCACCGCGCATCAACCGTGCCTGGTTCGTCGCCGCCGTCACCTTCGTCACGATCGTCGGCGCGGCCGCCTTCCGCTCCCTGCCCGGTCTGCTCATCGACCCCCTGCACCAGGAGTTCGGCTGGTCGCGCGGCACGATCGGCGCGGCCGTCTCCGTCAACCTCGCGCTGTACGGGCTCACCGCGCCGTTCGCGGCCGCTCTGATGGATCGTTTCGGCATCCGTCGGGTGGTGGCCGTGGCCCTGACCGTGATCGCGGTCGGCTCGGGCCTGACCATGTGGATGACGGCGGCCTGGCAACTGGTGCTGTGCTGGGGCCTGCTGGTGGGCCTCGGCTCCGGCTCGATGGCCCTCGCCTTCGCCGCCACGGTCACCAACCGCTGGTTCACCACCCGGCGCGGCCTGGTCAGCGGCATCCTCACCGCCGGATCCGCCTCGGGCCAGCTGATCTTCCTGCCGCTGCTGTCCTGGATGGTCGAGCACTACGACTGGCGGCCGGCCGCCGTCACCGTCGCTCTCGCCGCCCTCGCGGTCGTCCCCTTCGTCTGGCTGCTGCTGCGCGACCACCCGGCCGACGTGGGCCTGAAGCCGTACGGCGCGGTGGACTTCGTACCGAAGCCGGCGCCGGTCACCGGAGCCGCGCGCCGGACGGTCGGGGTGCTGCTCTCCGCCGTCCGCACCGGGCCCTTCTGGCTGCTCGCCGGCACCTTCGCGATCTGCGGCGCCTCCACCAACGGCCTGGTCCAGACCCACTTCGTGCCCGCCGCCCACGACCACGGCCTGCCGGTCACCACGGCGGCCTCGCTGCTCGCGGTCATCGGTGTCTTCGACGTCGTCGGCACGATCGCCTCCGGCTGGTTCACCGACCGCTTCGAACCCCGTCGGCTGCTCGCCGTCTACTACGCCCTGCGCGGCCTCTCCCTGCTCTTCCTGCCGATGCTGCTGGGCCCCGCCATCCACCCTCCGATGATCTTCTTCATCGTCTTCTACGGGCTCGACTGGGTGGCCACCGTCCCGCCCACCCTGGCCCTGTGCCGGGAGCACTACGGCGAGGACAGCGCCATCGTCTTCGGCTGGGTTCTCGCCTCCCACCAGATCGGCGCGGCGCTCGTCGCCTTCCTCGGCGGTGTCGCCCGCGACGCCTTCGGCACGTACGACATGGTCTGGTACGCCTCCGGAGCGCTGTGCGCGGCGGCGGCCCTGATGGCCCTGGTGATCCGGCGCCGGCCGGCGGCCGTGGTGCCCGCCCTGGCCGTCTAGAGGGAGACCGACGGGAGCCGGTACCTCTGTGACCCGTCTCTGCAGCCCCACTTCGTGACTCTGCGGCAAGCGGGCGGGACCGCCGCCCTCATCAGCCTCCGCCACCTGACCGGCCGGACATCTCCTGGCCGTCCGCTCCGAGCCCGGTGAACCGCCCCCGGTGGAACAGCAGCGGTCCGTCGGCGGGATCGGCCGCGCCCAGCGCGTTCACCCGCCCCACCACGATCAGGTGGTCGCCGCCCGTGTGGACGGCGTGGATCGCGCAGTCGATCCAGGCGGCGGCGCCGGTCAGGCGGGGCGCACCCGACACCGGGGCCGTGTCGTAGGCGACCCCCGCGAACTTGTCGGCGCCGCTCACCGCGAAGGCGCGGCACAGCCCGCCCTGGCCCGCGCCGAGGACGTTGACGCAGAAGACGCCCGCACGGGCGATGCGCGGCCAGGTGGCCGACGTACGGCCGACCATGAAACAGATCAGGGGCGGGTCCAGGGAGAGGGAGGAGAAGGACTGGCAGGCGAAACCGGCCGGGGAGGGGTCGCCCTCGGCTGCCGGTGCGGTGACAACGGTCACCCCGGTCGCGAAGTTCCCCAGCACACGCCGGAACTCCGCCGGGTCGACCGGCGCCCGCTCGTCGGCGCGCACACACCGCAACTCCGGGCGCGGCAAGGCCTCCAGGGGCCCCGGCGCGGGGGCCGACCTGAGGTAGCGGACGGCGGCCGCGGCCGCCCCTGCGTGTCCCATCACACCTTCATTGAAGCTGACGCTGCGTCAGATGGGAAGTCCGGTGCCGGACGCCTTACGGCCGTGGCTGCCGGGCGGCCGGGCCGGCCGGTCGGTCGGGCCGCGACTGCCGGTCGGTCGGTGTCACCGGCCCCGGAACTGCGGGCTTCTGCGCTCCACGAAGGCCCGTAGCCCCTCCTGGGCGTCCCGCGTCGTCATGTTGATCTCCTGGGCGGCGGACTCGGCCGCGAAGGCCGCTGCCCGGTCGCCGTCCAGGGACGCGTTGACCAGCTGCTTGGTCAGGGCGAGGGCGCGGGTCGGACCGGTGGCGAGCCGGGCGGCCCAGTCCCGCGCCGTCTTGGCCAACTCCGCGTCCGGTACGACCCGGTTGACCAGGCCGAGGTGCTCGGCCTCCGGGGCGGAGAGGGCGTCGCCGAAGAACATCAGCTCCTTGGCGCGGTGCGGGCCGACCAGGCGGGGCAGGAGATAGGCGCCGCCGCCGTCGGGGACCAGGGCGCGGCGGACGAACACCTCGATGAAACGCGCGGATTCGGCGGCCAGGACCAGGTCGCAGGCGAGCGCGAGATGGGCGCCGAGACCCGCGGCGGTGCCGTTGACCGCCGCGATCACCGGCTTCTCGCAGTCGAGGACGGCGGCGACCAGACGCTGGGCGCCGAGCCGGATGGTGCGGGCCACGTCGCCGGGGAGACGTTCGGCCGCGGCGCCGCCGCGCAGATCGGCGCCCGCGCAGAAACCCCGGCCGGTCCCGGTGACGACCACGGCCCGTACCGAGGGGTCCGCGGAGGCCTCGGAGAGCAGTTGGATGATGCGTTCCCGCTGGTCAGGAGTGATGGCGTTGAGGGATTCGGGGCGGTTGAGGGTGATCTGCGCGACCTGATTGTCAGTGGCGTGCAGTACCAATGACTCAACGGAAATTTCCGGCTCGTCATTCTTTGCGGGCTCACGGGGGGAATTGGCCATGTTCATCTCAGCGACACACCGCCAGCGCGTCCAGCGCCACCGCGCCCTGGCCCTCGGGCAGCACCATCAGGGGGTTGATGTCGAGCTCGGCGAGCTGGTCGCCGAGCTCCAGGGCCATCCGCTGTACCCGCAGGATCACCTCGACGAGCGCTTCGACGTCGGCCGGCGGCCGCCCCCGGACCCCGTCCAGCAGGGCCCGCCCGCGGAGTTCGGCGAGCATGGACCGGGCCTGCTCCTCGCCGAACGGCGGCACCCGCACGGCGGCGTCGTGCAGGACCTCGACCAGGACCCCGCCCAGCCCGACGGTCACCGTCGGCCCGAACAGGGCGTCGTGCGTGACCCCGACCACCATCTCCACGCCCCGCTCGACCATCTGGCAGACCAGCACACCGTCCAGGGCGACGCCCTCGTAGCGGGCGATGTCGGTCAGCTCCCGGTAGGCGTCCCGGACCTGGCTGGCGGAGGTCAGCCCGACCTTCACCAGGCCCAGCTCGGTCTTGTGGGCGATCTGCGCGCCGGACGCCTTCATCACCACCGGGTAGCCGACCAGCCCCGCCGCGCGCACGGCGGCGGCCGCGCTGGTCACCAGCTGCTCGCGCGGCACCCGTATGCCGTACGCGCGCAGCAGCTGCTTCGCCGCGTGCTCGCTCAGCTGCTGCCCCGGCTGCATCAGCGCGAGCGCCTTGCGGTACGAGGGCGAGGGCGTGCGCGGGGCCTCGTCGAAGGGGGAGTGGTAGGCGCGGACGAAGCGGTGGTGGTCGAGGTAGGCGCGGACGGCGGTGAGACAGTTGCCGACCGTGCGGAAGGTGGCCACCCGGGAGGAGCCCAACAGGACCTCCCGGTAGGCGGGTTCGGTGCCGACCGGCGAGCCCCACACCACGCACACCAGCTTGTCGGTCGCCTCCGCCGCGTCGACCAGGTCCCGCACCAGCCGGTCGCTGAGGGGCGGGAAGGGGCCGGTGATCGGGCAGATCAGCACTCCGACCTCGGGGTCGGCGAGGATCGCGTCGATGATCTTCCGGCCGCGCCAGTCGCCCACCGGATGCCCGCCGTTGTCGACCGGGTTGGCCACGCTCAGGTACTCCGGTATCCACTGGTGCAGCTCGGCCTGGAGTGCCTCGGACAGCACCGGCAGCTTCAGCCCCGCGCCGGACGCCAGGTCGGCGGCGTGCGCGCCCGTGCCGCCCGAGATCGAGTAGACGACCACCCCGTCGGCGCGCGGTGCCCGCGCCCGGGCCAGCAGGGCCGCGGTGTCCTGGAGTTCGTCGAGGCCGTCGACGCGGATCACCCCGTACTGCCGCAGTGCCGCGTCGATCACGTCGTCCGCGCCGGTCAGCTTGCCGGTGTGGGTGGCGGCGGTGCGGGCACCGGCCTCGGTGCGGCCGACCTTCACGGCGACCACCGGCACCTTGCGGCGGGCCGCGCGGTCGGCGGCCAGCAGGAAGGCGCGGCCGTCCTTGAGGCCCTCGACATAGCAGGCGATGGCGCCGACCTCGGGGCGTTCGGCGAAGTAGGAGATGAAGTCGCCGGTCTCCAGGTCGGCCTCGTTGCCGGTGGGCGCCCAGTGCGAGAGGCGGATGCCGAGTTCCTGGGCGGCGAAGACGGGCCGGCCCTGGTGCCCCGACTGGGTGATCAGCGCGATCGCCGGTCCGTCCAGGTCGTCCCGGAACCGCTCGAAGGCGTTCAGGTTGGTGTTCGGGCCGAGCAGCCGCAGCCCGGAGCGGCGCACGGCGGCCGCGAGCCGGACCTGGGCCGCCGCTCCCTCCTCGCCGGTCTCGGCGAACCCGGAGGCGAAGGCGACGGCGAACTTCACCTTGGCCTCGGCCAGTTCCTCGATCACCGGAAGGGGGTCGGCGACCAGGAGTACGGCGAGGTCGACCTGCTCGGGCAGGCCGGCGACGGAAGGAGCGCAGGCGATGCCGAAGACCGACGGCCGGGTCGGATGCACCGGGTGCACCCGGGCCCCGACCCGCTCGGCCCAGTCGAGGATCTGCCGGGTGATACCGGTGTTGGGCCGTCCCTCGGCGTCCGAGGCGCCGATCACGGCGACGGACTCGGGCCGGAAGAACCTGTCCAGATCCGGTACGTCCGCGTACAGCGGCCGTCCGCTGACGTCCTGCTCGTCCGCGTCGGCCGTCCGGCCGTGGACTGCGGGCCCGGGACGCTGCTCACCGCAGGCGATGACCCGGGCCCGGCGGGAGTCGGTGGTGAGGGTGCCGTGGGTTGATCCAAGCATCGTTCCGCCCGCTCCTGTGTGACAGCACAATTAACTGACGCTGTGTCAGATTACTGAACTGACGCTGCGTCAGGAACGGGTCTGCACGCAAAGTTGAGGCCGAAAGCGCCCCTCGCCTCTCCCGTCACCGCCGGCCGGGGGCGGCCGCCACCCCGGTGGCATCCGCTCGCCCGGCCACACCGCACCGCACCGCCGCGCGGGAAACCCTCATTGTCCCAGCGCCGTGGCGCACGGGAGGCGGGAGATCCGGCCTTGTCCCGCGCCGGTCGGTGTGAGGCCTGTCCGGGGCGGCGGCCTACGCCGTCCGCTGTCGCTTGGCGACCGCCTTCGCGATCTTCTCCGCGTCGATCGCCATCTCCCGGAACATGCCGCTGATGGGGTTGGTGTAGCCGGTGAAGTAGAGGCCGGAGGCGTTCTTCGGGGTGCGGGGGCCGTGGGTGACCGGGTGGCCGCGGTCGTCGAGGACGTCGAGGTGGCCGACCAGGCTCTCCAGGGCGCGCACGTATCCGGTCGCGGCGATCACCGTGTCGGGGGAGACGAGGGTGCCGTCGGCGAGGGTGACCTTGCCGTCCTCGAAACCGTCCACGGCGGCCACGATCTCGACCTTGCCCTCCCGTACCGCGTCGACGAGACCGACGTCCAGGACCGGGATGGCGCCCTGGCCGACCCGGCTGTAGAGGCCGGTGTCGGGGCGGGGCAGGCCCTGGGCGGCCAGGTCGGGCACGCTGACCTTGGCCATCGTGCGGGCCAGTCGGTCGACGAGGGACACCGGGAGGCGTCGTACCAGGATCGAGTTGTACTGGGCGGCCCAGCCGGCGGTGGAGCGGCGCACGATGTGCGGGACCGTGCGGACGGCGAGCCGTACCCGGGAGGCGCCGCCCTCCACCAGGTCGACGGCGATCTCGGCGCCGGTGTTGCCGACGCCGACGACCAGTACGTCCTGGCCGGCGAAGGGCTCGGCGTTCCGGTACTCGCCGGCGTGCAGGAACCGGCCGCCGTAGGTGTCCAGGCCGGGCCAGCGGGGGAGGTGCGGGGTGTGGTTGAAGCCGGTGGCGACCACCACCGCGGAGCCGGTCAGCTCCCGGCCGCCGGAGGCGTGCAGCAGCCAGCCGTCACCCTCGGGCGAGCGCTCCACCCGGGAGACCTCGACCCCGGTGACGATCTCCAGTTCGTGGTGCTCGGCGTACTTCTCCAGATAGCGCACCACGTCGTCGCGGGAGACCCAGCGGCCGAAGCGGCGCGGCATGGGCAGCCCGGGCAGCGCGGAGAGGCGGCGGGTGGTGTGCAGCCGGAGCCGGTCGTAGTGCCGGCGCCAGGACGCGCCGACGTCGTCGGACTTCTCCAGGACGACGGCGCGGATGCCCCGGGCTCGCAGCGCGTACGCGGCGGCGAGACCTCCGGGGCCGGCGCCGATGACGTAGACGGGCGAGACATTGGGGGGAAACACGGCCATGAGCGGGAGCGTAATCACGCGTCAGGTTGATGGGTCTCGGTCAAGACCGGAATTGGTTGCGGATTGATCACACCCGTAGGAGAAGTGGGTGGGACTTGTGACGTAGCCCACTTCATCTGAACGGAAACGAAAGAGAAGGGGCGTGAAAAAGCCCGCGCCGCCGGGCTCCGGTGCGCGGGAGCCCGACGGCGCGGGTGGACGGCGCCCTTGGACAGACGGGAAAGGGCACCGCGTTCGGGGAGGCTATCGCGGTCGTGGGGGACCTATCTCGATTGTGAGAGGTTCTTACTTCCGCGGTGTTTTCTCAGCCCTGCCTGCCCTTCTCAGCCCTGCCTGCCCTTCTCGGCCTTGCTGTTTCCCTTGCCCTTGCCGAAGCCCGTCACCTCGGCGATCCAGGTGATGAAGTCGCCCGGGTCCGTGTTGGCGCCATGGCCTTGGTCCCAGTAGTAGAGGTGGTTCACGTCGTCGCCGAGATCGTCCAGGCGGGCCGCCAGGTTCGCGGAGATGACGTGCGAGGTGTCGGTGTCATTGGTGCCGAGACGGATCCACCAGTGCTTCGAGCGCCTCTCGTTGACCTTTTCCACCAGGTGGAACATCGGGTTCATCAGGTTCAGCTTCTCGGGGATGTCGCTCGCGACCCGCTTGGTGCTGAGACCGGTGGCGTCATTCTTCGCGCCGAAGGCGGTGAAGTGACGGCTTTCGGTCGTACCCGCTCCGAACTCATTGTTTTCGCCGGCCGACAGGTCGAAGGCGTCGAAGGCGGGGGTGGTCTTCTTGCGGGCGCCGACGTGCGTGAGATAGCCGTCCCAGTCGAAGGTGGCCCTCCCGCCGGACCAGGTGATGAAGGTGTTGGCGGCCAGGTAGGTCTCGCGGTCCGAGTCCGACAAGGCGGCCAGGTAGGTGGTGGCGGACGGCTCCAGGTACTGCTTGAGCAGGTACGTGTCGTAGTTGCGGGCGGTCAGCGGGCCGAAGCCGTCCAGACCGCGCAGCTTCAGGGCCGCCTGGTACTCGGCGAACCGGCCCCGCAGCTCCTTGGACACGGTCTGGTCGACGACCTTGCCGGTGGACTGGGCGGCGTTGGAGCCCCAGTTCCACTCGTAGGCGCCGTCGGCGTGCTCCAGGTCGGTGATCGGGCACCAGGCGCCGGTCGCGAAGATCGCGTCCGAGGCGTCGGCCGCACCGATCTCCTCGAGGTACTTGTCGTAGACCGGGCTGTCGCCGGACGCGCCGAGCAGCGAGGACAGGGCGCCGCCGGCGCTGGTGCCGGCCGACACGATCCGGTCGACGTCGCCGGGGACGAGGCCGCGGTTGGCCTTCAGGTACCGGACGGCCGCCTTGAGGTCGACGATCACGGCGGGAGCCGTCCCGTAGTACTCGCCGCCGGAGTTCTTGAGGGTACGGCCGCGGGCGCCGGGCTCCACCACGACGTAACCGGCGAGCAGCGCCAGCAGCTGGTTGGAGGCGGTGGCGCCGCCGGTGGCGTTGGTGTTGCCGTTCGCGTTGGAGGTGGTGGAGGCCGACGCGCTGGGTGCGGCACCGCCGGTGGGGGCACCGCTCGGGGCGCCGCCACCGGCGCTCATGCCGCCGGCGCCGACACCGGTGGCGTCCGCCACGGAGGAGGGCATGTACCCGCCGACGGAGTTGGCGAACAGGATCGGGGCGTTCGTCGGGTCGACCGTCTCGCCGTCGATCTCGACCGGGGCGCTGACGACGAGCGACTGGTAGGTCTCGTCCACCGGCTTGGCGACGTAGGTGATCGCCTTCCAGAAGTGGTAGGTCACCGAGTGGTCGTCGCCGTCCGTGTCCGTGACGGTCGTCGTCAGCTTCGTGTACGCGTCCGGGTCGAACTTCAGGGAGTCCGAGGAGCCCGACGAGGAGTCGCTCGACGCCTGTGCGCTGAGGGCGATGCCGCCGACTGCTGCGACACCGGCCGTGGCGCCGATGCCCATGACCACGGTCCTGCGCTTCACTGCCCTGTGCTTCACCTTGCTGCCTCTCGTGTGCGGGCTCCTTGGCCTTGCGTATGCGAACGTAATTCGATGGCGACAAAATCGTCAACAATATGTCGGGATTCATGGCGGACCCACAGGCCCATGGGAATCACACAGGTTTTGCCCAGCGCCCTCTGGGCTCCCGCAGTCATCTGACATAACGTCAGATTCATGGATGCGACGAGTGCGACAAGTGCGCCGAGTGCGCCGCCGACCACGACGAACGCCGACCGGGACCGCCCGGCCGCCCGGCGGTACGACCTTCCCGAGCCGGACGCCTTCACCCTCCCCTACTGGGAGGCGGCGGCAGAGGGCAGGCTCCTGCTCCGCCGCTGCCGCTCCTGCGGCAGGGCCCACCACTACCCCCGGGAGTTCTGCCCGCACTGCTGGAGCGAGGACGTCACCTGGGAGCCCGCGACCGGCCGCGCGGTCCTCTACACCTGGTCCGTCGTGCACCGCAACGACCTGCCGCCCTTCGGCGACCGCGTCCCCTACGTCGCCGCCGTGGTCGACCTGGCGGAAGGCCCGCGCATGATGACCGAGCTGGTGGACACGCCCGAGCCGCGCGCCGGACTGGAGCTGGCGGTCGCCTTCCGGGCGGGCGTGCCGGTGTTCCGCGCAGCGCCACGCTGAAAAGGGAGCCGGTGAACGAGCCGGTGAAAGAGCCGGTCGAAGAGTCGGTGAGCGAGCCGCTGAAGGAGCCGGTCAAAGCAGGGGCGCGCCGGGACGGGCTGGGCCATCACCCGGCACAGAGGCTTCAATGACCCCATGGCCCAGATCGACGAACAGCCCGCCGCCCGCCGCCCCGACGTCCCCCCGCACGGTCACGACCTGCGCCTCGACCACTGGAACCCGGACTCGCCGGCCCACACCGAGGCCTGGCTGCGCGGCCGTACCGACCTGGACTTCCTGCGCTGGAACACCCCCCTCCAGCCGGACATCGACCTCGCCGGGGCCCGTGCCGCCCTGCTGAGGCAGCAGGAGCAGGCGGCCGCCGGCGGCTGCGCGCCGTTCCGGATCGCGGACGCGCAGAGCGGTACGACCCTCGGGCACATCGGCATCAACATGATCGACCGGGTGTCCCGTTCCGCCCGGGTCGGCTACTGGGTGCTCCCCGAGGCACGGGGCCGCCGGGTAGCCACCCACGCCCTGGCCCTGGCCGCCCGCTGGACCTTCACCGAACTGGGCCTGTACCGCCTGGAACTGGGGCACGCCCTCAGCCACGAGGCGTCCTGCCGGATAGCGCGGACGTGCGGCTTCCCCTACGAGGGGACCCTGCGGGGCGCGATGTTCGAGGCGGGCCGCCCCAACGCGTTCCGGGACGCCCACCTGCACGCCCGCCTCGCCTCGGACCCTGCGCCGTCGCTGGACTAATTCAGGTGCGGGGGGCGGTGGCCGACCGCGACCATCGACCATGGCCTCCGAGACACCAGCATCCGAAGCGTCCGAAGCAATCGAAGCAACCGAAGCCACCGACACGTCCGAAGCAATCGAAGCAACCGACACGTCCGAGGCGATCGAGGCGTCCGACACGTCCGACACGTCCGAGGCGACCGACGCGTCCGACTGGCGTTTCACCTCCGACGTGGACGAATTCCTCGGCCACGCCCAGAACTTCCTCGACTCCCGGCCGGACCTGCACACCGTCCATCTGACGGTGACCCAGCAGCTGCGGCACAGGAGCCCGTCGGCGTACGGCGACCAGCCCCCGTTCCTCGGCTACCTGACCCGGGGCGACGGCAGCGTGGGCGCGGCCCTGCTGCACACCCCGCCGTACGCCCTGCGCACCACTCGCCTCACGGCCGGGGAGACGGAGGCACTGGCCTCCCGGCTCCTCGGCCTCGGTCACCCGGTCTCCGGATTCGCCGCCGAACGCGCCACGGCGGAGGCGTTCGTGGCGGCCTGGGAACGGCGGACCGGGACACCCGGGAAGCTTCAGGACCTCGAACGGCTCTACCGGCTGGACGAGTTGACGGTCCCTGCGCCCGTTCCGGAGGGGCGGGCGAGGGTGGCCGGGCCGTCGGACCGGGAGCTGCTGATCCGCTGGTACGGCGGCTTCGTCGCCGACGCGGGCCTGCCGGGCGGCCGGGACGCCGGGGACTGGGCCGACTTCCGGCTCTCCTACGGCGGTGTCACGCTCTGGGAGACCCCCGACGGCACCCCGGTGTCCATGGCCGGCGTGACTCCGACGGTCGGCGGCCAGGCCCGGGTCGCGCCCGTCTACACCCCGCGCGAGCTGCGCGGCCGCGGCTACGCCGGTGCGGTGACGGCGGAGGTCAGCCGGGTGGCCCTGGCCCAGGGCGTCGGCGAGGTCCTCCTCTTCACGGACCTGGCGAACCCGACGAGCAACGCGCTCTACCAGCGCATCGGCTACCGGCAGGTGGCCGACTGGGCGGTGTACGACTTCGGGGAGCGGGCGTAGGGGGCGCCTACGGTTGGCGTACGCCGTGCGGTCCGGCGCTCACGGCCACAGCAGTTGCTTGCGCCAGGTGCCGTCCTCCTCCGCGACGTACCGGAGCCGGACGTGCCGCCGGTCCGGGTCGCCCTGGAAGAACTCGGCCTCCTCCGGACGCAGCCGGTACAGGGTCCAGGTGGGGGAGGGGGCGGCCGGGTCGGCGCGGGCCCGTTCCCAGGCCGCCTCCGACTCCTCGCGCAGCTCCTCCAGCGAGGACAGGATCCCGCTCTGCCTGCCGGTGAGCGCTGCCGCCAGGGCGCCCGTGGAGCGGGCGTGCAGGTCCGCCTGGCCCTCCTCCGAGGGGGCCGTGGTGACCGGCCCGCGGAGCCGGACCTGGCGGCCCAGCACCGGCCAGTAGAAGGCCAGCGCCGCGTAGGGGCGGGCGCTCAGCTGATGGCCCTTGCGGCTCGTCAGGTGCGACGCGAAGGACCAGCCGTCCGGGTCCGCGCCGTGCAGCATCACGATCCGTACGTCCGCCCGGCCCTCCTCGTCCGCCGTCGCCAGCGACACGGTGTGCGGCTCCGGCTGCCCGGCCGCCACCGCCTCCGCGAACCACGTCGCGAAGAGGGGGAGCGGGGCGTCGGGTGCCGACGCCGGGTCGAACGGCCGTAGCTCCGTGGTCTCGGGGGACCAGACCCGGAGCGACTTCAGGAGCGTGTGGAGATCCGTTGCTGCCATGTGCCGAGTATCACTCGGGGACCCCGGACAGCCGCACCAGCAGGACCTCGTACGGCGGCCCGGCGTGCCCGGAGGTGCCCGGATGCCGGACTCCCGGGCACAACCGAGCAAATCCCTGCGAACACCTGTGCCCCGGCCCCACACTGTCCGGCATGAGGGGACCCAGGACCGTGCGAGTGGCCGTACGCCACGTACTCGGCGACGCCGGACGGCCCAGGGCGCGGACCGTCACCTGGGCCGCGCGTGACTTCCGGCTGGTCCGGCCGGCCGTGGGCCGGGACCGCGTCGAGCTGGAGTGCCCGGTCTGCTCGGCCGCACTCATCGCCGAGGTCCGCGACCACGCCCGTACCCGGCGCGTCCGCCTGACCTGGGGTGCGGTCTGCCTGGTGACCCTGGCCCTGTTCGCCGCGTCGCTGGCCTACGCCGTCCACGCGGGCGGCCGGACCCTCCCGGCCGGGCAGTCGCCGCCGCTGCTCCTCCCGGTCAGCGTGGCCGCGGCCGTCGTGACCCTGATCATCACGCCCGCCGCCTGGGCGATCGCCCGCAACCACGTCGGCGTCGCCCTCGTGGACACCCCCGGTTCCCGTCGCGGCCACCGCATCGTGCCGGTGCGCCGCTGAGACACTCCTCAGTGCCGGGCGAACTGGACCCCGGTCCGCTGGACCGTCTCCGGGCGTGCCGGGAGCGCGGGCACGGTGAGCTGTTCGCCGTAGATGTCGGTGATTGCCGCGGTTCGAAGAGTTGCCGCGGTTCGAAGAGTTGCCGCGACCCGAAGAGTTGCCGCGACCCGAAAGGCCGCCACCGTCCTCCCTCGCCCTCCGGGTCACCCCGGCTCCTGGACCTCCGGGTCACCCCGGCTCCTGGACCTCCGGTGTCACCCGGGCCCCTGCCCCCCCGCTGTCACCCCAGCCCCTGGCCCCCCCGCTGTCACCCCAGCCCTTGACCCCCGCTGTCACCCCCGCCCCAGCACCACCGTCCCCGAGGAGCAGAACCAGCCGCCCGTCCCGGACGCCACCGCCAGCTCCGGCAGCCCCCCGGCCGCGCGGCGCACCTGCCGGTCACCGGCCTCGCCGCGCAGCTGCCGTACCGCCTCCACCAGCAGGAACAGCCCCCGCATCCCGGGGTGTTGGGCCGACAGTCCGCCCCCGTCCGTGTTCACCGGAAGCTCGCCGCCCTCGACCCGCAGCCGCCCTTTCTCCACGAACGCCCCGCCCTCGCCCTTCGCACAGAAGCCCAGGTCCTCCAGGGTCACCAGCGTCATGTAGGTGAAGGCGTCGTAGATCTCCGCGAAGTCCATCTCCGAGGGCCGGACGCCCGCCCGCCGGAAGGCCAGTTCGCCGCTGACCGCAGCCGGGGACACCGTGAAGTCCGCCCACTCCGACATGGTGGCGTGGGAGAGGCACTCACCCGTGCCCAGGACCCAGACCGGGGCGGTACGGCAGTCCGGTACGTACTCCTCGGCCGCCAGCAGCACCGCCGCGCCGCCGTCGGAGCGGATGCAGCAGTGCAGCTTGGTGAAGGGGTCCGCGATCATCGGGCCGGACAGGACCTCGTCGACCGTGACCGGGGTGCGGAACATGGCCTCCGGGTTCAGCGCCGCGTTCGCCCGTGCCTGAACCGCCACCTCGGCCAGCTGCTCGATCGTCGTGCCGTGTTCGATCATGTGCCGGCGGGCCGCCATCGCGTACTTGGCGATGAGCGTGTGGCCGTAGGGGACCTCGAACTGGAGCGGGCCCCCGGCGCCGAAGGAGAGGTTGCCGGTCCTGCGGCCCGCCTTGATGTCGGCGCGGGCCGTCGAGCCGTAGACCAGCAGGACCGCGTTGGCGTGGCCGGCCGCGATCGCGTCCGCCGCGTGCGCCGCCATGACCTCCCAGGTGGAGCCGCCGACCGAGGTGGAGTCGGCCCAGGTGGGGCGCAGGCCCAGGTATTCGGCCACCTCCACCGGGGCCAGGGTGCCCAGGCCCGCGGAGGCGAAGCCGTCGACCACCTCCCGGCCCAGGCCCGCGTCGGCGAGCGCGCGACGGGCCGCCTGGGCGTGCAGGGTGTAGGCGGTGGCGTCGTCCACGCGACCGCAGTCGGACAGGGCCACGCCGACCACGGCGACCTTGCGGAGTCCGGTCATGAATCTGACGGTACATCAGGTCAGCTCGACTCCGCCCCTGTGCATCTGCGTCCAACGCCCCTAGCATGACGGGCCGTCAGATCGTCAGGAGGTCCGGTCATGGACGCCCGCTTCACCGACGAGCAGGACGAGATCCGGCGCGCCCTGCGTGAACTGCTCCACAAGCGATGCGGGACGGAGGACGTACGGACCGCCGTCGACCGGCCGGAGGGGCACGACCCCGCCCTGTGGACCGCCCTCGGCGAACAACTCGGCCTGCCCGGACTCGCCCTGCCCGAGGCGTACGGCGGCACCGGCTGCTCCGTCACCGAAGTCGCCCTCGCGGCGGAGGAGTTGGGGCGCGTCCTCGCTCCCTCCCCGTTCCTCGCCACCGCCGTCCTCGCCGCCCCGCTGCTGCTGGAACTCGGCACCGACGCCCAACGCGCCGAGCTGCTGCCGGGGATCGCCGACGGCCGGCTCACCGCCGCCCTCGCCGTCCCCGGCGCCCATCTCGGCACCGCCCTCGCGCTCACCGGTCCCGGCGGCGGCGACTGGGCCGGCGGCGGCCGGGCCGGCGGCGTCCAGGCACGGCACCGGGGGGACCGGTGGCAGCTGTACGGGGAGGCCGACCAGGTGCTGGACGGGCACAGCGCCGGACTGCTGCTGGTCCCGGCGCACGCCGGCGGGTACGCCCGCTCGCGCGTCCTGCTCTTCCTGGTGGCGGGGGACGCCGACGGCGTCGTACGGACCCGGCGCACCACCCTCGACCCGACCCGCCCCCAGGCCAGGGTCCAACTGCGCCATGTGGCCGCGGAACCGCTGGGCGACGAGGACACCGACGTCCGGCCTGCCCTCGCCGCCCTCGGTGACTTCGCCGCCGCCGTGCTCGCGGGCGAGGCGGTGGGAGCCGCGGACCGGGCGCTGGAGCGGACCGTGGAGTACGTCAAGCAGCGGGAGCAGTTCGGGCGGCCGATCGGGTCGTTCCAGGCCGTCAAGCACCGCCTGGCCGATGTGCACGTGGCGGTGCGGGCGGCCCGGTCGGCGGCCTACTACGCGGCCTGGGCGACGGCCCACGGGGAGCGGGCGGGCCAACTGGCCCTCGCCCAGGCGCTGGAGGCGCTGCGGATGGCCGCCGCGGAGGGGATCCAGCTGCACGGCGGGATCGGGTTCACCTGGGAGCACGAGGCGCACCTGTCCTTCAAGCGGGCCGCCGGGGACGAGCTGCTCTTCGGGCCCGTGCACCGGCTGCGCGCGCAGGCCGCCGACGCGGCGGGGCTGTTCGGGGGACGGGAGGTGGCGGTGTGATCGGCGAACGCCTGGTGCGGAAGGTGGCGGCCAGCCGGGGGTTCCTGAAGGTCGCCCCGCATGTGGTCCCGGCCCTGGACCGGACCGTGCACCGGCTCAGCGGGGGACGGGTGCTGCTCAGCGCGCAGATGCTGCCGGGGGCGATCCTGACGTCCACCGGCGCGCGCAGCGGGCTGCCCCGGCGTACGCCGCTCGCGTGCATGCCCCAGGAGGACGGCTGGCTGCTCGTCGGCTCCAACTACGGCCGGACCGACCACCCCGCCTGGACCTACAACCTCCTCGAGCACCCCGACGCCGAGATCAGCTGGAAGGGCCGCGACATACCGGTCACGGCCCGGCTGCTGACCGGGGCGGAACGGACGGCCGCCTGGCGGCAACTCCTCGAGTTCTGGCCGCCGTACGCGACCTACCAGGAACGGGTGGCCAGGGAGCTACGGGTCTTCCGGCTCACCGCGTCCCAGCGGGTCCCGTAGGGGGGCCGGCCGGGGCGTGGCTCTCGCGGCGGGTGCCGTAGGGGGCGGGCCGGGGTCCGGGGCTCGCGGCGGGTGCCGCGGGGGTCGGCAGGGGCTGGGTCTTGCGGCGGTGCCGCAGGGGGCCGGCCGGGGGCTGAGGTGTCGTGGTGGGTGCCGTGGGGATTCGCCAGGAGGCGGCTCTCACAGTGCGTGCTGGGCCAGCAGCAGGGCGCCGATGCCCAGCATCGCCGCTCCCGAGGTGCGGGTGACCGCCCGGGCCGCCCGCGGCCGGGCCGACAGCAGGCGGTGGGCCAGGGTGCCGACGGCGAGGTAGACGGCTGCGCAGGCCGCCATGTGGAGGGCGCCGAGTACGGCCGTCTGGACGGCCACCGGGGCGTGGTCGCCCCTCGTCACCAGGAACTGGGGGAGCACCGAGAGGTAGAGCAGCAGGCCCTTGGGGTTGAGGCCGCTGATCGCCGCGCCCCGCCAGAAGCCCGGCCCGGCCGTCGCCTCCTCCTTCTCCACCGGTACCGCCGGGCGCCGCAGCACGCTCCACCCCAGCCACACCAGATACCCGGCTCCGGCCACCGTCAGCGCGGTGAGCAGTGTCGGCGAACTCGCCACCAGTACCGCGAGCCCCGCGACCGCGAGCGCCGTGTGCAGCGCGTACCCGGCGACCAGGCCCGCCACCGCGCGCGGCACCGAGCGGCCGCGCACCCCGGCGGCGATCACGAACGCCCAGTCGGCGCCCGGCACGCACACCAGCAGCAGGTCCACGGCGAGGAAGGAAATCAGGGGTCCGGTGTCCATGGCAGGGACATTAGGCGCGAACAGCCCGAAAGTGTTGTCGAAATTTGCTCGGGACCAGCTGTTCCGGGGGAGAATCTTCCCCATGGACGACGTGGACCGGAAAATCCTTGCCGAGCTCCAGCAGGACGGGCGGCTGACCGTGACCGAGCTGGCCGGGCGGGTGCGGCTGAGTGTCTCGCCGTGCCACCGGCGGCTGCGCGAGCTGGAGCGGGCCGGGGCGATCAGCGGGTACCGGGCGGTGGTGGACCCGGCCGCCGTGGGGCTGACCTTCGAGGCGCTGGTCTTCGTGTCCATGCGGCAGGAGGACCGGGACACGGTCGCCGACTTCGAGCGGGCGCTGGCGGAGATCCCCCATGTACTGGACGCGCAGCGGCTGTTCGGCGAGCCCGACTACCTGCTGCGGGTGGCCACCGCCGACCTCGCCGCCTTCCAGCGGCTCTACGACGAGCGGCTCGCGACCCTCCCGGGCGTGCAGCGTCTCACCTCGACCCTGGTGATGAAGCACGTGGTCCGGGACCGGCCCCTCCCGGCATAGCGCGACAGGCGGTGGCCCACCTCCGGTGAACCACCGCCTGCCAGACAGGAACCAGGGCGCGGACTACTTCGTGGGCTTCTTCCCGGTCACGCCCAGATGCACCAACAGCGCGAGATTCGGCTTGAGTTCGGCCTGCTTCACACCCCAGGACTGGAAGCCCTTCTGGTGCGAGGCGACCGCCGCGAGCATCGCGACCAGCGAACCGGCGACGGCCGCCGGGTTCACGTCCTTGTCGACCTTGCCCTTGGACTGCAACTCCGCGATGGAGTCGGTCAGGGAGTTGTTCACCGAGTTCAGGATCTTCATACGGATCTTGTAGAACCGTTTGTCCCCTTCGGCCGCGCCGAGGTCGACCACGCGCAGGATCGCGTCGTTCTTGCGCCAGAACTCCAGGAAACCGTCCACGAGTTCCTGCGCGGTCGCCCAGCCGGCCTTGCCGACCCAGGAGCGCCCCGCCAGCAGCTCGGTCAACTGGCCGCCCTCGGTCGCCATTTGCTCGGCGATCTCCAGGACGGCGCCTTCGACGTCCGGGAAGTACTGGTAGAAGGTCGCGGGCGAAGTACCCGCCTTCCGGGCGACATCGATGACCTTGACGTCCCGGTAAGGGGAGGAGCTGAGCATCTCGCTTAGGCAGTCGAGCAGCTTCTGCCGGGTCGCCTGCCCACGCCGACCGGCCACGCGGCCGTCGACGGTACGCACTTGTCCTGTCATGCCGTCAGCTTACCGAGGGGTGATCGGAGCGCGATTCGGCCGACTGCAAATGGGGTGCACGGGTGTATGGGGGGTGAGTGGGGGGCGCCGTCCCAGGTGGTGCGGCTGGTCTGCGGGGTGCGGGCCGGGCGGTTACTTTGACGACATGGCCGAAAACAGGGCATCCGGATACACAGAGGGCGTTCCGTGCTGGGTGGACGTGCAGCTTCCCGACGTCGAGGCGGGCAAGCGGTTCTACGGCGGGCTCTTCGGGTGGACCTTCGAGGACGCCGGACCCGGGGCCGTGTGGGCCCGGCTGGACGGCGCGGCCGTCGCCAGGCTGGCGCGGAAGCGGGACGGCCGGATGCCCACCGTCTGGACGGTGTACTTCGCCACCCCGGACGTCCGGAACCTCGCCCGGCGGATCCTGGCCGCCGGCGGCCAGATCGTGAACGACCCGGTCCCCGTCCGTGACCTCGGCACCGCCGCTCTGGTCGCCGACCCCCAGGGCGCCGTCTTCGGCCTCTGGCAGGCCGCGAGCCACCCCGGTTTCGGCGTCCGGCACGCCCCCGGCACCTTCGCCTGGGCGCAGCTCTACACCAGCGACACCGACGCGGCCAACGTCTTCTACGGTCACCTCTTCGCCGACGCCCTGTTCGGCGCCGGCGCCGAACCGGACTTCGGCCGCGCCCCCCTCTCCGACGTCTTCTACGCCGGGATGCCGCCGCAGTTCGTCGTCCACTTCCGCACCGGGGACGTGGAGGCCGCGGTCGGGGCCGTGCGACAGCTGGGCGGCCGGGTCCAGGCGCCGCCCTTCGAGACGTCGTACGGAAAAGTGACCATCGTGACCGACAATCAGGGGGCGTCCTTCGCGCTGCTGCAACGCTGAGGCCGGATGTAGACGGATACAGACGGCTCTCGGCGGATAAATGTCTCACTTTGTCACGTGACACCCCGATTGGTCGCCGGGTTCGCAACCTGTGCCCGGGCCAGGAAGAATCGGGGTGCGTGCCGCCATGGCGGTGCGGTGGTGAGACGCTGCACGGGGTCGCGTACATATGTGGGTGGACGTGGCCCGTACGGGGAGGTGGCAGGCAAGTGGTGGATCAGCTGACGCAGCACGATCCGCGGCGGATCGGGCCGTTCGAGGTGCTGGGACGGCTGGGGGCCGGCGGCATGGGGCTGGTCTATCTCGCGCGCTCGGCGTCCGGCCGGCGTGTGGCGATCAAGACGGTCCGGACCGAGCTCGCCGAGGACCAGCTGTTCCGGGTCCGCTTCACCCGCGAGGTGGAGGCGGCCCGCGCGGTCTCCGGCTTCTACACGGCGGCCGTGGTCGACGCCGACCCGCGCGCGGCGGTGCCGTGGCTGGCGACCGCGTACGTTCCCGCGCCCTCCCTCGAAGAGATAGTGAACGACTGCGGGCCGCTCCCGGCCCAGGCGGTCCGCTGGCTCGCGGCGGGCGTCGCGGAGGCGCTCCAGTCCATCCACGGCGCCGGGCTCGTGCACCGGGACCTGAAACCGTCGAACGTCCTCGTCGTGGAGGACGGCCCCCGGGTCATCGACTTCGGCATCGCGTCCGGTGTCTCGAACACCCGTTTGACGATGACGAACGTCGCCGTCGGCACCCCCGCCTACATGTCCCCCGAGCAGGCCAAGGACTCCCGCAGCGTCACCGGCGCCAGTGACGTCTTCTCCCTCGGCTCCATGCTCGTCTTCGCCGCCACCGGCCACCCGCCCTTCCACGGCGCCAACCCGGTCGAGACCGTCTTCATGCTGCTGCGCGAGGGCCCGGACCTCGAAGGCCTCCCGGAGGAACTCCGCCCCCTCATCGAGTCCTGCATGCAGATGGAGGCCGTCGGCCGCCCCAACCCGGCCGACCTCCAGGCCCAGCTGGCCCCCCATCTCTTCGGCTCCGGCTCCGACGACAGCGGTACGGCGTCCGCGTGGCTGCCCGAGAAGGCGGTCGCGCTGATCGAGTCCCGGCGCGGCGGCCGCCCGGCCGTGAAACCCTCCGCCAACCCGTCCGGCGCCCGCAGCGGCGGCCGGCTCGCCGTTCCCCCGCCGCCCTCCTACGACCCCGTCGTCCCGGCTCCGGTCCCGGTCGGCGCCCCCGATGCCGGCCCGGTCCGGCTGGCCGGCGCCCAGGTGCCGATCGGCCCCGGCCCACGGGTCGCCGACGCCCGCGCCGCCGCCGTCAAGGCACCCCCGCCCGAGGCCGGCCTGGTGGCCAACTGGTCCCGGCCGCGCCCCGGCGTCAACGGCCTCGACCCCGCCGTACCGCCGGTGCCCGTCCAGCCCCCGGAGACGGCGTCCGGCTGGCGGCCCTGGCGGTTCCGGATGTCCAACGACGTCTGGGGCACCCCGGCCGTCGACGGCGACCTCGTCTACGTCACCTCCTTCGAGGTGCACGCCCTCGACGTCGCCACCGGCCGGCGCCGCTTCAAGACGAGGGACGTCGCCTGGTCCATGGCGGTGGCGGACGGCCGGATCCACGCCTCCGACGGCCCCACCCTGTTCGCGCTCGAGGCCCGCGAGGGCGGCGACCTGTGGCGGCTGTCCACCGACGCCTGGGTGTACGCCCTCAAGGCCGACCGCGGCACCCTCGTCACCGGCACCCGGGGCGGCGGCGTCCAGGCCTGGGAGGCCTCCAACGGGCAGAAGCTCTGGGAACTGTCCGGCGCCCAGACCGACTTCGAGGCCCCCGAGTCCGGGCCCTCCCTGCACGAGGGCACGGTCTTCGTCTGGCAGGACGCCCGCCTGCGCGCGCTGGACGCCCGGACCGGCGACGAGCGCTGGTCCTACCCCATCGGTGACGCGGCCTCCTGCGGCGGCGTCCCGGTCCGCCTCACCCACGCCCCCGACGGCTTCGTGTACGCCTCGGCGGGCAGCCGCGTCATCGCCCTCGACGCGACGACGGGGCGCGTCCGCTGGCACTTCGAGGCGCCGGCGGTCTTCCTCTCCCCGCCCGCCTTCGTACCCGGCCCCGCGGTCACCGGCGGCGGCGTCTACCTCGCCGACTACCTCGGGACCGTGTACGCCCTCGACGCCGCCGACGGCCGCGACCGCTGGCGCATCGCGACGGAGGCCCGCGCGTCGATCGAGCCGGTGCTGGTGGCCGCCGGGCACGTGCACGTCGGCAGCGGCAAGGGGCTGTACACCCTGGACGCGGTCACCGGGACGCCCAAGTGGCGCTTCCAGGCGGGCGGCGACGTGGTGGGGGCGCCGGCGGTGGCGGAGGGCCGGATCCACTTCGGCTCCACCGACCATCTCCTCTACACCCTGAAGGCTGACGACGGCCGGCTGCGGTGGAAGCTGGCGACCGGCGGGGAGATCACCGGGTCGCCGGTGGTGCGGGACGGGGTGGTGTACGCGTGCAGCAAGGACCGGTGCGTGTACGCCTTGGACGCCGAGAAGGGCACCGGTACGGCACGGACCGCGTGAGCGCCGTGGGGGTGTGCGGCGCGGGGCCACCACGGCGCCGTGGGGGCCGTTCGCGCACTTCCCCGCGCCCCTGAAGGGGCGCGACCAGCCACGGCGTACCCGCAGGTGCCCGGCGGCGGGGGTTCCCGGGACGGCCGTCGCACGGAAGGGTGTGCACGGCGGCCGTCGCACGGGGTGGGAGTCGGCTCCCACAGCGAACGCTACGCCCGACGGCCCACCGCCGCCACGCGGTGACTCAGCGCACGCGGGGCGTGGCCCGGGCCCGGTTCCCGAACAGTTCGGCCTGCCGGTCGGACGGCAGGTTCCCCAGCGCGATCAGGTACGGCGCCTGCCCGTACCCCCGCTCCCGCGCCGCCTCCTTCGCCGCCCACAGTGCCCGCACGCTCCCCTGCACCCCCTCGGCCGGATACCCGGCGATCACGGTCGCGCACCGCACGGCCGCCGCCAACGCCTCGCCCGGCGCGGTCACTTCGGACACCAGCCCCACCTCGTACGCCCGCCGGGCGGAGACGCGCTCGGCGTTGCCCATGAGGACCAGCCGGGCCACCTCCCCGTACGGCATGCGCTGCGCCATCAGCACCGACTCGTAGGCGCTGACCATGCCGTAGGAGGTGTGCGGGTCGAAGAAGGCGGCCGTCTCGTCGGCGACGACGAAGTCCGACTCCCCGAGGAGATAGAAGGCGCCCCCGCAGGCCATCCCGGCCACAGCGGCGATCACCGGCTTCCACAGGTCGTTCGACTTCGGGCCGACGGCGATCAGCGGATCGTCCTGCATGTACGGCGAGGAGGGCTGCGGCACGACCGCGTCCCGGTCGAGCCCGGTGCTGAAGGCGCGCCCGCCGGCCCCGGTGAGGACGACGGCCCGTACGGCGTCGTCGAAGCGCAACGCCCGCCAGGTGTCGGCGAGTTCGGCGGCGGTCTCCAGGTCGATGGCGTTGAGTCTCCCGGGACGGTCCAGGGTGACGACGGCGACCCCGGTGTCCTTGTCCGTGTCCAGGCGCAGGCTCACGGCCGCTCCAGGACCCACTGCGGAAGACCGTCCGCGAACACCGCCTGCACCCGGGCGCCGATCCGGATCCGGTCGGGGGGGAAGGAGTCGAGCGGCGCCCCCGCCGCGCTGACCAGGTTTCCCACCAGGCGGATGCGCGGCGCGTCCGCCAGCTCCACGACCACGACGTTGTACGGGGCCTGGGCCGCGTAGTCCGGGAGGAGCGGCGGGTGCGGGACGACGTACGACCAGATCCGTCCCCGGCCGCTCGTCGGCCGCCACTCGCTCGCGAAGGACTGGCAGTGCGGGCAGCACGGGCGGGGCGGGAAGCGGGGCTCCTGGCAGTCGGCGCAGGCCTGGACGCGGAGTTCGCCGAGCGCCGCGTACTCCCAGAAGGGGGCGCCGTCGGTGTCGATGGCCGGTCGCAGCATCTCAGCTCCGGTTGGTGAGGAGGAGGGCGGAGGTCGGCACGCCCTCGCCCGCGGTGACCAGGCAGGTGGCGGCGCCGGGGACCTGGGCGGTACTGGTGCCGCGCAGCTGTTTGACGCCTTCGGTGATGAGGTTGAAGCCGTGGACGTAGGCCTCGCTGAGGCCGCCTCCGCCGGTGTTGACGGGCAGCCGCCCGCCGATCTCCAGCGCGCCGCCCTCGGTGAACGCCCCGCCCTCCCCCCGCCCGCAGAAGCCGTACCCCTCCAGGGAGAGCGGGATCAGCGCGCTGAAGGCGTCGTAGATCTGGGCGACGTCGACGTCCTCCGGGGTGAAGTCGGCGTGCTTCCACAGGTGCCGGGCGGCGGTCCAGGCGGGCCCGGTGAGCGGGTCGTCGTTCCAGTAGTTGACCATGCCGTGGTGCTGGGCGGGCAGGCCCTGGGCGGCGGAGTGCACGTACACGGGCCGCCGGGCGCAGTCGCGGGCGCGCTCCCTGCTGACCACCACGCACGCCAACGCCCCGTCGGTCTCCAGGCAGTTGTCGAAGAGGCAGAGGGGCTCGCTGATCCACCGGGAGGTCATGTACATCTCGCGGGTCAGGGGGCGGTCGTACATGACGGCGGCCGGGTTCTGGTTGGCGCGGTTGCGGCAGGCGAGGGCGACGTTGAAGAGGTGGTCGCGGGTGGCGCCGTACTCGTGCAGGTAGCGGCGGGTGAGCATGGCTATCTCGTCGGCCGGCCGGAGCAGCCCGAAGGGCCGGGTCCACTGGGCCGGGGTGGGCAGCTGGACGGTGGTGTTGGTCCAGGGCCGGGGCCCCGAGCCGCGTTTCCGCGACCGCCAGGCGACGCCGACCGAGGCCTGCCCGGAGGCGATGGCCGCGGCGAGGTGGGCGACGGTCGCGCAGGAGCCGCCGCCCCCGTACCCCACCTTGCTGAAGAAGGTCAGGTCCCCGAACCCGACCGCCTTGGCCAGCTCCACCTCGTCGGTCTCCTCCATGGTGAAGGAGGCGAGGGCGTCGACCTCGCCGGGGGCGATCCCGGCGTCGTCGAGGGCGGCGAGGACGGCACGGCAGGCGAGGGTCCGCTCGTCCTCGTCGAGCCGTCTGGCGAAGCGGGTCTGTCCGATCCCGACGATGGCGGTGGCGTCCTGGATCCCGGCCATGTGCACACCTCCGCGCGCTGCTGAAGGGCTGCTGACAGTCCGTCAGGCTACAGCTAATCTGACGTACCGTCAGCTATGCGTTCTGTGCTCTCGCCTGGGGAGGCCGTTGTGCGCGGTGACATGGAGTGGGGGACCGTGCCGGGACTGGTGCGGTCGGCGGCCCGGCGGTACGCGGACACCGAGGCGGTGGTGGACGGCCGTACCCGGATCACCTACGCCGAGCTGGGCGACCGGGTGGAGCGGGCGGCGGCCGCGTGTCTGGCCGCCGGCGTCGAGACCGGCGACCGGGTGGCCGTCTGGGCGCCCAACTCCCTGGACTGGATCGTCGCGGCGCTGGGCGCGGTGTCGGCGGGCGGGGTGCTGGTCCCGCTGAACACCCGCTTCAAGGGCGCCGAGGCGGCGGACGTGCTGCGGCGGAGCGGAGCGCGTCTGCTCTTCGTGACGGGGACGTTCCTGGGCACGTCGTACGTGGCCTCGCTCAGACGGGCGGCCAGGGAGGGCGACTCCCCGGGCCCGCTGCCGGGGCTGCCGCTGCTGCGGGACGTGGTGGTGCTGTCCGACGACGCGCCGGCGGACTTCCGCACCTGGAAGGACTTCCTGGCGGCCGGGGAGGGGGTGGCGGCCGGTGAAGTCGCCGCCCGCTCGGCCGGGTTGGCCGGCGACTCGCTCTCCGACATCGTCTTCACCTCGGGTACGACGGGCCGCCCCAAGGGCGCGATGATCACGCACGCGCAGACCCTGCGGGCGTACGAGGTGTGGGCCGACCTGGCGGGCCTGCGCGCGGACGACCGGTACCTGATCGTGAACCCCTTCTTCCACACGTTCGGCTACAAGGCCGGGGTGATCGCCTGCCTGATGCGGGGCGCGACGATGATCCCGCAGCCGGTGTTCGACGTGGAGACGGTGCTGGCGAACATCGCGGCGGAACGGGTCTCCGTACTGCCCGGCCCCCCGACCCTCCACCAGTCGCTCCTCGACCACCCGGCGCGCGACACCCATGACCTCTCGGCGCTGCGGCTGGTGGTGACGGGAGCGGCGGTCGTGCCCCTGCTCCTCGTCGAGCGCCTGCGCGGCGAACTGGGCGTCGGGACGGTCCTCACCGCGTACGGCCTCTCGGAGGCGAGCGGCATCGTGACGATGTGCCGCCGCGGAGACGCCCCTGCGGTGATCGCGTCGACGTCGGGGCGGGCGATCCCCGGCACGGAGATACGGGTGGACGCGGCGCCGGGCGCACCGGGCGAGGTTCTGGTCCGCGGGTTCAACGTGATGCGCGGCTACTACGAGGACCCGGCCGCGACCGCCGAGACGCTGACGGCGGACGGCTGGCTGCGCACGGGCGACGTCGGCGTCCTGGACCCGGCCGGGAACCTGCGGATCACCGACCGGCTGAAGGACATGTTCATCGTCGGCGGCTTCAACGCCTACCCGGCGGAGATAGAGCAACTGCTCGGCCTGCACCCGGATGTGGCGGACGTGGCGGTGATCGGCGTACCGGACGGGCGGCTGGGCGAGGTCGGCAGGGCGTTCGTGGTACGCCGCCGGGGCTCGGTGCTGACCGGCGACGACCTGATCGCCTGGGCCCGGCGGGAGATGGCGAACTACAAGGTGCCGCGGGTGGTGGAGTTCGTGGCGGAACTGCCGCGGAACGCGAGCGGCAAAGTACTGAAAGGCGAACTACGAGCACACCGATCCGCCTAGGCCGGCTGCCTGGGCGGCCATGCCCAGGCCGGATTCGCGGGCGGCGACGGGCCGGTGGCATGCCTGGCCAGGAAGAAGCCGGTCGGCGCGGCGAGCCCGAACATGCCGAGCACGGGCTCGGCGCGGGCGTCGGCTGTCGCGCCGAGCCGCCCCGGGACACACCTCGGCCGCGGCGGCTTCCCCTCCGCACCGCCGCGGCCGTCCCCGTCCGGGTGTGGTCTGTCAGGCCTTCTCGTCCGTCGCGTGGAAGTCGTCGGGCGAGTTCAGGGGCTCCGACGTGGCGTGGAAGTCCTTGCTGGCGATGTCGCCCTTGGCGGTGGCCGGGGCGGTCGCGGTGTCCGTGGCCGGCTTCGTGGCGGCGGCCGGAACGGCCGCCGGGTCGAAGTCCGGCTTCGGGTCGACGATGAGGGCGGCGGCCGCGTCGGCCGGCTCGCTCGTGGCGTGGAAGTCGTCGGGCTTGACGGTCCCGGTGTTGTCGGCCATGGGTGACTCCTAGAGAACAGGATGGTTCGAGATGGGAGATGCCCGCCCGGTCACTCCCCCGAGTGTCACCGGGCGGGCATCGCACGGCCGTTCACCTTAGTGGTGCGGCCATCGCACCGAGCCGTCTGCCCCCCGACACGACGGTCCGGCACCACTGAGAGTGCCGGGCCGCGATAAACGAACGATGAACGCGGCTGCGGGGCGTACGGGTTCCGGGCGGCCCTAGCCCACGGGGGTGGATGCCAGCAGTCCCCGTACGTCCGCCGCCTCCGGTGACCCCGACGCCTCGAAGACCGACAGCGCCTCCTGCCAGCAGACCTTCGCGCGGTCGGTCTGGCCGATGCCGTGCAGGCCGCGGCCCAGAGCCGTGAGGATGTTGGCGCGACGCCACTCCCCGCCGATGCCGTGCAGTACGGCCAGCGCCTGTTCCGCGCAGGCAGCGGCCTGCGCGGGGCTGTCGTCGGCCAGGTGGAGTTCGGCGATCCGGAACAGCGTCATGCCGTGCCACAGTTGCTGTCGCGCGTCCTGGAACATGCTCAGGGCGTCGGTGAGGGTCTCCAGGGCCAGCCGCGGCTCTCCCGCACTGGTCAGCGCGAGTCCCAGCGCGTACTTGCCGTTGGCCAGGCGCAGGGCCATGCCGGTGTCGTCGCGTGCGTAGATGGTGACCCCCTGACGGGCCAGGGAGACCGCGCTCTCGGTACGGCCGGTCGCCAGGTGGACCCGCGACAGATTGCACAGGGCGCTGGCCTCACCCGGCGTGTTCCGGTCGGCCCGGAAGGCGGCCAGGGCCTGTGTGAGGTGCTGCTCGGCCGCGTCGTGCCGCCCGTTGTAGAGGGCGATGATGCCCTGCTGGTTGGGTGCCTGGGCACACACGACGGGATCCCCGGCGGCGAGTCCGAGCCGGAGTGCCTCGCCCGCCTCCCGGTCCGACTCCGTGAACGAGCCGGAGACGCCGAGGAGATGACTGTGCATGAGGCGGGCGCGGCCCTCGGCGTAGGCGTCGCCGTGGCGCTGGGCGGCCGAGATCAAAGCGCCGGCCGCCTGGACGTACTGGCGGGCGCCGATCCCGGACTCCCCGAGATCGACGGCCGCGACGAGGAGGTCGGCCGCCCGGCGCAGCCTGTCCGCCGTACCGGCCTGCTGTACGGCCGCCAGCAGGCCGCTGGCCTCGGTGAACAGCCAGTCCAACGCCTTGTCCCGGTCGGTGAAGGAGAGGCCCGGGTAGGTGCTTCGGATCAGGTGGTCCAGGACGCGTTCCCCGGGCCGCTCGATCGCGTACACCCCCGCCGCCGTGGCCAGGTAGAAGTCCAGGAGGCGGGACATCGCCGCGGCTCGTTCGCCGGGGGGCTGTTCGTCGCGTTCCGCGCAGGCGCGTGCGTAGAGGCGGACCAGGTCGTGGAAGCGGTAGCGGCCGGGGGCCGCCGATTCCAGGAGGGACGTGTCGACCAGCGCCTCCAGGAGGTCCTCGGTGTCCTCCGCCGGAAGGTCCAGCACCGCCGCGGCCGCCGCCAGCGAGATGTCCGGGCCGTCGGCCAGGCCCAGCAGGCGGAAGGCCCGGGCCTGGGCCGGTTCCAGCTGGCCGTAGCCGAGTTCGAAGGTCGCCTTCACCGCCAGGTCGCCGGCCTGGAGTTCGTCCAGGCGGCGGCGTTCGTCGGCGAGCTTCGCCGCCAGCACCGAGACCGTCCAGGTGCGGCGGGCCGCGAGACGGGACGCCGCGATGCGGATCGCGAGCGGGAGGAAGCCGCACGCCGCGACCACGTCCAGCGCCGCCTCGCGCTCGGCGGCCACCCGCTCCGCGCCCACGATCCTCGTGAAGAGCTGGAGCGCCTCGTCGGGGGACATCACGTCCAGGTCCACCAGATGCGCCCCGGCCAGGTCGACCATCCGCACCCGGGCCGTCACCAGTGCCGCACAGCCCTCCATGCCCGGCAGCAGCGGACGTACCTGTGCCGCGTCCTTCGCGTTGTCCAGCAGGACGAGGACCCGGCGGCCGTCCAGGACCGAGCGGTACAGCGCCGCACGGTCCTCCAGCGAGTCGGGGATGGCGGAGTCCGGTGTGCCCAGGGCGCGGAGGAAGGATCCCAGGACCGTCTCCGGCTCGGCCGCCCGCGGACCCGCGCCCTGCAGGTCGACGTAGAGCTGGCCGTCCGGGAACGCCGATCGGGCATGGTGGGCCACGTGCACGGCCAGGGTGGTCTTGCCCACGCCTCCGATGCCCGCCAGCGCCGACACGGCCATGACCCGGCCGTCGGCCGATGCCAGCACCTCGCTCAGTTCGGTGACGAACGCGGCACGGCCCGTGAAGTCCGGCACGGTGGCCGGGAGCTGGGCGGGGCGGACAGGGCCGGCGGGGGGCTCCGAAGCCGGGGCCGACGGTTCCGCGAGGGCCGGGTCGGCCTGGAGGATGCGCTGCTGCAGGTCGCGCAGGCCCGGGCGCGGGTCGACGCCCAGTTCCTCGGCCAGCAGGCGGCGGGTGTCGGCGTACACGGCGAGCGCCTCGGCCTGCCGGCCGCTGCGGTACAGGGCCAGCATCAGCAGCTCGCGCAGCCGCTCGCGCAGCGGATGCGCCGCGGTCAGTGCCGTCAGCTCCGACACCGCCTCCGCGTGGCAGCCCTGCTCCAGGTCCATGTCCAGGCGGGACTCGAGGAGCTGCAGCCGCCACTCGTCCAGGCGGACCCGGTGCGCGTCGGCGTACGGGCCGGGGACGCCGGCCAGCGCCTCGCCGTCCCACCGGGACAGGGCCCGGTTCAGCTGGTCCCGGGCATGGCCCAGATCGCCGGCGCCCCGCGCCTTCTCCGCCTCCGCCGCCAGGTCCTGCACCACCGCCAGGTCCAGGGCGCCGTCACCGAGGCCGCGCACCGCGTAGCCGCCCGACTCGCTGACCAGGACGCCCGGGTCCAGGATCTTCCGCAGCCGGGACGCGTACGTCCGCACCGCCGCCAGCGCCTGCGAAGGCGGCTCGGGGCCCCACAGCGCGTCGATCAGCTCGGCCGCGGTCGCCGTGCGGCCCTCGCGCAGCAGCAGGGCGGCGAGCAGCGCGCGTTGCTGGGGGGAGCCGGTGTTGAGCGGCTGCCCCTCGCGCCAGGCGCGCACCGGACCGAGCACACTGAAGCGCAGCGCCGCCTCCGCCGAGGAGGAGGGGCGCCGCTGCTCCGGTACCCGCGGTCCACCGTCCATGTCCGTCCCCCTAGACATCCCGATTCACCCCGTCAGTCTGCCTTGTTCACGGGAGCCGCGTCAGCCTGGCGAGACCCCGATCACAGGCCGGAACACGGTGGTCCACACACCCTTCACATCGAAGTGGCCCCGCGAGCAGGACAAGTTCGCGGCGAAACGATTCCGCCGGTAGCTCCGCGCGGTGCGGAACCCGCGGCCCGGAGGCCGCCCCCGGTCGGCCGGGCGCGCTGCCGCGTCCGCCTGACGAACCGTCATCGCGATAGCTGACGGTTCGTCAGATCGGCGCTACCGTGAGCGCCATGGACACCCAGGACGGCACCTTTCCGCTGATCATCTCCGTCGACGACCACACCGTGGAGCCGCCGGACGTCTGGCAGTCCCGCCTCCCGAAGAAGTACCTGGACACCGGGCCGCGGACAGTCCGCGCCCCGCTGAAGGAGATGAGCTTCCTCGGCGGCCGGTTCAAGCCCGTGATGGGCAGGCCCGGGGAGGACGGTCCCACGGGCGACTGGTGGATCTACGAGGACCTGCACCGCCCCCTCACCCGCCTCGACACCGCGGTCGGCTACGGCCGGGACGAGATCAAGCTGGAGGTGATCACGTACGAGCAGATGCGGGCGGGTTCGTACGACGTCCCGCAGCGGCTCGCCGACATGGACGTCAACCACGTCCAGTCCGCCCTCTGCTTCCCGACCTTCCCCCGGTTCTGCGGGCAGACCTTCACCGAGGCCAAGGACCGCGAACTGGCCCTGCTCTGCGTCCAGGCCTACAACGACTGGATGGTGGAGGAGTGGTGCGGCCCGCTGGCGCAGGGCCGGCTGATACCCCTGACCCTCATTCCCCTGTGGGACGCCGGACTGGCGGCCGCGGAGGTCCGCCGCAACGCCGCCCGGGGCGTCCGCGCCGTCGCCTTCTCCGAGATCCCCCCGCACCTCGGGCTGCCCTCCGTGCACACCGACGACTGGGACCCCTTCCTCGCCGCCTGCGACGAGACCGGCACGGTCGTCGCCATGCACATCGGCTCCAGCAGCAGGATGCCCTCCACCTCCGCCGACGCCCCGCCGGCCGTCGGGTCCACGATCACCTTCGCCAACTGCTGCTTCTCGATGGTCGACTGGCTGATGAGCGGCAAGTTCGAGCGCTTCCCGAACCTGAAGGTGATGTACGCGGAGGGCCAGATCGGCTGGATCCCCTACATCCTGGAACGCGCCGACGTCGTCTGGGAGGAGAACCGCGCCTGGGGCGGCGTCGCCGACAAGGTCACCCGCCCGCCCTCCGAGCTCTTCGCCGAGCACGTCCACGGCTGCTTCTTCGACGACGCCTTCGGCCTGCAGAACCTCGACGCGATCGGCCTCGGCAACGTCCTCTACGAGACCGACTACCCGCACTCCGACTCCACCTGGCCGAAGTCCCGCGAGGTCGGCGAGGCCCAGATGGGCCACCTCGCCCCGGACGTGATCGAACGCATCGTCCGCGGCAACGCGATCGACCTGCTGGGCCTCACCCCGGAGGGCCTGTGGGGCGGTACGAGGTGACCGACTTCGGCATCCAGCTCCCCGTCCAGTCCCAGTCCACGATCTACGCCGAGGAGTGGGAGGCGGGCGCGGGCGTCGCGGACCTGGTCGAGATCGCCCGCGCGGTGGACCGGGCCGGCTTCGCCTACCTCGCCGTCTGTGACCACGTGGCGATTCCGCGCCGGCTCGCCGCCGCCATGAGCACGGTCTGGTACGACCCGGTCGCCACCCTCGCCCACCTGGCCGCCGTCACCGAGCGGGTACGGCTGCTCAGCCATGTCGCCGTCGTCGGGCTGCGGCACCCCCTGCTCTCCGCCAAGCAGTACGCGACCCTCGACCACCTCTCCGGCGGCCGGCTGATCCTCGGGGTCGGGGCGGGCCACGTGCGGGAGGAGTTCGAGGTGCTGGGGGTGGACTTCGGGCAGCGGGGCGCGGTCCTCGACGAGGCGGTCGACGCGCTGCGGGCCGCCCTCGGCCCGGACGAGTTCCCCTCCCACCACGGGAAGTTCTACGACTTCGAGGGGCTCGGGCAGCGGCCCCGGCCCGCGCAGCGCCGGGTACCGGTATGGGTCGGCGGCTCGTCGCCGGCCGCCGTACGACGGGCCGCGCTCAAGGGGGACGGCTGGCTGCCGCAGGGCGACCCGAGGGACCGGCTGCCCGCCCAGATCGCCCGGCTGCGGCGGCTGCGCGAGGAGGCAGGGGTGGTGGAGCCGCTGGTCATCGGCGCGATCGCCGAGCCGCTGTACATCGGCACCCCGAGCTGGGAGGTGGGCCGCCGCACCCTCACCGGCACCCCGGAGGCCCTCGCCGAGTCGCTGCGGGCCTACGGCGAGATGGGCGTGCACCAGGTCCAGGTGCGGTTCCGCAGCCGGAACCGGGCCGAACTCATCGACCAGATACGTGCGTTCGGGGCCGACGTCGCGCCCCGGCTGAGCTGAGGAGCGGGTGGCCATGGGCAAGCTGGACGGGCGGGTCGTCATCGTCACCGGGGCGGCGCGCGGACAGGGCGAGCAGGAGGCGCGGCTCTTCGTCGAAGAGGGCGCGAACGTGGTCGTGGCGGATGTGCTGGACGACCTGGGCGAGGCGCTCGCCAAGGAGATCGGGGCGCGCTACGTCCACCTGGACGTGGGCGTGGAGGAGGAGTGGCAGGCCGCCGTCACCGCCACGAAGCAGGCGTACGGCCGGCTCGACGGGCTGGTGAACAACGCGGGCATCCTGCGGTTCAACGCGCTCGTGGACACGCCCCTCGACGAGTTCATGCAGGTCGTACAGGTCAACCAGGTCGGCTGCTTCCTGGGCATGAAGACGGTGGCGCCGGAACTGGCCGACGGCGGGACCATCGTCAACACGGCGTCCTACACGGCACTGACGGGGATGGCCGCGGTGGGGACGTACGCCGCGACCAAGCACGCGGTGCTCGGGCTCACCCGGGTCGCCGCGCTGGAACTGGCCGGCCGGCGGATACGGGTCAACGCGATCTGCCCCGGCGCCATCGACACCGCGATGTCCAACCCGGCGCGGCTCGACCCCGCCGCCGACCCGGAGGAGATGAGCCGGGCCCTGGACGAGCTGTACCGCAAGCTGGTGCCGCTGGGCCGGATCGGGCGGGCGGAGGAGGTGGCCAGACTGGCGCTCTTCCTGACCTCGGACGACTCCTCGTACATCACCGGGCAGCCGTTCGTGATCGACGGGGGCTGGCTGGCCGGGGTCTCGGTAATCTGACGGACCATCAACTATTGACGGTGGCAGCGGCCGGTGCGACAGTCGGCCAACGAACGGTATCTGACGGAGCGTCAGGAAATTGGGACGGTGAACCGCCTTGGAATTCGGGCTCTTTGTACAGGGATACGTGGGCAAGCGAGCCGAGACCGACCCGCTGGCCGAGCACAAGGCACTGATGGAGGAGACCGAGTACGTCATCCAGGCGGACAAGTCCGGCTTCAAGTACGCCTGGGCCTCCGAGCACCACTTCCTCGACGAGTACTCGCACCTGTCGGCGAACGACGTCTTCCTGGGCTACCTGGCGCATGCGACGGACCGCATCCATCTCGGCTCCGGGATCTTCAACCCGCTCGCCCAGGTCAACCACCCCGTGAAGGTGGCCGAGAAGGTCGCCATGCTCGACCACCTCACCGGCAACCGGTTCGAGTTCGGCAGCGGGCGAGGAGCCGGGTCGCACGAGATCCTCGGGTTCCTGCCGGGCATCACCGACATGAACTACACCAAGGAGATCTGGGAAGAGACCATCGCCGAGTTCCCCAAGATGTGGCTCCAGGACGAGTACGCCGGCTTCCAGGGCAAGCACTGGCAGCTGCCGCCGCGCAAGGTCCTGCCGAAGCCGTACGGGAAGTCCCACCCGGCGATGTGGTACGCGGCCGGATCACCGCCGTCGTACGCCATGGCGGCGAAGAAGGGGCTCGGGGTCCTCGGCTTCAGCATCCAGAAGGTCTCCGACATGGAGTGGGTGCTTGAGCAGTACAAGACGGCGATCGTGAACGCGGAGCCGGTCGGGGACTTCGTCAACGACAACGTGATGGTGACGACGACGGCGATCTGCGCGCCGACGCACGACGAGGCGATCCGGATCGCCGCGGCCGGCGGCCTGCACTACCTTCCGTCGCTGGTGTTCCGCTACCACGACACGTTCCCGCGGCCCGAGGGCTTCCCGGTGTGGCCGGAGACGCTGCCCGAGTACACACCGGAGTTCGTGGAGCTGCTCGTCGAGGAGGAGCTGCTGATCTGCGGGGACCCGGACGAGGTGCTGCGGCAGTGCAAGCGGTGGGAGCAGGCGGGGGCGGACCAGCTGAGCTTCGGGCTGCCGGTGGGGGTGCCGAAGGAGGAGACGCTGCAGACGATCCGGCTGATCGGGGAGCACGTCATTCCGAAGGTCGACACGGATCCGGTGCACCGGACGACCCGATTCCGGGGTGCCGCGTAATCGCCGTCGCGGGGTGCGGGTGCGTTGTGGCTGGTCGCGCTCACGCGGCGGAGCCGCAAATCGATACAGCCCCGCGCCCCTTCAGGTGGGACGAGTCCCCTCAGTTGAAAAGGGAGCCCCATGCTTGATCACCTCATCAAGGGCGCGTCCGTTGTCGACGGAACCGGCGCGCCCGCCCACACCGCCGACGTCGGCATACGCGACGGCCGTATCGCCGTCGTCGGAACCGTCACCGAGGAGTCCCGTACCACCGAGGACGCCGCCGGGCTCGTGCTCGCGCCCGGGTTCGTCGACCCCCACACCCACTACGACGCGCAGCTCTTCTGGGACCCGTACGCGACGCCCTCCCTCAACCACGGGGTCACCACGGTCGCCGCCGGGAACTGCGGCTTCACCCTCGCGCCCCTGAAACCGGAGGACGCCGACTACACGCGCCGGATGATGTCCAAGGTCGAGGGGATGTCGCTGGTCGCGCTGGAGGAGGGGGCGCCCTGGAGCTGGCGTGGCTTCGGGGAGTACCTGGACGCGCTGGACGGGCGGATCGCCGTCAACGCCGGGTTCATGGTCGGGCACTGTGCCCTGCGCCGGTACGTGATGGGTCCGGACGCGGTCGGCGGGCAGCCCAGCGATGAGCAACTGGCCGAGATCGTCCGGCTGCTGCACGAGGCCATGGACGCCGGGGCCTGGGGCTTCTCCACCACCCAGTCCGCCACCCACTCGGACGGCGACGGACAGCCGGTCGCCTCCCGGCACGCCCGCCCGGAGGAGCTGCTGGCCCTCTCGCGGGCCGTCGGGGAGCACGAGGGGACGCAGATCGAGGCGATCGTCGCCGGCTGCCTCGACCAGTTCAGCGACGCCGAGATCGAGCTGTTCGCCGAGATGAGCGCGGTGGCCGGGCGGCCCCTGAACTGGAACGTGCTGACCGTCGACGCCGCCGTGCCCGAGCGGGTGCCCCGGCAGCTCCAGGCGAGCGAGCGGGCCCGGAAGGCGGGCGGCCGGGTCGTGGCGCTGACCATGCCCATCCTCACCCCGATGAACATGTCGCTCGGCACCTTCTGCGCGCTGAACCTGATCCCCGGCTGGGGGCCGGTCCTCGGGCTGCCGGTCCCGGAGCGGATCGAGAAGCTCCGGGACCCGGACGTACGCGCCGAGATGCTGGAGCGCGCCCACTCGAAGGAGGCCGGAGTCTTCCGGCGGCTCGCGAACTTCGGGCGGTACGTCATCGGCGACACCTACAGCGCGGCCAACGCCGGGCTGTCCGGCCGGGTGGTCGAGGACATCGCGGCGGAGCGCGGGCTGGACCCCTTCCACTGCCTGGTCGAGATCTGCGCGGCCGACGGCCTGCGTACGGTCCTGTGGCCCATGCCCACCGACAACGACCCCGCCTCCTGGGCGCTGCGCGCCGAGACCTGGCAGCACGAGGACGTGCTGCTCGGCGGGTCCGACGCGGGGGCGCATCTGGACCGGATGTGCGGGGCGCCGTACACGACGCGGTTCCTCGGCGACTGTCTGCGCGGCCGACGGCTGCTCGGCCTGGAACAGGCGGTGAAGATGCTGACCGACGATCCCGCCCGGCTCTTCGGGCTGCGGGAGCGGGGCCGGATCGCGGAGGGCTGGCATGCGGACCTCGTGCTTTTCGACCCGGAGCGGATCGCCGCCGGACCGGCCACCCTGGTGCACGACCTGCCGGGAGACAGCCCCCGCCTGGACTCGAAGGCGATCGGGATACGGGCGGTCTGGGTGAACGGCGTCGAGGCCATCCGCGACGACGTGGTCAGCGGGACGGTACCCGGGAAGGTGCTGCGGTCCGGACGGGACACCAGGACGGTGAGCACCCGGTGAGAGATGCGGCGGACGGGCAGCGGCTGTTCGTCGGGGGACGCTGGGTGGACCCCGACGGCGGGCACTACGCGGTCGTCGACCCGGCGACCGAGGGCACCGTCGGCTGGGCTCCCGAGGCCTCCGGGGAGCAGGTCCTGGCCGCCTGCACGGCCGCCCGGGAGGCCTTCGACGGCTGGTCACGGACACCGGCGGCGGAACGGGCCGCGGTCCTCGGCCGGGCCGCCGACATCATCCGCGCCCGGCTGAAGGAGCACGCCGACCTGGCCCGGGCGGAGACCGGCGCGACCACCGGGACCGCCCGGGCGATGCAGGTGGGGGTGGCGGCGGCCCGGTTCCGGCGGTACGCCACCGTGGAGCCCGCCGAGTGGGCGATCCCACCGCAGATCAACGAGGCCGGCCCGATGGGGAAGGCCGGGGTGACGGGTGCGCTGGCCGTGCGCCAGCCGGTGGGCGTGGTCAGCTGCATCACGTCGTACAACAACCCCTGGGCGAATCCGGCGGGCAAGGTCGCGCCCGCGCTGGCCATGGGCAACACGGTGGTGGTGAAGCCGGCCCCGCAGGACCCGCTCTCCGTCTACCGCATGGCGGAAGCACTGGAGGCGGCCGGCGCCCCGCCGGGCGTGGTGAACGTCGTCTCCGGCCGGGCGGCCGGCGTCGGCGAGACGGCCGTGGCCTCGCCCGACGTCGACATGGTGAGCTTCACCGGGTCCACGGCCGTCGGGCAGCGCATCGCCGAGGTGTGCGGGCGGGACATGAAACGGCAGCTGATGGAGCTGGGCGGGAAGGGCGCGGCGGTCGTCTTCGCCGACGCGGACGTCGGCTCGGCGGTGGCGGGCATCGGCACCACCTTCTCCTTCTACAGCGGACAGATCTGCACGGCACCCACCCGGGTGCTGGTGCAGCGGCCGCTGTACGACCGGCTGGTGGAGCAACTCGCCGCCTACGCCGACCGGTTGACGGTGGGTGACCCGGCGGCGCCGGACACGGTGGTCGGACCGCTGATCACGGCCGAACACCGGGCGCGGGTCGAGTCGTATGTCGAACTCGCCGGGAAGGAGGGGGCGACGGTGGTGACGGGCGGCGAACGGCCTCCCCTGGAAAGGGGGTTCTACGTCAGGCCCGCGGTGCTCGCCGACTGCCGAAACGACATGCGGGCCGCCCGCGAGGAGATCTTCGGCCCGGTCGTCGCCGTCATCCCCTTCGACGAGGAGGAAGAGGGCATCGCCCTGGCCAACGACTCCGACTACGGCCTCATCGACTACGTCTGGTCGGGGGACGTGGCCCGCGCCTTCCGGGTGGCGCGGCGGCTGAGGGCGGGGGGCGTCGGGATCAACACCGTCGGGCGGAACATGGAGGCCCCGTTCGGCGGGTTCAAGAAGAGCGGGGTGGGCCGGGACGTCGGCTCGTACGCCCTGCACGCCTACAGCGAGGTGCAGGCGATCGTCTGGCCGGGATGAGGGGACCGGTCGGCGACGGCCGCTACTCCTGCCGTGTGGTCCGCGCGGCGGGGTGTGCCGGGAGGCGGTCGGCGTGCCGTAGAAAGGCGGGGCGGGTTGCCGACTGCGGGAGGACGTCTTGCCGAGTACTGATCCGATCCTGGTCACCGGTGCCGCCGGCGGCGTCGGGGGTGTGGGCGGGAGGGTCCTCACGCAGCTGCGCCGGCACGGGTTGCCGGTCCGGGCCCTCGTCCACCACGACGACGACCGTGCCACCGCGCTGCGGGCCCTCGACGGCGTCGAGGTGGTCGTCGGTGACCTCACGCGGGGGGCGGACGTGGTGGCTGCCCTGGAGGGATGCCGCAGGGCCTACTTCGGGATGAGCCCGTCGCCCGACTACCTGGAGGCCACGGCGACCGTGGCGGCGGCGGCCCTTGCGGGCGGCCACCTCGAACTGCTGGTGCACATGTCACAGATGACCGTCTCCCAGATGAGCCTCACCAGCAGCGCGGAGTCGCACCAGCAGCGGCTGCACTGGCTCTGCGAACACGTCCTCAACTGGTCCGGGCTGCCGGTCGTCCACGTCCGGCCGACGGTGTTCATGGAGAACCCGCTCTTCGGCATGCTCGCCGTGGCCTCCGTCCGCCGTGACGACACCATCCGTCTCCCCTTCGGCGCCGCCCGCACCTCGCCGGTGGCCGCCGGCGACGTGGCCGCGGTGGTCGCCCGACTGCTGCTCGACCCCGCGCCGCAGACCGGCCGCGTCTACGAACTGACCGGCGCGGCCTCCCGGGACATGACCGCGATCGCCGCCGAGGTCTCCGAGGCGCTGGGACGCACCGTGACGTACGTCGACGTGCCGTACGACGAATGGGTCGAGCACGACCTCAAGCCGCTGGGCCTGACACCGCATCTCTTCGACCACATCGCCACGATGGCCCGGCTGCACGGGGAGAACCGCTACGACCGGGCGACCGACGACGTGACGGAACTCCTGGGCCGCCCGCCGTCGGGCTTCGACAGCATGCTCGAAGCCGTGCCGGGACTGCGGGCGGGGCAGGGGTAGCCGCCGGCGCGGCAGGAGCACGGGCCCGGCGGCCGGCCCCGGTGACGCTCAGCCGTCCAGGTCCACCCGCACCGTCAGCAGGTTCGTCCCGAGCAGCCGTACGGCGGCGCTGTTGCCCCGGGGCAGCGTGCGCAGGCGGGCCACCGGGTCGTCGTCGGGCATGAGGTGGGCGGTGCCCGCGTGCCACTTCCCCCCGATGCGGACCCGCACCCGCGGGTCGGCCTTGATGTTCCGGACGTACTGGGAGTGCTCGCCGAACTCCGACACCAGCCAGAAGGCCCCGCCGACCCGCCGGCCGCCCAGCGGCGTACGGCGGGGCAGCCCGGAGGTGCGCCCGGTGGTCTCCAGGAGGGTCTGGAAGGGGAGGAGCCGGGTCAGCGGGTTGGCGATGTGCCGCTGGAAGGCGGTGGTGGCGCGGAAACGGGTGTCGGTGGGGCGGGGCATGATCCGTGCGACTCCTCATGGTTGCTGCCGTTGCCTCCATGGTCCCCGACCCGCACACGAGGGGCTCGCCCCGGCCCTCGTCGGCGGACCGGCCTAGCGGCGCCCCAGGAAGATCGGGTTCGTCAGTGCCGCCAGGGCGCCGGGTACCGGGCCCGCCGCCGTCTCGTGGCGCAACTCCGCGCGCACGTACGCCGCGTACTGCGGGGTCGTCCGCCACTCGACCACGCCCGAGCCGGTCACCGGGAGCGGGTCGCTGGTCAGCAGGACGCCCTCGTCGGTGATGAAGCGGACCGTGCAGCGCGGCACCCCGGAGGCCTCCAGGCGGACGGTCACCGAGGTGTCGGCGGCCACCTCCAGCCGCTCGCCGATCCCGGCCTGCTCGCCGCGCCCGCCCGTCGCCGTGAAGCTCACCTTCACGTTCTTCGACTCGGCGACGTAGGAGCGGCCCGCGCGCAGCCCCTCCTGGACGGCCTCGCGGGTCAGGTCGTCGGCGAGGACGACGGTCTGGGGCACGCCGACGGGGTCCGGGTCGCGGTGCGCGTCGCTGTTTCCCATCGCCGGCAGCCACTCCTTGTTGTCGCGCACCGAGGCGACCAGCGTGGCGTCCCAGGCGGACAGGGCCACCTCGTCGTCGGGGGTGTAGGGGCCGTTCCACACCTCGACCGCGTCCGCGTCCCCGAACCCGAACTTCCAGGCGCAGCCCACGCAGGTGGCGTGCGGATGCGCCGGGACGACCAGACCGCCGGCCTTGTGGATCTGGTGCGCGAACTTCCCGAACCGGTTGTCGCGGGCCCGGTAGCGCCAGTCGACGAAGGTCCCGGGGTCGGTGCCGAGGGCGACGACGTGGCCGTTGCGGGTGGTGATCTCCTCGCCGAGCATGATCAGCAGGTCGTCGCCGGCCTGGTCCGCCCAGTGCGCGTGCGAGGAATGCGTGTTGTGGTCCGAGGAGTTGATGAAGTCCAGGCCGGCGGCACGGGCCAGCGCCGCGATCTCGGCCGGGGTGCGGCGGCCGTCGGAGTACCAGGAGTGCAGGTGGCAGTCGCCCCGGTACCAGTCCCGGCCCCGGCCCTTGGCCCGCTCGGGCGGGTACACCGGGCGGACGGGGGTGCCGGGCTCGCCGTACGTCAGCGTGATCGTCAGCTCGTAGGCCAGGCCCTGCGGGGCCACCGTGTAGGGGCCGAGGGCGACGTACCAGGTGCCGGCGTGGACCGGGCCGGGGAGGTAGCCGGGGGTCGCGTCGTCGGCGCGGACGAAGAACTCCGTGCGCGCCCCGCCCGACCAGCCCCGGAAGCCCTTGCCGCCCAGCTCGGTGCCGTGCTGGTCGAAGAGGCCGATGTCGAGTGCGTTGCCCGTGGTGCCGGCCGGGACGGCCGGCCGGTCGTAGGTGTAGGCGACCTTGATCTCGCGGACGCCGGCGGGGACCTCGACCGGGACGTACACGAAGTCCGGGCAGCCGGGCGGCAGCGTGCCGCGTACCGTCTTCGTCTCCTGAGTCCCCTGGCCCTGACCGTCCGCCGCTGCGAAGCTCACGGTTCCCAACGTAAGGGCTGCCGCCGCCCCCGTCACGAACAGTGCGCGTCTGCCGATGCCGTGCGTGTCCTCACCCATGCCGGTGACTCTCCTCTCCTGACGTGAACTCCCATGGAAGGACAGGGAATCCACAGGCATCCTTATGTCATGTGCATAGCTGTGTGAAAGGTGGGGCGCGTGATGCCGACCAGTCGGTATGGACATATCGCGCCACCCCCGGTACAGATGGCCCATGCGGATAGCCGTCACGATCTTCCTCACCGACGAGACCATCACCCCCGTCCGGCTCGCCCGTGAGCTGGAGGCACGCGGTTTCGCCGGCCTGTACCTGCCCGAGCACACGCACATCCCGGTCGAACGGACCACCCCGTACCCGGCCGGCGGCGACCTGCCCCGCGAGTACGGCCGTACCCTCGACCCCTTCGTCGCCCTCGGCCAGGCCGCCGCCGTCACCGAGCGCCTCGGCCTCGGCACCGGCATCACCCTGGTCGCCCAGCACGACCCGATCGACCTCGCCAAGCAGATCGCCACCCTCGACCACCTGTCCGGCGGCCGCTTCACGCTCGGCGTCGGCTTCGGCTGGAACGTCGAGGAGGCCGCGGACCACCGCGTGGCCTGGCGGACGCGGCGGGAGCTGTCCCGGGACCGGATGGCTCTGATGCGGGCGCTGTGGGCGGACGAACCGACCGCCTACGAAGGAGAGTTCGGGAGCGTGCGAGCGTCGTCCGCGTATCCCAAGCCCGTCCAGAAGCCGCGCGGCCCGGTCGCCGGTCCCCGCACGCTGATCGGCGGGGCGGCGGGGCCGAAGCTGTTCGCGCACATCGCGGAGTATGCCGACGGGTGGATGCCGATCGGGGGACGCGGGCTGGCGGAGTCGATACCGGTCCTGCGGGGCGTGTGGGCGGACGCGGGGCGCGACCCGGCGGCGCTTCAGGTGGTGCCGTACGCGGTGCTGCCGACGCCGGGGAAGCTGGCGTACTACGCCGAGTCGGGTATCGAGGAGGTCGTGCTCCAGCTGCCGCCGGCCGGGGAGGCCGAAGTGCTGGGGGTGCTGGACGCGTACGCGGAGTATCTGTAGTCGTCCGCGGGTGGGTGGGGGTTGCTCGCGCAGTTCCCCGCGCCCCTAAAGAGGCGCTCGCTGCAGCGCCCCTCTTTAAGGGGCGCGGGGAACTGCGCGACCAGCCACAACGCACCGGCACTCCTGCACCGCACCGGCACCCGGCACCCGGCACCGCACCGGCACCCGGCACCGCACCGGCACCCGGCACCGCATCGGCACCCGGCACCGCACCGCAGCCCACCCCCGGAACCCCCGTCCCGGCTGAACCGGCGGAGCCCTCCGTATGCTCGGAGAATGACGACTTCCGCGACTCCCGGAACCGGCGGCCCCACCGAGAACTCCATGCGTCGCGCCCTCAAACGCGCCCGGGACGGCGTCGCCCTCGACGTCTCCGAGGCCGCCGTGCTGCTCCAGGCGCGCGGCGCGGCACTCGACGACCTCGCCGCGTCGGCCGCCCGGGTGCGCGACGCCGGTCTGGAACAGGCGGGCCGCCCGGGCGTCATCACGTACTCGAAGAGCGTCTTCATCCCCCTCACCCGCCTGTGCCGCGACAAGTGCCACTACTGCACGTTCGTCACCGTCCCCGGCAAGCTCCGCCGGGCCGGGCACGGGATGTTCATGTCCCCGGACGAGGTTCTCGACGTGGCCCGCAAGGGCGCGGCCCTCGGCTGCAAGGAAGCCCTGATCACCCTCGGCGACAAGCCCGAGGACCGCTGGCCGGAGGCGCGCGAGTGGCTCGACGCGCACGGTTACGACGACACGATCGCCTACGTCCGGGCCATCTCCATCCGGATCCTGGAGGAGACCGGCCTGCTGCCGCACCTCAACCCGGGCGTGCTGTCCTGGACCGACTTCCAGCGGCTGAAGCCGGTCGCCCCGTCCATGGGCATGATGCTGGAGACGACGGCGACCCGCCTGTGGTCCGAGCCGGGCGGCCCGCACCACGGCTCCCCCGACAAGGAACCCGCCGTCCGGCTGCGGGTCCTGGAGGACGCGGGCCGTTCCTCGGTGCCGTTCACCTCGGGGATCCTGATCGGCATCGGCGAGACGTACGAGGAGCGGGCCGAGTCCCTCTTCGCGCTGCGCCGCGTCGCCCGCTCGTACCACGGCGTCCAGGAACTGATCATCCAGAACTTCCGCGCCAAGCCGGACACGGCGATGCGCGGCATGCCGGACGCCGAGCTGGACGAACTGGTCGCGGCGGTCGCCGTGGCCCGGCTCGTCATGGGTCCGGCCGGTAACATCCAGGCGCCGCCCAACCTCGTCGACAGCGAGTACGAGCGCCTGATCGCGGCCGGTATCGACGACTGGGGCGGGGTCTCCCCGCTCACCATCGACCACGTCAACCCGGAACGCCCCTGGCCGCAGATCGAGGAGCTGGCGGCGAAGTCGGCGGCCGCCGGGTTCGAGCTGCGGGAACGTCTCTGCGTGTACCCGGAGTTCGTCCGCCGCGGCGAGCCCTGGCTGGATCCGCGGCTGCGCCCGCACGTGGCCGCGCTGGCCGACCCGGAGACCGGCCTGGCGGTCCCGGACGCGGTGGTCGAGGGGCACCCGTGGCAGGAGCCGGAGGAGGTCTTCGTCGCGACCGGCCGCACCGATCTGCACACCGCCATCGACACCGAGGGCCGTACCGGCGACCGCCGTGACGACTTCGACGAGGTGTACGGCGACTGGGGCGCCCTGCGCGAGGCGGCCGCCCCCGGCATGGCACCCGAGCGCATCGACACGGACGTCCGCCAGGCCCTGGCGACCGCGGCCGACGACCCCACGAAGCTGACGGACGCCGAGGCCCTCGCCCTGTTCCACGCGGACGGCCCGGCGCTGGACGCGCTGACCAGGATCGCCGACGACGTCCGGAAGTCGGCGGTCGGCGACGACGTCACCTACATCGTCACCCGCAACATCAACTTCACCAACGTCTGCTACACCGGCTGCCGGTTCTGCGCCTTCGCCCAGCGCCGCACCGACGCCGACGCCTACACCCTCTCCCTGGACCAGGTCGCCGACCGGGCCCAGCAGGCGTGGGACGTCGGCGCGGTCGAGGTCTGCATGCAGGGCGGCATCCACCCGGACCTGCCCGGCACGGCGTACTTCGACATCGCGAAGGCGGTGAAGGAGCGGGTCCCCGGCATGCACGTGCACGCCTTCTCGCCGATGGAGGTGGTGAACGGCGCGACGCGCACCGGCATGTCGATCCGGGAGTGGCTGACCGCGGCGAAGGAGGCGGGCCTGGACACCATCCCCGGGACGGCCGCCGAGATCCTGGACGACGAGGTGCGGTGGGTCCTGACCAAGGGCAAGCTGCCCGCCGCCACCTGGATCGAGGTCGTCACGACCGCCCACGAGGTGGGCATCCGCTCCTCGTCCACGATGATGTACGGCCATGTCGACCAGCCCCGCCACTGGCTGGGCCATCTGCGCACGCTGGCCGGCATCCAGCAGCGGACCGGCGGCTTCACGGAGTTCGTGACGCTGCCCTTCATCCACACCAACGCCCCCGTCTACCTGGCGGGCATCTCGCGGCCCGGCCCGACCATGCGCGACAACCGCGCGGTGACGGCGATGGCCCGCCTCCTCCTCCACCCTCACATCCCGAACATCCAGACAAGCTGGGTGAAACTGGGCGCGGAGGGCGCGGCGGAGATGCTCCGCTCGGGCGCGAACGACCTGGGCGGCACGCTGATGGAGGAGACCATCTCGCGGATGGCGGGCTCGTCGTACGGCTCGTACAAGTCGGTACGGGACCTGATCGCCGTGGCCGAGGCGGCGGGCCGTCCGGCGAAGCCGCGCACGACGCTGTACGGCGAGGTGCCGGAGGAGCGCCGGCGGGCGGCGGAGGCGTCCGACGGGCACCTGCCGGAGCTGCTGCCGGTGCTGGACTGACTGGACCGAGCGGACGGGGGAGCGGACCGAGCGGGCGGGCAGCGCACAGTACGATGATCCGACCCCTGTGCGAATACGTGGGGCCCTCATAACGGAGGAGATGCGTACCCGTGGCTGCCCGACTGCTGCCCTCCTGGGTCTGGGTCACCGGTCTGACGACCGGGGCGACGGTGGCCGTCGTCTTCCTCGCCCTGCAGGCCGACAAGGGGCCGCATCCCACGGCCGCGGCGGTCCGCCCGTCGGCGAGCGCGTCGGCGGGCGCCCACCCCTCCGTGTCCCCGAAGCCCACGAAGGCCCCCGCCGTGCCGGCCGCCTCCGGCACGGGCCGCCGTATCGTCTACTCGCTCGGCGGCAAGCGGGTGTGGACGGTCGACGCGAGCGACAAGGCGACCCGCACGTTCACGGTGTGGCCGGGGACGGTGAGCCCCGACCCCGGCACGTACACGATCTCCAGGACCCTGTCCGCCACGACCGGCTCGGACGGCGTCCAGATCGAGCACATCCTCTACTTCGCCTCGAAGTCGGGGCTGTCGATCGCCTTCTCCAACGCGGTCGACGGCTCGTCCCCGCCGCCCGCCGCCGGCAAGCAGACCAGCGGAGTCCGCATGCACAAGGCGGACGGCGCGGCCCTGTGGACGTTCGGCACGGAACCGAACACCAAGGTGACGGTGGTCAAGTAGCCGTCAGGAGATGGCACGGAGTCCCTGTGCGCGGGCCGCGAGGCGGCGCCCTATCGCTCCTGATCCGAAGGACTCAGCTGTACGACGACGAGCGCGATGCCGGTGAGCACCAGGACCCGGGTCGCCGCGTCGAGACCGTTCCAGGTCTTGGACTGCCACATGGAGAACCACTCACCGCCGATGGCGATGAACCCGGCGCCGAAGAGCAGCACGAGCATCAGCAGGCCGTAGGTGGACAGGCGCCGCGCACGGCCGTTGTCGCGCCGGAACCACAGCGCGGTCCCGGCGACGAGCACGAGCGCGGCGACGGTCTCCCAGACGATGATGGCGACGTAAGCGGCGTTCTGGAGCCCTCTGTTGGTAATGGCCCGCCACATCAGGTCGTCGTCCTTGAACGTCGTGTCCATGGCCAGCACATGCTGGACGAACGCCTGATTGGTGCCGAAGTCGGTGATGTTCCCCAGGGCGACGAGGGCGATGTAGAGAGCGACGGTACCGGTGAGAAGGGCAGCGGCGAGCGAGAGCGCACGAGGCGCGTGGGAGGTGGACATGCCACCGTCCTTCCCCGCCGCACCGATTCACACCCTTCCCCCGGGGCCTCTGCCAGACTTGGTGTGGGCCGGCGGGGGTGGTGCGGATGGGGTCGACACGGCCGTCGATGCAGGAGCTGATCGGGCGTCGGCGACGGGCTGGATTCGTCGGACGGGTCGACGAGCGGGCCGCGTTCCGGCGGAACCTCGACCTGCCGCCCGAGGACGAACGGCACCGTTTCCTCTTCCACGTGCACGGTGACTCGGGTGTCGGGAAGACCTTCCTGGTACGGGAGTTGGAGCAGATCGCCCGGGAAGCCGGGGCGCTGACCGCGTACGTCGACGAGGACGCGGCCGGCGTGCCCGAGGTGATGGCGGTGTGGGCACGTCAATTCGCCCTCCAAGGACGGCGGTTGAAGGAGCTGGAGCGGTTGCTTGCCGCACACCGGCAGCGGCGACACGAGGCGGAGGCGGCCCTGTCGATGGGCGATCCGGCGGAGCCGGACGGGCCGTCGGCGGGCAGCCTGGCCATGGCACGGGCCGGGCTGGTGGGCCTGGGGATGGTCCCGGTGGCCGGCGCCTTCGCCACGGCCCTCGACGCGGACCGGCTCGCCCAGGGCGCCGACCGGCTCCGGGCACGCTTCCGCAGCCAGGAAGACGCCCAACTGGTGCTGTCCCCCGAGCGGATACTGACCCCGGTACTGCTGGCCGAGCTGGCCGCGGCCGCAGACGCCGCCCCCTGGGTCGTCCTCCTCCTCGACACCTACGAGCGCACCGGACCGTTCCTGGACCGCTGGCTGCACGACCTGATGACCACCGACCGCTACGGCGCCCTTCCCGCCGACGTCGTCGTGGTCACCTCCGGCCAGCACCCGTTCGACACCGCCCGCTGGGGCGGCTTCGCCGACTTCATGACCGACATTCCGCTCGGACCGTTCACCGAGACGGAGGCGCGGGGGCTGCTCGCGGACAAGGGAGTACGGGACGAACCGGTGGTCGCCGAGGTGCTGCGGCTGACCGGCGGCCTTCCGGTGCTCGTCTCCACACTGGCCGAGTCCGGGCCCGTCGGCCCCGAGGACGTGGGGGATCCGAGCGCCACGGCGGTCGACCGGTTCCTGAAATGGGAGCGGGACCCCGTGCGCAGAGCCGCCGCGCTTGCGGGCGCGCTGCCCAGGGGCCTCGACCAGGACACGTTCCGGTCGGTCGTGGCGGGTTCCGAGGACCAGGCGGGCGCGCTCTTCGCATGGCTGAGGACCATGCCGTTCGTCAGCGAGCGCGGGGGCCGGGTGCGGTACCACGACGTCGTACGGGCACCGATGCTCCGGCTTCAGCGGCTGCGTTCGCCCCAGGGCTGGACCGACCGGCACACCCGGCTCGCCGAGGCGTACGGCCGACGGCGCGCGGAGGCCGAAACCGGCCTGCGGTCCGAGGAGTTGTGGACCGACGACGAGTGGCGGGAACTGCGGCTCGGCGAGTCCTACCACCTGCTGTGCGCGCGACCCCGCACCGCGCTCCCGGCCGTGCTCGCCGACGTCGTCACGGCCTGCGCTCACGGCGAGGACGTCGTACGACCCTGGGTGCGGCTCCTGGCCGAGGTGGGCCGGGACGCCGACGCCGAGGCGGCACGGACCCGCGGCGGCGAGCTGTCGCGGGCACTCGCCGCGGGCGGGCTCGCCGAACTCCTCCGGCTGCTCCTCGGCCGAGCCCGGGACGACGAGCCGTGGCGGGCGACGGCATGGGCGCTGCGGGCCGACGCGCTCGCCCGGGACGGCGCGCACGAGCGGGCCATGGAGGACTACGACCGCGCTCTCGCCCTGGACCCGGACCTGGTGCGGGCCCGCCGCGGCAGAGCCGTCACCCGCGCCGGGACAGGCGACTACGAAGGCGCGCTCGCCGACCTCGACCGGGTGCTCGCACTGGAGCCGGACAACCCGTGGAACGTCATCCTGCGCGGCGAGCACCACCGGCTGGCCCGCCACCACGCCGAAGCGGTGGCGGACCTGAGCGAGGGCATCCGACGCGACCCCGTCAGCGAGTTCGCCTGGGCGTCCCGCGGCGCCGCCCGCGAACGTCACGGCGACCTCGACGCGGCCCTGGCCGACTTCGACCGGGCGATGGAACTCAAGCCGGACTACGCCTGGGCCCTCGCCCGCCGGGCCCGCGTCTGGCGCGGCCTCGGCGACCAGGCCCGCCGCCTCGCCGACCTGGACCGTGCCCTCGCCCTGCAACCCGACTGGGCCTGGGGCCGCTGTGAACGCGGCGACGCCCTGCGCGTCAACGGCCGCGACGAGGAGGCCCTGGCCGACTACGACCGCGCCCTCGAACTCGATCCCGGTTACGCGTCCGCGTACGCGAGCCGAGGCGTGTCCCTGTCCAACCTGGGCCGCCACGAGGAGGCCCTGACCGACCTGGACCGCGCCCTCGCGCTGAACCCCGACTACCCCTGGGCCCGGGAACAGCGGGCGTACGCCCTGTCGCGGCGGGGCGGCGGAGACGAAGGCCGCCCATGAGGCGGCGCCGAACGCCAGCCGCGCACCGTCCTTGTCTCCGCATGGCTGGAGCGGGGCGTGCCCGCCACCGTCGTGGAGCGGACCCTGACGACCGGCCTGCCTCAGGGCCGGATCAAACATCCGGCGGCCTTCCTGGCCCACCGCCTCACCAACCTCCTGCCCCCGGCCATCCCCCTCCCGGCCGCAGCCCCGCCTTCGTCCCCGGCCCTCCGCCGGGACCCCTGGCAGACCTGCGACGGCTGCGAACGCGCGTTCCGCGCCGCTGGCCCGGGGCGGTGCCGGGACTGCCGCGCCGTCCGCGCGGCGGCCTAGGAAAGGGGATAGCACCTCTGATCTGGGAGGCGGCCGAGGCGGATGCCGGCCTGTGCCGGACTGGGCCCGGGGCTACTGCACGAGTGCCGCGTGTGTACGTGTGCAACGTCACCTGGTACGGCTGACCCCCGGCGCGCTGCCTGACCGTCCCCTCCTCGCCAGCCCTACCTGGCCGAAAACCGGTCACTCGGGGCCACACAACCCACACTTCGCATACCTAACTGCGCCCTGAACCGACCGTTCCCGGTCGATTACAGTGCTGTGCGCTCGTATGTACGGACGGTGCCCGTGGGGAGGTCATGGTGGTGAGTGCGACGTCGGGTGCCGTCTGGGGCCGTGTCGAGCAGCAGGACTTCCGGAGCCGGGTGCGGGGGACCCTCCTCGGTACCGCGGTGGGGGACGCGCTCGGCGGGCCCGTCGACGGGCTGACGCTGGAGGAGATCCGGGCCGCCTACGGTCCCGAGGGGCTGGTCGATCTCGGGTTCGGGTACGGGCGGCGCGGGACGGTGACCCACCACACCCAGCTGACCCTCTTCACCGTGGACGGCTTGATAAGAGCCCAGGTGAGACGGGACACCGGCGCCTGGCATCCGCCCACCGACCTGCATCGGGCCTATCTGCGGTGGGCGGCCACCCAGCGGGACTGGGGCCCGGACGAGCGGCGCAAGGAGGACGGGTGGCTGGCCCGGGAGGAGTGGCTGTACGCCCGGCGGGACCCGACGCGGTCGCTGCTGATCGGGCTCGGGGACGAGACCATGGGGACCCTGGAGTCGCCGAAGAACCCCGACGACATGGGGCCGGAGGCCGTCGCCCGGTCCGCGCCGTTCGGGCTGCTGGTCGGCTGGGAGCCGCAGCTCGTCGTCCAGCTGGCCGTGGAGTGCGCGGCGCAGACCCACGGCCATCCGACCGCCTGTCTGTCCGCGGGCGCGTACGCCGTGATCGTGCACGCGCTGGCCCGCGGGGACTCGCTGGACGGGGCCGTGCAGCGGGCGCTGGCCCTGCTCGCCGCGAGACCCGGGCACCAGCCCGTCTCGGACGCGTTGCAGCACGCGCTCGGCGCCGTACGGCAGGGGATGCCGTCCCCGGCCCGGGTCGAGGAGCTGACCGGGGACGGGGCGGCGGACGGGACGCTCGCCGCGGCCGTGTACTGCGCCCTCGTGGGTGAGGACGTACGGCACGGGCTGAGCCTCGCCGTCAACCAGGCCGGGCCCTCCGCGGTCGCCGGCGCCCTCACCGGCGGTCTGCTCGGTGCCCTGCACGGCGAGACGGCCCTCCCGCCGGCCTGGGTGGCCGAACTGGAGGGCCGTCCTACGATCCTCCAACTCGCCGACGACTTCGCGATGGAGATGACCCAGGGGCCGGCCCTGCACAGCCCGGCGGGCGCGGCCCCCGGCTGGCTGGCCCGCTACCCGCGGGGCGCCTGAGCCGGCCGGGCCGGCCGGGGGACCGTCAGCAGGCCCGGCGGCCGTCGAACCGGAGGCCGTCAGCAGGCCCGGCGTCCGTCAGCAGGCCCGGCGGCCGTCGGGTCGCCCCAGGGGCCGTCGGTCAGTCCCGCAGGACCTCCCCGCCGCCCGCCGGAGCCTGGGCCTGGGCCGGTACCGGGGCCGTCGCCGCCGCGCTGTCCCCGTCCGTGTTCACCGTCTCGATGATCGCGAGCCGCTCCGGGGTGTCCTCCGGCTTCAGGTAGCCGATGAGGATGTACAGGACCAGGGAGACCGCCAACGGCACGGACACCTGGTACTGGAGCGGCACGCCGCCGTCGACGTTCCAGTTGATCGGGTAGTTGACCAGCCAGAAGGCCAGCAGGCCCGCCGCCCAGCTGGTGAGCGCGGCCGTCGGCCCGGAGCGGCGGAACGGACGGAGCAGACCCAGCATCATCGGGATCGCGATCGGGCCCATCAGACCGGCCACCCACTTGATGACCACGGTGATGATGTCCTTGAACGTGGGCGAGTTGACCTGGGTGGCCACCGCCATGGACAGGCCGAGGAAGACCACCGTCGTCACCCGGGCCGCGATCAGCCCGGAGCGCTCGCTCCAGGACCGTGCCCGCGACGACAGCACCGGCGCCACGTCACGGGTGAAGACGGCCGCGATCGCGTTGGCGTCCGAGGAGCACATCGCCATCGTGTGGGAGAAGAAGCCGACGACGACCAGGCCCAGCAGACCGTGGGGGAGGAGCTGTTCGGTCATCAGGCCGTAGGAGTCGGAGCCGTCCGGCTTCTGGGCGTGGACGAGAAGGGGCGACATCCACATGGGGAAGAACAGGACCACCGGCCAGATCAGCCAGAGTGCCGCGGAGAGGCGGGCACTGCGCTCGGCCTCCCGGGGTCCGGCCGTCGCCATGTAGCGCTGGGCCTGGTTGAGCATGCCGCCGTTGTACTCGAAGAGCTTGATGAAGAGGAAGGCGAGCAGGAAGACCGTGCCGTAGGGGCCCACCAGCGGCTTGCCGTGGCCGTGCAGGGCCGGCTGGTCGAAGGCGTCGAAGATGCCGATGCCCTTGTCGTTCAGCTTCAGGACGACGGCGACGAACATCGAGACGCCGGCCAGCAACTGGATGATGAACTGGCCCAGTTCGGTCAGCGCGTCCGCCCACAGGCCGCCGATCGTGCAGTAGACCGCGGTGATCGCGCCGGTGATGAGGATGCCCTGGTTGAGGGAGACACCCGTGAACACCGACAACAGGGTCGCGATCGCGGCCCACTTGGCGGCCACGTCCACGATCTTCAGCAGCATGCCGGACCAGGCCAGCGCCTGCTGCGTGGACAGGTTGTAGCGGTTCTTCAGGTATTCGAGCGGCGACGCCACGTGGAGGCGGGAGCGGAGCCGGTTGATGCGCGGCGCGAACAGCTTGGAGCCGATCGCGATGCCCAGCGCGATCGGGAAGGACCAGGTGACGAACGACGTCACGCCGTAGGTGTAGGCGATGCCCGCGTAGCCGGTGAACATCACCGCGCTGTAGCCCGACATGTGGTGCGAGATGCCGGAGAGCCACCAGGGCATCTTTCCGCCGGCCGTGAAGAAGTCGCTGACGTTGTCCACGCGCTTGTGCGACCAGACGCCGATCGCGACCATCACGCCGAAGTAGCCGATGAGCACGGCCCAGTCGAGCCCGTTCATGTGCCCCCCTTCCAGGGTCCGCCTTCTGAACTCCGCTCAGCTGGCTGGCACTTCGCATAAGCGGAGTGGGGACGGGGAAGGCCGCGAAGTGCCCGCTCATCGTGGGTTCGGTTACGCGGGCACGACAAGCGGGCGTAGGGTCAAGGGACGGTAAAATCGTTCGCCTCACTGACCTTGGTTCATGTTCGTGAACGGTCCGGCGCGATCCGAATGGCCGGAACCGGTGCCTCAGTGCATCAGCTCCCCCGCGTTGACCAGCAGCGACTGCCCCGTGATGGCCCGCGCCCGGTCCGACGCCAGGAACACCGCCGCGTCCGCCACGTCCCCGTCCGTCGCCAGCTCCGGCAGCGCCATCCGCCCCGTCAGCCGCCCCAGCACCTCGTCCTCCGGCACCCCCTCGGTGTGCGCCGTGAACTGCACGTACGCCTGCACCGGCGGCCCCCACATCCAGCCCGGCAGTACCGTGTTGACCCGGATCCGGTACGGCCCCAGCTCCCGCGCCAGCGAGTACATCGCGCTGGTCAGCGCCCCCTTCGAGGCGGCGTACGCGGCCTGCCGCACCTGCGAGGGCGCGGCGACGGCCGACTGCGTCCCGACGAAGACCACCGAGCCGCCGCCCGCCTCCTTCAGCGCCGGCAGGCAGGCCCGGGTCATCCGCAGCGTGCCCAGCAGGTTCACGTCGACCACCGACGCCCAGGTCGCGAAGTCCGCGTCCTCGACCCCGCCGAAGTAGGAGTCCCACGCGGCCACGTGCACCACCGCGTCGATGGACCCGAACCGCTCCCGGGCCAGCGCCGCCAGCGCCTCGCACTGGCCCTCGTCGGTGATGTCGGTGGGGCGGTACGCGGTCCGGCCGCCCTCGGGGTCGATCCCGGCCGCGCTCTTGACGAGGTTCGCCTCGGTCCGCGCACCGAGCACGGCGTTCCCGCCGTCCCGTACGACGGCCGCCGCCACCTGGTGCCCGAGCCCGGCGCCGACCCCCGAGACGACGACCGTCTTGCCCATCAGCAGTGACATCGATGACCTCCCGGCTCTGGCGCTTTATCTGACGGAGCGTCAGAGTATGGGCGAGCGCAGGCGGAAGGAAGGGAAGGCGCATGAGCGAGGACACGCGAAGCGATGTGTACGCCGAACTGGCCGCGGTCGGCCCGTACGGCGTCCGCCCCGGCCACGCCCTCATCACCATGGTCGAGCCGCACCCAGGCCACGAGTACGCGTACAACCGCTGGTACGAGGACGACCACTACTACGCCGGCGCCATGGCCATGCCCTGGATGTACGCGGGCCGCCGCTGGGTCGCCACCCGCGATCTGCAGCTCCTGCGCTACCCCGAGAAGTCGGCGATCGCCCAGCCCGTCACCACCGGCTGCTACCTCTCCGTCTACTGGATCACCGACGGCCGCTACGCCGACCACATGAAGTGGACGGTCGCCGTCAACCGGCGGCTGAACCGGGACGCGCGGGTCTACCAGGACCGCACCCACGTCTTCACGGCGTTCCAGGACCACGAGGCCACGGTGTACCGGGACGGGGCGGCCGGACCCCGCGACTTCCACGCCCTCGACCACCCGTACGCCGGGCTGGTGGTGCAGGTCATCGACAGCGAGTCGCCCGAGCAGCGGGCCGAACTGCTGGAGTGGCTGCGCGGCCGGCACCTGCCGAAGCGGCTCGCCGGTTCACCGACGGCGATGGTCACGGTGTTCCGCCCGACGCCGCTGCCCGGCGACCGGATGACGTACGTGAAGCAGGTGGAGGGCGTCGACACCCGGCTGACGCTGCTGTGGTTCCTGGAGAGCGACCCGAGGGAGTGCTGGGACGCCCGCTTCACCGGGCTGGACGAGGACGTGGCCGGGTCCGGGCTGGGCAGGGTGGAGCTGGTGGCCCCGTTCGTGCCGACGGTGCCGGGCACGGACCGCTATGTGGCGGAGCTGCGCGACTGACCCGGTCACTTCAGCTCGTCGGGGCACGGCGTGCCCCGTGGCAGCTGGTACGGCGCCGCCAGCCGGTAGGTGCCCGCCTTCGGCGCCAGCAGCATCGTCCACCGGTCGCCCTTGGCGTCCTCCGCCGTCTCCGTCAGGCAGCCGTTGACGTTGACGTACGTCTTCGGCGTGCCCTCGGCCCGGTGCTTGGAGGCCTGGGTCTCCTGCGGCGGCTTCAGGCTCTTGCCGTCCGCGTCCACGATGCTCAGCCACGGCGAGTACGGGATCCGGATCAGGATCCGCCCGGCACTGCGCACCTCGATGGTCAGCTCGCCCTGCTCGGCGCTGTCCACCACCGCGTTCGGCTCGGCGAGCGGCACCGGGTCGGTCACCCGGAACAGCTGCCAGTTGGCGTCGCCCCACACCTGCTTCAGGTACGGCATCCCGCGCTGGACCAGGGCCCGCTCGCGTTCGCCGCCGTCGCCGTCGGGCTCGTCCTTCGGCAGCACCACGAAGTGCACGGCCCAGCGCTGCAGCCACTCGTGGTAGTTCGCGGAGTTGAGGGTGTCGTCGTAGAAGAGCGGGTTGCGTTCCATGTCGGCCTGGCGGTTCCAGCCGCGGGCCAGGTTGACGTACGGCGCGAGCGCGGACGCCTCCCGGTGCGAGCGGGCCGGGACCACCTCGACGCGGCCCTTCTCGGCGCCGACCTGCTGGAGCTGGTGGACGAGCGGAGCGAGCTCGCGGGCCCAGGACGCGGCCGGGGTCGTATGGACGATGTCGTCGACCGCCTTGAAGCCGATCCAGCCGACGAAGCCGAGGAAGGCGAGGACGGTGACGTAGTACTTGCGTGAGCGCGGCATGGTGTACGGCAGGGCCGCGATCAGGGTCGCGCCGGCGAACAGCATCGGCAGCCGCGAGATGTTCGAGCCGATCTGCGAGCTGACCAGCCACACCAGCACGACCCCGACGCTGTACACGGCCGCCGTCAGCCGGACCGTCTTCCACTCCTTGGGGACGAGGAAGAGGCAGAGCAGGCCGTACAGCAGGGGCATGATCACCGACCCGAAGCCCATCGGCTGGGTGCCGGAGAACGGGAAGAGCCAGGCGGAGACGGCGACCACGACCGCGGGTGCCAGACCGAGCGCCCAGGCGCCCGGGCGCCGCTTCTGCAGGAACAGCGCGACCGCGACCAGGCCGACGAAGAGCCCGGCGACCGGCGACGACATGGTCGCCAGGGCCGCCAGCGGGGCCGCGACCAGTGCTTTCGCCCACCGTTTGTGGCGCCAGCGGTACGGCCAGCAGAACACCGCCCCCACCGAGGCCAGCGCGAACACCGTGCCGAGCCCGAAGGTGACCCGTCCGGACACCGCGTTGCAGATCAGTGCGAGCACCCCGGCGAGCGAGGCCCACAGGGGGTTCCTGACCGCGCGGCTGCGGATGAGGAGCAGGGTCAGCAGCCCGGCCGAGACCGTACCGGCGATCATCATCGTCGTACGGACACCGAGCACCGACATCAGGTACGGCGAGACCACGCTGTACGACACCGGGTGCATACCGCCGTACCAGGCGAGGTTGTACGCCGAGTCCGGATGCCGGCCGACGAACTCGGCCCAGGCGTCCTGCGCGGCGAGATCGCCCCCACTGTTCGCGAACGTGAAGAGCCAGATGACGTGGAGGATGCCGGCGAGGGCCGTGACCGCCAGCACCGGGTGGCGCGACGGCCACTCGCGCAGGGGTTCGTCCAGGTCGAGGAGGTGACGGAGCCTGCCGTTACGCTGCGTGCCGGGTCTGTCGTGCGCGCCGTGCGGACCGGTTTCGGGCAGGGCTATTCGCGAGCCGGATACCGGGCCCGGATCGGCGTCGTCGGCGCGTGTCGGCTCCGCTGTGGCCACCTGAAGGCACTCCCCGTGTCCCGTCTTCTGTTCTCGGCCGCGTTCCACGGTGTTACCGGCCGCTTCTCGTCCAGTTCGCGGCCGTGTCCCGGCGGCCGACGACCTGCCCCGATTCGTGACGCTAGCACGCACCCCGCCGCGGGGCCCTGGGGTGGGCCGCCATCGGCGGGGTGCGGGGACGGAATGTGCGGGTTGTCTCAGCCGAGGCGGGTCAGCTTGCTCGAGAACCCGGGCTCGGCCAGATCCTTCTGCAGGGCCACCGGGACCTGGACCGCGGAGCCGGACCCGTCACCCACGGTGAGGGCGCCGACCTTGGTGCCGGCCTTCGCGGTGTGCGGCACGTCGTCGGCCTGGAAGGTCAGCTTCACCTTCAGGCCCGACCAGCCGACCGCGGTGACGTCCTTCGTCGCCACGACCGGGGTACGGCCACCGAGACCGTCGTCGACGTACCCGACGACAGCGCCCTTCCTGTAGATCGTGGCCGGCTTCAGCGCGCCCTGGGCGGCCCGGATCAGCTTGTCGCCGCCGTTGAGGGCGGCGGTGAGGATGCTGTTGTCCGAGGCGGCGCTGGCCGGCTGCCGGAGCACCGCGCCGATGATCGTGCGGGTCTCGCCGTTCACGTCCTTCTTCGCGGCGAAGACCAGGTTGCCGAGGGCGGAGGTGGTGGTGCCGGTCTTGATGCCGACGACGTCGTTGTGACCGACCAGCTGGTTCCAGTTGCCGTGGTTGGCACCCTTGTAGTCGTCGTACGACATCATCGCGGCGACCTCGCGGAACGACGGCTCGCTCGACATGGCCGCCTTCGCCAGCTTCACCTGGTCCACGGCCGTGGAGACGGTGGAGTCGGTGAGGCCGGAGGGGTCGGTGTACGTCGTGTTCGTCATGCCGAGCTTCTTCGCCGTGGTGTTCATCTTCGCCACGAACGCCTTCTCGGAACCGGCGTCCCAACGGGCCAGCAGCCGGGCCACGTTGTTGGCGGAGGCGATGAGGATGCCCTCCAGGGCCTCGCGCTGGGTGATCGAGTCGCCGGCCGTCACGTCGACGGTGGACTCCTGGCCGGCGTTCGACTGGTCCTCGGCCGTCTGGTCGATCTTGATCTTGGGGCCGGCGGCGCCGCTCTTCAGGGGGTGGTCGCGCAGGATGATGTACGCGGTCATCACCTTGGCGACGCTCGCGATCGGTACGGGCTTCTGGGCTCCGGAGGAACCGAACGAGCCGATGCCCTGGACGTCGAGCGCCGCCTGGCCGTCGGCCGGCCAGGGGATGTCGGTCTTGCTGCCGTCGAAGGTGTAGCTGTCCTTCGCGGTGAGGTCGAGAGTGGGCTGCGGGAGCGGGCGGAACGTCTGTACGACCGCAAAGATGATCAGCAGGAGTATGACCAGGGGCGTCCAGATCTTGACCCGTCGGACGGCGGTCCTGACCGGGGTCTCCGGCGGCGGAGGCGTGTTGGTCAGCTCGGCGAGCAGATCCAGCGGTGGCTTCGGGGGCAGCGGCACCTGGGTGGTGCGCTCGGGGCCGACCTGGGGGATGACGGTGGTACGGGTGGTGGAGGCGGTACCGGTCCCGGCGGCCGGCTTGGCGCCGGGTGTGGTGCCGGGTGTGGTGCCGGGTTCGGTGTCCGGCTTCCTGTCGGGTGTGGTGCCGGGCGCGGTGCCGGGTTTGGTGGCCGGCTTGAGGTCCGACTTGAGGTCCGACTTGAGGGCGACGAACTTGCTGGTGCGCTCGGGGTCGGATCCGGGGGTCCTGGGCTTGGCGTCGCCGAGCTTGAGCGTGGTGGTGGGCTGGTCGACCTGCGGCGGCCGGGGGGCCTTGAGCATGGTGGTGGGCTGATCGACGCCGGCCTCGGCTTCGCCTTCGCCGGCCCTGGACTTCCCACCCGCGCCACCCGTGCGGGAATCGTCGTCGGGTGCGGGTGCAGCCTGCGGGGCACCCTCGCCGCCGGCGTCCGCGGGTTCGCGCTCGGCGTCCGCGGGTTCGTGCTCCGCGTCCGCGGCTTCGTCTTCGGGCGTGGCGTCCTCGGGTTCGGTGGATGCCTTGGGGGCGTCCTCCGGTGTGGTGTCTTCGGGCGCCGCGTCCTCGGGTTCGGCGGATGCCTTGGGCTCGTCTTCGGGCGCCGCGTCCTCGGGTTCGGTGGCGGCCTCCGGGGCGTCCTCCGGTGCGGCGTCCTCGGGTTCGGTGGCGGCCTTGGCTTCGTCTTCGGGCGTGGCGTCTTCGGGTTCTGCGGCGGCCTTCGGGGCGTCCTTGGGCTTGGCGTCCTCGGGCTCGGCGGATGCCTTGGGCTCGTCTTCGGGTGCCGCGTCTTCGGGTTCGGTGAATGCCTTGGGGGCGTCCTCCGGTGCGGCGTCCTCGGGTTCGGTGGCGGCCTTGGCTTCGTCTTCGGGCGTGGCGTCTTCGGGTTCGGCGGCGGCCTTCGGGGCGTCCTTGGGCTTGGTGTCCTCGGGCTCGGCGGAAGCCTTGGGCTCGTCTTCGGGTGCCGCGTCTTCGGGTTCGGTGAATGCCTTGGGGGCGTCCTCCGGTGTGGTGTCTTCGGGTTCGGCGGATGCCTCGGGCTTGTCTTCCGGCGCCGCGTCCTCGGGTTCGGCGGCAGCCTCCGGGGCGTTCTCCGGTGCGGCGTCCGCGCGTTCGGCCGTCGCCTTCACGGTGGGCTCGGGCTTGGCGTCCTCGGGCTCGGCGGGCGCCTTGGGCTCGTCTTCGGGTGCGGTGTCCTCGAGTTCGGCGGTCGTCGGCCTGGTGTCCTCGGGCTCGGCGGCTTTCGGCTCGGTCGGAGACTTCGGGGACTTCGGGGACTTCGGGGACTTCGGGGTGTTCTTGGGGGGAACGTCCTTGGCGGTGGCCGTCGGGTCGGCGGTCCGGGGGTCGGGCTTCGCCTCGGTCGTTGCCTCAGGCGCCGTAATGGCCCTGTCGGCGTTCTTCGGGGGCCCGGGGGTCTCCTGGGGCTCCTCGGGGCCCTCCTCGGGCTCCGTGGCCGCCTCGGGCCGCTCGGGCTCCTCCGGGGTGCCGTGCTCCTCCGCGTCCGCGCCGGAGTCCTCGGCCTCCTCCGCCGGCGGACCCGTGCGTACCCACGCCGCCACCGCCTGACGGAGCTTCGAGTTGTCGTCGCCGTCCGTCTTCGGGTCCCGTACCGAGAAGATCCTGGTCGCGGTGTCCACGCCGCCGGCCGTCTCCTTCGCGTCCTCGGCGGCCACCGCCACTCGTGGGTCGCGTGGTTCGGGAACCGTTCCCGCACTCCCCGACGTCGGTTCCGCCGACGACTCGCGCTGCTTCGACCTGTCGGGGGACTCGCCCGCCACCGATGCCTCCTCCACGCTTCGCACGTTTCCGCGCGCTGTCCGAACCATGTACCAGTGTCCTGTGTGCGGGCTTAGCCCCTGTGGTAGACGAGAACGACATACCTTCCGGTTCCCTTACAAACCGGTCACGCACCCTCGACAGACCAATGTGAGAGGGGTCACCCTGTCATTCATCCACGCGGGGAGGCATGGATGGGCAGGAGCCGCAGAACACTTCCGGAGGAGCTTCTGCTGCTGGCACTGGACCCGACCACGGGTACCACTGCACAGCCGCAGTCGCTCGACCTCGGTCTGGCCGGAGCACAGCTAGTGGAGCTGGCGCTGGCCGGACGGATAGCCCCAGACGGGGATCGTATCGCCGTGGTGCAACCACGGCCGACTGGAGATCCGACTTTGGACTGCGCGTTGGAGTTGCTGCGAAGGCGTGGCGCTCCCGTGCGGGCTGTGCACTGGATCGGCGGGCCACGTCTGGGACTTCGCCAGACGTACCTCTCGCATCTGGAGCGGTGCGGCATGGTGCATGCCGTGGCGGGCCAGATGTGCGGGGTGCTGCCGACGACCCGGTACCAGGCGACGGACAACGAGATCTGCCGGGACATCCGTGCCCGGCTGGATTCGGCGATCCGTACCGGCGTACCACCGGACCCGCGGACCGCGGCGCTCGCCGCCCTGGCCCACGCGGTCGGTCTCGGCAAGCACCTGTATCCGGGGAACGAGGGACGCTCCTCGCGTTCCCGGCTGCGGGACTTGATCCGGCACGACCCGATGGGTGGGCTCGTGGCCCACGCAGTCATGGACGTGCAGAACGGCGCCGGCGCCCAGCCACGCCGTAACCCGGCCGCTCCGGCCGGGCGCCAGACCGCACCGGCCGCCAGGCCCGGTGCGCCGGAACCCGCCCGCGGTGTTCCGATGCAACCACGCCGAGGCGCGGGCGCGATGGCGCGAGCCGTGGTGCACTGAGCCGCAGTGCCACGGCAGCGACGGCCGGCAACACGGCACCCCTGAGACCCGGTTCGGGAGCCGCTGGTCCGAGCGGGGCGGTGAGGCGCACGCAGTGCGCGCCCCACCGCCCCGCTCGGCTTTTCCGGCGCACCCGTGCAGGCGCACCCGTGCCGGCGCACCCGTGTGGGCGCACCCGTGCCTGCGTCTTCGTGCCGTCGTCCCCGTCCCACCGACCCCGGCCGACGCCCCGAGTATCCGGAACGTGCCCGAACTGACGCGTACGCGCCGCATATACACGGTTTCCCAGCGGTAGGAACCACCTTGGTGGCAGTCTGCTCAACAGCAGATACGCAAAGTGGTAGTTACAGGCAGGCAGCCGGAGGTGCACGTCCCGTGGCGTCCAATGTCAATCCCACCGTCAGGCGACGCCGGCTGGGCCAGGAGCTGCGCAGGCTCCGCGAGCTCAAGGGCATGACGGCGGAGGAGGTGGCGGAGCGGTTGCTCGTCTCCCAGTCGAAGATCAGCCGGCTGGAGAACGGGCGCCGGAGCATCAGCCAGCGCGATGTCCGCGACCTGTGCGGGGTGTACGAGGTCGAGGACCAGCGGGTCGTCGAGTCCCTGATGGAGATGGCCAGGGATTCGCGGCAGCAAGGCTGGTGGCATGCGTTCGGAGACATCCCGTACAGCGTCTACATCGGTCTGGAGACGGACGCCGAGTCGCTGAGGGTGTACGAACCCCAGCTGGTCACCGGGCTGTTGCAGACCCGGGCGTACGCCGAGGCCCTGGTGCAGGGCGCGTTGCCGGAGACCTCCGCCGCCGACATCGAGAAGCGCGTCCAGGTGCGGATGCGGCGACAGGAACGTATCACCGCCGAACACAACCCCCTTCGTCTCTGGGTGGTGCTGGACGAGGCCGCGCTGCGCCGGCTCGTCGGCAACAGGCTCGTGATGCGCGAGCAGCTGGAGTACCTGATCGAGATGTCCCAGCAGCCGCACATCACCGTCCAGGTGCTGCCCTTCGAGGTGGGCGCGCATCCCGGCCTCAACGGCCAGTACGCGATCCTGGAGTTCGCCGACGCGGCCGACTCCAGCGTCGTCTACCTGGAGGGCGTCACCAGCGACCTGTACCTGGAGAAGGCCCATGACGTGCAGAAGTACGCCGTCATGTACGAGCACCTGCGGGCCCAGTCGCTGAACGTCGAGCAGTCCCGGCAGTTCATCGCCGACGCCGCGAAGGAGTACGCGCGCTGACCCGTCCCGGGGGCTTCCAAGAAGCCTTCAGGGGGCCGTCGGCGCCCTTCCCGGACGGTGGGCGCCGGATCGTACACCGGCGCCCCACTCCAGCGGAAGTCTCCTCTGGAATATGCCATCCGGTCGAGTGAACGAGTGCTCCAGGCGAGGGAGTTGGCTAGTAGCGTCGATCACGCCAGCCGGTTCAGAAGGTTGGCGTGAATCGCACTACAGCAACACCACAGCAAGAACCACAGCAACTCGCTACAGGAGTGGACATGGCACTGCTTCAGGGCACCACGGAGACGTGGACGAAGTCCTCCTATTCCGCAGGGAACGGGGCGTGCGTCGAGGTCAAGTCGCCGACGACCGCTGGACTCGCCGTACGCGACTCCAAGGTCGAGGAGGGGCCGGTCCTCGCGTTCCCGACCGGCGCGTGGAACGCGTTCGTGGCTTCGGTCAAGGCGTAGGGGCTTCACTGACCCGTCGGCCACGCTCCCCACGACGACAACCACAACTGCACAAGCGTCACCTCAAGAGCCCTCTCGACTAGCTCGCCGTCCTTGCCGAGGGGGCTCGGCTTGTGCCCACGCGACCGGTCGTCCCAGCGGTCGTCCGACCACTCGGTTCACCGGTCGTCGGGCCACTCGGTTCAACCGGTCGTCGGGCCATTCGTCCCACCGGACGTCGGACCGGTCACCGCGTCACCTGGCGGACGGGGAAGCCCACATCGCACACCGGGTCCTGCGGGCCCGCCGCGTCCCAGTCCGCGAAGTAGACCTCCCGGCAGGGACCGTCGTACTCCAGACCACCCTCCGCACCGTTCTCCGGACCGCCCTGCCGGGCCACCCAGCCCTCCACCGCCTCGAAGGCCGCCAGGATCTGCGGATGCGCGACCTGCGCCTTGCTGATCCGCGTGTACGCGAGTGTGCGCGCCGGCTCGACGCGCACCTTCGTCTCCCAGGCCCGCCCGTGCCGCTCCACCCAGGCCCGGGCCGCCGCCTCGTCCGCCACCGGGACACAGGCCTCGGCCGGCCCGTCGCTCTCCATGGACACCTCCGCGTAGTACGCGACGAACGGCGCCCCGGTCACACCCCCGCACTCGCGGGCCGCCGCCTCCAGCCGGCCCAGCGAGGCGCCGATCCAGGCCGGCAGTTCGTCCGCCAAGGTGTGCCGCGTCTCGGTGATCACCACCTGCGCGGGCACCTCCACCGTCTCCACCGCGAACGTCTCGTACATCTCCGAACTCCTCCCGGACAGCCGTGCACGGAGATATGCGGCAAGGGTCCGCTGCCCGGCGATCCGCCGCTCGACATCCGCCCAGTAGGCGGCCAGCAGCCCGGCGGCCGCGCTGCCGGTGGTCGAGTCACCGGCGGGCGCATCGCCGTCCGCCGTGTCGGCGTCGGTCGTGTCGCCGTCCGCCGCCTCGATCACCTCGGCGATCCGCGCCAGGGGCATGTCCAGCTGGCGCAGCAGCGCCACCAGCCGGGCGCGCTCCACCTGCCCGGCCCGGTAGTACCGGTAGCCGGTCGTCCCGTCGACGTGCGCCGGGGCGAGCAGCCCCAGCCGGTCGTACAGGCGCAGGGCCTTCGCCGAGAGCCGGGACCGCGCCGCGAACGCGCCGATCGTGAGCAGTTCCTCGTCCTCCACGCCCACATCCTCCGTCACCGGGCACCCGTGGCCCGGCGCGACCGACGCTCGCCCCTGCCCCAGGGGGAAGGTCAAGCGGCGGGACAGCGAGCCGGCGGGGCGGCGGGAGGACAGCGGGCCTGCGGACGGCGGGACAGTGGGCCCGGAAAGCCGACGGCGGTCACGGGACACCCTCTCCCGTGACCGCCGACGCGAGGCTCGGAGCGTCAGCCGACGGCCTTCTCCACCGCCGCCACGACCTCCGCCGACTCCGGCTCGGTCTGCGGCGCGAACCGGCCGATGACCTGGCCGTCCCGGCCGATCAGGAACTTCTCGAAGTTCCAGCGGATGTCACCGGTGTGCCCCTCGCCGTCGGCGAAGGGGGTGAGACGGTCGTAGAGCGGGTGCCGGCCCTCCCCGTTGACCTCGACCTTCTCGGTCAGCGGGAAGGTCACGCCGTACGTCGCCGAGCAGAACTCGGCGATCTCCTCGGCGCTGCCCGGCTCCTGCCCCATGAACTGGTTGCAGGGCACCCCGAGCACGGTGAAGCCCTGCGCCGCGTACCGCTCCTGGAGCCGCTCCAGGCCGCTGTACTGCGGGGTCAGACCGCACTTGGAGGCCACGTTGACAATGAGCACGGCCTTGCCGGCGTAGCCCGGCAGGTCGGCGGAACCGCCCTGGAGAGCACCGATCTCGATGTCGAGCACGGACCCGTTGTTCTCGGTAGTCGTCATAAGCGGATGCTAACTCCGCTAAGTGACGGACCGGGTCCCGGCCTCCACCAGCACGTCTCCCGCCATCGTCCGCGAGCACAACACCGACCGCCCCCCCAGGCCCGCCGCCGCTCCACCAGCCCGGCGTCCAGCCGGACCCGCAGATGCCGCCCGTCCGGGCCCGTCCGGGCCCGTCCGAGCCCGGTCCCTGCTCGGCCTCTGCCCGGTCAGCGCCGTCAGGTGGGTCGTGCTCAGGGGGCGCCCAGCGGCACCAGCACGCCGGCGTGCGCGCCGCCCACCAGCGCGGTGCGGTGACGGGTCGGCGGCGAGCCGCGCCCGACCCGCCGACGCCGGCTACTGCCGGTCGGCGGGAGCGGAAGATTCCGGCGACGGTTCCCGCGGAGCGGTGACCTCGGCCACCGGCCCGAACCTGTCGGCGACGGCGGCGATCTGCTCGATCCCCGCCTTGAGCGCGGCCTGCCCCTCCGGGGCCTCCAGCTCCCGCTCGTTCTTCTCGACCTCCTGGTCGAGCCGCTTGGTCGCGCGCTCGAAGTAGCGCAGCAACTCGACCGGGAAGGGCATCACCAGCGTGGAGTTCTTCTCGGCGGCGACCTCGACGACGGTCTGCAGCAGCCGCAGCTGCATCGCCTCGGGCGAGTCGGACATGATCCGGGAGGCGTTGGCTAGCTGCTGCGCGGCCTGGAACTCACCGTCCGCGGTGATGACCCGGGCCCGCCGCTCCCGCTCCGCCTCCGCCTGCCGGGACATGGACCGCTTCAGCGACTCCGGCAGCTGTACGTCCTTGATCTCGACGCGGTCGATGTGGATGCCCCACTCGGCGGCCGGGCTGTCGATCATCAGGGCGAGCCCCTCATGCAGCCGCTCCCGGTCGGTGAGCAGGTCGTCGAGGTCGCTCTTGCCGATGATGGACCGCAGCGAGGACTGGGCGACCTGGCCGACGGCGAAGACGTAGTCCTGCACCTCGATGGCGGCGCGGATCGGGTCGGTGACCCGGAAGTAGACGACGGCGTCGACCTTCACGGACACGTTGTCCTTGGTGATGCCCTCCTGGGTTGGCACCGGCATGGTGACCACCTGCACGTTCACCTTGCGCATCCGGTCGGCGAAGGGGATGAGGAAGGTGATCCCCGGGTGCCGGTACGTCGGCAGCGCCTTGCCCCACCGGAACACGACCCCGCGCTCGACCTGGTTGACCACCCGCATCCCGCTCCGCAGGACGAGCAGGGCCAGTACGAAGGCGACTACGACCCCTACGACGGCGCCGTCCATCGGCACTCACTCCATTCTCCGACGAGATCCCGACAAGGATCCGGTAAGGAAGAGGACACCGGCCGGGCTCCCCGGGATGCGGGGGCGGGCGTCAGGAGTGCGTAAAGAAAACGACCGGGACCCGCGGGCCCCTCGGTACGAGGTTCACCGCGCGGCAGGGGGCAGCCGGCCGCCCTCACCATGGCCCCGATCCGCCCCTACGGAGAGGACGCGGAGGAACGTAACACTCATGCTCCAAGGGGTTCTTGGCGCTGCGTGGGCCTGTGGTTCGGGGCCGTACGACTCGTCCGGCCGCGGCACCCGGAGCCGTACACCTGGCGCCCCCTGGGCCGGTGGCTCCTCGCCACAGTCCCGGTCGCCGGGCTCGTCCGGGCCTACGCCGCCCTCTGGCTCCGCATCCCCTGGCAGGCCGTGCCACCCGTCGCCATGGCCCTCACGGCCCTCGGCGCCGGCCCCCTGATCACCAGCCACCGGAACCGGCCACACGCCGATCCACCGCCGGCCCCGAGCCCGTAGACCCCGAACGGCTACCGGCTCCGAGCCCGTAGGTACGCCCAGCCAGAAAGAACGCCCGGCCGGGAGAACCCGGCCGGGCGCCTGCCCTGCCCTGTGTGAACCGTGCGCGTGCTGTCCGAGCGCCCCTAGTCGACGTCCACCGGACCGTCGTCCGACTTCCGCCCCTTGCTGGAAGGCAGCTGGAGCAGGGCGCTGCCGCTACCGCTGCCCTCGCTCTTTTCGGGGCGGTGGCCGTCGGAGTCCTGGTTGCCCAGGTTCTGCCGGACCGAATCGAGGATCGTCAGGCCCTGGGACACCAGGCCGGCGGCGATCTCGCCGAGGCCGTCCGCGCCGTTGAGGACGTTCACGTTGGCGCCGGCGAGGCCACCGGCGGCCTCCTTGACGATCTGCGGGAGCTGGTCGATCAGCATCCGGTCGAGCGCGACCCGGTCGTACGACGCCGCCGCCTCGGCCTGGATCTTCATCCGCTGCGCCTCCGCGGCCGCGAGGATCCTGACCCGCTCGGCCTCGGCCTCGGCGGGCTTCACGACCTCGGCGACCAGCTGCTGCTGGCGCAGCTTGGCCTGGCGCTGGGCCAGCTCCGTCTGGGCGGCCAGCACCTCCTGCTGGGCGTGCGCCTGCGCCAGCGGCCCGGCCTGCGCGGCCTGCGCCTGGGCGCGGTCCACCTCGGCCGAGTACTCCGCCTTGACGATCGCGGTCTGCCGGGCGTACTCGGCCTGGTTGCGCGCCGCCACCTGCTCCGCCTCGACCGAGGCCTGGGTGGCCTGCGCCTGGGCGATCTGCGCCTGCCGCTGGATGGCCGCCTTGTGCGGGGCGGACATGGCGTCGATGTAGCCGGTGTCGCCGTCGTCGATGGACTGGATCTGCAGCGAGTCGACGATCAGGCCGATCTTCGCCATCTCCGTCTTCGACGTGTCCAGGACCTCCGCGGCGAGCTTCTGCCGCTCGGTGACGATCTCCTCGACCGTCATCGAGCCGATGATGGCCCGCAGGTGTCCGGCGAAGATCCGGCCGGTGAGCACCGACATCTGTTCCTGGTCGGAGAGGAACCGCTGGCCGGCGTTGATGATGCTTTCACTGTCGTTGCCGACCTTGAAGGCGATGACCGCGCGCACGTGCAACGCGATGCCCTGCTTGGTCACACAGGTCTCGGTGACCTCGGACTCACACATGGAGAGAGTGAGGAACCGGACCTTCCGGAAGACCGGCAGCACGAACTTGCCGTGCCCCGTCACCACTCGGAACGGCGCGCCCCCCAGTCCCCGCCTGCCCCCCGAGATCAACATCGCCTCGTCGGGAGCGGGTACGCGGTATCCGAACATGCTTGTACTCCTCAGCCGGCCTCGGCGCTGTCGCCGAGCGCGTCCAATGGATCCACCCACTCGATGACGCCGACTTCGCGGCATCCACGTGATTCGATCACGAGCACCGTGGCGCCTACCGGCAGGGGATCCTCCGACCAGGCGAGGAAGGTCTCGGAGCCGCCTCGGACCCGTACCAGGACTTCGCCGGGGCCGGCGGAACCACGGGTTCCTATGAGCACCAGTCCCATACAGCCGATCACGGCGTCGTCCTGCGGCATCACCGGCCGCCCTCCTCGTCCTGGCCCATGATTCCGACGATAGACCCACCAGGCCCAGCACCCAACGGCCAGGCGGCACCTCCCGGGAGCCGGACCCGCCGGGCTCCCGCTCGCCCGGCCCGCCCCACGGGCCCGAGGCCCCTCTCCGGGCCACCGATCGTCACCCCCGCCGGGTCACCGGCCCTGCGCCCCCGCCGCTCACCGGCCTGCGCCCCCGCCGCTCACCGGCCCTGCGCTTCCGCCGGCTCACCGGCCCCGTACTCCCTGGACCCCACCGATCCCGCGCCTCCCCCGGGGCTGTCCACGCGGACCCCGCCCGCCCCGCCCTCGCCGCCCGCCCCGTCGAGACGACGATCGGGCACCGGATCCCCGGCCGCCGTCGAGGTGATCGCCGACGCTCGTGGCCGTCCGGTCCGCCTCCGTGGTGTCGTCGCCGTCAACCCGTCGGCTCCCGAACGCTTGTCGATCGGGACGCTTCCCGATCATTACGTTCCCCGATCGGGACGCTTCTCGATCGTCACGTTCCCCGATCGGGACGCTTCTCGATCGGTACGCTTCCGTCCGGAGGCGGGAATGGTCAATGCGGTGGTTTTTGGGGTTGGTGGTGCCATCTGCCTTGCTCTTGGGGCGTGGTTCGTCCGGAGGCAACGCCGTAGACATGCCAGCACCCTCGTGGGGTGGGGCGGACTTGCCATCGGACTGGGGCAGTTGATACGCGCGGTGGCCTCCTTGGCCGGAGACCGGCAGCCGCTCGGTCTCATCCTCGCCATCTGTTTCGCCGTACTCAGCGTGGTCGGCTACACCCTGGTGGCGCGTGGCCCGGACACGTTCCGGAACGGTCGCGGCGGCCGGAAGCGCCGGAAGCTGCCTCCGATCCGCCCATGACGGGCCGCAGCTCCAACAGGCCGGACAACCGCCCATGGCGCGCTCCTGTCACCCGACACCGACACCCACACTGACGCCGATACCGATACCGACGCCGGACCAGGTGCCGCCTCTCGGCTGTTGTCCTAGCCCCGGTCATCGTCGAAGACAAAGAGAGGTTTCGCGCCGTGTGCGGGTGCTTCGGCGAACTCGATGGCTTCGGCGAAGCGTTCGAGCGGGAAGGGCCGGCCCTGAGGGATGGTCATCACTCCGTCGGCGACGAGACCGCGAACCTCGGACAGCGCGCGCAGCGCCTCCGCAGGCGAAGTGCCGCCGAACCAGCGGTTCAGCCAGAAGCCGCGGACCGCTTTGGTCTCGTAGATGACGGAGCGTGCCTGCAGCGGGATCGTCAGCGCCGCCGGGTCGGTCTGGCGATGCGTGGAGAGCGCGCCGTAGACCACGACCTCTCCTCCCGGAGCCAGCGCCTGGGACACCTGGGCGCCCAGCGGGCCCGCGACACAGTCGGTGGCCTTGTGTACGCCGGCCGGTCCTGCGATCTCCTCCACCCGCTGCAAGAGGTCCTCGTCCTCGGTGCAGATGACCTCGTCACCGCCGAGCTCCTTGATCTCCTCGACGGCAGCGCGCCGTCGCACCACGTTGATCGTGGGAATCCCCAGATGCCTGGCCAGCTGAATGACGAGCCGGCCGACGGTGGAGCCCGCGGCCGTCTGCAACAACCATGCACCCGGCTGTACGTCGAGTTCGCGGGTGACCAGGAGCAGCGCGGTCAGAGGGTTGACGGCGAGCTGGCAGGCGCTGGAGTCGCTCAGACTGTCGGGGACGGGCAGGAGCCTGTGCTGGTCGGCGACAAGGTATTCCTGCCAGGTACCGGCCACCGGCGGCCCGGGCACCGCCGGGACGGCCACGGCCACCACGCGCTCGCCGACCTCCAGCCCCCCGGTGTCCGGCCCCAGGGCCTCGATGCGGCCCACGCATTCCATGTGCCCCCCGACGGCGGGAAAAACGGGGGAGAAACCGTAGCGGCCACGCAGCACGTGCAGATCACTGGCGTGCACCGGAGTCGCCTTCACCCGGATCAGCGCCTGGCCGGCCTCCGGCGTGGGAACGGGCCGGGATTCCAGCCGCAGGACATCGGCCGGTTCACCGACCGTACCGGCTACGAGCGCGCGCATGGATCGCGCCATGGGTGACCTCGTCTCTCAGCGCCCGACGAACTCGGCGGACGTCCTGGACAGGAAGAACGCGGACCGCTTGCCGCAGCGTGCAACAGGAGCGTGATGGGCGTGCCGCAGTCATCGCAAGGAAGAACTACGGGGTGCGTCAGGTTTCAGGTTGGCCGGCGGCCGGGTTTCCGGTCGTCGCCGCCCTCGCCGCCCTCGCCGGCAGCTACGGCCGTCGGCACGAGAAGACCACGGCCACGGGAGGGAACCTGCGCGAGGGGACTCCCGCTCCGGGGTGCACACGGGTCGCCCACGCCGGGACCGGGGGCCGTGCCTCAGGACGGGGGCTGGAGGACCGTGTCAATGACGTAGATGGTGGCGTTCGCGGCCTTGATGTTGCCGCAGACGATGTTCGCCTTGCCGTTGACCTTGAAGTCGGTGCCCGAGCCCGATGTGGTCAGTTTGCTTCCCTCCACCGTCGTGAAGGACCCCTTGGAGAGCTGGTCCGGGGTGATCTGCTGGTCCACGACGTGGTAGGTCAGCACCTTCTTCAGCTGCCCCTGGTTGCCGAGCAGCGAGGCGAGCTGCGACGCGGACGCCTTTTGGAAGGCCTGGTCGTTGGGAGCGAAGACGGTGACGTCGGGTTTCCCGTCGAGGGTGCCGCTCAGCTTTGCCCTGACCGCGGCTGCGACCAGATGACTGAGCTGCGGATATGCGGCCGCGGCCTCTACGACCTTGTCCTTGGCCGTGTTGGCCTTCTGGGCGAGCGCCGAGCAGCCGGGACCGAACGTCCCCGACGGGCTGGGAGAGGCGTCCTGCGCGTGGCTCTGCGACGCCAGACCTCCCAGCGCGAGCGGGATGGCGACCAGAGCTGCCGCGGTGGCCTTTGCCGTACGCATGCGGGTGAACCTCATCGCAACCTTCCTCCCATGGAGGCGTGAACACTGCAGAGGTTTGACTGCGGAAGACCTCGTAGCCGGTGGGCGGGGTGGGCGCGACTGCGCGCCCGGCCCTGGGCCGATGTCACCCGATCACTCAGCGAGCGTATCCAGCGGTTACGAGTGACCGCATCTCGGAACGTGCTGAACATCCCCCGAAACCCGCCCCGAAACCGCCCCGAAACCCGCCCCGAAACCCGCCCCGAATCTGTAGCGATCATGACAAATTCGGGTAGGCATGCCGACATGCCTTTACGTCGGTTACATCGATCACGTTCGGGAACCAAACGCCTCGTCCCGCTCGTCGCCGCCGCGGCACTGATCCTGGCGGCCTGTGACAGCGGCGGCACACCGCACTCCGGCGACGGCCGACAGCAACTGACCGTGGCGGCACTGCCGCTCACCGACTCCGCCGCCCTCTATCTGGCCCGGGACCGCGGGCTGTTCGCCAAGGAGGGTCTGGACGTGCGCATCCAGCCCGTGCAGCAGAGCATCCAGGCGCTGCCCGCGCTGCTGAAGGGCCAGGTGGACGTCATCGCGAGCGCGAACTACGTCACCTACTTCCAGGCGTACGAGAAGGGCACCCTGGACCTGCGCATCGTCGCCGAGGGCGTACGGATCGCCCCGCACATGATGGATGTCCTCGTGCCCAAGGACTCCGCCCTGAAGTCGCCCGCGGACCTCGCGGGCAAGAAGGTCGCCGTCGCCGTCCTGAACAACGTCCAGTCTCTGACGCTGAACGCGATCCTCGACGCCCGGCACGCCGGGCGACCCGTCTACCGGCAGATCCTCTTCCCGCAGATGGGCCCCGCTCTGCAGCGGGGCCAGGTGGACGCCGCACACGCGGTCGAACCCTTCGACTCGGCCATCCAGGGCGAGCTGGGCGCGCGGGTGCTGCTCGACGGCGGTTCGGGACCGGCGAGGGGCCTGCCCGCCAGCGGGTACATCACCACCGCCGCCTTCGTGAAGAAGAACCCGAAGGCGGCGGCGGGCTTCCGGCGTGCCGTCGAGGCGGCGTCCAGACTGGCCGCCGAGGATCCGGCGGCGGTCCGCACCGAACTGCCCGAGTACACCAAGGTGACCGCGGACCAGGCCAAGTCGATCCACCTGCCGGCCTATCCGCCGACCGCCGATCCGGCCGCTCTGCGCCGGCTCGTCCACCTCATGCGCACCCAGGGACTGCTGACGAAGGACATCGACCCGGCACCCCTGCTGGTGAAATGACCCGGCGTCAGGAGCTGTCGCTGGGCCTGCTCGGCGCGGCGGCGGCCTTCGGGATCTGTGAGGCGGTGTCCCGGGCCGGGATAGTCCGGCGCAGCTATCTGCCGCCCGCGTCCGAAGTCATCGCCCGCGCCGGGGGGTTGGCGGGTGACCCGGCCTTTCTCGACGGGATCGGGGTGACCCTGCGGGCGTGGGCGCTCGGCCTCGGGCTCGCCTGCGCGCTCGCCGTGCCGCTGGGACTGCTGCTGGGCGCGGTGCCGGTGGTGGAGGCGGCCGCACGCGCCGTGATCGAGTTCCTGCGGCCCCTGCCGTCCGTCGCGTTGATCCCCCTGGTGTCACTGCTGCTCGGGTCGGGCACGCAGACGGAGGTCACGCTGATCGCGTACGCCTCGCTGTGGCCGGTGCTGTTCAACACCGTCTACGGTCTGGGCGAGACCGACCCGCTGGCCAGGGACACCCTGCGCGCCTTCGGGTTCGGCCGGCTCGCGGTGCTGCTGCGGGTGGAACTGCCGGCCACCGCCCCGTTCATCGCCGCCGGCGTGCGGATCTCGGCCGCGGTCGCCCTGATCCTCGCCGTCGCGACGGAGATCCTCTCCGGCTTCGGTCAGGGCCTCGGCATCTTCATCGCCCAGGCCCAGAACGAGACGGAAGGCACCCGGGACGTGCTGGCCGGGGTGGTGTGGGCGGGCGGCCTCGGGCTGGTGATCAACGGCGTACTGGTCGGCGCCGAGCGGCGGTTGTTCGCCTGGGCACAGGAACCCCGTCCGGAGGCAGGGAAATCGAAGCGGAGCCGCCCATGACGCAGACGCAGACGCAGACGCATCGCAGCGAACGGCCTGGATCCGCACCCGGCCCGCCCCGCACCACCACCGTGCCCTTCCTGCTGCGCTGGTCGGTGTTCCTCGGCGCCGTCCTCTGCTGGGAACTGGCCGCCCGTGCCCAGCACAGCGTGTACTTCCCGCCACCGCTGCGGATCGCCCGGCACGCCCGCGACCTGTGGTTCTCGGGCCCGATCGGCCATCTGTTCCTCACCTCGGACGCCGTCGGCACCATCCTGCCGAGCCTGGGCCGGATGGTGGCCGGGTTCGCGATGGCCGCCGTCGCCGGGATCGCGCTGGGGCTCGCGCTGGGCCGCTCACGCCGGGCGTACGCGCTGTGCGACCCGGTGCTCCAGTTCGCGAGGGCCGTGCCGCCGCCCGCGCTGGTGCCGGTGTTCGTCGTCGTCTTCGACGTCGGTACGCCCATGCAGGTGGCGTCGATCGTGTTCAGCGGCGTGTGGCCGGTGCTGGTCAACTCGGCCGAGGGCGCCCGTGCCACCGATCCGCTGCGGCTCGAGGTGGCGGCCGTGCTGCGGCTGACGGCGCCCGAGCGGCTGTGGTTCCTGATCCTGCCCTCGGCGCTGCCCCGGATCTTCGCGGGGCTCCGGCTCAGCCTGTCGCTGTGCCTGATCCTGATGGTGTTCTCGGAGCTGCTGCCGGGCAGCGCCGACGGCATCGGGTTCACCCTCACCGACGCCCAGACGCGCTCCGACCTGCTCACGGTGTGGTCGGCGCTGCTCCTGCTCGGCGCAGTCGGGTATCTCCTCAACACCGGACTGCTGGCGGTCGAGAAGCGACTCGTCGGCCCGGTCTCGTCCGCGTCCGGTTCCGCGTCCGCAAGGAGGACAGCATGACCACGCCCACGGTGCGCGAAGCGGTCGTACGATTCCTGCGCGACACCGGCATGACCACGGTCTTCGGCAATCCTGGCTCCACGGAACTGCGGATGTTCCGCGACTGGCCGGACGACTTCACGTACGTGCTGGGTCTGCAGGAGTCCGTCGCCGTCGGCACGGCGGCCGGGTACGCGCTCGGTACCAGGCGGGCCGCGTTCGTCAACCTGCACTCGGCCGGCGGGGTGGGGCACTCGCTCGGCGCGGTCTTCAACGCCTTCCGCGACCGGGTGCCGCTGGTGATCGTGGCGGGTCAGCAGGCACGCTCGCTGATCCAGCTCCGGCCGTTCCTCGGCGCCGACGAACCGGCCCTGTTCCCACGCCCGTACGTGAAGTCCGCGCGCCAGCCGGAGCGGGCCGAGGACGTGCCGGCCGTGCTCGCCGAGGCGTACCGGGTCGCGATGGCGCCGCCACGCGGCCCGGTGTTCGTTTCCGTGCCCGAGGACGACTGGGACCGGCCCGCCGAGCCCGTCACGCCCCGCACGGTCCACTCGGGGTTCACGGCCGCGCCGGCCGCCCTCGACGCGCTCGCCGCCCGGCTGGAGGCCTGTACGCGGCCGGCGCTCGTGGTGGGCCCGGGCGTGGACGACGAGGACGCGCTGGAACCGGTCCGCGCGCTGGCCGAACGGATCCGGGCCGGGGTGTGGATCAGCCCGCTCTCCGGCCGCTCCGGCTTCCCGGAGTCGCATCCGCTGTTCCAGGGCTTCCTGCCGCCGGTCGCCCGCCAACTGTCCGCGCGTCTCGCGCCGTACGACGTGGTGGTCGCCCTCGGCGCGCCGGTGTTCACCTATCACGTGGCGGACGGCGGCCCGCCGCTCGCGCCCGGCACCGAGCTGTTCCATCTGGACTGCGACCCCGGCCAGGCCGCCTGGCTGCCCACCGGCACCAGCATCGTCACCACCCTGCGGCCCGCCCTGGAACGGCTCACCGGGCTGCTCAAGGAACCCGACCGCGCCCCGCCGCCGCCCCGGCCGGCACCTGTCCCGGCCCGCACCGAGGGACACATCACCCCTGAGCTGTTCTTCGATCTGCTGCGCGCCCGGCTGCCGCGCGACCGGGTCCTCGTCGAGGAGGCGCCGAGTCACCGGGACGCGTTCCACGCGCGCGTGCCCGTCGAACAGGGCGGCGGCTTCCTCACCACGGGCAGTGGGGCGCTCGGATGGGGCCTGCCCCTCGCGGTGGGCCGGGCCCTCGCCGACCGGCGCCGGGTGGTGTGCGTGGTCGGGGACGGCTCGGCGCTGTACTCGGTGCAGGCCCTGTGGACTGCGGCCCGCCACACGGCACCGGTCACCTACGTCCTTCTGGACAACGGCGGTTACGCGGCCGTCCGCGCGTTGGGCCGCCGGATCGGCATCGCGTCCGTCCCCGGCACGGACATCACGGGCATCGACTTCGCGGCACTCGCGGAGTCCCTCGGCTGCCCGGCGGCCCGAGTCGAGCACCCGGAGGAACTGCCGGCCGCCCTGGACCACGCCCTGGACCGGGGTGACCACGCCGGCCCCTTCCTGCTGCACGTCGCGGTGACCGGCAGCGCGGGCACCCTGTACGAGCCCTGGGCCGGGTGAGGGATGCTGCGCCTCGACTCCGTCAGCCGGCACTTCGGCGACCAGCACGTCCTGGACGGCATCAGCCTGACCGTGCCCGACGGACAGCTCCTCAGCGTGGTCGGCCCCTCCGGCTGCGGCAAGTCCACGCTGCTGCGCACCGTCGCCGGGCTGCTGCCCGCACAGGAGGGCACGGTCACGGTCGACGGGACACCGGTGACCGGCGTGCCCGAGCGGCTCGCGGTGGTCTTCCAGGAGTACGGCCGCTCGCTGCTGCCCTGGCTCACCGTCCGCGACAACGTGGCCCTGCCGCTGCGCCGCCAGGGGCTTGCCCGCGCCGCCCGCCGGACCGAGGCCGAGACGATCCTCGAACGCGTCGGCCTGCACGGGGTCGCCCGGCGCCACCCCCGGGAGCTGTCCGGCGGTATGCAGCAGCGCGTCGCCATCGCCCGGGCCCTCGTCTGCCGGCCGTCGCTGCTGCTCATGGACGAGCCGTTCGGCTCACTGGACGCGGGCACCCGCGAGGATCTGGAGGACCTGCTGCTGGAGGTCCATCGCGCCGACGAGACGACCATCGTGTTCGTCACCCACGACATCGACGAGAGCGTGTACGTGGGCGACCGCGTCGTCGTCCTGTCTCCCGGCCCCGGCTCCCGTGTCGTCCGGGACCTGCCGGTCGCCCTGCCGGACGAGCGGGACCAGATCACCACGCGCAGCTCTCCCGCTTTCGTGGCGCTGCGCACGGAGGTGGGACGGGCGGTGCGAAGCGCTCCGCCGCCAGGGCCGGAGTGACCGTGTGCGTCGGCTGTCACTGGGCGTCGCCGTCAGGCGGCCTGGATGGCTGTCCCTCCCGCGCACGGTCATTGCGATCTGCACGCTTACATCACAAGTATCCCCATATTCTTTCAGTTCTTTGGAAATCTTGACCACGGCTCTGGGGCTCCGGTAGCGCTCCCAGCCTCTCCCGGAGAGCCTCCCTGTGGCGTGTAAATCGGCCAAATCGCAGCGCAAGTGATCCGACGGCAGCAGCGGTGACCTGGTGTATTTGCCGATCCTTGATCGACTCTTTGCGTCACCCATGGCGGAATCTGATCGCCTCTCTACCTGAAGTGCAAGATCAGTTCGATCGGTTGACCGATCACAGAACTGACTTGGAAGGAAAGTGACTGTGCGTCACAGACCTGTGGTCCCTCGAGGACCGCGATCGGGACGTGCCCGTCAATCGCGTAGATTGCGGCAGATAGCCCTCGGCATAGTGCTGGCCATGGCGGTCGAGGGCGCTCTGGTGGCGGAGGGCAGCGGACTGGCGTTCGCCACCCCTGCCGAAAGCGCCCCGGCGGAAACGGCAGCCGCTTCCGCCGGCGCTTCAGCCCCCGCCGAGGCGCAGGACGAGGCATCGGCGTCCCTGATGGCCCGTCAGCAGGGCCGGAAGATCGAGGTACTGTCCGACCGGACAGCGGACTCCACGACGTACGCGCTGCCGACCGGGGGACTGCAGACCGAGGCATACGCCGGTCCTGTCCGCGTGAAGGAGAACGGCGAGTGGAAGGACATCGACACCTCGCTGTCCGACACCGGTGCCGACCTCACGCCCGCCGCGGCGGCCGCGGACATCGCGGTCTCCGACGGCGGTGACACCGACTTGGCTTCGGTGACCAAGGGCAAGGACTCCTTCGGGCTGGGCTGGGAGGACAAGCTGCCCGCCCCGTCGGTGAACGACAGCACCGCCTCCTACAACCTGGGCAGCGGCCAGACTCTGTCCGTGACCGCGCTGGCGCAGGGCTTCTCGGAGAACCTCAGGCTCACGCAGCAGCCCGATGACGACACTGTCTCCTACCGGATCCCGTTGAACCTGGACGGACTGAAGCTGTCCCAGGCCGACTCCGGGCACCTCCTGTTGAAGGACGCCGACGGCAAGCTGGTCGCCGAGGCACCGGCCCCGATGATGTGGGACGCCTCCAAGGACGACGCTTCCGGCGAGTCCGCGCACCAGGAGGCGGTCGCGACGAAGATCGAGACCGCTGGCGACGGCTCGCAGACCCTCGTGCTGACCCCGGACAAGACCTTCCTGGCCACCGCGACCTACCCGGTGACGGTCGACCCGACCACCACCCTCGCGGTCACCACCGACACCTGGGTGCAGAACCCGGACTACCCGGACTCGCAGATCTCCTCGCAGGAGCTGAAGTCGGGTACGTACGACAGCGGTACGGACACCGCCCGCTCGTACCTGAAGTTCGACGTCTCGAAGTTCGCCGGGAAGCACGTCACGTCGGCGACGATGTCGCTGTACAACTACTACTCGGCGACCTGCTCCACCTCCGGAGCGGCTACCCAGGCCCGCCGCATCACCTCCACCTGGTCCTCCTCGTCGATCACCTGGGGCGCCCAGCCCTCGACCACGACGACCGGCGTGGCGACCAACACCGGGCACTGGGGCTACTCCTCGTCCTGCCCGGCCAACTGGTCCAACTGGAACCTCCAGCCGATCGTCCAGGCGTGGGCCGACGGCTCCACCAACTACGGCCTGCAGATCCGCAGCGCCGACGAGACCGACTCCACCACCTGGCGGCGTTTCCGCTCCGCGAACTACACCACCTCCGGCTACGCACCGAAGCTGTCGGTGACGTACAACTCGTACCCCGCGGTGCCCACGAGCACGGCGATCGCCCCGTCGCAGGTCAACGCCTACAACGGCAAGCGGTACGCCACCTCGCTGACGCCCGCCCTGTCGGCGAAGGTGACCGACCCCGACGGTTCCAGCACCAAGGGCCAGTTCGAGATCACGGCGGACCCGGCGTACGCGGACACCACCTACTCGTACACCGGCACCAGCGGCTCGGTGGCCTCCGGGTCGACCGCGCAGCTGACGATCCCGTCGGCGAACGCGTTCCCGTCGGGCAAACACCTGCGCTACCGGGTCCGGGCCTACGACGGCACGGACTACGGCTCCTGGACCGGGTACACCACGTTCGTCCTGAACACAGGCAAGCCCGACGCGCCGACGGTCTCCTGCGACACGTATCCGGAGAACGGCTGGACGGCGAAGGCCGCCTCCGCGGTGTCCTGCACGATCGACACGGACTCCACGGACGGTGCGGGCTACTACTGGGGTCTGGACGACTCCTCGGCGCCGAGCAAGAAGCTGGACACCACCGACGGCTCCGGCGGTGACGCGCAGACCGTCTCCATCGCCCCGGCGAACGGCTGGCACACGCTGTACGCCCGGACGGTCGACTCCGGCGGAAACCTTTCTTCGGCCACTACCGCCTACAGCTTCGGCGTCGGCACGGACGGCGCCGCGATCCTGTCCCCGCGGGACGGCGACACCACCGCCCGCCGCCTCACTCTCGCCGCCAAGGGCCTGACCACCTACACGGGCGTGACCTGGCAGTACCGGCGCGGTGAGACCGACTCCTGGCATACCGTCCCGGTCGGCGACGTCACCGCCTCCGGCGACGCCGTCCCCGTCTGGCCGGTCGCGGTGAACTCGGGTGCCGCCACGAAGCTGGTCTGGAACACCGTGAGCAGCCTCTCCGAGGACGGTGTGATCCAGCTGCGGGCCATGTTCACGGACGGCATCAGCACCGGCTACTCGCAGACCGTCGAGACCACCCTGGACAGGGACGCCGGTACCGCGCCGACCGCCGAGGTCGGACCGGGCACGGTCAACCAGCTCACGGGTGACTACACGGTGTCCGCCACCGACGTCTCGGCATTCGCGGCCGAGGTGGAGCGCACCTTCTCCTCGCGCGCCGACGACACCGACACCGAGGGCCAGGCCCAGATCTTCGGACCGGGCTGGACCTCGTCGGTATCGGCTGAATCGAGCGACTACACGCAGCTCCGGAAGACCTCCGCCACCTCCGTCGAGGTGCTCAGCGGCGACGGCGGCTCGGTGGCCTTCACCGCGACCTCCGGCGGCGGCTGGAAGCCGCAGGACGACTCCGCCGACCTGACGCTGACGGGCAGCCTGACCGGCTCGACGTTCACCCTCACCGACACCGACGCCGACACCACGGTGTTCACCAAGGCCGCGGACACGGCGACGACCTGGACACTCTCTTCTTCCGCCGCGGCGGTCGACGACAGCACGGTCACGGTCGCCTCGGAGACGGTCACCTCCGGCAGCGCCACACTGGCCCGGCCGAAGTACGTCATCTCGCCGACCGGTGCGGTCAAGGCGGCCACCTGCCAGGCCACCCCCGCCACGGCGGGCTGCCGGGTCCTGGAGTTCGTCTACGCCGACGCCACCACCGCCACATCGAGCGTGCCCGGCGACTACCAGGGCCAGGTCAAGGCGATCAAGCTGTGGGCCACCGACCCCGGTGCCTCCGCCGCCACCGCCGAGACCGTCGCCTCCTACGCGTACAACGCCTCCGGGCAGCTGTCCCAGACCTGGGACCCCCGGATCAGTCCCGCGCTGAAGACGCAGTACGCCTATGACTCGGACGGCCGTCTGGGCACCCTCACCCCCGCCGGTGAGCTGCCCTGGACGTTCACCTACGGGAAGGCCGGCTCCGCGCTGACCGCGGGAGCGGGCATGCTGCTCAAGGCGTCCCGCCCGGCCCTGGCCCAGGGCAGTGCGGACACGACGTCCGGTACGGCCATCACCACGGTCGTCTACGACGTGCCGCTGTCGGGCAGTTCCGCGCCGTACCAGATGGACTCCGACACCGTCGCCACCTGGGCTCAGGGCGAGGCACCCACCGACGCCACGGCCGTCTTCACGGCCGAGGGCGTCCCCGCCTCCAGCACCGGCAGCGACCTGACGTCGTCGTCGTACGACCGCGCCACCATCACCTACATCGACGCGGAGGGCGAGGAGACCAACACCGCCAAGCCGGGTGGTGGCATCAGCACCACCGAGCACGACGTGTTCGGCAACACCACCTCACAGCTCACCGCCGCCAACCGCGCGCTGGCGCTGAGCGGTTCCTCCGACGAGCTGACGGAACTGGGCCTGGACGGTCTGTCCACGGCCGAACGCGCCCAGCAGCTCGCCACCGTCTCCACGTACTCGGCCGACGGCACGCACGTCACCGACACGTACGGACCGCTGCACCAGGTCACCCTCACCAAGGAACTGACTGGCTCCACCAGCGACTCCACCCTGCCCGCCGGCTCGGTGATCCAGGCCCGCACCCACACCGCGCTCACCTACGACGAGAACCGGCCGGACGGCGCGGCCGTCTCCGGTCTGCTCACCTCCAAGGTGACGGGCGCGGCCATCGCGAGCTACGCCACCGACGCCGACACCAGCACGGTGACCTACGCCTACGACTGGTCGACCGGTCAGCAGAAGTCCGTCACGGGCGGCACGACCAGCGATGTCGTCGCCACCTACGACAGCGCCGGGCGAGTGGCCAGTACCCGTACCGCGGGCTCCTCCGGCTCGGACGCGGACACGCTGAACTACACGTACTACAGCGCGAGCGCCACGGGCACCTGCGCCTCCGTGGAGTGGGACGGCCTGCTGTGCCGGACCGCTCCCGCGGCGACGATCAGCAACGGCGGCAGCAATCCGTCCGACGCGGTCACCACGGTCTACACCTACGACCGCTGGGGCCAGGTGGCCGGCAAGGCCGAGACCGCGAACGGCGTGACCCGCACGACCACCACCACGGTGGACGCGGCGGGCCGCACCACCAGGAAGGCCGTCACGGGAGGTACCGGCACCGGCACCCCGGCCGCCACGACGACCTACGACCAGGACACCGGGCAGCTCGCCAGCCAGTCCTCCAACGGCCAGACCATCGCCTACCGGTACGACGACCTGGGTCGCCAGATCGTCTACGACGACGGCGCGGGCAATACCACGACCACGTCGTACGACATCCTGGACCGCCCGGTCGGCCGCACCGACTCGGCCCCGTCCACGGTGACCTACGCCTACGACACCGCCGGTGACCTCAAGACCCTGACCGACTCGGTCGCGGGCACCTTCAGCGGTACCTACGACGCCGACGGCAGCCTGACCGCCGAGACGCTGCCCGGCAGCTACGCGCTGACCGTGGACACGGACCCGGCCGGGCAGGTCACGGACCGCTCCTACACCACGTCCGACGGCACCACGGTCGCCTCCGACACCGCCGGCTACACGGTCGACGGCCGCCGGGCCGGCCATACGCAGACGGACGGCACCACCGTCCAGTCCGCTTACACCTACAGCAGCGCCGGCCGTCTCACCCAGGCCGTGGACACCACCACGACCGGGTGCACGACCCGCGCGTACACCTTCGACGGGAGCGGCAACCGCACGGCGCTGGCGACCACGTCCGACGACTGCGACAGCAGCACCTCCGACGCCACCACGACCACCGCGTCGTACGGCTACGACACGGCCGACCGCCTGGTGAACAGCGGATACGCCTATGACGCCTTCGGCCGTACCACGGCCGACGGCAGCACGGCACTGGCGTACTACACCAACGACCTGGTCCGTACCGAGACCCTCGGCACCAGCCGCAACGTCTGGGACCTGGACGCGGCCGGACGCCTTTCCGTCCAGACGGCGCAGACCCAGGGCACGGACGGCACCTGGAGCACCGGCACCATCACGACCAGCCATTACGGCGACACGTCGGACAACCCGGTGTGGAACGTGACCGGCGGTACCGTCGCCCGTTACGTACACGACCTCGCCGGGTCCCTCGCGGCGACCACCACGGCGTCCGGCGGGGTGGTCCTCCAACTGTCCGACCTGCACGGCGACATCACCGTGCAGCAGCCGCTGGACACCTCGGCGGCCGTCACCGTGCGGCACTACGACGAGTACGGCAACGTGCTCGCCGACTCCACTGACGGCACCGGGAACGACTGGCTGGGCGCCTACCAGCGCTCGGGCAACACGCTCAGCGGCTACACGCTCATGGGAGTGCGGCTCTACGACCCCACGACCGGCCGCTTCCTGAGCCGGGACGCGGTCTACGGCGGCAACTCCGACGCCTACGACTACTGCTCCGGCAACCCGGTCACCTGTCTCGACCTCACCGGCCTCAGCAAGCACAACTACAACAAGCACGGCTGGCACTACTGGGGCTACGAGATGGACATGACCAACGCCCGGGGCTGGAACGTGGTCAACCGGTTCAACGAGCACGCCGCGGGAGTCACCCTGGTCGCCGCTATGATCGGCGTCTATGCCTGGGCGACGGGCGTGGGGGCGCTGGCGGCCGCGCTCGGCGGGGTCTTCGCCGCCTACTACTGGTACATGAGCGCCAGGATGCAGTCGGTGCTGTACAGGAACCCGCACCGGGGAGTGAAGCTCAAGATCATCTTCGGCTACCCCAGCATCAGCAGGGAGTGAACGTGAACACGGTTGTGGACTACACCGCATTCGTGGTGGGGTGCCTCCTCACGCCGACGGGCCTGGTCTGCGTCCTCTCCGGTTGGGCCCCGTCCTGGCTGCGGCACGTCGAGCGGCCCCGGCTGTTCGGCGCGTGGGCGCTGTCCCTCGGCATCTTCTGCGTCACCCAGCTGCCGGCGCTGCGCACCGAGGTGACCAAGCTCGGCTCAGCCGCCGTCGACGCGCGCGTCGTGCTGCTGCTCATCTCGGCGGCGGCTCTGCTGCTCGGCGTCAGAAGGACCCGCGGCCAGTAGCGGTTCCGCGCGATGTCCAGGGCGCCTCCCCGGCCGGGGAGGCGCCCTCTCGCGACTCCGGAGGGACACGGCCGATGCGGTGCCTGGAGTGACCGCTCACTTTTCAATCTCGTTGTGAACCAGCCGAACCCGAGTCCACGTGGTGTATCGGTCGACTCCCCCGGGGACGGTGAGTCGCCGGGGCCGACGGTGGGTCCGCGTTCGCCGGTACGAACCCGAAGGGAAGCCGGATCAGCGAACACCGGTACGGAGGCCCTCATCAAGCCCGGCACCGTGATGTTCACCAGCGCCGTCATGAACCGTGCCGTCGTCGACGGAATCAAGAACCGTGCCGTCGTCGACGGAATCAAGAACCGTGCCGTCGTCGACGGAATCAAGCAGGCGCCGGCACGGACGGGTTGACGCGGAGCGCGCAGATGTGGGGGAGTCAGCCCCCGGGGACGCCCGGGCGGTGGTCACCACGGCGACGAACTCGGCGGGATCTCCCCGCTCACGCGGCACAGGCGTGAACGGGGAGATCGTACGACCGGTCGTCGTGCGGGTCAGCAGGTCACCGGACGGCCGATCCGAAGGCCTTGCCGCCGGACGGGATGCCGCCCGTGCCCGGCCGGAGCACCGAGACGGCCCCGTCCGCGTCGGCGTTCGTGGTGTACGAAGTGACGTTGTTCCACGGCACCTCGTAGACCGCGCCGCCGGCCTGCGGGCCGTTCGGCATACCGACGTAGACGTGCGTCGGCGACAGGGCGATCGCCTGGCCCATGTGCTGGTTCGCGCCCGGTGTGCCCGGCACCTTGTTGTAGCCGGCGTACAGGACGTCGTTGTGGTCGCCGGAGGCGGTCAGCAGGGAGAAGGTCTGCACGGAGCCCGCGCCGGCCGCGGTGCCCTCGGACTCGCCCGGAACGCCGACCGCGAGCTGCGCGTCGGCCCAGGACGGCGAGGCCTTGCCGGGGGCGAGGTTGATGGCGGCGACGGTCTCGCCGAAGCGGTCGCCGGTCTCGATCCCGTCGGCCACGTTCGGCTGGTCCTGGTGGATGACCTTCAGCTGTGACCAATCGCTCTTGGCCGGGAAGTCGATCGTGTAGACGACGCCCGCGTTGGCCACGTTCGTCGTGCCGTTGGTCGCGACGACCGACTCACCCGGGGAACCCACAGCGATGATCGAGTCGTCGTCCGTGCCCTTCGGGATGATCGCGACGGACTGGCCGAACGCGTCGTCCTTCTCCGCGCTGCCGGCGATCTTGTCGCTGTCCTGGTCCAGGCTCGCGCGCAGGATCGGCCTGAGGTTCGGGCCCAGGTTGTGGGTCAGGACGGCGACGCCGCCCGCGCCGGGCTTGCCGTTGATGTCCTCGCCCGGCATACCGACGACGATGTTGGTCATGTCCGCCGCCACCGAGGTGCCCACCTTGTCCCCGGCCTCCGGGGAGCCGGGCAGGCTGCCGCGGCCGGGCAGGCCGCCGGCCCGGGAGAGGAAGACGTTGGTGCCGCCGTGCACGTACACCACGGAGCCCGCGTCGGCGACGGAGCCGACGTCCTCGCCCGGGTCGCCGATCACGATGTACGGCTCGTTGTCGCGGGTGATCCCGGCGGCGAGGGCGTAACCGAGCAGGTCGCCCTTCTCCTTCCCGGCCTCCTTCAGGTCGCCGTTGCCCTCGCCCTGCGCGTAGGTGTCGGAGGCGGGCCCCTTGCCCAGGCCGGCCGGGGAGCCGTAGACGACGGTGACCATGCCCACGTCCGCGATGGAGCCGGCGTCCTCGTACGGGCTGGAGACGACGAGGTCGGTGTAGCCGTCCTTGTTGTAGTCGACGGTGGCCAGGGCGTAGCCGAAGCGATCGCCCGCCTCCGCGTCGCCGGGCACGAAGTCCGTGCCCTGGTCGATCTGGGTGGTGCCCTTGCCGCCGCCGTAGACGACGTGGACGGCACCGGCCTCGGCGTTCCCGCCGACGGTGGCCTTGGGGTCACCCACGGCGGTGTCCTCGACGCCGTCGCCGTTGAAGTCGGCGAACGGGGCCGACTCGACGGTGGACTTGACCCAGGCGGCGATGTCATCGGTGCGGGTGACGACGGCGTTGGTGGAGGTCTGTGCCGCGTCGGTGCCGAAGCAGCCGCCCTGGTCGGAGCGGGAGGCGATGCCGAGCAGGCCGGCGGAGGTGAACACGGGCGCGCCCGAGTCGCCGGCGCAGATCGCGGCGCCGGAGGCGCCGTGAACGGCGAAGTCGGCGGTGTTGACCTGGTCGACCTGGAACGTCTCGCCGTGGAGCTTCAGTGGCACCCACTCGTCCTTGGTGCGGCCGTAGCCGGTGACCGACACGGCCGCGTCCTTGGCGGGCGCGGCGGTGGCGATGCCGGGGAGGCCGATGTCGGCGACGGGCGCGGAGAGCCGGGCCAGGACCAGGTCGCGGTCGTCGCGCGGGACGAGCTGCACCACTTCGCGGACGGTGCCGGTGGTGGTGGTCAGGTCTGTGCGTCCGATGGTCGCCGTGGTCTTCAGCTTCGGTGCCCCGGCGGGGATCTTGATGGACGCGGCCGGGTTGTCGGCGAAGCAGGACGCGGCGGTGGCGACCCACTGGGGGGCGATCAGGACCCCGGAGCACGCCTTGGTGCCGTTGCCGATGTCGAGGCGGGCGGTGAAGGCGTGGCTGGTGTCTGTCTCGGGCTTGCCGGACACGGCATGCGCGGAGAGGGCCGGTGCGCCGATGACGGCGGCGGCCATGAGGGCTGCGAGCGCGGTGGATCGCTTGCCGGTTGTGGTCATGGTGGTGTGGTCGTCTTCCCCGTGTGTCGGCTACTTGCTCATGCGGATCTCGACCAGGACGAAGTCACGCCCGTCCGGGTCGGCGGCCTCACCGGCTGCTTTCCACTCGCCCTTGCCGACGTCGATGCTCTGCGTGGCCCCGTCGGTGGTGAGCTTCACGGCCGCCTCGTGGTCGGCCTCGCCCTTCACTCCGTAGACGGAGGGGATTTCGAGGCTGAGGTAGCCGGAGGGGCCGGTGGCGCGGAAGCAGATCTTCTCGCTCTTGCGGGAGTAGACCTCCATCAGACCGGTGCCGGAGGCGCAGTCGGCGAGCGTGATGTGGCCGTCGCCGCGCTTGAGGGTGATGCCCTTCTGCGCCTTGATGGTGTCGGCGCCCGGGTAGTTGAAGTCCTCGGCCAGGTAACCGGGCGCGCCATCGACGACCGTGGCCGTACGGTCGGCGGAGGCGTGGTGGGAGGTGCTGAAGGTCGACGCGAAGGCGACCGCGCCGACGCAGGCCGCGGCGACCGCACCGGTGGCGATGATCCGCCGTGCGAGATTCACTCATGTCCCCCTGTGTGAGAGTCCCTTGTATTCCCTTGCGGAAAGGGAGGGTTGAAGTCCGTGAAACGCCTGAGGAATGCCGGGAGGGCATCCGGCGTGTGACCGTGGGTCAGACGGCCACATGGGACGGTGCATTGAAACAGGCGTGCGGGTCGGGCGCTACTGGTTTGACCGATGAATCTCACATGAATGCGGACATATGGGTCGTGTGGCGTTTCTCATCGCTTCCGCGCAGCTGAGTACTGGTCAATTCACACAGGAATCCCATAAGTTCACCCCTGCAACAACATCATCTGTTGATACGTGCGGCAGCACCGCCGTGTTCGCGAGGGCCCGACCAGCCCGTTCCGCAGCGGCACGGACCCGCACAGGTTCAGCCGACGACACCCGGCGGCCCGCCCCTGACCAGGGCGCCACCGCCACCGGGTGCATATCCATGGGGGATTCTTGGACACCACGTACTGGAGCAGGCGCCGACTTCTCACCGTCGCCGGCGCGGCCACCGCGGCCACCGCGGTCTCTCTCGCGGCACCCTCCCGAGCTCTGGCCGCCGCCACCGCCGCCACCGCCACCGCCACGGGGTCCGCGGACCTGCCGAGGCTCCCGCAACTCCCGGACACCGCCCGCGCGAAGGTCGTCACCGCGTGGAAGATCGGCGGACGGTCCGTCAAGAGCGCGGCAACCCAGGCACTGACCGGCTCTGCCGCCGACGTCGACCGCTTCCTGGCCGAGGGTCTGGCGAGCGCCACCGCCGAGGACAACCGCTTCGCCCTCCTCAAGGCGCTGCCCGCCACCGGCAAGGGCACCGCCCGCGACGCCGCCGCCGCGCTCACGGCCGGCGACGACGCCGTCGCCGCCTTCCTGTCCGGCGGCTTCAAGACCGCCGAGCTGGAAGACCTCAGGGTCACCACCCTGACCATCCTGAACAGCGGTGGCACGGGCGTGAAGCGCGAGGCGCAGAAGGCCCTCGACACCGGCACCGACGACGCCCTGACCGACTTCCTGCTGAACACCCAGATCACCGCCCGGCGCGAGGACGAGCAGGCCGAGGTCTTCACCATCCTCGCCACCGCCTCCCCGGAGGTGAAGAAGTACGCCCAGCGCGCCCTGGACGACGGCAGCCCCTCCGCGATCCACTGGTTCCTGAACACCGGTCAGTACATCGCGCGCGCCCGGGACCGGGAGACCGCCACCATCGAGCAGCTGGTGGCGATCGTGGAACGCGAGGGCAAGCGGGCCCAGCTCACCTCCGACCGGGCCGTCGCCGCTTCCGCCAAGGCGAAGGAGGCCGCCGCCAAGGCGAAGGAAGCGGCCGAGAAGGCCGCCGCCGAGGCCGCCGCGGCCCGCGACGACGTCGCCAAGTCCGGCCAGGCGGCCCGCAAGGCCGCGTCCGCCGCGCAGGGCGCCGCCGCCGCGTCCCGCACCGCCATCCAGGCGTCCGCTGCCGCGCACTCCGCCGCCCGCCGAGCCTCGTACGCCGCCACCGCGGCCGCCCAGGCCGCGGCGACCGCCGGACGGGCCGCGTCCGCCGCCTACTCCGCCGCCCTCGACGCGGCACAGGACGCTTCCAAGGCCAAGGCCGCCCGCCTGGCCGCCGACGGGGCGAACAAGGCGGCGGCCCAGGCCCGTACGGCCGCCAAAGCCGCCGATGCGGCGGCGACCGCGTCCAACCAGGCGGCGGCGGCCGGTTCCGCCGCCGCCGGCGCCGCCCGCGACTCCGCCGCCGCGGCCCAGGCCGCCGCCACCGCCGCGGCGGCCTCGGGCGCCGCCCAGTCCGAGGCCGCCGCGGCCCAGGCCGCAGCCGCCGAGGCCGATGCCCAGGCGGCCCGCGCCACCCGTGCCGCGAACACCGCGCAATCCCTGGCCAGCACCGCCGCGCAGGCCGCTGCCGCCGCCCGCGACGCGGCCAACTCCGCCGCCACCCACGCCGAGAACGCGGCGAAAGCGGCCAAGGCCGCGGCGGACGGCGCCGTCAAGGCGGCCGAGTTCGCCGCCACGGCCACCAAGTGGGCGAGCGAGTCGGTCACGGCCGCCGAGGCCGCGGTGAAGGCCGTCCAGGACGCCCAGGCCGTCGAGAAGGCCGCCCGCGATTCCGAGGCGCAGAAGCTGACCGAGGACACCGAGCAGTCCCTCGCCGAGGCCCGGGAGATGGCCCGAGCGGAGGCGGAGGACCGGGAGAAGGCCCGCAACGCCACCACCCAGTCCGATGCCCTGGACAGCGCGAGCAAGGACCTCATCGCCAAGGCCGAGAAGGCCTACGCCGCCGGGGACACCGCCCAGGCCGTCTCCGTAGGCCGCCAGGCCGCGATGAACCTGATCTCCACCACGATCGGCACCTGGAGCCGGGACGCCGCCGACCACGCCCTGGCCGGAGTCGACGAGGATGTCCTGGCCTGGGTCGCCGCCGACCGGCAGATCGCGCAGAACCAGGACGACCGCGAAACGGTCCTGGCCGTGGCGAAGGTGTCCACCGAGCTCGTCGCGAACGCCGCCCAGGCGGCGCTGGATGCCACCGACGCGGGCGCCGTGGGCACCTTCCTGACCTCCGGGATCAAGGCGGCCGCCGCGGAGGACAACCGTGTCGCCGTCCTGAAGATCCTCAACGGCAACCCCGGCAAGGCGGTCTCGGCGTCGGCGCAGGCCGCGCTCAACGACGGCTCGCCCCAGGCCCTGCACGGTTTCTTCACCACGTACGCCGACAACGTCAAGCAGGACGACGAGGTCGCCGCTTTCACCATCCTCAACACGGCCGGCCCTTACACCAAGGCGGCCGCCCAGGTGGCCCTTGAGGGCCCGACGTGGATGCGCCGAGACTTCGTCACCACCGTGTGCCACCGCACGGCGCAGCTCGACTACGACGCCGCCACGCACATCGCGGCCATCCGGGCCTCCATCGCACGCGCCGCGAAGATCGCCCAGGACGCGCAGAAGGACGCCTACACGGCGTCGAAGGCCGCGGCCGACGCGCGCAAGGCGTCGACGGAGGCGGCGAAGTGGGCGGACAAGGCGAACGCGTCCGCCGCCAAGGCCAACGACTACGCCAAGGAGGCCGACGCCAACGCGGACGCCGCCGAACAGTCCGCAAAGGACGCACAGGCGTCCGCGGACAAGGCGAAGGCCGCCGCCGCGTCCGCGCGCACCGCGGCACGGCAGGCGAACTACTCGGCGAACCAGGCCGTGGCGTCCGCCGCTGCCGCCGTGGCGTCCGCAAGCCAGGCGCAGGCGGCGGCGAACGCGGCACGCGCCTCCGCCGCCGCGGCAGGCAAGGACGCCGTGGCCGCCGCCAAGGCCGCCACCGAGGCCCGCGCGACGGAGGTTGCGAAGCGTCGGCAGGAGCTCGCCGAGGCCGCGCGCAAGGCAGCGGAGACGGCGAAGCAGAACAAGCAGAACGGCGTCGACCCCTCCGACAGCAGCGGCAACGACAAGGTCGACAGCCCCGACGGCTGGGGCAGCAAGAAGGACTGGCAGAACGTCGCGCAGGCACTGAACGCCATCAGTGCCGTCTCCGGAACCGTCGCCGCGTTCAGCCTGCTCATCCCGCCGCCCGCCGGTGAGGCGATCTCCGGTGTGGCCGGCACCATCTCGTGGGTCACCGGCATCGGCTCGGCCGTCATCACCGCATTCACCGACGGCATCGATTCCGACGCCTTCTACAGCTCCGTCGCGGGCCTGGCGGTCGGCGCCCTCACCGGCGGCTTCGCCCTCGGCAAGATCAAGGTCCCGGGCCTGTCCCACGCCATCGAGTGGGGTTCGGAGGGCTTGAAGAGCGGTGTGCTGGCCGCCAGCCGGATCGGCCATGAGATGGTGGGCCCGGCGGTCACGTACGCAACCACGTCGTGGCACGCGGCCGGTGACGCCGTGTCGGACGTCGGGGACGCCATTTCCGACGGCTGGGACTCACTCTTCTAGGACTGCCCATGTTCCTGTCGCTGTCCACCAGCGTCTGGATCCTCATCGCGGTGGGGGCGACGATCGTCAACCTCGCCGCGATGCAGTGGATCATCCAGATTCCGAAATACAAGAAGAAGCAGTTCTGGATGCCGGTCATCGGCGTCCTCGGTCTGGGCGTGCGTGGCCTGGCTCAGCACAACGCGCTGTCCCAGACCCTCTATCTCTACGCGGCGGTCATGGTCATGTTCCCGCTCATGCTGGCCCCCGTGCGCGGCACGATCACCCGGGACTACTACCGGTGGGTCGAGGACCCGACGACGAAGGCCAGCACGGGCGCGGTGGCATGGATCGCCATCTCGGCGACGGTCATGATGACCGTGACCGGCGCCGTCTACGCGGCCGGCGTGTAGACGCCGTCCGACCCGCCAGGACGCGCTGGGCGTCCATTCGCCCAGCCAGTCCGCGACCTCATGGTCGGCGTCCTGGGTGTTGGTCGCCCGGGGCCGGCCACCGCGTACGAGACCGGCTCCGGCACCGGTCTCGTACGCGGCGAACCCGCGGCGGAGAGCTCTGAGGTTCACCATTCGCTCCCGGGGATGCGTTCGCCCCGGCTGACCGCGATACGGAGTACGTCTCCCACGGATTCCGACACCCTGGTGAGCGCCAGGCGCACTGCTTCTCGATCCTCGCGGCGAGGAGTCTCCGCTGGTCGAAGACTGCTTGAACCGAGCCGGCGAGGCTGGGGACGATCAGGGCGGCCGCGTCCGTGCCGGGGGCAACGACGGTTTGTTCGTCGAGTGCGGTGAAGATGTCCTCGGCCAGTCGCTCGGCCATCTGCGGAGCCTTCGGGCGTATCAGGTTGACCAGCCGACGCCGTCCGGCCTTCCCATGCAGGGCCAAAGGGCCCCTCGGAGATCAACTCCGAGGGGCCGCGCTGACACTCCGTGCCTGGTCAGGCATGGTGTCCCCGGCAGGATTCGAACCTGCGACACCCGCTTTAGGAGTTTTCTCTGGGCGGGTCCGTGACCTGCGGAAACGTCGACTGCAGGGTGCCTGGCATGGGTAAACACCCCTCCGCTTTCCGTGCAGGCCAGGGTGAAGTTGAAGCCGCGGCTGTACCAGGAGGGCAGCGCGCGGGTCGTACAGTTGCGCGCGACCGCCCGCAAGCACCGCCGGGCCGACCACAGGGCTGTGAAGCCGAGGCCAAGGACTCGTCGAAGGCGAACTACCGGGAGCCCGCCACAGGCCGCGACTTGTAGAAGGACTCCTCCAGGTAGGCGGCCTCGTGCGGCTGGTAGGGCTCCTCCAAGTAGGCGGCCTCTTCTTCGTCGAGTTCGACGTCCACCGCGGCGACCGCGTCGGCCAGCTGGGCCGGCTTGGTGACCCCGACGATGGGCGAGGTCACCGCCGGGTTGCGCATGACCCAGGCCAGGGCGACCTGGGCCGCGGACAGACCCCGCTTGCCCGCGATCTCGTGGACACGCTCGGCCACCGCCTGGTCTCCGTCGCGGTAGAGAATCTTGCCGCCCTCGTCGGTCTCGGCACGCGCCGTGGCGGTGTCCCGGGCCCGCGTCAGCCTGCCCCGCGCCAGCGGGCTCCACGGGATCACGCCGACGCCCTGGTCGGCACAGAGCGGGAGCATCTCCCGCTCTGCTTCTCGGTGAATGAGGTTGTAGTGGTCCTGCATCGACACGAACCGGGTCCAGCCGTTCAGGTCAGCCAGGTACAGGGCCTTGGCGAACTGCCAGGCGTACATGGAAGAGGCTCCGATGTAGCGGACCTTCCCGGACTTGACCGCGTAGTGCAGGGCCTCGAGGGTCTCCTCGATAGGGGTGTCGTAGTCCCAGCGGTGGATCTGGTACAGGTCGATGTAGTCGGTCCCCAGTCGCTTCAGGGACGCGTCGAGCTCGGCGAAGATCGCCTTGCGGGACAGCCCGGCGCCGTTCGGGCCGGGGCGCATCCGCATCCAGACCTTGGTGGAGAGAACAACCTCCTCGCGCCGCGTGAAGTCCTTGACCGCCTGGCCGACGATCTCCTCGCTGCTTCCGGCGCTGTACCCATTGGCCGTGTCGAGGAAGTTGACGCCGCTCTCAAGGGCCTGCTTGATGATGTCCCGGCTGGCGTCCGCACCCAGCGACCAGGGCTCGCCGCCCCGGTCCGGCTCGCCGAAGCTCATGCAGCCGAGGGCGATGGCGGAGACTTCCAGTCCGGTGGTTCCGAGTTTGATGCATCGCATGCTTCCGAACCTAGGACTTGAAGTGCGTTCTAACGCAAATACGTCTCGGTCCGGAATTCGGAGGCGTGGGGCATGTGCGCCCTGTCAGGTTTCGACCGCTTCGGCCAGACGTACCAGAGAATCCAGTGGTAGCGAGTAACAAACTGTCAATTCTCGGCCGAGCGCGTGGGGCACTACTCAGCCCCCGACGGCAAACCGCCCTCGCGGGCCGTTTTTCGTGCGGTTATGAAAGCTTCTCTCCATGGTTCTACCAGCCAATGCCGTTTGCTGGGCGGGACGGCCCGATCCCGGTGAACGGTCACAGGCGGGCGAAACCCTGGCTGACGAGCGCGCGCAGTTCGTGGGCGGACTGCGGCGCCAGACGGTATATCCCGTGCACACTCGCCGCTCTGCGCAGCTCTCCGTCCACGACGTGCTTGATCTGCCGTTCGCTGCGCCGCGACCTGTAGGTGAGCCGGGCCAGCAGATTCCCGGGAACCGGCAGGCCGAAGTTGAGCGGAGTGCCGGGCGGGCCGAGGAGGACCTCACTGACGCAGCTGGTCTTCAGCAACCGCCATCGGATCAGCCGGACGTAGTCCTCCATGGCCAGGTGCTCACCGACAGTGTCGTAGTCCACCAGGCGTCCGACCTCCATGCCTCCGAGCACCCACAACTGCTTGCGGAACACGCGTATCGGATAGATGGCATCCCCCGGCTTGACCCCCGCTCGCGCGAAGCTGGGCAGGGAGTGATGCGGCCCGCCGAAGAGCACGCTCAATCGTTCACCCTCGAAGCCGTCGGCGACGAGCGCCTTGCAGAGGTCGTTGGTCCACAGGGTGGTGTACGCGTCAGCCATGGCTGGAAGTTATTCGATCCCACTGACATCACCATGCTTTTCCAGTGCCGCAAGGGCGCATCAGCATCCCAAGGTGTCTTCGTGGCCGGGCAGAATGGGGCGCCCAAGAACGACCGTGGAGGCAGACGTGACGGTGTATCTGGCTGAGGCTGATCCGCGATGGACTGAGCACTCTGGCGAACCGGGGCACCACGGTGCCCCGGAATGGGGCCCGGAGGACTTGGACCGCGCCGCGGTGTGCCCCACGGGTCATCATGAAGATCCTCGGACACGGCCAGATCAGCATCACGATGGACGTGTACACACATGTCGTGCACAACCCCCAGCGGGAGGCGATCAGCCACATGGGCCGGCTGCTCAAACCCGTCGGCCCGCCGCCTGACAGACTGTGGGCGAGTCATCGCATAGTTTGGGGCGGGATGCTCATAGGTCTGGTGCTACTGCTCGTGCTGGCCATCAGCTGGTGTGTGCTCGGGGTGCACGCGCTGCTACTCGGACGCATGCCTGGCCGACGCCTCTCCCGGCTGGTGCGACAGCCCCGACTGTGGGGTACCGGCGCCCTGCTCATGGTGCTGAGCTGGAATGTCAACTCCCCGTCGCTACTCGCGGTCGGCCTTGGGTTCGTAGCCTTGGGACACCTCATGAAGCCCGAGCGTTGATCGGCCTACGGCCGCAGAGAGGCGAGCGCGGTGCGCTGGGCGAGGCCATCTCCCGCGAGCCGCTGAATCGGAAGGTGCTGCTCGGTGATCTGAACGGCACGATGAACGACCGTTCCCCCCAACGGCGTCACCTCCCAGATGCGCTCCACACAGGGCGCGGCGGTTAGCGGCTTCGGCTGGCCGGCCTCGTTCCCGATGGCACGGATCGACCAGATCATGGTCCAGGGCATCGAGCCGGTGAGCTCGTGGACGCTGCCGAAGACCGGGAGTGATCACCTGCCGGTCGCCGCACGTGTGGACATCGGCACATCCGGGTCCTGAACCGCTCACCGATTCACGGATTTGCGTGCAGGAAACCCCGCCAGGGGCTGCCTGGCGGGGTTCGACCTCATCGATCTGTCGCATCCGTGCAGCGTCGCCGCCTCTTTCATGGCCGGTCCAAGGCCACCCGAAGCGGTCACGTCCGGGTGCAGGTCTTTCCGGTGGGTATCCATGATCGATTCCGACCTTACCCGGACCGCCGAATGAAAACGACTCGATACGCGCCCCAACCCCACCGGCGGCGTCATCCGATGGGGTGGCTTACTACTCGCTCATGGAAGCGACGGCAGAATTCTCTCCCACTCTTGCAAGCGGGGGTCAAGTTCTTCCCCAAAGGCTAGCCTGGCGATCGCAAGGCCCGGCGAGACCAGATTCTTGGCCATGCGTAGAGCTCGAATCTGAGAGATGTCGCGACTACGCCAATCGGCCGACATGATGCTGGCTTCTTCGGCTGACATCGGGAGTTCCGGGAGCAGGAGTTCGATGAGCAGATCCGGGTTGAGGAGATCAACTCTGGTGTTCGGCGGAGTCTTCTGGAGCAGGGCCAGTGAGAGATTCATGCGGCGAATCAAACTCTCACGGTAATCGATTGCGCCCGAGGCGATAGCGCTGTCGAGCGTATATCCAAATGCCGACGAGCACATGTTCCAGTACTCCGTCGACAGGTCGTCGAAGCCCTGCGTGAGGCGCATGGTCAGCAACTCGACAACACCGAGCCACTGGCCGGCCGCCAGATCGGACTGAGCGGGAGCGTGCGATGTCAGGACTTCGGCGAGCGACTGCAGGTCGAGCGCCGTCAGGTCATCGAAACCGTTCATCAGAAGTGAACTCCCGCTGCTGTGAACGCTTCTTTGCCGATCTTGAGACTCTCGCTCGACGGCAGGAAGTGTCCACTGTGGTTGTTGATGTCCAATCCAAAGTAGCCGTCCTTCGCTGAGCCTGCGATGTCAGCCTCACCAGCCGCGCGAACAGGAGCCCCTCCGGTCAGAACCGAATGTGAGATCTCCTTGCCCTGGACGAACTTCGGGATGATTACGAGACTCCCGTCTTCCCGGACTGCCCATTTGATCGTCCCCAAGCTGATTGCGGCGTCAAAAGCCGCAGACCCGACGGTGGCAGGCTTCACGCCCAGATTCTCCGCGAGCGCCAGTTCCTGACCGAGAGTTCCCGGCATGGTGTTGGGGAAAAGACAAATACCGCTGTTGTGCACCAACACAGCCGTGGTACCCGCCAGCACGTAGTACGTGTGGAGGCTGTCAACGGTGAGATTGTAGGCCGGGTGGAGCTGATGGTAGCGATGGACGCGGACCACCGTGACGGTCTCGCCGTTGTTGGTGCGCAGGGTCTGGCCAGGCTCGAGGTCACCGGCGTCGATCCAGCGGTGGGCACTGGGTGACCAGAAGGGGTGGTGCCGTGTGGCGGTGATCCGTGCTTTGCCGACGCTGATTGTGATGTCGACGAAGTCGGTATCGTTCGGTGTGTAGATGGTACGAGTGACGATGTGGCCTAGTCGGCGGTCCGTGCGATCTCCTGACGGGCCAGCTCCAGCGGCGTCAACTGCTCCGCGCCCTCCGCCTCACCAGCCTCACCCGCCTCGGCGGCCTGTTGAGGAGCGGATTCGCCGGGAGGGTCGACGACTTCGGCTTCCACGACTTTCTGCTGCGGTCCCTCCGGTTCCGGTTCCGGGTCGCTGGTCGTCGGCCGTCGTGCGTCGCCAGCGGGCTGCTCGGCGGTGCTGCGCAGGTGTGCGGCCGCGACCTCGACGCGTTCTCGGGACTCAGCGGCGTCCGCCACGTGCATCTCCTCGTCCACGTGCAGCCCGGACAGGTCGGCGGGGCAGGCGCGGCCGCAGCGCGAGCGCCTCGGCCACCTTGCTCAGCTGGCTGGCGGGCATCTGCGGCCACAGGCCGCCGAGTTTGTACTCCTGGGCCTCGTAGTCCCACACCTTCGGCGCGTACTCACGCCAGTGCGCGACCGCAGGAAAACGGGAGTCTCCTCGCCACAGCACCGCCCGGCAGGCCGCCGGGGGCTCGTCACGCAGCCACACGGTGTGCTCGCCACCGTCGGCGTCGTACCAGACGAAGTCCTCGTACGCGATGGACTGTCCGGCCCGGTCGGCCGCCCGGCGCGCGATCAGCCGGTACCCGTCGATACCGGTCTGGATGGTCCAGCGGATCTCGCCACGCGACTTGCGTTTGATCATGTAGATCTGCCGGCCGAACGGGTCGAGCCCGGACGCCTTGCAGTAGTGGAAGAAGATCCCCAGCTGCGCCGGAGCGGCCTCGGCCAGATCCGGGAACGCCGCGCGCAGCGCGCGCAACTGCTGGTCCTCGAACGCCCCCTGGTCCTCGCGGATCGCGAGCCAGGTGACCGGAACGTCGGCCACATCCCCTCCTGTCAACGAATTCCCCAATCGGTCTGACATCTGTCTCCACGTATGCGGAGATCAAATGGCATTGATAAAACTTTATTCCACTGAAACTTTCACCGTCAATGGTTCCTCATCGCTGTTGACGGGGGTTGCGCGCAGACGACGGAGCTCGAGCGCGTCCGCCCATTCCGGGTGCTCGCGGCACAACAAGCGTGCGTAGCGGGACGTGAACACGTTGTTCAACGGGAGGGGTGCGCCACCGGCCGAATCTCGCAACGACCAGCGAAGCAGCTCGAACAGCGCCTTGATGCTGATGCGCCCGCCGCCGCCATCGACTCACTCGGCCATGAGCCCTTCGAGCGCCTCGAACAGCCAAGGGTGCGAGGAGTGAAAGGCGTCGAAGCGCTCGTCGATCGACGGGTGTGGCCGCCGGACCGCCCTCTCGCCTTCCGTCACCTCCAAGGGGAGCTCCTCTTGGCGATACACAACTCACCTCCGCGTGTTGGAGTTACTGTCTCCACGGATGCTGAGGTCAGACTGTAGAGGGTGATCGCGGAGGCGGCCAGAGCGGGACCGTCGCCACACTGTGTGGGGACGCCCCGATCGGCGGCCACCGCGTGGCACGTAACGGCCCTGGGGCAATGGCTGGTTAGCGATGGCGCACCACGGGCCAGCTGGGGCATGGTGGGAGCGAGCGGCACGATTCGGTGCCGTATGGACCCGTCAGGGGGATGCGGCCGCAGGAGGTGATGGACATGTCCACCATGTCCCGCCTGCGCATTCACTGCTACGACCCCGAGATCTAGCCGGGGCCAACCGCGGACGCACTCCTGCGCGGAGTCGGCAGTACCGACCCTGCCGCGCCCTGCCGGTCGCTTCGTACGACCGGCCTCACGTCTCCGTTGGCTTCCCGGCTCTCCGGAAGTTGTCCTGACAGCTCTGGCCTGCCATCGGAGGTTCCCATGACGACGGTCCCTGCTCTCCTCATACAACTCGCCGCTGGAACGCCCGGGTTCCTGCTCGCGGCGGTCGTCGTACTCGCGACGACGTTCCTGGCCGCCCTCGCCCTGGCCATACGCGGTACGCCACCCGAGGAACGCGCGGCAGTCCTACGCGCGTTCGCGCACACGCTGCCCGTACGCCGCAAGTAGCGCTGCCTTGTGGGGGACGCGCCGCACATGTCCCCCAAAGGGCGCCGCACCAGACAGGGTCTACCGCTTGGCGCGCACCGACACCGTCAGCCCCGCCTTCCAGATCTCCTCGATGAAGGCGGTGACCTCTTCGATGCCGGCCTGGCCCGGCTTGTAGGAGCGGGTCGGGGGAAGCTCCGGGAGTGGTGGCTTGGGCGTCGCGCTCTTCTGCCGGCCACGCGGCTTGAGCCCTTCGCGTTCGCCGGCGCGGACCCGCTCGACGGCATCCGGGAGGACGGTGCGGCCGCGGGCTTCGGCGTCCGCCAGGATCGTGTCCAGCAGCCACAGCGGTGAGCCCGAGACGACGGCGTCCTCAACGGCCAGGCTGTTCCGCGTGCGCCACTGGTAGATGTCGCCGTACTTCTTGCCGAAGATCCAGGGGATCTCCTTCAGCCCGACGATCGGTGGGAGGTCGTCCACGTCATCGACGACGAACCATCCGCGCCGCTCCGCCTTGAACTGCTTCAGCCGCTGCGGATCAACCTCGCGCACCCCGCCCTCGGCCATGCTCAGAACGGTCGGCAGGAACCAGCACGGGTTTCCGGAGACGACGAAGTCCGGCTCGGGCAGTACCTCGCGCGTGCGCCACAGCTGCGAGGTCTGGCGCTCCACGCCATAGAGGAACGAGATCTCCCCGTGCCCGAGCAGATAGGGAAACTTGCTCGTCGTCACGATGTCCTCCCGGCCACCGGCCACTATGGAAATGACTTGATGCCTCAAGCATAGACGTCGTGGTTGTTGTGCCCGACCGCTGGCCGGGGCCGGCGGTCGAGAGGGGCCCGTTGGGGGCGGGGGTGGGATCGAGGAGCCGTTGTGAGGCCCAACACGCCGATGTGTTCGAATCGGTGGACTGTGGCGGACTGATTGCATAAGTTGACCCCCGATTGGCTGATGCCGTCGGCGCCTGACCAGCGCCGGATGACGGGCGGCCAGAGTCTACGTAGGGGGAAACAACTTGAGAAGGAATGCTGTCCGCCGTGCCACACGGGGCGGCGTCATAGCCGTGCTCGCAGCCGCAGTCATGGCCAGTACTGCTGCTGGCGCACTCGCCGCCGACGGTTCAAAGGCGACGGGCACGACTGAGGATCCGCAGATCGTGAGCTCGTCCCAGTACGCCGAGGAAGGTGGCACGGATCCTCAGTCCATGGCGCCCGTGGGCGAAGTCGCCCCTGCCCAAGGCGCCAGCGTGCAGAAGCTCACTGACCTGCTGACCAGTACGACCGGGCTGGAAGTCTTCCAGGCGCCCGGCGTGGAGGAGTACGAAGAGATCGGTCAGACGCTCACGTTCAGTCTCGGGGACGGGAACTACGAACACCCGCTCAACGTCACCCGTCTGACCGTCCACGGGGACGTACCGTCGTCGGTCCTCTCAGCTGAAGGCGACAAGACGAACACGACGACGCTGCACAACGGGAGTCAACTGCTGACCGCTGTGGGCAAAGAGGGCACCAGGGTGACCACCCTGTCCAAGGCGGGCGAGCTGACGATGTGGGAGGCCCCGGCCACTGCCGCGCCGAACACCTACAACACAGAGACCCTCGTGCGTTGGGCCACGGCCGTCGACGAGCAGGAAATCAAAGCCTCGAGCTCTCCCCTCCTCGCCGCCCGGGCCAAGCCGCACTGCCAGCTCACCCAGAGCAAGCAGCCGTACCGGCACGGGGGCGACCTGATGATCCAGGCTGACGCTGCGATGCTCTGCGACCAGAAGGGAAAGGGAAACTTCGCTGCTTCACTGCGTCAGTACCAGGGGCTCGGGATCTGGAAGACCAAGGACGTCAGGGGCTACACGAACGAGCAGGGCACGAACTTCCCCGTCATCCTGCGTTTCGAGTGCTCACGGCTCACCACGAGCGGTTGGAGGTACCGCAGCAACATAGGCAATGCGACGCTGCGCAACAGCAACGGTTACTGGGGTGACCACAACGTCTTCTCTCAGACGGCCACCATCCACTGCGCGTAGAGGTCGCCTCCAGCCACTGTCTGCCCTCAGGTGATGCCCCGGTGGCGGCTCGCAGCCGCTGTGTCGAACCTGATCGAGCGGCGTACGTTTGGAGACATAGATACTGCGCACGCCAACTCTTCGAATGATCTGCCGACCAAACGCAAGCCATGAATGGGGAACGGGTGGACAACGAGCGACGCCGTCCTGATTCAGCGGACATCGGCATGGCCGGATGCGGATGGCTCCTGATCGTGGCCGTCATCGCCATGCCCGGACTCATCCTGAACGACGGTCCGCTGACGGTGTACCTGGTCGTTGTCGGCGGGATAATCGGGTTCTTGTGGGCGCGCAAGAGACTGCGCGACTGAAGGGCTCCCCTTCGTGTCAACGAAGCGCGGCCACGCGAAACAGCAGACTGCTGACCGAGCCGCCCTGGGCAAGCCGGAAGTTCCGGCTTTTCGGGGCGGCTCGTTCCGTCCGTCACCTTGAGTCGCGGCATCGGGCGGCTCCACGGTCGGACATCACATAGATCACGGTCATTCCCCGAGGCTCTGCACCAGCACGATGACGGCCGACGCCACGGCCGCGAGTACGGCGACGGTCGGCAGGGGCCAGCGGGATCTCTCAAGGGAGTTGACCCGCTCCTGGAGGTCGGCGATCTCCTCGTCCGTCTGGTCCGAGCGCTGCACGAGCAGGGCGAGTTGGCCGTCGATGCGGGACAGTCCCACCTCCAGAGCGCGGCGCAACTCGGCCAGCGCCAAAGCGATTTCTCCCTCCGGCATGCGGAGACTCCTTGCTGATCGGGCGGTGGATGGACGCGTCGGAGGGCCGGGTCGGCTCAGGAAGCGGGGTCGCGCTTGAACGGGAGCCATGAGGCTGTGCCGTGCTGGCCGAGGAGGGTTCCTGCGGTGCTCTTCAGCGCGGACAGCGCGGCCGGCATGGTGGACACCGCCGCCGCACCGAGCGCTGAGAGGTCGACGAGGGCCGTGGTCCTGGACGCGATGAGCAGGCCGAGGAGGGACTCGGCGTACGTCATCACCGTGCGCTCGGCCGTGTCCGCGAGGCTCTGCGGAAGCGTGATCGTCTTCTTCTCCGTCTCGTCCTCGGCGCTCTGCGGGTTCGGGACGTGGAGCTTGTCCCAGCTGGTCCTGCCGGGGATACCGTCTGTGTCCGTACCGCTGAAGCCGCGCTTGAGCTGCCAGGCGGCGTACGAGCGCCGGTGCGCGGCGTTCCAGGTGCTGCCCGGCTCGGAGGGGTAGGCGTTGCAGCCCTCGGCGACCAGGCGTTTGCCCATCGCGGCGATCAGTGGAGAGTCGCGGCCGGCGCCGAAGTAATCGGCTCCCTGAAAGGGCACGTACGCGGAGTCGGACTGCTCGTCGTTCTTCGGCTTCGAGGCGGACTGCACCTTTTTGGTGGCATCCGACTCCTTGTCCGCGCTGTCCTTCGACTTCGTGGACGACGAGGATGACGATGACGAATTCCCGCTACCCGCGAGGTGCTTGGCGACGCGGGCGCGGGACTTGGCCATGTCGATCCCGTGCGGGTCGATCTTGCCGGGCTGCCACTCCTTATGGCCGATGACGCTGTGCTCGTTCCAGCCGTGCGCCTTGCACACCGCGGCCGCCGCGCGGGCCATCGCGTCGAGCTGGGCGGAGGGCCATGCCTGTCCGGTGCCGGTGTTGATGCACTCGAAACCGTAGAAGTGGCGGTTGCCGTCAGTGTCGGCCTCGTTGTCGGACGGGAGGTTCACCTTCTCGGCGATGACGGCGAGCAGGACGTCGGTGTCGCCCATGCCGGCGTGGTTGGTGCGGCCGTAGCCGACGAGGTGGATGGTGCCGGAGCGGTCGATGACGCCGTGGCAAAGGGGGCCGGGGAGGTCGTTGTAGCCGGTACGGCACAGCTCCACCATGTCGTCCTCGGAGGAGTACGCGCCGGTGTGGTGGATCATCACCCCGTTCACCGGGCCCCAGTTGCCGTGCTGGTTGCGGTTGTGGGTGCGCCAGCCGCCGTGTTCGACGACGCCGAGACCCGCGTTCTTGAGGACGGACATGAACTTGTCCGCGGTCAGCGGAGTGGCCACCCTCGCCTCGCCTTCACCCGGTGCCCGCAAGGGCGGTTGGCCATGCCCGGGTTATCCGGGCCGGTCCCTCGGAGCGGTCCCTGAGGACACGGTGCAGGTGGAGGGTCACGCTGTCGGGGCGAAGTCTATTGCCCAGAGTCACCAAGCCAAGCGCTGGTAGGAGTCCGCTGCAGGTCCGATTCAACTGCTCGTGCTTGTACATCAGTTCAGCGGGGAGTCGACCCTTGACGGGGCCCCACATGGCTGTTGAAACGCGTGTGACCTCTGGAATGCTGACCGACATGAGCGGGGGAGATTCAGGAGAGCACGACAGCGGAGTTCGTTGGCCGCGGCGGCGTGTCGTCGCGATGGTGATGACGTGCGCCGGGATCGGGGCTGCTGTCGTCCATGTCATCGTTCCCAGTCTGAAGATTGACAGCGTCACGGTGGTGCTGCTCGCGGTGGCGGTGGTGCCGTGGCTTGGTGACCTGTTTCGCAGCATTGAATTGCCAGGCGGCGCCCGGTTCGAGTTCAGGGACTTCGAGCGTCGTCTTGAGGCGGCCGAGCGTACAGCGGACGCTGCTCTCGTCGGCGGCGGCCCCGATGCCCGGACCGCGGACGACACTGCGGCCTGGGAGGTGGTCGAAGCGCTGGCCGCCGAATACACGTCTGTCCGGCGCGAGTTGAGCAGCGGGGCGCCGAGGACACACCGCATGGATCAGATCTTCACCCGGATGGTGCGGGCAACGCAGCTTGTCCGCGGTTTCGATGCGGATGCCCTGCTCACCTCCCAGGATGCCGGGCTGCGCTTGGCCACATATGCACGCCTTTACGCGATGCCCGACGCGGCTGGCCTGGGTGCGTTGGTCAACGCCGTGGTCAGTGAGCCGCTTGCCTTCAGCCAGTACTGGGGGTTCCGGGCGGTCGGGAAGGTTGTGCAGGACATGGGGGTGGACCGGGTCCCGTTGGGGGTGGTTCACAGCTTGGAGGACTGTCGTGGAGGGATTCCCAGCAACAGCGACCGAGTCGAGGCGCTCGAATCGGTACTCGCGTTGCTCCGTGACCGCTCACGAGGCTCCGGTCGCTGAGTGCGTCACGCGTTCTCCGGGGCGTCGAGGCGGCAGGTGACGCCGTCGAGGCTGAGCAGGCCGGCCTTGGCCGAGGCGCCGTAGGACAGGCGGAGCAGGATCCGGCCATCGGGGTGGATCTCCAGATGCGGGACTCGGCGTTCGGTGTCGGAGGCGATGGCCACGCGGCGCAGGGCCGCGGGGCGGTAGTCGTCCGGGAGCAGGGCCAAGGCCGCTTGGTCGCGGATCTTCTGGCCGGGGACGCTGATCTGGCCGCTGAGTTCCAGGGTGTTCTGCTCGGTCAGGCGCATCTGCGGGGCGGTCTCGGCTTCCAAGACGGTGGTGTCACCGGTGAGCGGGAGGTCCCGCCACGCTGGCGGGTCGACGCGTCGAGTGCGCTCCAGCGCGGGGACCCGGCGGGCCAGCCCGGCAAGTTGCTTGGCGAGTTTGCTGATGGTGTCCGGCACGGCGTTGCTACTCCTCCGCTTCGGCGTCGTCGGCGTCTTCGGGCTTAGCGGTGCGCTCCAGCGTGAGCGTGATCCGCTCGGCTTCCTCGCCGTCGCGTGGGCGCAGGGTCCAGCCGGTGATGCGGTGCCAGCCCTCGTACTCGAGGTGCTGTTCGTGGAGGCGTACGAGGACGTCGTCGCCGATCGCCCAGGAGCCGAACGGGGCGGCGGGATGGTCGCGGACGTCGAGTTCCGTCAGGTCGGTGAGGGCTTGGCGGGCCAGCCGCTCCTTGTGGGCGCGCTGCTCGAGCTTGGTGGCGTCCTTCTCGCTGGTCTCCAGCAGGTGTTCCAGGCGCAGGCGGCCGTTGCGGACCGTGTCGACGACGTGGAGGCGTTTGCTGCCCGAGCCGGAGCCGAGGACGACGACGGTCTGTGCATAGGAGTCGGCGTCCCGGACGGCCTGCGGGGTGTTGGCGATGTTGATGCCCGAGGTGAAGGTGATGTCCTCGCGGCGGCGGCCGAGGCGGGGCGCGCCGAGGCGGATGCGGTGCTCGGCGGGGCGCCCGGTCCAGGTGACGGTCTCGGTCCATTCCGGGCCATCGTCCAGGTCGGCCATCGCGTCGATGACCTCGCCGAGGTTGCGGGCGTCGGTCTTCGGCAGGCTGTAGGGGGACTTCGAGGTGCCGGTGGTCGTCTCGGACTTCGTGTCGTCCACGACGACGTCGAGGTTGCCGTCCGGCTGTGCCTGTGCGTACTCCCAGACGTCGCGGATGATCTGGCAGGGGTCGGCGTCGATGTAGGGGCCGCGGCCGTCGAGGTTGCCGTGGAGGTCGTAGCGACGGTGGGGATAGGAGCCGAAGCCGGCCGCCTCGATCGGGTACGTCGGGCCCTGCGGCTCGGCTCGCCAGACGATGCCGCCCCAGGCCAGCTTCCCGTTGCGTTCGACGTAGAGGAGGGTGTTGCCGGGGGCGAGGAGCTCGGCTGCGGCGTGGGCGGGTCCGGGTTCGAGGGTCGCGTTCAGGCTGCCGGGGCCGTTGAGTTCGGGGCCGCACTCGACTCCGGTCAGCGGCAGGTTCCAGTCCAGGATTTCGCCGGTCAGGGCGTTCGCGGCGATGTAGCGGTAGTCGGGCATCATCCTCGGGGCCCCGTCCTCACTCTGGGTTCTCGGCGAAGTCGACGGTCGCGACGATCGCCGTGCCCTCGGCGACGTACAGATCGCCGTTGCCGGACTTCGTGCTCTGGTTCGTCTGCACCGTGAGGCGTTGGACGGTGCCGCGCAGGGCGGAGGTGAGGGGGTAGGCGTGGGCGAGGGTGGTGAGTACGCGGTGGATGGCGCTCTGGTTGTCCTCGATCACCGTTGCCTTACCGGCGGTGCCGGCCAGCTGGGTTCGGAGTTCGGCCCAGATGCTGCCGCCCTCGATACGCAGTCCGGCCAGCGTGACCGTGACCGTCGTGCGTGTCGCCCAGGCCGGGATGTCCACGTCCCAGGCCGCCTCGGTGGGCCAGGTCTGCCAGGTGCCGCGTTCGCTGGGCAGATGCTGCGTGGTGCTGGGGTGGGCGGTGCTCCCGTTGGTCTGAAGCTCGAAGCGCACATCCGTGCCGGCGGGAATCCCGTCGCGAACGGCGCCCAGCAGGTCGGCCATGTGTCGGATCCCGGCGAGCATCGGTTCCCCGCCGTGCAGCACGACGTGCACGGCCGACAGGCCGTGCTCCGTTGCGTGTTCACCGATCCGTCGGGCCGCGGCTCCCGCCACGTCCAGACTCATCCGGGCGGGCAGGTGGTGCGCCGCCTGGTCCTTGGAGTTGAAGACGAAGCAGTAGTCGCAGTCGATGTTGCAGCGGTTGGCGACCTTAAGGATGAATGTCCGGAAGGGCGCGGTGACTTCGAGCTTCGTCATCGAGCGAGCGCGCTCACAGGGGCCAGGGCCAGATCAGCGAGGCCGCGTGGCTACCGTCGCCGACGCGGTTCGAGGTGGCCTGCTCGGCCACCCGCCGCTGCTGGACACGGGCGGCGACGCGGTCCAGTACCACGTTACCCCGAGGAGTCCCCTGACCGGCGGAAGACGTGGCGTGCGGCGCGGGAACCGACGTGCGTGACGGCATTCAACGCTCCTCGTGATGGACGTGCCAGGGACCGGCACGGTGCGACGGCGGTGGTTGAAGCAACAATCAGCTCGTAACGTAGCAGCCCTGTCACGCACGGCAACACAGGGAATCTTGCCACGTACCTCCTCTATCCCGCCTGCGAGACAAGGAGCCGATCTACGGCGTCGGCCGGCGAGCTCAGGCCGAGCCGTCGGTACACGGTGACCGCCTGGCGCAGCACTCCCTCTGCGCGTTCGGGGCCGTCGGTCGTCCAGTCGCAGCGGCCGATCCCCTCCAAGGCCCGGGCCTCCTCCAGCGGGCAGTGGATGTCCCGGGCCAGTCCCATGGCCTGCTCGAAGCGCCGGCGCGCGTCGGCCAGATCACCGGACGTGCGCAGCAGGGCACCCCAGTGGTTGAACACTTCCGCCTCACCGCTGCGATCGCCGAGCTCGCACAGGATCTCAAGGCTCCGGCGGAACGCCTCGACGGCATTGTCCCGGTCGCCGGCGGCTCCACGGGCAGCACCGAGCTCACCGAGCGAGGTGGCCTCGCCGCCGCGGCTGCCGAGGTCGCGGTACGCCTCAAGCGCTTCCTCCAGCATGCGGATCGCCGTCGCTGTGTCTCCGGACAGGCGGTCCAGCACGCCGAGATGGCGGGTGCTGTTCGCGCGGCCGAAGCGCTCACCAAGTTCGGTGTAGTGCTCCAGTGCCTGGGTGTGGGCGTCCCGGGCGCCGTCGAGATCACCGGTGAGCTGGCGCACGACCCCCAACTCGTTGAGCGCGTACGCCTGGTGGACCCGGTCGTCGAGCTCCTGGTAGATGGCGAAGGCTTCCCGGTGCCGCTGAGCGGCCAGTTGGTACTCGCCCATGAGGCAGTGCACGACCCCCAGGTCCCGTAGGGAGTTGGCCTCCCCGTAGCGGTCGCCGAGCTCGCGGTAGAGCGACAGCGCTTCGGACTGGGCCTCGACGGCCGAGTCGAAGTCGCTGGTCTGGCGGCGCACCATGTCGAGGTCGGCGAGCGCGTTGGCCTGTCCGTGCTGGTAGCCGACCTCCCGGTAGAGGGCGAGAGCCTCGGTCTGGGCGAGGGCGGAGGCGGTGTTGTCCGCGGTCAGGTACCAGACGATGCCCGCCTGGTTGAGGGCGTCGGCCTTGCCACGCCGGTCGCCGACGGCGTCGTACTGCGCCACCGCTTCGCTCAGAGCCTCGCTCGCCTCGGGGTAGGCGGCCATGAAGCGCCGTACGACGCCGAGTTCGGCCAGCGCGCCGGCCAGTGCCCGCTGATCGCCGGTCTGTCGCGCGGCCTCGGCGGCGGTTCGGTGGAGGGCGACATCCTGGTCCCAAGGCCCGGCCTGTCGCAGAAAGGGCGCCATGGCGGCGGCCAGCCGGATCACGAGGTCGTGTAGGGAGAGTCCGTTCGCCCGGTGGATGCAGGCCAGCACGTTGGGCCGCTCGACCTCCAGCCAGCTCAGGGCGTCCGTGCGCGATTCCATGACCGGGGTCTCCACCTGCGCCGCGCCGTCCGGCGGAAGCGGCACGCCCGCACCGCCCCGGACGAGGTGCTCGTTCGCGACGGTCAGAGCGGCCAGGTAGTAGGTGCAAACGCGTTGAACGGCCTGTACGTGGTCCATGCTGTCTCCTTCGTCAGCGAGACCGCGGGCGTAGTCGCGCAGGAGGTCGTGCAGCCGGTAACGGTTGCCGGGGTGTTCGTCGATCAGATGGGCGTCGTAGAGCGCGTCGAACTGCTCGCGGGCGACGCCACCGAGACCGCGCCGAGCACGGCGCCGACGTACACGTCGAGATCCGTACCGGGGTAGAAGCCGAGCCACCGGAAGAAGTGCTGCTGTTCCGGAGGGAGGTCCCGGTAGGAGAGCTCGAACGTCGCAGCGATCGCGCGATCACCGGCGCGCAGTTCGCCCAGCCGGTGCCGGGCCGCCACCAGCCGCTCGCGCAGGTCCTCGGCACTCCAGGAGGGGTGATGCCGCAACCGTGCCGCGAGCAGCGAGACCCCGAGGGGCAGATACCCGCACAGCCGAGCCAGCTCCTCAAGTGCGTCGCGGTCGAGCGCGTCCGCCGGCCGCCCACTGAGCCGTACGAACAGATCGACCGCGTGATCCGGTGGCAGCGCCTCCACAGGCAGCACCACCTCCTCGTGCGCGGCCAGCCGCTTGCGACTGGTCACCAGCACGAGACAGCCGCTCCCACCGGGCAGCAGCGGCTCCAACTGCCGGTAGCTGGGAGCGTTGTCGAGGATGAGCAGCGCCTTCTTGCCCGCGAGCCGGCTGCGCCACATGGCGGCCCGCGCCTCGGTGATCGCCCCCACGTCGTCGCCGACGGGTATCTGCTGCGTCGGTACGCCGGCGGCCGCGAAGAGAGAGGCGAGGGCCTCGGTCGCCTGCACCGGGCTACGGCTCGTGGTGTGCCCGTTCAGGTTCACGAAGAGCTGGCCGTCGGGGAACCGCTCGGCGAGCACGTGGCCGGCGTGCACGGCGAAGGTTGGAGTGACCCCTTGAGGTCCGACACTTCCGTTTTATGCGGCGAGGTGGAGTCGTTGTCTGTAGCGGGTCCTGGCCTGGTGTGGGGTGAGGTAGC